>DATMKZ010000050.1:0-12519 GCA_035570795.1 Rhizomicrobium sp.
CGGATTCGGGCTTGTGCGTCTTGGACGCGGTCAGCTCCTCGTCGAGGCGCGTCATGAACGCCTTGAGCATCGCGTCGGCCTCGGCCTGGGTGAGCGTGCCCTCGTCGACCAGCTTCCTGCTGTAGAGCAGCAGCGTGGTCGGGTGGTCCTTGATCGCCTTGTACATCAGGGGCTGGGAGAAGGTCGGCTCCAGCGTCTCGTTGTGGCCGAACCGGCGGTAGCACACCATGTCGATCACGACATCCTTGTGGAACAGCTGGCGGTACTCGGTCGCGATGCGGGCGCAATGCACCACCGCTTCGGGATCGTCGCCGTTCACATGGAAGATCGGCGCCTGCACCATCAGCGCGATGTCGGTGCAATAGGGCGAGGAGCGCGAGAAGGCCGGCGAGGTGGTGAAGCCGATCTGGTTGTTGATGATGAAATGGATGGTGCCGCCGGTCTTGAAGCCCTTGGTGCCCGACATCGCGAAGCATTCCGCGACCACGCCTTGCCCCGCGAACGCCGCGTCGCCATGCAGCAGCAGCGGCATGACGCTGGCGCGCGTTTCGCAGTCGTCGAGCTGCTGCTGCTTGGCGCGCGCCTTGCCGAGCACGACCGGATCGGAGGCCTCCAGATGCGACGGGTTCGCCGTCAGCGACAGGTGGACGTGATGGTTGTCGAAGACGCGGTCGGACGAGGCGCCGAGGTGGTATTTCACGTCGCCCGAACCCTGCACCTCGGACGGGTTGGCGCTGCCGCCGGAGAATTCGTGGAACAGCTGGCGATAGGGCTTGTTCATGACGTTGGCGAGCACGTTCAGCCGGCCGCGATGCGCCATGCCGATGACGATCTCCTTCACGCCGAGCGAGCCGCCGCGCTTGATGATCTGCTCCAGCGCCGGGATCATGGCCTCGCCGCCGTCCAGGCCGAAGCGCTTGGTGCCGAGGAAGCGCAAGCCGCCGAATTTCTCGAAGCCTTCGGCCTCGACCAGCTTGTTGAGGATCGCCTTCTTGCCTTCCGGCGAGAAAACGATCTCCTTGTCGGGGCCTTCGATGCGGCGCTGCAGCCAGTCCTTCTGCTCGGCGTCGTTGATGTGCATGAACTCGTAGCCGATGCGGCCGCAATAGGTGCGCTTGAGGATCTCGGCGATCCGGCGCGGCGTCGCGGTGGCGAGCCCGAGCACGCCGTCGGTGAAGATCGGACGGTCGAGATCCTCGGCGTGAAACCCGTAGAAGGTGGGTTCGAGCTGGGGATGCGGCTGCTTCGGCGTGATCTGGAGCGGATCGAGATCGGCCTCGAGATGACCGATAACGCGATAGGCGCGGACAAGCTGGATGGCGCGGATGGAATCCTGCGCCGCCTTGTGCAGATCGGCTTCGCTCGCCTCGCCCTTGCGCGCCGGCCACTGGCCGGTGAGAGCGCCGACGAGGTCGCCATGGGCCAGCTCGGGCTTCTTGTCGCGCCGCCAGGCGGGGCCGCGGCCGAGCTGCGTCGGCGACAGGGCGTTCTGGCCGAGGCCCGAAAAATAGGCACGCCAGCTGGGCTCCACCGCGTCGGGATTTTCGAGGTACTGGGCGTAAAGCGACTCGACGAAGGCGGCGTTGGTGCCGGACAGAAAGGAGGTCGCTTCGAGCACCTCGTTGGAGCTGCGATTCAGGCGATCCGACGAAGATTGGCTTGTCATTTCAAGTATTTAGGGGTGGACTTGTTGGGTCCTGCCCGATCCGTTTGCGGCCCAGGGCCGGAAGGCGTGGCGTGTAGCGCCGTTGGGGCGCCAATTCAACGCTTCTTACGGTTAAATATGGGTTCAACATGTTCGGATTGCGACCTGCGGGCTGGCCCGCGCGGGCGCCGCCGGTATAGGAACCGGCATGGAGCCCAAGAGACTGACCTCGCTGGACGGCCTGCGCGGTGTCGCTGCGTTGGCGGTGGTGGTCTGGCACTGGCAACATTTCTTCGCGATCGGCGGCGACTGGCAGGACGGCTGGACGCGGCAGATGCAGCCGGCGTTCGCGCTCCTCAAGCCGCTCTATGTGCAGGGCTGGGCGGCGGTCGACGTGTTCTTCGTGCTCTCCGGCTTCGTGTTCTTCTGGCTGTATGGCGAGGCGATCCGCACGCGCCAGGTTCGCGGCGGGCGCTTCGCGCTGCTGCGGTTCTCGCGGCTTTATCCGCTGCACGTCGTCCTGTTGCTCGTGGTGGCGGCGCTGCAAGCGCTGTTCTTTCGCGCGCATGGCCGATTCTTCATCTACCAGGACAACGACGCGGCGCATTTCGTGGGCCATGTTTTCCTGGTGCAGAACTGGTGGCCGGGGTCGCCGCAGAGCTTCGACGGGCCGACCTGGTCGGTGTCGCTCGAGGCGCTGCTCTATGTGGTCTTCTTCGCAGGCTGCCGGCTCGGCCTGCGCGCCGGCTGGCCGGCCCTGCTGCTCGCGCTGGCGGCCGTGCCGCTGCTGTGGCTGGACGAGCATATCGCGCGGGCGGAGATCGGCTTCTTCATGGGCGGGGCGATGGTCGGCTGTTGGCGCGTCCTGCGCGTCCATGCGCGGGTAGGGACGATCGCGCGCGGACTCGGCCTTGCGGTGCTCGCCCTGTGGGCCGTGCTGTTCGCGCTGCTCTATCGGGAGAGTTCGTGGCTTGCCGGCGGCGAGAGCAATGTCGCGTTCCTCATCGGCTTCGATTTCGTGCTGTGTCCGCTGACGGTCCTGGCGCTGGCGCTGCAGCAGCCGAGGGGACGCTGGGCCGCGGGGCTCGGTTTCCTCGGCGACATCAGCTACGCGACCTATCTGATCCATTTTCCGCTGCAGCTGGCGCTGGCGCTGATCGCCGCGCGGCTGTCGCTGGCGCCGCAATTCTTCATGCAGGGCTGGGTGATGATCGCGTTCTACGCGGCGCTGATCGGGCTCGGCGCGCTCAGCTACAATCTCTTCGAGCGGCCGGTTCAGACCTGGCTGCGCGGCCGGACGGTTGCGCGCGCGGCGCCGGCGACGGATTGATCAGGGTCGGCGCGGCAGGATGCGCAAGGTGGCGGTGGCGGCTGCGACGACGGTGCCCCCCGGGCCCAGCAATTCGCCGCGCGTGGTGGCGCCGCGCTCGTCGCGGGTCAGCAGCCAGGACCGGGCGGTGAGTTCGCCGAGCGGCGCCGGGCGGAGGAATTCGGTTTCCAGCTTCACGGTCAGGGCGATGCGGTCTTGCGCGAGCTGCGCCAGCAGCGGCGTCATGGTGGCGGAATCGAGCATCGCCGAGACCAGTCCGCCCTGCACCGTGCCGTGACGGTTGGCGAACTCCGGCGGCGCGAAGAAGCGCAGATGCGCCGTGCCGTCTTCGTCGATGCGCAAGACCTCGCGGCCGAGCAATTTCGCGGCCGGCGGCAATTGGCTGAGATGCGGGTTGGTCAATGGCCCTTGAGCAGTTCGACCAGCGTGGTGCCGAGCGCCGCGGGATTGAGCGAGACGCGGATGCCGGCCGACTTCATCGCCTCGATCTTGGAGTTCGCATCGCCCTTGCCGCCCGAGATGATGGCGCCGGCATGGCCCATGCGGCGGCCCGGCGGCGCGGTGACGCCGGCGATGAAGCCGACCGTCGGCTTCTTGGTCTTGTTGTGCCTGATGAAGTCGGCGGCATCTTCCTCGGCGCTGCCGCCGATCTCGCCGATCATGATGATGGATTCGGTTTCGGGATCGCGCAGGAACATCTCCAGCACTTCGATGTGCTCGGTGCCCTTCACCGGATCGCCGCCGATGCCGACGCAGGACGACTGGCCGAGGCCCACCGCCGTGGTCTGCGCCACCGCCTCATAGGTCAGCGTGCCGGAGCGCGAGACGATGCCGACCTTGCCGCGGCGATGGATGTGGCCGGGCATGATGCCGATCTTGCATTCGTCGGGCGTGATGACGCCGGGGCAGTTGGGCCCGATCAGACGCGTCTTGGAGCCCTGCAGCGCGCGCTTGACCTTGACCATGTCGAGCACCGGGATGCCTTCGGTGATGCAGACGGCGAGCGCGATCTCCGCGTCGATGGCTTCGAGGATGGCGTCGGCGGCGTAGGCCGGCGGGACGTAGATCGCAGTGGCGGTGGCGCCGGTCTTCTCGACCGCCTCCCGCACGGTGTCGAACACGGGAAGGTTCAGATGCGTCGAGCCGCCTTTGCCGGGCGAGGTGCCGCCGACCATCCTGGTGCCGTAGGCGATGGCTTGCTCCGAATGGAACGTGCCCTGGTTGCCGGTGAAGCCCTGGCAGATGACGCGGGTGTTCTTGTCGACGAGGATGGACATTATTTCTTTTCCTTGACGGCTTTGACGATCTTCTGCGCCGCGTCGGCGAGGTCGCTGGCGGAGAGGATGGGCAGGCCCGAATCGGCGAGGATCTTCTTGCCGAGCTCGACATTGGTGCCTTCGAGGCGCACCACCAGCGGGACCTTCAGCGACACCTCCTTGGCGGCGGCGATGATGCCTTCCGCGATGATGTCGCATTTCATGATGCCGCCGAAGATGTTGACCAGGATGCCCTTCACATTGGGATCGCTGACGATGATCTTGAACGCCTGGGTGACCTTTTCCTTGGTGGCGCCGCCGCCGACGTCGAGGAAGTTGGCGGGCTCGGAGCCGTACAGCTTGATGATGTCCATCGTCGCCATGGCGAGGCCGGCGCCGTTGACCATGCAGCCGATCTCGCCGTCGAGCTTGATGTAGGAGAGGTCGTATTTGCTGGCTTCGACCTCGGCGGGGTCTTCCTCGTCGAGGTCGCGCAGCGCCTGGATGTCCTTGTGGCGGTAGAGCGCGTTGTCGTCGAAATTGATCTTGGCGTCGAGGCAGACGACCTTGCCGTCCTTGGTCACGACCAGCGGGTTGATCTCCAGCAGGCTCATGTCCTTGGCGATGAACGCGTCGTAGATCGACTTGATGACGGCGCCGAGCTGCTTGGCCTGGTCGCCCTTGAGCTTCAGGGCGCTCGCGATGTTGTTGCCGACATAGGGGCTGTAGCCGGCGGCCGGTTCGATCTGGAAGGTCTTGATCTTTTCCGGCGTGTCGTGCGCCACCGCTTCGATGTCCATGCCGCCTTCGGTCGAGGCGATGAAGGCGATGTGCGAGGTTTCGCGGTCGACGAGGGCGGAGAGATAAAGCTCGCGCTCGATCGCCGAGCCGTCTTCGATGTACAGGCGTTTCACAAGACGCCCATGCGGGCCGGTCTGGTGCGTGACCAGCGTCATGCCGAGCATGCGCCTGGCTTCCTTCTCGACGTCTTCGATCGACCTGACGACCTTGACGCCGCCGCCCTTGCCGCGGCCGCCGGCGTGGATCTGCGCCTTGACCACCCACACCGGTCCGCCGAGCTCCCTGGCGGCGGCGACGGCTTCTTCGACCGTGAAGGCGGCCTTGCCGCGCGGCACGGGCGTGCCGAAGCCGCGCAGAACCTCCTTGGCCTGATATTCGTGAATGTTCATGGGAAACCTCAGGCTGCGATGGCGGAATGCGCGGCACAATAGCAGGGGGTCTTGGGCGTGCAAGCCGGGGACCGGCGGCGCTCTGCGCTAGGTTTGCCGCAGGGTCTTCACAGGCTTTGGGGTTGTGCGTCCAGGGCGATCTGGCCGCGCGCGCGGGCCGCGAAACGCGCCGCGGCAGCGGCGAACCAGACCGCGAGCGCCGCGACGGCGAAGCCGGCCAGCACGTCGACGACATGGTGACCGCCTTGGATCGGGGTCGCGACGAGGACGACGGCGTCGATGCCGAGCGCGAGCCAGCGCAGCACCGGCAGCGGCCGCGCATACCACACGACCAGCAGCGCCAGCACGGCGTGATATGACGGAAAACCGATCAGCCCCTTGGCGGCGCCGGGCGCGATGCGGCCCGGGCCGTTCGCCAGCAGGCCGACGAGCTGGTGCGCGTAGCGGCCGTCGAGCGCCAGCGCGAGGTGGCTCGAGACGTTCGCCGGCAGGTCGTAGACGCTGAAGGCGCCGAAGGACGGCGCGACGGCCCACACCGCGATGGCGACGGCGGCGCCGGCGGCGACCGAAAGGCAGAGGCGGTAGATCTGGTCCGGCCGGCCCAGGAAGCCCAGCGCCAGGATCAGGACCGCGATCTGCGGCAGCACCGAGACGTAGATCAGCTGCAGCACCATGTTCGCCCGCGGATAGTGCGCCACGAATGCCATCAGCGCCGGCCAGTCGACGCCGAGCGCGCGGTCGAGGGTCGCGAGCGGCGCGTCGATGCGCGCTCCGGCGACGGTGAGGAGCAGGTAATTGAGCACGCTGAAGCTCGCCGACATGGCGATCAGGAAGCTGGTGCCGAGCAGCATCGCCGCCAGGCGCTCGTCCTTGCGGATGCGGTCGTAGAACAGGCCGCCGCCCGCGAGCGCGAGGCTGAGCAGGGCGAGAAGGCCGTAGGCGCGCGCATCGATGTCGAAATGCTGCGCGCTCGCCCATGCGACGTCGGCCGCCGCGGCGGCGGCGACGATGGCGAGCAGGAGCGATTGCAGGCGTGCCGTCACGAAACGGACCATGGCGCGGAGTTCGCGCCCATGGTCCGATCTTTGGCTTAAGGAAGGGTTTGGAAAAAGGGTGCTCCCCGCCCTTTTCGGAACGGGGAGCCTCGTCAAATCCTCATGCGCAGCAGAGGGACGCCGACCGATCCGGTATGCGCCGATCAGTTGCCCGAGCTGTCGCCGACGCCGCCGTCGAGGCTCATGCCGCCGACTTCGGTCTCGGTGGCGGTGGTCTCGGCGGTGTGGTTCTCGCTGACGCAGACCTGGGTGCGGTAGGAGAAGAAGAAGTCGCCCGTGCCCCAGCGGCGCAGATTGGTGCGCTCGGTGCAGTCCGGAACCGGGACCGCGGGGGCGCATTTGACCATGCCGTCCTTGAAGTGGCGCAGCGCTTCATGATCGCCGCACATCAGGACCTGGCCGTGATCGTAGGTGCCGGCGAGCCCCTGGTCGGACTGCAGCACGTCGCCGATCACGATCTTGAGGTGCGAGCCCGGGATGCAGCGCGCGATCTCGCCTTCGTAGCCCGTGTCGATCCAGGTTTCGCCGATCATGTGCGAGGCCGGAAATTCGCGCCCCTCGTAGGAGACGCAGACGGCATGGATCGACTTGACGACGGTGGCTTCCTGCATGTGGCAGGCGCCGCCGGCATGCGCCGCCGCGATCGCGATGGCGCCGCCGCCGCCGTGGTTGTTGTAGTTGATGATCTGATAGCTGCCGCTATAGACGATGGTCTGCGCCGCCGCGCCGGCCTGGGCCGCCGAGGCCGCCGTCGCGAAGGCCGACGCTTCCGCCGACGAAAACGCGTTCACCTTGTTGATGACGACGTTCTTGTTGATCACCACGTTCTTGTTGATGTTGATGTTCTTGTCGATATTGATGTTCTTATCGATGTTGATGTTCTTGTTGATCAGCACCGGCTTGTAGATGTTGATGTTCTTGTTGATGTTGATGTTGCTGCCGTGATTGCCGCCATGGTTGCCGCCCATGTTGGGGCAGTTCGGGGTGGAGCCGCCATGGCTCATGCCGCCGCCGCCATAGCTGCCGCCCATGTTGCCGGCCAGGGCCGGGGAGAGGGGCGCGAGCGTCAGGGCGGCGCTGGTCAGCGCGGCGATGAGGCTGTTGGTCTGGCGCGACATGCTATGGCTCCTTCGATCCGGCTGGCTTAATCATCGGCGGCCGGCAAGTGCCGGTCCCGCGGACAAAGCCTCAATGACAACGTCCTTTGCTTCACGATTTGTGCCAGCGGGGGCGCGGGAAACGGCGCCGCGACCGCCCCGATCTGGCACAGGCGGCGCGGCGGGCGCGGCGGGACCTCGGCCATGATCCCGATCTCGGACGACAATCCGGCGCGGCTGAAGCCGGTGGTTACCGTCGCATTGATCGTATTATGCGCGCTCGCCTTCGCCTGGGAGCTGTCGCTGGGCGCCGCGATGGACCGCGCCCTGACGGTCCTGGGCTTTACGCCGAACGCCTTCAGCCATCCCGACGCCGCGCCGGCGGCCGCCCTGGGCATCCCGATCTGGGTCACGATCCTGACCTCGATGTTCCTGCATGCCGGCTTCCTGCATATCGCGGGCAACATGCTCTATCTGTGGATTTTCGGGAACAATATCGAGGACGCGATGGGACATGTGAAATTCACCTTGTTCTATTTCGTCTGCGGCATCGCCGCGGCGCTGATCATGGTGGCGATGGATCCCGCGTCGCACGCGCCCCTGGTCGGCGCCTCGGGCGCGATCTCGGGCGTGCTGGCGGCCTACATGCTCCTGTATCCGCGCGCGCGGGTGCGCGTGATCGTGCCGTTGCTGGTGATGTTCTATCCGTTCCGGCTGCGCGCCGTATGGGTGGTCGGCATCTGGTTCGCGCTGCAGCTGGTCGCCGCCGTGCTGACGCCGGCCGCCGAGCCCGGTACGGCGTGGTGGGCGCATGTCGGCGGCTTCGCGGCCGGCTTGCTGCTGACGCCGCTGCTCAAATCGCGCGCCGTACCCTATTTCGGACCCGTCGACCCGCGCGGCCCGTGGGCGAACGGCTGAGCCGTCGCCGCCACTGGCACGTTCCTCGCTCTCCTGACTTGCCAACAGCCAACCGGCGTTCCGAAACGGGAAACGCCGAACGCGAACGGGACGATTGGGGCCATGAAACACAGAAACAGCCATCTGCTGGTCGGATATTGGAGTCGCCTGCGGAAGGGCCGTGCCGTCCCCGACCAGACCGACATCGATCCGCGCGCCATCAAGCGCATGCTGTCTTCGGTCTTCATCCTCGACGTCGAGAACCCCGCGCGCCCGATCTACCGCCTCGCGGGCACGGGATTGTGCGAACGCTTCGGCTTCGAGCTCAAAGGCACCGGCTTCCTCGCCCATTGGGAGGCGCAGTCCTCCATCGCGCTCGCCTCGCTGCTGCGCCAGGCGCTGACCTTGCGCCAGCCGGTTTGCCTCTCCTCCATCGGCGCGACCGCCGATTGCGGCATGGTCGAGCTCGAGACCATTCTCTGCCCCGTCAGCTTCAACGGCGAAGAGCCGACGCGCTTCATCGGCATGATCCAGGTGCTCTCCGACCAGAGCCTGCTCGCCGGCAAGCCCATCGCCTTCCAGCGCCTCGCTGCTTCGCAGCTGGTGCGCGAAGACGAGCCGCTGCCGTCCCACGACAACCTGCCGCCGCCGCCCCCGCCGCCGCCCGGCCTGACCTCCTTGCGCAATCATCCGCGCGCGCCGCATCTGCGGCTGGTGGTCTCGCAGTCGCGGCCGGCCGCGACGGTGCACTTCGCCGACGCAGCAGCCCTCGACCTGATCAAGACATTGGGCAAGGGGCTGGGACGGCTGGCGCCGGTCTAGCCAAGCGCGGCCGCGATAGCGTCCAGCGCCGCCGGCTTGATCGTCATGTCCATGTGGCCGAGGCCGGGCACCACCGTCACGCGCGCTTCGGGGCGCACCGGCTTCAGCAGCGGCGCATAGTGCTCGGCGCGGAAGATCTCGTCGCTGGCGCCGACGAAGACGTCGAGAGGCCCGTTCACGCGCCGGACATCGCCGAGATAATCGTCGCCGGGCGCGAAACTGCGCAGCATGGAAAAGGAATAGACCGGCGTCAGCTGCGTCTGCGCCAGGCGCTTGCGATCGACCGCCAGCGCCAGGACGGGCAGGGCGTTGAACGCCGCGATGCCGATCCGGTTCAGCGCCGTCAGGGCGACGATGCGCGGCAGGGCGAGCGAGACCCAGCCGCCGGCATCGGGACGCGAGGTCGGCGCATGGTAGGGAAATTGCGGCGACACCAGGATGAGGCGGTCGAACAGCGCGCCATTCGGCCCGCCTGCGAAGCGCAGCGCGAAGCCGCCGCCGGAGGAGAAGCCCAGCAGCGTGCGGTGCTGGCCGGGCGGGCGCGGGCCCAGCGTCCTGACGAAATCCACCACATCGTCTTCGAGCTGGCCGATATAGGCGATATCGCCGCTGCGGCCGGTGCCGTCATGGCCGCGCATGCCCAGGGCATAGACGGTCGCGCCGTGCGCCTGAAGCGCGCGCGCCAGCGGATGCATGCTGGCGCTGGTGCCGGCGGAGCCGTGGATGAGCATCGCGATCCGCAAGGGATCGCCCGGATAGGCGCGAAGGGCGAGCTTCTCGCCGTCGCGCGCCGCGAAAAGCTGCTTCGGCGGCAGGTCCTGGAAGTCGACGCCTTCGAAAGCGTTCGACACGCTTGCCATCGGCGGCAGGGACTTGGGCGCGCTGAAAGCGATGACGGCGGCGAAGGCCAGCACGATCGCCAGGACGAGGCAGGCCAAGACCGTCAGCATCCGGCGCGTCTCACGCGGGCGCCAGCGTGGCCCGGCGGCGCAGGATGCCGCGGACATGGATGCGGATCGCCAGGTATTGCAGGCCGAACAGGATCCAGGGCGCGGCCGTCGGCACGGTGGCGAGGAACCAGGTCCAGGCCGCGAGGCTCATCTCAAGCCCGATATAGAGATTGGCGGCGGCAAGGCCGAACATCATCACCGGCCACATGGCGCTGTAGACGGTGAGGGCGCGCACCGACAGGGTGTCGGTGACGATCCTGGGCAGGTAGCGGCTCATCCAGTTGGGTTTCAGCATCACCGCGCCGATGGCGATCTTTGCCACGGTGAATTTGACGATCACAAAGCGCGGATCGTGGAAGTAGAGCGTCAGCGTTCCGAACACCAGGACGAGCGCCAGGCTCATCCACTGCATCGCCGCAATGGGCTTGCCGCGGAGCTTCTGGATCGCGACCTGTGCGATCCCGACCGCGATGCCGACGCCCGTCGCCAGGTAGACGTTTCCGGTTATCGCCAGCAGCGCCGTGAAGAAGATCGTCGAGGCGAGATCGGCGAGCAATGGTTTGAGGGCTTCGGTCAGATTGCGCATGGGAAAGGTCCGGTTCAATCGGGGTTGGCGTCGAGAATGGCGCGCAGATAGGCGACGTGGTCGGCGAAGGCGCGCCGTCCCGCGGCCGTCGCCTTGATGCGGGTCTGCGGCCGCTTGCCTTCGAAGCGCTTGTCGATGGCGATGTAGCCGGCCTTGGCAAGCGTCTCGAGATGGGCGCCGAGATTGCCGTCGGTGGTCTCCAGGATCGCCCTGAGCCGCGTGAATTCCAGCCAATCATTGCGGCTGAGCACGTTCAGCGACGACATGATCTTCAGGCGCGTCGACTGGTGGATGATCTCGTCGGCCATCTCAGCGCCTCAGCCAGATGCCGCCGAGGATCAGCGCGCCGCCGCAGGTGACGGCGAGCCAGAGATCGAACCAGACGCCGACCCCGAAATAGCCCGCCAGCGTCAGCGCCACGATCAGCGCCGCGGCGATGCAGAGCGTGCGTCCCGCCCACAGGCCGAAGACGAACAGCAGCACGCCGCAGAAGGTCGGCCAGAACGCGGCCTGCTCGCGCACGCCGAATCTGGCGAGCCAGATCCACAGCGTGCCGAAGCCGAACAGCACGCAGGCGGCGAGCAGCGGCCGCAGGAAGAGGAAATGCGAGACGTCGGGCCGCAGGGCGCGGCTGGCGCGCCAGGTGATGAGCGACGTGCCGGCGAGGCCGATCGCGTCCAGCGTCAGCCACAGCGTGTGGCTGTATTGCCAGGCCCAGGTTTCGCAGCTGTAGCCGATCGCCCACAAGACGCCCCACAGGATCATGTAGTCGCCGGCGCGGGCATAGACGAGGAATTCGCGGGTGCGCTTTTCGGCGCCGGCGACGCTTTTCAGAAGGGCGCCGGCCTCGCCGGGATCGATGGTCATTGCTGCATCACCGAGAACTCTGCACTACAGAGTAATAAGCTCTGTATCACAGAGTGCAAGGGGCAATGAAAAAGATTTAAGGCGTCGGACGGATCGGGTGCGGGGTGGTCAGGGCTGCGGCGGGACGGTGGGGTCGACCGGCTTCTGCTGGGCGGCCGCCGGGTTCTGGGTCACCGGATTGTCGACCGGATCGTTGTGCAGGATGGTGCGGTCGAGCTGGGCGCCGGTTTCCTTGCCCTGGAGATAGGGAATTTCGTACTTCTCGACCTTGGCGCGGTAGTCCTCGAAATCGGCTTCGTCGGACGGCAGGCGCTTGTCGCAGCGGTCGGCCGGCAGGTGCTGCGTCTCCTGGCACCACAGGTCGAAATTGATGGTCTGCACATCGTAGCGCGAGCGCTGCGCATCGGCAGGAGGGGCGAGGGCCGCGAGCGCCGCGGCGGCAAGCAGAAGTCTCTTCATAACCATGGTCCCAAGCTTATCCGGAAGCGACAACGCGCGGAAAGCGGGCGCAGCCGCACCAACACCAAAGATACACTCTATGTGTGTCTGAAATGTCGGGCGACTAGACCAAAGGCCATGTTTGTCACACATGGCCCCCTTGTCATCGGATGGTCAGGGCGGCGCGCACGCCGCATACGCTGTCCCGGGCGGGCACAGCGGCAGATCGGAGTCGTCCGACCGCACCGTCATCAGGGAAAAGGGCAGGGGATAGCCTTCGCCGATCCGGGTGACTTCGCGCTCGGCGTCGGCCAGTGCCGCCGCGTTGTCCGCCGTGATCGTCACCATCCCGTCCGGCACCACGCCCGGGATGCCCAGCCGATAGG
>DATMKZ010000051.1:0-6033 GCA_035570795.1 Rhizomicrobium sp.
CCACTTGGCCGCGGCCTGCGAGTCGGACCAGAAGGCGCGCGCCTCGTCCATGACGGCCAAGCGCACCCGTTCGATCGCCTCGGCATCGTGCGCGTCGAGGTGCGCGGCGAACACCGTGAGCAGGCGCCGCCAGGCATCCTCCGGCTGGGCGTAGGCGCGGATCAGCGTGTCGTCGAGATCGAACAGGATGGCGCGGGGCAGGGCCGGCATGTCGCTCAGTTCGTCGGACGGACGAAAGTGGTGGGGGCCGGGCTCACGACCGTGCCGCGGTTGCCCTGCACCTCGATCACGGCCAGGGCGCGTTCCGACCGGCCATCGGGCAGGAAGCGGAAGATGCCGTCGACCCCCGACCAGCCGTTGGGATTGGTGATCGCCTCGGCGGAAAAATCGCCGCCCGGCTTCAGCCGCGCGAGATTGCCGGCGAGCGCCACGCCGTCATAGGCGAGCGTCGCCAGACGGTTGGGCGGCCGGCCATAGGTGGCGACGAAGCGGCGCTCGAAGTCGGCGCGCCGCGCCGGATCGGGCGCCGCATACCAGGCGCCGCGCGCCATGGCGTCGGAGCCGACATTGGGCACATCCCAGACGCCGGTGCCGATGAACTGGACGGACTTGTTGTCGAGGCCGGCGGCGGCCAGGGCGGACAGGGCTGTCGACAGGCGGGGCGGGGCCACCGGCACCAGGATGGCGAGCTTGCCATCGCCTTTGAGCGCGCCGGCAAGACGCTTGGCGGACGTCACGAGGTCGGCGCTGTTGGGGTCGTAGAGCTCGACCCCGGCCATGGTGCCGCCGCGCATGGAAACGTGACCTTCGAGCGTGCGGACCATCTGCTCGCCGTAGGATGTCTGCGGCGCGAAGGCGGCGAAGCGCTTGATGCCGGTCTCGACGGTATAATCGACCACCCGGCGCACCTGCGGCGGGGCCGCGATGCCCATGATCCAGACGCCGCGCTGCGCGGCGGATTCGTCGTTGGAGAAAGACACGACGTTGGCGCCGCCTTGCGCCACCAGGGGGGCCAGGGCCTTGGCCGACGTGCCGAACAGCGGCCCCAGCACCATCGCCACGCCGTCGGTGCGCGCCTTGCGGTAGGCCTCCATGGCGGTCTCGGCGCTCTCGCCGCTGTCGTAGGCGGCCAGCGCCAATTCCTTGGCGCCGGTGTCGAAAAGCGCCATTTCGGCGGCCTGCTGCATGGCCTGGCCGATCGGGGCCGCCCCACCGCTCAGCGGCAGCAGGAGGGCGATGCGCGTCTTGCCTGACGGTGTGACCGGTGAGCCCACCGACGCCTTGACGGTCGTGGGCGGGGCGGCCGGCGTGCTAGTCTGGGGTTGCTCGCCGCACGCTCCCAGCAGAAAAGCGGCGGTGGCAAGCGCAAAGAAGGACTGGCGCATCGGCGCGAAACTCCGGCGAACGGCTGCAGATGGACGGCAACGAGCGATCACAAGCTAGCGATGGGCAGGCGTCGCGTAAACCACCGCCGCTGGTACCGGGGCTGCATATTGTTGCCACGCCGATCGGCAACCTGCGCGACATCACGTTGCGCGCCCTCGACGTGCTGCGCGAGGCCGACCTGATCGCCTGCGAGGATACGCGTGTGTTCGCCAAGCTCGCCAGCCACTACGGCATCGCCGCTCCCACCGTGGCCTACTCCGATGCCACGCAGGATGCCGCCGAGCCGCGGATCGTGCGGGCGCTCGCCGCCGGCAAGCGGGTGGCGCTGGTCTCCGACGCCGGCATGCCGCTGATCTCGGATCCCGGCTATCGCCTGGTCCGCGCCGCCCTCGCCGGGGACCATGTCGTGACCTCCGCGCCCGGCGCTTCTGCCGTTCCCTTGGCGTTGGCGCTCTCGGGTCTGCCGACCGACCGCTTCTTCTTCGGCGGCTTCCTGCCCGCCAAGGAGGGCGAACGCCGCCGGGCCATCGCCTCTGCCGCGGCGGTGCCGGCTACCCTGGTGTTCTTCGAGGCGCCGCACCGCCTCGCCGCCTCGCTCGTCGACCTTGCCGACCTTTTGGGCCCGCGGCCCGCCGCCATCGCCCGCGAACTCACCAAGCTCTTCGAGGAGGTGCGCCGTGGCCCGCTCACCGAGCTTGCCCGGCACTATGGCCTGCACCCCGAGGTGAAGGGAGAAATCGCCATGGTGATCGGACCGCCGGGCGAGAGCGAAGCGCCGGCGGCCGAACGGCTCGACGCGGCGCTGCGCTTGGCGATGGCCGGCGCCTCGGTCAAGGATGCGGCCGCCGAGGTCGCCGCGCGTTATGGCCTCAAACGCCGCGACGTCTATGCCCGCGCGCTCGAGCTGAAGCGCGAGGCGGTCTCGTGACGACCGAGACCCGCCAGGCTGCCCACCGGCTGGGCCATGTCGCGGAGTGGCGCGCGGTATGGCGGCTGAGACTCGCCGGCTATTCGATCCTGGCCCGGCGCTACAAGACCAAGCTCGGTGAAATCGACATCGTCGTGCGCCGCGGCGGCATCCTGGCCTTTGTCGAGGTCAAGGCGCGGGCCGACATGCCGACTGCCGCCGATGCCCTGGCCGGCCGGCAGTTCGGCCGCGTGGCGCGGGCCGCCAGCCTGTTCCTGGCGCGCCATCCGCGCTACGCCGCCCACTCGGTGCGCTTCGATGCCGTGCTGGTCACGGGCCTTTGGCCGCGCCATCTGCCCGACGTGTGGCAGCCGCCGGAGTGATGCTTGTCGGGCCGTGAGCCGGATATCCAGCAGAGGCTCGACCGGCTGCGCGCGCTTTGCGCCGCGGACGGCGGTCGTCTCGATCTGCTCGAGGCGGCGCTGGCGCTGAGTGTCCTGCACAGCCACGGGGCAGCGGACCTCTCGCCGTTCCGCCAGCACGTCGCGAGCATGACGTCGGCTCTCGCCGACCTGGTGCGCCGGCGCGGCGCCGCGCCGGAACAGCTCGCCGAGGTCATCGCCCGGTCCTATGCCTACCGTGGCGACACCGATTCCTACGACGACCTGCAGAATGCCGACCTCGTGCGCGTGATCGAGCGGCGCAAGGGCTTGCCGGTGGCCTTGTCGATCCTTTACCTCCACGCCGCCCGCGCGCAGGGCTGGGATGCCGAAGGGCTGGCGTTTCCCGCCCATTTCCTGATCCGCGTCGGCATCGACGGCGCGCGCCACGTGGTCGATCCCTTCCACGACGGCGTGGTGCGCGATGCCGCCGACCTCCGCGTCCTGCTGCGGCAGGTGCTCGGACCGGACGCCGAGCTGCACCCCCAGCATTTCGACCCGGTGTCCGACCGCGACGTGCTGCTGCGGCTCGAGAACAATGTCCGTCTGCGGCTCGCCAAGCGCGAGGATTGGGCCGGCGCAGCCCAGTCGCTCGAACGCATGCTGGCGATTGCGCCGGACCGGCCGGAGCTGCTGTTCGAGGCCGGGCAACTCAATGCACGGCTCGACAAGCGCCGCGCCGCGATTGCCGCCTTTCAGCGATTCCTCGACATCGAAGGCAATACGGGTGACTCCGCGTTGCGCCGACGGGCCCAGGCCCTGTTGCAGGAATTGCGTCGCGGGCTTAACTGACGCGAACATTGCCCGTGACCCCTTCGCTTAGGATCCGCCCATGAAGCTCAACGTCGCCATCCAGATGGACCATGTGTCGACCATCGATATCGACGGCGATTCGACCTTCGTTCTGGGACTGGAGGCCGAACGGCGCGGCTACGCGGTGTGGCATTACACGCCGCGCGAGCTCGTCTTCCGTGACCGCAAGGTGATGGCACGCGCCCAGCCGATGAAGCTCAGGCGCGAGAAGGGCAACCATTTCACCCTCGGCGCGGCGGAAATGCTTGACCTGTCGAAAATCGACGTCGTGCTGCTGCGCCAGGATCCGCCGTTCGACATGTCGTACATCACGACGACGCACATCCTGGAGCATATCCATCCCAAGACGCTGGTGGTGAACGATCCGGCGAGTGTGCGCAACGCGCCGGAGAAGCTGTTCGTCACGCATTTCGACAACGTCATGCCGCCGACCCTGATCAGCGCCGACCCGCGCGCCATCCGCGCCTTCTGGGACGAGCACAAGGACATCATCCTGAAGCCGCTGTTCGGTAACGGCGGCGCCGGCGTGTTCCGCGTGCGGCCCGACGACGAGAACTTCAACTCGCTGCTGGAAATGTTCTCCCAGCGCAGCCGCGAGCCCGTGATCGCTCAGCGCTACCTGCCGGAGGTGCGCAAGGGCGACAAGCGCATCATCCTGATCGACGGCAAGGCGGTCGGCGTCATCAATCGCGTGCCGGCCGAAGGCGAGTCGCGGTCGAACATGCATGTCGGCGGCGTGGCGGTGAAGGACACGCTCAGCAAGCGCGACAAGGAACTGTGCGAGATCATCGGACCGGAGCTCGCCAGACGCGGCCTGCTGTTCGTCGGCATCGACGTGATCGGCGACTATCTCACGGAAATCAACGTCACCTCGCCGACCGGCCTGCAGCAGATCAACCGTTTCGACGGCGTCTCGCTGGAAGCGCAGATCTGGGATCGCATCGAGGTGCGTTTCCAGGAGACGCGAGGAAGGGCTTCATGATCCGCCGCGCCTTTCTCGGCCTGGTGCTCGCGACATCCGCCGGGATGGCGAGCGCGCAGGACATGTTCGAGCTCAAGCCCATCGTCAAGGCGGTGCGCGAGGGCGACGAGGAGAAGGTGCGTCAGGCGCTGCTGAAAGGCGAGAATCCCAACCAGAACGACACGTCGGGCCAGCCGCTTCTGATGGTCGCCGTGATCGCGGGTCAAAGCGCCGTGGTCGAGACCCTGCTGAAGGGTGGCGCCATCGTCGATGCCACCGATAAAGAGGGCTACACGTCGTTGTTTCATGCCGCGCAGCGCGGCGACGGTGAACTGGTCGACATGCTGCTGAAGCGCAACGCCAAGCCGAATGTGCAGACCCGTCAGGGCGTCACGGCGCTGATGGTGGCGTCGCGGGCGGGCTACGACGAGATCGTGCGGGCGCTGCTCGCCAAGAAGGCCGACCCCAACACGGCGGACTTCACCGGCCGCACGGCGGTCGCCTATGCGCGCCAGTCCGGGCACACCACGATTGCGGCCATGCTGCGCAAGGCCGGCGGACGCGAGTGATGCCGGCGGCCAAAGCCGCGCCGATCTGGATCGCGGGCGCGCTGACGCTCGACCCGGGCGAGATCGAAGAGACCTTCGTGCGGGCTGCCGGTCCGGGCGGCCAGCACGTCAATACGACATCGACCGCGGTGCAACTGCGCTTCGACGTGCGCCATTCGCCGTCGCTGCCGGACGACGTGCGCCAGCGGCTGGAACGGCTGGCCGGGCGTCGGCTGACGCGCGACGGCGTGCTGGTGCTGGTGGCGCAGGGCGAGCGCAGCCAGAAGCGCAACCGCGAGGAGGCGCTCGATCGCCTGGTGGCGCTGATCCGCGCCGCCGCCCGCCCGCCGGTGCCGCGCAAGAAGACCAGGACACCCAAGGCCAGCAAGCGGCGGCGCCTCGACGACAAGAAACGTCACGGAACCCTAAAATCGCTGCGTGCCAGGCCGACGCACGACTGATCAATTGGGGACTTTCATCGGTCCGCTGTGTTCCTTACTGTCGACCCATCAACCAAAGAGGTGCCGCGTGGCAGACATCCGCAAGGAGACCGACAGTCTCGGCGAAGTGAACGTGCCGGCCGACAAGCTGTGGGGCGCGCAGACCCAGCGTTCGCTCGAGCATTTCAGCATCGGCAAGGACCTCATCCCACGCGAGATGATCACTTCCTACGCCATCCTGAAGAAGGCGGCGGCCAACGCCAACCATGACGGCAAGCGGCTCGACGACCAGACGCACGGGCTGATCGTGAAGGTCTGCGACGAGATCCTGGCCGGCCAGCATCACGACATGTTCCCGCTCCACGTCTGGATGACCGGCAGCGGCACGCAGTTCAATATGAACGTCAACGAGGTGATCTCCAACCGCTGCTGCCAGCTCAGCAACACGCCGCTCGGCTCGAAGAAGCCGGTCCATCCCAACGACCACGTCAACATGTCCCAGTCGTCGAACGACACCTTCCCGTCGGCGATGTATATC
>DATMKZ010000052.1:0-14344 GCA_035570795.1 Rhizomicrobium sp.
GGACGGGCGTGTCGGACTTCAGGACTTCCTCTTCGAAGGAGGTATCGGTTGCTTTGACGGTCATATGGGTTCTCCCAAAAACACTACAGGCCGGTCGATGGACCGGCGCCGCCCTTGAACCCCAAGCTAGGAACGGCAGCCGCACGAGTCAAGATGCGGCGGCGTAAGGCATTGATTTGCTGAGCATTTCCGCATCGATTTCCATCAGCAAGGGCGCCGCCGTCCACAGCAAGAACGCTCGTACCGTACGGCCGGGATAGATGCCGGCGAGCAGCGCGCGATAGAGCGCGAGCTGCCGGCGATAGGCGAGCGCCACGTCCGACGCCGATTGCGGCGGCGGCCGGTTGGTCTTGTAGTCGACGATCAGCACTTCGCGCTCCGACACGGCCAGCCGGTCGACCTGGCCGCTGACGGTGAAGGTGCCGCGCGGCGTCTTCACCGTGCCGATCAGCGGCACCTCGGCGCGCGAGCCTTCGGCGAACAAAGCGGCATGGTCCGGCGCTTCGGTGACCGCGAGCACCTCCTCGCTCCAGTGCGCGATCTCCTCATCGGTCAAGCCATGCGCCGGATGGGCGAGGAAGCGCTCCGCCGCCGGCGCGCGCGCCGCGGTCGGCAGCGCGGGCAGATGGCGCAGTAGTTCGTGCAGCAGCCGGCCGCGTTGCCAGCGCCGCGAGTCTTCGTGCGCCAGCGGGCTGAAAGCCCGCGGGCTCGAGCGACTTTCGTCCGGCAGCGGTTGCGAAGGTGCCAGCGGCGCCGGCGGGTCGGGTTCGGCCGGTGCGGGCTGGCGCACCCACGGTTCGAGTTTGGCCGCCGCCTCCAGAGGCAATTCGGCCTGTTCGGGCAACTCGATGCGGCCGGCATTGGCGAGCTCGTAGCCATCGCCCGACCAGCCTTCCGGGCCGAGCAGCGTCGTGAAGTCGAACGGGCGCGGCACGGCGCTGCCGGCCTCGCTGCTTGCCCGCAACCCCGCCGCGATGCGCTCGTACCAGCAGCCACGATCGGGCTTCTTCGCGCCGATCCAGCCGCCGACATAGAGCCGATCCTCGGCGCGGGTCATGGCGACATAGAGCAGGCGGTTCTGCTCCTCGAGCGCGCGCTCGCGCGCCTGGGCGCGCCAGCTGCGCGCGGCCTCGTTGGCGTCGTCGGCGCGCGGCAGCCAGAGCCGGGCCTCGCCGTCGGCGCCGGCCAGCAGGCGCTCGGTGTCGCGCGGCACGCGGGTCGTGTCGGGCAGGTAGACGATCGGCGCCTGCAGTCCCTTCGACGCATGCACGGTGAGGATGCGCACCTCGCGGCGGCGGTTCTGGTCGAGATCGCGCTTGATCTCGCCGCCGCCCGCTTCGAACCAGCGCAGGAAGCCTTGCAGCGAGCCTCCCTCGGCGCCCTGATACTGCAGCGCGCGCGCCAGCAACTCATCGATCGGGTCGGCGGCCTCGCGGCCCAGCCGCTCCAGCAGGGCCACGCGGCCGCCTTCGGGGCCGAGCGCCTCGGCGAAGAAATCGAACGGCGTGATGTAGTCGGCGCGCTTCAGCCAGGCCGACAGCCGCACATGAGCGGCGGCGAAGGCGGCATCGCCCGCGCGCTCGCGCAGGGCGCGCCAGAGATGGCCGGTGCGCTTCCACGCCAGGGTGAAGAGCTGCTCCTCGCCGAGGCCGATCAGCGGCGATTTCAGAAGGCACGCCAGATTGAGATCGTCCTGCGGCAACAGCACGAAGCGCGCCGCGGCCAAAAGATCCTGGATCGCGAGCTCTTCGCCCAGGTTCAGGCGATCGACGCCAGCCACCTCGATTCCCTCGCGCTTCAGCGCGCGCACAAGCGCATTCACGAACTCGTTGCGCCGCCGCACCAGCACCATGAAATGGCCGGCATGCAGCAGCTCGCCCTTGCGCGCGCGCTGCTCGCGGCCGATCAGGCTTTTGGCGTGGACGGCGATCAGGCGGGCGAGGCGCTCATGCGGCAGCGCCAGCGCGCCGCGTGGACCTTCCAGGTCGGTGGTGTCGATCTCGGCCTCGGGCGCGCTGACCAGCGGCCATAGCTCGACCCGGCCAGGCTCGTTCTTCCGGCTGGGCAGATGGCTGACGCCGCCAGGTTCGGCGACGCCGCGGGCCGCTTCGACCTGGCCGAACACCCAATCGACGGCATCGAGCACGGCGGGCGTCGAGCGGAACGAGACATTGAGATCGACGGGCACGAATCTCTGCTCGGCGATGCGGCTCTGTTCGGCGAACCACTCGCGCATCTCCTTGAGCTTGCGCGGATCGGCGCGCTGGAAGCCGAAGATCGACTGCTTGGTGTCGCCCACGGCGAACACGGTGCGGCTGCGCTCGACCGCGCCCTCGCCCACGAAGAACTCCTCGGTCAGGCGGCGGATCACCTCCCACTGGTCGGGATTGGTGTCCTGCGCTTCGTCGACCAGCACGTGGTCGATGCCGCCGTCGAGTTTGTAGAGCACCCAGGCGGCACTGGCCGCACTCTCCAGCAGGCGCCGCGTCGCCACGATGAGGTCGTCGTAGTCGAGCGCCGCGCGCCGCCGCTTGGCGCGGGAATAGCGGCCGGCGATGTCGAGGCCGAGCCGCAGCAGCGCCAGGGTGTAGTCGACCAACGCCGCGCCGGCGACGCGATCGAGCACTTGCGCCAGCCGCTCGGCCTCGCCGCGCAACACCTTGTCGATGCCGGGCATCGCCGCCGTCGCGGCCTTGGTGGCGAGCCGTGATTGAATCCCACCGTCGGCCTTGAAGAATGCCTTGGCATAGGCGGTGAGGAGCGACGGCCGGTTTTCGGCGACGGCCAGCCATTCGGCGATTTGCTGCCCGCGTTCGACATCGGTCTTGGTGCCCTTTGCCAACGCTCGTGCAGCGGCGCGCAGGCCCGCGGCATCGAAGGCGGCATCGAGGCAGGCCTTGGTCCGCAGGCTGTCGGCGGTGTCGTCGGGCGAGCAGCCCATCTCCTCGGCCAGCCGCGCGCGCACGCGCCGCAGTCCCGCTTCGTCGCCGATGCGAGCCAGCAGCCAGGCCCGTTCGCTCAAGAGCCTGGCCATGAGCTCGGCGTATTCGGCGATCGAGATCCGGTTGGCCACTGCGGCCAGCGCATCGACCAGCGCAGGCGGCGCATCACGGCGGGCCAGCGCCTCCATCTGATCGTCCTGGGCGTGACGCAGCAGCGTCTGCGCCTCGGCCTCGTCGAGCACCTCGAAGCCCGGCGCCACGCCGGCCTCGAGCGGAAAGCGCTTGAGCAGCGCCTGGCAGAAGGCGTGGATGGTGAGGATGTTGATGCCGCCCGGCGCATCGAGCACGCGCGCGAACAGGCGGCGCGCCGCGACACGCTCCGCCGGATCGGGCGTGCGGTCGATGAGCTGCTCGACCTCCGCGTCGAGCGGGGCCTGCTGGGCGAGCGCCCAGCGTCCGAGCTGGGTCGCCAGACGGTTGCGCATTTCGGCGGCGGCTGCCTTGGTGAAGGTGAGGCACAGGATGCGCTCGGGTTTCACGCCGTCCAGCAGCAGGCGCGTCACGCGATCGGTCAGCACCTTGGTCTTGCCGGTGCCGGCATTGGCCTCGACCCAGGCCGAGTGGCCCGGCGTCGTGGCGCGCCGCTGCGCGTCGGTTGCCAGCCCCAGCGGATCGAGCGCCGCGCTCATTCCTCGCCACCGCCCGCGGTCGACCATTCGGCGACGCGCTCGAGATGAGCGTAGTCGTTGAAGTGCGGGATGAATTCCGGCCACGGCAGGGCGCCATAGGGCGTCGCGGGATTGGCGAAGTGCTCGGCCATCCTGGCGACAAGCGCCAGCATCGCCGGGACCAGCTGTTCGCTATCCTTGATCTCCTTGACCTCGCCGCCATTGCCCAAGCCGTTGGCCTGCCAATAGGAGAGGTGCACGGCGCGCGCCTTGCCCTTGATTGCCTTGAAGCCACCCTGTTGGGCCATTGTCGCCTCGAGCAGGAGCTGGGGCGCGAACAGTCCCTCCAGCTCCTTGGGCGAGGGGACGCGGCCGGTCTTGTAGTCGATGATCTCCCAGCCGCCGGGCTCGATCTCGTCGATGCGATCGGCACGCGCCTCGATGCGCAACGGGCGGCCCGGTGGGCCCACGGTGATAGCGCCGTCCGTTTCGCTCGCCAGCAGCCTGGTGCCCGCCGCGCGTCGCGCATTCTCGGTGCCGACGAACCAGCGCGCCAGACGCTGGAAGCGCGGCCACCAGAAAGCGCGTTCGGCAGGCGCCGCCAGCAGGGGTTCGAGATGCTTCTCGCCCAGCGCCTCGAACTGGCCGATCGCATCGGCTGGCAGCAGGCCGGAGGGATAGGCCTTCAGGAACTCGTCGAGCGCATCGTGCAGCGCCGAGCCGCGGTCGGCGGCGCCGAGCTCGGCCTCCAGCGGATCGAGCGCCTCCAGCCCCAGGATGCGCCGCGCATAGAGCCCGTAGGGATCGCGGCGCCACTGCTCGATGCTGGACACCGAGAGCCGCGTCGGCCGTGCCTCGAGCGGGGGCCGCGCTTCGGGACGGGGCCATGGCTTATAGGCATCGGGTCGATCAAGCGCGTCGGCCCAGGCGAGGTAGCTCCTGCGGCCGCGCTGGATGTATTCCGGCGGGGCAGCGGCGCTGCCGGGTTCGTAGCCGAACAGCGCGTCGAGCCGCGCCAGCCAGCGCGACGGCACCGTCGGCGCGCCGCCCTCGCGCTCGGCGCGGGTCAGCAGCACGCGCTCGGCGCCGAGCGCGGCGGCAAAATCGTGAGCCGACAGGCCGATGCGCCGCTCCGGCTGGGGCAGTCCAAGCGCGCTGCGCATCGGCCGGTTGATCCACGGTCCGGTCTCGACCGCGGGTGGCCACGTCCCCTCGTTCAGTCCGCCCAGCACCAGAAGGTCGGCGCGCTGCAGGCGGGCTTCCAGCGGCCCCCAGATGGCCAGGCGCGGATGGCGGCCGAAGCGGGGGCGGATGATCTCTGGCTCGAGCATCGCGGAAAGCAGCGCCGGCCATTCGCCACCCGCGATTTCGTCGGGGCCGGTCCATGCGGCGCGCAGGCGGGCGAGGGCGTCGGCCAGCGCTTCGCCCGCCTCGCCCGACCACAGCGTCTCGGCCGTCGCGATCGCCTCGCCAGCGGCGATGGTGGCGTCGAGCAGAGCGGCGGGGGCAGCAGCTTTCGCCATCGATGCCGCAAGGTCCGACGTCGCGGCATCGAGTCGATCGATCAACATCTCGACGGCACGCTGGTCGGTGGGATCGCCGAACCTGGCCTTCGCGATGTGAGCACGGATCGCCGGCATGCCGGGCGTGGGCTTCAGCCCGCGCAGGCACTTGCGATCGAGCCGCCGTGTCGCATCGAGCAGCGCCGCACGATCGCCGCCCAGGGTGCAGAGCGGATGCTTCAGCAAGGCGAGCAGGGCGACCGGCGCGAAGCCTTCGTCGACGGCCGCGACCAGCGCGTGCAACAGGGCAGCCGGCGGCGTGTCGGCCAATGGCGCGCCGGCCGAGTCATCGATGTCGACATTCCAGCGCCTGAGTTCGGCGGCGACGCGGCGCGCCAGCGCGCGGTCGGGCGTGACCAGGGCCGCCGTGCGGCCTTCGTCCTTCAGCGTCTCGCGCAACGCGAGGGCCACGACCAGCGCTTCCTGATGGGCGGTCGCGCAATCGGCACGCGTCACATGCTCCAGCGACGATGTCGGGGGCCGCGACCACGCCTCGGTGGTCTCCGCCGGCCGCATCAGTTCGGTGATCAGCAGATGGCGCGCCGAACCGCCGCCGCCCGGCCAGTCGGCGACGTCGGTGCGATCGCAATCCAGCGCCGCGAGAAGTTCGCGCAAGCCGTATTGCGGATGCGATTGGTCGAGCTCCGTCCAGCTTGCATCGTCCATGTCGCGGTCCAGGCCCGGCAACACGACCGCGCCCTGCGGCAGTTGGGCGATGGCGGCCAGCAGGTCGCGCGTGGCGGGTTGCGAGCCGGTCGAGCCGGCGGCGATCACCGGCGTCGCGGGCGGCTCGGCGCGCCAGCGTGCCGCCTGCGCCCGGATCGCCCGGGTGCGCCGTTCGATGGCGTCGATCTGGCCGCGTTCGGCCAGCACCTGCGGCCAGGCCTCGCCGACGATGGCGAGGAATTTCAGCGTGCGCTGCCAATGGCTGGCGAAGTTGCCTTCGACCAGGCCTTCGAGCTGGCTGAACGACACGCCCTCGATGGCCAGCTCGTCGAGCAGCCGGCCGAGTTCGCGCGCAAGCCTGAGCGCCTGCGCCGCCGACTGGGCGATGGGATGGCCCTCGTCGTCCTTGAAGGCCGAAACGAGTCGCGCCAGCAGCGCCTCGCGCTCGGCCGATTCGATGGCGGGCGGCAGGGCGAGCGCGCTGCCGTCGCCGGCCGCCACCTCCCACTCGCTTTCGTCGAGGTCGCCCAGCGGCGCCAGCCGCGGCAGCAGGGTAGGCTTGCCGTTCGTCGCGCGCAGGAAGGCCTCGCGCAAGGCCCGCACCGAGCGCCGCGTCGGCAGCAGGATCAGCACATCGGCCAGCGCCAGCGGATCGCCGCCATGCTGCGCCAGCACGCCGGCCGCCAGCTCGTCAGCGAAGCGGCGGTCGATGCCGATGGTGAAGACGCTGGTCATGCCAGCATGCGTTCGGCTTCGGCGAGCGCCTCGGGCGTGCCGATATGGAACCAGTCGCCATCGTTGAAGACGCCGAACAGCCGGCCCTTCTCCTCTGCCTGGTTCCACAGCTTGAGCAGCGAGAAGGCGCCTTCCGGCGAGTCCCGGAACAGACGTGCGTCGCAGACCGACACGCTGGCGAAGACATAGGGGGCCAAGGATGCAATGCCGCGATAGCGCGCGCGACCGCCGGGTTCGATGAAGAAGTCGCCGCGATCCGTCGCCTCGCGGCCGATCACCTTGTGAATGGGGTGGAGCAGCAGCAACGCATCCATGCGTTCGGGAGTCCACTTCATTTCCAGCCGCTCCAGCATGGTGCCGGACGTCTCGCGCCACAGCCCGTCGCCGTTCAACACGAAGAACGGGCCAGCGCCCAGCAGAGGCAGGGCGTTCTTCACGCTGCCACCGGTTTCCAGCAATCGCTCCTCGTAGACGATGCGGGCGCGCCCGTTTACTCGATCGGCGATCTGCTGGCCGAGATGGTGAACGTTCACCACGATATTGGTAACGCCATGCGCGATCAGTCGATCCAGCGAGCGCTCGAGCAGCGAGCGGCCAGCCACGGGAAGCAGCGGCTTGGGCAGGGTGTCGGTCAGCGGCCGCATGCGCTCGCCGCGGCCGGCCGCCAGGATCATGGCGGCGTCGATCTTCATGCGGCACCGATCCGCCGCCGGGCGGGCGGCAGCAGGCGGTCGACCCAGGCTCGCAAGGGCGCCAAAGCGTCGTGTTGCAGCGAACGCTCGAACATCCGCCAGACACGCGGCAGATGGGGCAGATAGTCGGGCTTGCCGTCGCGCTTCAGCAGCCGGATGAACAGCCCGATGATGCGGGCGTGACGCTGGGCCGCCATCACGGCGAAACCGGTGCCGAAGTCTTTTTTGTCGAGCCCCGTTTCGTCGAGGTAGCGGGCCAGGCAGGCGGCGTGCACGGCGGGCGAAACGTCACGGCGGGCATCCTCGATCAGGGAGACGAGATCGTAGGAGGGGTGACCCTGCTGCGCATCCTGGAAATCGAGCAGGCCGCAGGCCATGACGCCGGGTCGAGCCGGCAACCACATGAGATTGTCCTTGTGGTAGTCGCGCAGCAGCAACGTGTCGCTCGCCGCCGGCAGGTTGGCGAGGCAGGCGCGCCAGGCGGCGCGATAGGCCGCCGTCTCCTCGTCCGGTGTCGGCCGGCCGCTGGCGGCGGGCAGATACCAGTCGGGCAGCAGCATCGCCGCATCGATCAGCGCCTCGCCGGCATAAGCGCCGAGGCCGGGCAACGGCGCGCGTTGGCCGGCATGATGCAAGACGACCAGCACGTCGGTGGCGCGCGTATAGAGCTCGCCTTCGTCGCCACCCGCTTCGAGCACGCGGGCGAAGGTGTCGTCGCCGAGATCTTCCAGCAGCAGGAAGCCGTTGGCCTCGTCCTCGGCATGGATCACCGGCGCGCTGAGACCGAGCCCGATCAGGTGACGGCCGATGCGCACGAACGGCCGCACGTCTTCCTGCGGCGGCGGGGCATCCATGACGACGGCCGAGCCGCTCGGCCGGCGAAGCCTGAAGTACTTGCGGAACGAGGCGTCGCCCGCCAGCAGCCGCTCGTCGGCGTCACCCCAGCCGGCGTGGCGGACGAAATCGGCGCGCAGCCGGTCGCGTTCAGAGGCCGCCAAAGCGGGCTTCTCCCTGCAGATCGGCGCGCCTGCCGTCGCCCTCCATGGCCAGCGTCACCGTGAGCCGCTCGCGGGGCAGCAGCGTGCCCAGCCGTTCCGCCCATTCAACCAGCGCCACGCCGTCGGCGCGCGCCTCCTCCCAGCCCAGTTCGAACACCTGCTCCGGCTCCTCCAGGCGGTAGAGGTCGAAGTGCCAGAAGACGCCCACCGGCGTGTCGTAGACCTCGACCAGGGTGAAGGTCGGGCTGGGCACGATCAGCGCCGGATCGCCCGAAGCGGCGCGCAGGATGGCACGCGCCAGCGTGGTTTTGCCGACACCCAGCCCGCCCTGCAAGGCCACGACGTCACGCGGCTTCAGGCGCCCGGCGAGGGACGCCCCCAGCCGCTCCGTGGCGGCTTCGTCAGGCAGGAAAAAAGAAAAAGTCGGCACCGGCGCTCCCGATGCCGACTTTTAACACGTTGCCCCCGGCGTGCGTCCTGTGGGTCGATCAGTAGCGGTAGAGATCGCCCTTGAAGGGGCCGAGCTCGGGCACGCCGATGTACTTCGCCTGGTCGGGACGGAGCTTGGTCAGCTTGGCGCCGACCTTTTCGAGATGCAGGGCCGCCACCTTCTCGTCGAGCGACTTGGGGAGGGTGTAGACCTTCTTCTCGTACTTGCCCGGGTTGGCGAAGATCTCGATCTGCGCCAGCGTCTGGTTGGAGAACGAGGCCGACATCACGAAGCTCGGATGGCCGGTGGCGTTGCCGAGATTGACCAGCCGGCCTTCGGACAGCACGATGATGCGCTTGCCGTCGGGGAACTCGACCTCGTCGACCTGCGGCTTCACGTTGTGCCACTTGAAGTTCTTGAGGTTGCCGATCTGGATCTCGCTGTCGAAGTGGCCGATGTTGCAGACGATGGCGCGGTGCTTCATCGCCTTCATGTGGTCGAGCGTGATCACGTCGACATTGCCGGTGGCGGTGACGAAGATATCGGCACGCGGCGCGGCATCTTCCATGGTGACGACCTCGTAGCCCTCCATCGCCGCCTGCAGGGCGCAGATCGGATCGACCTCGGAGACCATGACGCGGCAGCCGGCCTGGCGCAGCGAGGCGGCGGAGCCTTTGCCGACGTCGCCGAAGCCCGCGACCATGGCGACCTTGCCCGCCATCATGACGTCGGTGCCGCGGCGGATGCCGTCGACCAGCGATTCACGGCAGCCGTAGAGATTGTCGAACTTCGACTTGGTGACCGAATCGTTGACGTTGATGGCCGGCCACAGGAGTCGGCCATCCTTCTCCATCTGGTAGAGCCGGTGCACGCCAGTCGTGGTTTCCTCGGTGACGCCGCGGATCGCCGCGCCGAGCTTGGCGTACCAGCCGGGCTTGGCCTTGTTGGTCCTGGCGATCGCCTTGTAGAGGACCTCTTCCTCCTCGTTGGTCGGCTTGGCGATCAGCGATGGATCCTTCTCGGCGCGCATGCCGAGATGGACCAGCAGCGTGGCGTCGCCGCCGTCGTCCAGGATCATGTTGGGTTCGCCGCCGTCGCCCCATTCGAAGATCTTGTGGGTGTAGTCCCAGTACTCCTCGAGGCTCTCGCCCTTGATGGCGAAGACCGGCGTGCCGGCCTTGGCGATGGCGGCAGCGGCATGGTCCTGGGTCGAGTAGATGTTGCACGAGGCCCAGCGCACGTCGGCGCCCAGCGCCTTCAAGGTCTCGATCAGCACGCCCGTCTGAATGGTCATGTGCAAGGAGCCGGCGATGCGCGCGCCTTTCAGCGGCTTCTTGGGGCCGTATTCCTTGCGAATGGCCATGAGACCCGGCATCTCGGTCTCCGCCATGTCGAGTTCCTTGCGGCCCCAGTCGGCGAGCCCGATATCCTTGACGACATAATCCTGGGCCATTTGGCGCTCCGCGCTGCAAGGGGATGGAAAGGCGGGCGTGTCATATCAGCGGCCCGCCGCCGCCTCAACGCGGCCCATGCGCATATAAGCAAGAATTTATGGCGATATTCCCACGTCTTTATTTCCTCCCCACGAAGTGCGAGGTGGTGGGGACACCTCTCCTCGCAGATGAGGGGGAGGAAGGCCTAGTCCTCGCCGAACTTGCTCTCGACCAGCGCCGACAGGGCGGCCATGGCCTCGACGCCCTGGCGGCCCGAGCAGGAGAGCTCGATCTCGCTGCCGATGCCGGCGGCCAGCATCATCAGGCCCATGATGGAGAGGCCGGAGACTTCCTGGCCCTTGAAGCTGACGCGGATGGTCGCATCGAACTGGCCGGCGGTGCGCACGAACTTGGCGGCGGCGCGGGCGTGCAGGCCGCGCTTGTTGGCAATCGAGAGGGTCCGGCGGAGCGCGCCAATGCCGGCATCCGCGCCTTGCGACGCGGCGTCGCTCACGAAGCTTCCTTGGCCAGGATGCGCGAGGCGACGGTGATGTATTTGCGGCCGGCTTCCTGGGCCATGCGCACGGCCTCGGCGATCGGCCGGTTGCGCACCGAGGCGAGCTTCACCAGCATCGGCAGGTTGACGCCGGCCAGCACCTCGATGCGCGCCTGTTCCATGATCGAGATCGCGAGATTGGAAGGCGTGCCGCCGAACATGTCGGTCAGCACGATCACGCCGTCGCCCTTGTCGCAGGCTCGCGCGCTTTCCAGGATCTCGGCGCGCCGCTTTTCCATGTCGTCGTCGGCGCCGATGCATACCGTCGAGACGCATTGCTGTGGACCGACGACATGTTCGAGCGCGGCCAGAAATTCACGCGCCAGATTGCCGTGGGTAACCAGTACGATACCAATCATGTCGTTCGCTCTGCCCCTGCGCCACCAGCCCCCCCGGCTGCTTCGGCGTCCCGGTGGGAGAGACTGACGGAGCGGCCCGCGCCGCGCAACCAGTCCGCCAGCTCCTCGGCTACCGCCACGGAGCGATGACGGCCGCCGGTGCAGCCAATGGCAATGGTCAAATAGCTTTTTCCCTCTGCGTCAAAACGCGGCAGCAGGGGCCCGACCAGACCCTTGAGCCCGTCCAGGAACGGCCGGTAGCCGGGGTCGCTGGCGACGTAGGCGGCAACCGCCGGGCTGCGGCCGGTGAGCGGCTTCAGCGTCGGCTCATAATGCGGGTTCTTGAGGAAGCGGACATCGAACACGAGGTCGGCCTCGCGCGGCAGGCCACGCCGATAGGAGAAGGACATCACCGAAAGCCGCGTCCCGGGGCCGCGGCCGAGCGCAAAGTGGCCGCCGAGCAGTTGCTTGAATTCGTGCGGCGAGAGCGCCGAGGTGTCGATCACCACGTCGGCCGAATCACGCATCCAGCCGATCTGGCGACGCTCTTCGATGATGCCGTCCGCCACCGGACGGTCGGGTGCCAACGGGTGCGGCCGGCGCGATTCGGTGTAGCGGCGCTGCAGCGTTTCGGTTTCACATTCGAGGAACAGCAGGCGCGCCCTGATGTCGGACCGTTCGCGCAGCCTGCGGACCTGCCGCACCAGCTCGTGCGGATCGAAGCCGTAGGTGCGGGTGTCGACGCCGAAGGCGAGGGGAGCCGCCATCTCGCCGGGATTGCCGGCGGTCGAGCGCATCAGGTCGCCGAGCAGGGGCAGCGGAATGTTGTCGACCGCGACGTAGCCCATGTCGTCCAGGGCATGCAGCGCGGTGATGCGGCCGGCGCCGGACAGGCCGGTGACGACAACGAACGGCCGTCGCGTGTCATGGCTGGCGGACGAGGCGCCGATCGGGGCAGAGGAGGTAGGGCTGTCGGGCATGGCGGAAGCCACGCCAATCATGCGACCGCGATTCCCATCAAGGCAAGGCGCAACTTCGCAGAGGCGGAGGCCTCGAAAGGCGCCAGCATCAGCACCGGCAGGGCGACACCCAGCAGGGATTCTGGATTCGTTTCGGGCAGGCGCTCGATGCGTTCCGGTGGCGCCAGGTCGACCAGCAAAACTACCGGCGCACGGGCCACCAGTTGATCACGGGCAAGCTTCAAGATGCCCACGCCGCGCGCCTCGATCAGGCCGGCGATCCTGGCAGGGGCGCTGGCGATGACGGATTTTCCCCGGCGGACAAGCTGGGTCTGGTCGTCGGCCACCAGGCGGGCGCCCGACTCGATCAGGCGCAACGCCAGGTCGGACTTTCCTGCCCCGGAAGGCCCGCGCAGCAAGACCGCGCGCCAGCTCCGGCCGCGCGGACGAAACGCCACGCATGTCGCATGCATCAGCGTCGTCATGCGGACATCACTTGCCGGCGGCGGCCGGCACGCGAATGGTGAAGCGCGCGCCCAGCACGCGGCCGCCCTCTGGTTCATTGGTGGCGGCGCGGCGATTGGTAGCCGAGATCGAGCCGCCGTAGGTCTCCATGATCTGCCGGCAGATCGACAGACCCAGCCCCGAATGCTGGCCGAAATGCTCGGTCGGGCGCTCCGAATAGAAACGCTGGAAGATCGATTCGAGGTTCTCTTCGGGAATGCCGTGGCCCTCGTCGTCGATGGTGACGACGAACGGGCCGCCGCGCGGCTCGCGGCTCAGCTCGACCACGATGCGCGAGCCGGGCGGACTGAACGACAGCGCATTGTCGATGACGTTGCGGAACACCTGGCCGTAGCGGCCGTCATGGCCGTGCGCGGCGAAAGGCGGGTTGGCGGCGAGCCGGTACTCGACCTCGACGCCTGACTTCTGCGAGGCGGTAACGGCGTAGTGGCGCACCATGTCGCCCAGCAACGCGTTCAGGTCGACCGGCTTGACCTCGCCGCGCATCAGCTCGGCATCGAGCCGCGAGGCGTCCGAGATGTCGGAGATCAGCCGGTTCAGCCGGTTGATGTCGTCCATCACGATGGCCATCAGCTTTTCCCGCCGATCGGGATTGAGATCGGGCCGCGCCGCCATCTCGATCGCCGAGCGGAGCGAGGTCAGCGGATTCTTGAGCTCATGCGCCACGTCGGCAGCGAAGCTCTCGATGGTGTTGATGCGTTGCCACAGCGCGTCGGTCATCGAGCGCAGCGCATCGTTCAGGTCGCCGATCTCGTCGCCGCGCTTGCCGAGGTCGGGGATTTCCGGCCGGCTCTCGCGTGCCAGCCGGACCTCGTCGGCGGCGCGCGCCAGGCGCACGATCGGCTGGGTGATGGTGCCGGCGAGGTAGAGCGACAGCAGCACCGTGATGCCGAGTGCGGCGGCGGCAATCACCATCATGTCGTAGCGCACCTCGCGCAGCGAGGCGGCGATGGCGCGGTTGTCGCGCGTCAGCATCAGCGCGCCCAGCACCTGCTTGTAGCGTTGCACCGGCACGGCGGCGCTCAGGATCAGCCGGCCGTCGGGGCCCATTCGCACGGCCGAGGCGTTGAAGCCGCGCAGCGCACTCGCCGCCTCGGGAAAGTCGCGCACGGTGGGGGAGGCGCGCTCGACATATTCGGGAAAGCGGTCGGCGCGCGACAGCTGGCGGGCGAACCAGTCGCCGAGCCGTTCGCCCAACTCCGGATCGACGGTGGCGGGCTCTTCCGGCGGTGGCAGCGGCATCACGTGGATGCGGCCGGCCTCGCTCAGCACCGCCGAATCGCCCAGGAGTTCGCCGGTCTCGCTGAACAGCCGGGCGCGCACGCCGGTCGGGCGGACCAGCCGGGTGAGGAGCTGGCGCGCCTCGTCGGCGTCGAGGCGGTTGACGGTGGTCTCGCCGCCCGCCACCGCGACCTCGCTGATCCCCGCCGCCACCATCTCGCCCTGCACGGCGAGCGAGGCGAGTTCAGCGTCGATCAGTTCTTCCTCGTAGTCGCTGAGATAGACCGCGCCCAGGGTCAACAACGCCACCGGCACGATGTTGAGCAGCAGGATGCGGCGCGTGAGCGGCGAATGGCGTCGCGTGGCGCTGCGGCGGCGGCGCAACAGCGAGGGCGATTCGGCGGGCCGCGCCGGCGCAGGCGCGACGCTGCGGCGGCCGAACGCCGCGGCAATCCGCGAACCCAAGCCCTGCAGTCCGAACCGGCGCCGGCCGGGCTCAGGAGTCGCGGTATCGGTATCCGATGCCATAGAGCGTTTCGATCTGCTCGAACTCGCCGTCGACCTCGCGGAACTTGCGGCGCACCCGCTTGATGTGGCTGTCGATGGTGCGGTCGTCGAC
>DATMKZ010000053.1:0-2396 GCA_035570795.1 Rhizomicrobium sp.
GCGACGACATCATGCGGGCGGCCGATGTCGCCTGCTTCATGGCCAAGGAGAAGGGCCGCAACCGGGTCCATATCCACCGCGAGCAGGATCTCGACCTGAGCAACCGGGTCCGCGAGATGAACTGGGTGCAGCGCATCCAGCGCGCGCTCGACGAGGATCGCTTCTCTCTCTACGCGCAGGAGATCGTCGAGCTGAAGGAGCACGACGCGTCGGGCCTCCATGTCGAGATCCTGCTGCGCCTGCGCGACGAGTCCGACCGGATCGTGCTGCCGACGAGCTTCCTGCCCGCGGCCGAGCGTTTCGGGCTGATCAAGCAGATCGACCGCTGGGTCGTCCTCAATACCTTCCGCTGCCTGAAGGAGCGCGCGGCGACGCCCCGCGCCGAGCCGATCGCCTGTTGCGCGATCAACCTGTCCGGCCCGACGATCGGCGACGAGGCCTTCCTGAGCTTCCTGGAAGCGGCGTTCGCCGAGTTCCGCATTCCGCCGGAGAGCATCTGCTTCGAGGTGACGGAGACGAGCGCGATCCTGGATCTCAACGCCGCGCGCCGCTTCGTGCAGGCACTGCAGGCGTTCGGCTGCACCTTCGCGCTGGACGACTTCGGATCCGGGATGTCGTCCTTCAACTACCTGAAGGAGCTGCCGATCGACTTCGTCAAGATCGATGGCAGCTTCGTCAAGGGAATGCTGCGCGACAGCGCCGACCGCGCCATGGTCGAGATGATCAGCCACGTCGGCCACGTCATGGGCAAGCGGATCATCGCCGAGTTCGTCGAGACAAAGGCGATCGCCGAGGCACTGCGGGAGATCGGCGTCGACTACGGGCAGGGCTACGGCATCGCCAAGCCCAAGCCCTTCGACGCGAGCTTCAAGGGCGCCGCCGAGTGGCAGCCGGCGCTGCCGACCCGGCTCCGCAAGCTGACGGCCTAGTCGGCCGCGACCGGCGCCGCCCTGCCCGCCTATGCCGCGGCGACGGACATCTGCTTGTCGTAATAGGCTTCGACCTCGTCGGCGGCGGCGCCGAACAGCGCCAGCCCCTGGATCACGAGATCCTCGATGCGCTGCGGCGAGCCCGACTCGTCGTAGGCGCGGGCGAAGTCCATCACGATGTCCTCGTGCGACGGCTCGCCGTCGTGCGGAACCGTGTGGACCTCCATCCAGATCGCCCGGCGCCTGTCGAACAGGCGCGTATAGCCCGGCGCCGTGGCCAGCATCTCGCCGAGCGCCTCGGCGATGAACTCGGTCGAGGCGAGCGCGCCGGCGAAGAAGACGACGAGGTCGTCCGTCGTCGTCGCGTCGATCAGGCGCTGCACGAGCGGAAGCGTCTGCTCGGCCTGGAGCATCTCGTAGCTCAGGCCGAGATTGCGGGCGTCGGCCTCCCAGTGCTTGGAGTGCCGGAACTCGTCCTTCTGCATGTCGAGGAGGCCGGCGCGCGCCTCCTCGAAGACGCCGGCGATCTCGCTGTCGCGCAGGGTGCGAATGGTTCGCGCGGAGCCGGCCAGCGTCTCGCGCGACTTGTTGCGACCAAACTTTGCGTAGAGCGGCGCCCGCGGAAGATTGGCGGAGTTCGCACGATGGTCGATCGCCTTCTCGAAGTCGCGCGTGAACGGCCAGAAGCCCCGGCTCAGGGCGATCGCCGCAGCGCGATCGCCGTCGCGGCAGCGGCAGATCAACGACGAACTCGATATCGTATCCCTCGCTGCCTCCTCGAGGCGGTCTATGTCGAAGTAATCGTGATTGTCTTCATGAAACAACGACATAGCCGCACCCTTATACGAAGGTTAAGGAATCCTTTCACGTTCATCAAACTGCGCTTTAATTAACCAAAATGGAACTATATTAATGAGCCGTCACCCCCCCCCTAGATTGGGGGGATGGTTAATGCCGCCGTTGCCGTAGCGCGGCGGGAAAGTTTGGCAGGCAACCAGGAGAATTTTCTTCGCGTCCGCCGTTTGCCGGCAAACGCATTTTTCAGATCTCCCGGCGGCGTTTCGAGACGCGCCGCCCCGCCCGGTCAGCCGTCAGCACGCCCTGCGCCGTCGATGAACCGCTGCATCAGCCATCGCCCGGCAGGACCCGGCGGGGCACCCGCCGCGTGGAGGAGATGCATCGTGAATGTGCCGCCGCGCCAGTCCGGCAGGTCCAGCCGCACCAGGCGTCCCGACTGCAGGTCCGCCCGCACCATGGCCGCCGGCATGTTGCCCCAGCCGATGCCGGCGAGCAGCAGGGCATGCTTGGCGCCGAGATCGCCGAGGCGCCACGTCTGGTCGGCGAAGACGCCGAAATCCTGCCCCTCTGTGAGGGTCGAGCGGTCGGTGAGGACGAGTTGCACGTGGCGCCGCGCCGGTTCCCGTCTCCGTCATGGCCGGGGAGGATCTTCGCGCTAAGGAAGAAGTC
>DATMKZ010000054.1:0-50242 GCA_035570795.1 Rhizomicrobium sp.
GGCTCAAGACCGACTTCGTCGACCTTTATCAATGCCACCGCTACGACACAAACGCGCCGCTGGCCGAGACCATGGAGGCACTGACGCGGGCGGTGAAGAGCGGCAAGACGCGCTATATCGGGTTCTCCGAATGGTCGCCGCAGAACATCGAGGACGCCATCGCGCTGCCCAATGTCGAACGCTTCGTTTCCAGCCAGCCGCAATACTCGCTGCTGTATCGCCGCCCCGAAGCCAAGGTCATTCCGCTGTCGGCCAGGAACGGCATCTCGCAGATCGTCTGGTCGCCGCTGGCGCAAGGCGTGCTGACGGGAAAATACGACCCCAAATCGCCGCCGCCGGCCGGCACGCGCGCCACCTCCGACCAGATGAGCAGCGCCATCGCGCGCTGGATGGAAAAGCCCGTGCTGGAGGCGGTGCAGAAGCTGAAGCCGCTGGCCAGGGAGGCCGGGCTCACCATGGGCCAGTTCGCGCTCGCCTGGGTGTTGCGCGAGCCCAACGTCGCCAGCGCCATCGTCGGCGCCAGCCGTCCCGAACAGCTCGACGAAAACGCCGCCGCCAGCGGCGCGCATGTCGATCCGGCGCTGTTCGCCAAGGCCGAAGCGCTTGTCGCAGAGGCCTTGCCGCGGCGCTGACGCGCTTCCCTAGCGGCAGAATTTTCCGCATGCGCCGGCGCGAAGCGGCGGTATAGAGTGCGGCCCGAACAGGGAGTTGATGTATGTCGCAAGCCGCCGTGAAACCCGCGCCGACGACCAAGGGCGTCGTGGCATTCCTGAAGATTCCCAAGGACGGCGAGCCTTATCTCGCCGGCTCCAAATGCTCCAAATGCGGCGAGGTCGTCGCCGGCACGCGCGAGGTCTGCGGCAAGTGCGGCGCGCGCAAGGGCGTGGAGCCGGTCAAGCTCGGCACGACCGGCAAGCTCTACAATTTCACCGTCGTGCACCGCAATTTTCCCGGCGTGCCCGTGCCGTTCATCTCGGCGATCGTCGACGTCGACGGCGGCGGCACGCTGAAGGGCAATCTCGTCGGCGTCGAGCCCGATCCCGCCAAGATCAAGTTCGACATGCCGGTGAACATCGTGATCAAGCCGGTGCCGCAGAAAGACAAGGACGGCAATTCCTATCTCGCCTATTTCTTCGAACCAAAAGCCTGAAGGAGACCGCCATGAGCAACGACGTCTACGTCGTCGGAACCGACATGATCAAGTTCGGACGCTTCCCCGAACGCACGGTGCCCGAGCTGGGCGCCCAGGCGGCGCTGATGGCGCTCGACGATTGCGGCCTGACCATCCAGGACATGCAGGCCCTCTACAGCGGCAACCTGTTCGAGGCCTCGGGCGGCGTCGGCCAGCGCATCCTGCGCGAGATCGGCCAGACCGGCATCCCGGTGGTCAACACCGCCAACGCCTGCGCCACCGGCGCGACCGCTTTCCGCGAGGGCTGGATGGCGATCAAGGCCGGCGTCTATGACATCGTGCTGTGCGTCGGCAGCGAACAGATGGGCAGCGGCCTTTTGGGCGGTGGCGGCGGCGGCAAGGGCATCCCGACCGAGGGCCTGCTCGGTTCCGGCACCATGCCGAGCGTGTTCGCGCATGTCGGCCTCGAGCACACCCGCCAATACGGCACCACCTTCGAGCAGTTCGCCAAGGTGTCGGTGAAGAACCATCATCACTCCACGCTCAACCCCAAGGCGATGTACCAGAAGGAAACGCCGCTCGAGGAGGTGATGGGCGCGGAGATGATCTCCTATCCCAACACCAAGCTGATGTGCTCGGTGAACGTCGACGGCTCGGCGGCGGCGGTGCTGTGCTCGGAGAAGAAGGCGCGCGAGCTTGGCCTGATGGGCCGCGCCGTGAAGGTGCGGGCCTCGGCGCTGGCCTCCGATCCCTACACCTCGCGCAACATCGCGATGATGGATTTCAACGCCGTGACGCGGCTTGCCGCCAAATCGGCCTATGAGATGGCCGGGCTCGGGCCGAAGGACGTGAATCTGATCGAATTGCACGACTGCTTCGCCACCGCCGAACTCGTGCACTACGAGAATCTCGGCATCTGCGGCGAAGGCGAGGCGGGGCAGTTCATCGATTCGGGCGCGACCCAGCTCGGCGGCCGCATCCCGGTCAATGTCTCGGGCGGGCTGCTCTCCAAAGGCCATCCGCTCGGCGCCACCGGCATCGCCAATATCTACGAGGTGACGACGCATCTGCGCGGCGAGGCGGGCAGCCGCCAGGTCGAGGGCGCGCGCATCGGCCTGACCCATGTGGTCGGCGCCGGCAGCGCTTGTGCGGTGCACATCCTGGAAAAAGTCTGACGCATAACAGCGTTGCAGCGACAACCGGGCGCGGCGGGAGTAGGCTCCCGCCGCGTTTGCTGTGGGGGCTGTCGTGAAGCGTATCCTGATTGCGGTTGCGGCGCTGTTGTTCGGTCTGGCGCCGGCGTTGGCGGCCGAGCGCACCGTCGTTGTCGTGCTGTTCGACGGCTTCGCCCCGGCGGAGCTCGACGCCGCCCATCCGACGCCCAATTTCGACCGTTTGCGCCGCGAGGGCGCCTGGTCGCGGCACCTGGTGCCGGCGTTTCCGACCGTCTCGCTGATCAACCACACGACCTTCGAGACCGGCTGCTGGCCCGAGCATCACGGCATCATGTCGAATATCTTCATCGATCCGAAGCAGGGGCGGCGCTTCGGCGGCGACGGCAATGGCGATGCCGGCGACGCCGCGTGGCGCACCGGCTGCGAGACCATGTGGGAAGCGGCCGAGCGCCAGGGCGTGCGCAGCGCGGCCTTCAACTTCGTCGGCCGCTGGTCGAGCAAGACCGGTTATCGCGAGACCTATTACAATCCCGAAGCACAGTGGAAGCAGCACGAATCCGACGACACGATCGTCGACCGCGCGCTGAAGCTGCTCAAGGACAACGGCCCGAACCATGCGCGGCTGATCGCGCTGTATTTCTCGATTCCCGATCGTGTCGCCCATCAATACGGCGTGACCGGCGCCGAGACGCAGGACGCAGTCCGGCGCTGCGACGCCATTACCGGCAGGCTGATGGCCGCGCTCAAGGCGCTGCCGCCGGGCCGCGAGGGCACGCTGGTGGTCGGCACCGACCACGGCATGATGGACGTCGGCAACCTCGTCAACCTCGGCCGCATCATGCGCGAGAACGACATTCATGCGCAGCAGGCAACCGACGGCGCATCCGCGTTCTTCTATCTCGACAAAGGCGAGAGCATCGATCGGGTCGAGGCGGCGCTGAAACAATATCCCGACATCTTCACGGTCTGGCGCAAGGGGCACTACCCGGCCTTCGCGCATCTGGGCACCGGGCCGCGCGCCGGCGACCTTATGGTGCTGACGCATCCGCCCTACTGGATGGCGGGACCGGAGCTGTTTCCGTCCTGGACCGATTGGGTCGGCATGAACTGGATCTGGCCGCACACGTTCAGCGCCTTCACCGTGCCGCTCAAGGCGACGCATGGCTACGATCCCAGCGTGGTGCAGATGCACGGAATCTTTTATGCCTGGGGGGCGGGCGTGAAACCGGGCGAGATCCGGCGGCTCGACCAGATTGACGTGCATCCGACGGTGATGAGACTTCTGGGGCTGCAGCCGGGGCGGCCGGTGGACGGCCATCCCGTGGCGGCGGTTTCGGCACCCTAGGAGTTCGCATGGATCAGGCCACACGGGATGCGCATGTCGCGCGGGTGCAGCAAGACGGCTTCACCGTCGTCGAGAATGCCATCGAACCGGCCCTGGTTGACGCGCTGAACGCGGCACTCGAACGGCTCGAGCGCGCGCTGGGCGCGAGGCCCGCGATGAACGGCTTCGAGGGCCACAAGACCGTGCGCATCTACAACCTGCTGGCGCATGGCGACGTATTCGCAAGCGTGCCAGTGCACCAGAACGTGCTGCCGGTGATCGAGGGCGTGCTCGATCCGGGCTGCCTGATCTCCTCGCTGTCCTCCATCGCGATCGATCCCGGCGAAAGCGCGCAGCCGATCCATGCCGACGACATGGTGATTCCGCTCGACAAGCCGCACCGCGCCATCGTCTGCAATTCGATGTGGGCGCTGACCGATTTCACCGATGCCAACGGCGCGACACGGTTGGTGCCGGGCAGCCACAAAAAGGCCAATCCCGATTATGGCGGCAGCTACGAGACGGTGCCCGGCGCGATGAAGAAGGGCAGCGTGCTGATCTGGGACGGCGCGCTGTGGCATGGCGGCGGCGCCAACCGGACCGCTGCGCGGCGCACCGGCATCGCCATGAACTATTGCGCCGGCTTCATCCGTCAGCAGGAGAACCAGCAGCTCGGCCTCGCGCCGGCGCTGGTGAAGTCCTTCCCGCCGCGGCTGCAGGAACTGGTCGGCTACGGCGTCTATCAGGGCCTGATCGGCCACATCGACAAGAAAAGTCCGGCGCAGATGCTGAACGGCGGCGGCGATTTCCAATCCATCTGGAACAGGACCTGAGATGAGAAAGAACGCCTTCGGTGCGCTGGGCCGGGTCAGCGCGCTGACGCTGGGCGGCGGCGGCATCGGCCAGGCCTGGGGCGAGACCAGCCGCGAGGAGGCCATCGGCACCATCCATGCGGCGGTCGATGCCGGCATCGACCTGCTCGACACCGCGCCGATGTACCGCAATTGCGAGGCCATCGTCGGCGAGACGTTCAACGGAAAGCTGCCGGCGGGACTGCGCGTGACGACCAAGTGCGGCCTCGGCACGCCGGCGCCGAGCGAAGTCGAGAGGACGCTGACGGCGTCGCTGGAGGGCAGCCTCAAGGCGATGAAGCTCGATCATGTCGACATTTTCTTCCTGCACTCGAACATCTGCGCCGACGGTTATGTCTATGCCATCCGTCCCGACATGCAGGACGGTTTTGCGACGCGTTGGTCGGTCTATGCCGAGTTGGTCGTCCCGGTATTCGAGAAGTTGAAAGCCGCTGGCAAGATCAGGAACTGGGGCATCACGGCATCGGGCGTGCCCGACACGATCATGCGGGCATTGCAGCATGACAAGAAACCTGCCTTCGCGCAGGTCGTCACCAACCTGCTCGACAGCGCCGGCAGTTTGCGCCGCTATGCCGAGCCGGCAAAGCCGCGCGAGATTCTCAAAGTCGCGGTGGAGCAGGGCGTCGGCGTGCTCGGCATCCGCGCGGTGCAGGCCGGCGCGCTGACGGCCGAGGTGGACCGCACGCTGTCGCCGAACAATCCGGACAACAAGGACTACCAGCGTGCCGCGCCGTTCCGCGCGTTGTGCGCCGAACTCGGACAGGACCCCGCCGTCGTCGCGCACCGCTACGCACTGTCGCTGCCGGGTGTCGCGACGGTGATCCTCGGCGTCAAGAACCGCGAAGAGCTCCGCCAATGCATTGAAGGCGAAGCCGCCGGTCCGCTCGAACCGGCGTTGATGGCGCGGATCGACGGGCTGGGCCTGCGGGTCTAGAGACCGCCGGCGAACAGATCGATCTTGCCGATCGGAACGCCTTTCGAGCGCAGGATGCCGTAGGCCGTCGACAGGTGAAAATAGAGGTTGGTCGTCGCGAACACGCTCAGCCACTGCCCCGCCGGCAGCGTCGGCTCCATGCCGGTGCCGATCGTCACCTTGAGCGGAACGTCGTCGCGCCCGGCGAACTGCTCCGGCTTCAAGCCGGCGAGATAGGCCTTGGCCGCGGCGATCTCGGCTTGGAGCGCGTCGAGGCCGAGGCTGTCGGCGATATCCGCCGGCAACGGCAGGCCCGCGACGCGCGCCGTCCACTGGCGCGAGAAATTGCACACCACGGCGATCTGGAAGCGCAATGGCTGCATATCGCCTATCAGGCGCCAGTCGAGCATCTCCTGCTCGCTGGCGCCCTGTGCCTTGGCGTGTTCGGCGCCCTTGGTCAGGATGTGCGACAGGGTCGTGAGTGTGCGCGAATACAGGTCTACGAATGTGAAGAGATTGACCGTCATGGTTCACCGGATATGGGGATTATCGAAGCTCAGTCTACGTCCCTTGCTGGATGAATGGAACCTTCTCGAACAGTTCGCGCTCGCGCCCGCGCGGGTCGTTTTCCGGGTGCGAGGTCACGTCGAAGATCATGGTCTCGCGATCGGGCAGTGTGTAGGGCTTCCAATGCGGCAACGTTGGATTGTTCGGATTGCCGGTGCGGGCGAAGGCGATGAAGGTCTCGCTCACCTGCGCCGCCAGTCGGCGCGCGTCCGGGCCGTTGCCGGCCAGGGCGCCTTTCTTGTCGGTGTTGTCGAAGGCCAGCGCGATGTCGATGGTGTGCGGCGCGTGCCATTTGCCGCCGTCGAGCGGCGACTGGAAATCGACCTCATAGGCATAGGCCGGCGTTCCGGCCGCGGCGCGCAATTCGTCCTCGACGATCGCGGCGCGCCAGGAGCGGCCGGCGGTCGTCGCCTTGTAGAACAGCTCGGTCGGCGTGATGGCGGGAAACCACGCGCGGTAATTCGCGATCACGGTCTCCGGGTCGAGGTCGACGCGGTAGGCCGGTGCCAGCCGCGCCGGCAGGTCGTCCCAGGTCAGCTTGGCGACCCAGTCGTCCTGGATGAAAAGCCGCGTCTCGTCATGGGTGTTGCCGATCATCATCGGGATATTCGCCGATTGCGCCGGTGCGTCGGGGTAGAAGGGATGGCGCGTCAGCGTGCGCTCGTCGAGCACCGGCCCGAAATAGACGCCGCCGCTGCCGATGACGGGATCGACGGCCTTCAGGCCCGCGACCAGCTGCGCGGTGGTCAGCTTGAGCAAATCCTTGGGAGTGGAGATGCCCAGCGCGCTCATATAGGTCTGCGCCCGCTTGGTGGCGTTGAACGGGCCCGAGGCGGTGAGTTGCTGGCCGCTCATCGTGGTGGCGCGGTGGAACAGGCCTTTGGCTGCCGGCGTCGCCATCAATGTCGCGATCTTGGCGCCGCCGCCCGACTGGCCGAAGACCATGACGCAGCCCGGGTCGCCGCCGAATTCGGCGATGTTGTCCCTTACCCAATCGAGCGCCTGCACCAGATCGAGCTGGCCGCAATTGCCGCTGTCGGGAAAATCCGCGTCCAGCCGCGCGAGGTAGAGATAGCCGAAAGCGTTAAGCCGGTGGTTGAGCGTGACGACCACCACATTGCCGCGCCGGCACAGATTGACGCCGTCATACAGCGCATTGGAGCCCGAGCCGTTCGAATAGGCGCCGCCATGGATGTAGACCATCACCGGCCGCTTGGCGCCGTCGCGCAGGGCCGGCGTCCAGACATTGAGGAACAGGCAGTCCTCGCTGGTATCGGCGTCGTTGCTTGGCTGCGGCGAGGCGGCGCCATAGGCAAACGCGTCGGCGACGCCGGGCCAGGGTTCGGGTAGGCGCGGCGGCTGGAAACGGTGCGCCGCGGTATCGGCGCCGTAGCGGATGCCCTTGAACACCGCAATGCCCTGGTCGCGCGCGCCGCGCACCTTGCCGCAGCGCGTCACGGCGATCGGCACGTCGCCGCTCGCAGCGCGTGCCAGCGACGGTGCGGCAACCGCGGCGGCCGACAGGGCAAGCAACTGGCGGCGATCGATCTTGGAAACCGGTGTCATCTCGGGTCGGTCCTTTCCACTGAAGGTGTGATGTCAGGCTTTCGCCTTGGGTTCGCGGTACATCCAGGGAAACAGCAGCCCGACCGGCACCGCCCACAGCGTTCCGGCGACCGCGTAGAACAGGAACGCGCCGTACCAGGTCGCATGCGGCAGCAGGTGGACGGCGATGCCCATCGCCAGGATGGCGTAGATGGGAATCCACAGCAGCGTCAGGATCGTGCCGATGAGTTTCTTGATGCGGGGGCTCATGGTGCGATGACGCGCTCGATCCAGCGTTGCAGATTGGCGACGACTTCGCCGCGATTGGTCTCGTTGAGCATCTCGTGCCGGCCGTCGCGATAGAAATCGGTCTCGATGTCGCCGATGCCGGCCTGGCGATACCGCTCGACCAGCGGGATCAGGCGTGTCAGCTCGGCATTGATGGGGTCCTTGTCGCCGGCGAAAATGTAGAACGGCAGGTCCTTGCGGATATGCGCGAGCTGCGCGGGATCGACCGCCGGCGCGGCGGCCGCGAACATCGAGGCGCGCGAGGCGTCGTTGACGGTGAAGCCGCATAGCGGGTCGGCGATATAGGCGTCCACTTCCTTGTCGTCGCGCGACAGCCAGTCGAACGGCGTGCGTGGTTTGTCCATGCCTTCGCCGATGGCGGAGAGGCCGCCGCGCGGCGCCTGCAGCTTGTCGATGGCCGCCGAGCCCGACAGGATAAAGCCGTCGATCAGGTCCGAATGGTCGAGGACGTAGATCTGCGCCGCGAACGAACCCATCGAATGACCCATCAGGATCAGTTTCTTGCCGGGGTTCTCGGCCCGGATGCGCCGGCTCAGCACCGCCATGTCGTCGACCAGCGCCGCGAACCCGCCGGGTCCGAAATCGCCGAGCGCCGCTTTGTCCGGCGCCGTGCGGCCGTGGCCGCGATGGTCGTTGGCATAGATCGCGATGCCGGCATCGATGAGCGGCTGCAACGGCGCGCGATAGCGCAGCGCATGCTCGCCCATGCCGTGACTGATCTGCAGCACGCCGCGCACCGGCCGCGCGGGCAGCCAGCGCCAGGCGAAAATCTCGGTGCCGTCGCGTCCCTGGAACCGGAATTCTTCCTCCGCCATGCGGCGATCCTTCGAAAAAGCGCGGGCTATGTAAGGCGTGCCGCGGTTCCGCGGTCAAGCGGCGCGGCGCTTTTGCCGCTTTGCCGCATGAAATTTGGGAAACCGGGACAGGATGGTGCGTTGACGCCTCAGCAAAGGAGTGTTCGTCATGAAGACAATTCTCGCCGCCTCGGCCGTCCTGCTGTTCGCCACCACAGCGTTTGCCGCCGATCCCGTCGTCCCGCCGCCGCCCCAGACCAGTCCCGTGATCACGATGCCGGCCAGCGCCGCGCCGGGTGAGACCTGCGCCCGGCTGATCGCAAGGGCGAAAGGCACGACGCTGCCCGCCGATGCCGCGCGGGCTGCGACCGCGCGCAGCGAGATCGCCGCCGCCGACGCCGCGAACGACGATGCGACGTGCCGCTTGCACGCCAAAAACGCTCTCGACGCGATGGGCGCGAACTAGCCTTCGTCAGAACCGCGACGTCGTCAGTTTGACGTCGGCGAGTTGCCAGGCGGCGGCGAATTCCTTGCGGGTCGCTTCGGCGCCCGCATGGTTGCCCTGCGCGTCCTGGGCCAATGCCAGGCCATACAGGGCCCAGCCGTCCTGGCGATAGCTCGTCAGGCTGAGGCGATAGATGGCCTCCGCGTCGGCGGCGCGACCGGCCTGGAGCAGCACCGCGCCGAGCAGTTCGCTCGAGGGCTGATGCCAATAAGGCGGCTCGGTATAGGGCAGGGCGCGCTCCAGCGTGACGGCGTTGGTGAAGTCGGCGATCGCGACGTCGAGGTGGCCTGCGGTGCGGGCGATCTCGCCGTCGAGCTCGGCAAGCGCGATCTTGGCCATCGCGATGGCCGGCAGGCCGCTATAGCCATTGGCGGCGACCAGATCCTTGTCGTCGACCAGCGCCGCCAGCGTGGCGCGCTCGGCGGCGGCGCGCGCCGCGTCGCCCGTGTTGGCATAGGCGAAGCCGCGCGCCAGATGGGCGATGACGAGCGTCAGCTTCTGGTTGTCCGGCGGCAACGGCTCGGCCAGGACGGCATCCCATTTGCCGAAGCGCAACAGCGTGGCGACCGGCGTGAAGGCGTAGAGTTGCGCCAGGGGCCCCAGCTTGTCGGCATCGGCATGCACTGCCTTGACCAGGCGGCGCGCGGCGTCGATCGCGGCCTGGTAGCGACCCTGCATCTCGGAGGAGGTCCACAGGAAGTGGATGTTGTGGCCGTAATACCCGACCGGATAATAGCCCTGCGCATGGCAGGCGGCGATATATTGCTCGTCGACCCGCGCCGCCAGTTCGTTGACATGCGCCGCGTCGGCATAGCGCCCGACGCGATAATAGATATGCGACGGCATGTGCACGATGTGGCCGGCGCCGGGCATCAGTTTCTCCAGCCGGTCGGCGGCGGCTTCGGCACGCTCGGGCGTGGTCGTGGCCTCGACGGCGTGGATGTAGAGATGCAGGGCGCCGGGATGGTTCGGCGCGCGCCTGATGATGCCTTCCAGGGTTGAAACGATCTCGGCGGCATGGCCCTTGGGCGTGACGCCGTCCTGCTCCCAATAGTCCCAGGGCTGGGTGTCCATCATCGCCTCGGCGTAGAAGACGCCGGCGTCGAGGTCGTTGGGATATTTCTTCCACAGCGCGCCCATCGCCTGCGCATAGGCCTCGTCGAGGCGGGCGCGGTCGGCCTTGGGATCGGCGGAATAGCGCGCCGCCAGCGCGTCGATCCAGTCGCGCTCCTCCGGCGAGGCGTAGCGCTTCAGCGCCAGCGCGTTGTGCAGCGCGGTCCAGGCCGGCGCGATGGCGTCGGCCGGCATCGGCAGGTTGATGTTGGAGCCGAGCGCGAAGGCAAAGCCCCACCAGCACATGGCGCAGTGCGGGTCCAGCCGCGCCGCCTCGCGGAACGAGCGGATGGCCTCGGCATGGTTGAAGCCGATGCTGAGCTTGATGCCCTGGTCGAACAGCGATTGGGTGCGGGCGTTTTTCGTCGTGATCTTGTGATGCAGCGTGCCCAGGCCCTTGAAGAGCGGCGCGCCCGGCTTGTCGGCCGTACCCATATACACGCCGGGCATCGGATCGGTCATCTTCATGACCGTGCCGGGCGGCGTCGCCATGGCCATGTCGGCCGGCATGTCGGCGGCCTCGGCGGCCAAGGCGAACACGGCCAGTGCAACCAGCGTGACGGCGAAATGCTTCATGATGTCCTCCCGATGGCTGAGAATGCGCGGGGATTGGGCCCGCGACAAGATGGCGGCAAGACCTTGGCCGCCAAGGGCTTTATGCCAGTGCGCCATGACCTCCACGGCGCCCCGTCCGGCATCCTTCTGGCGCAGCCGCCGCGCGGTCGGCTTCTGGCTGCTCGGCATTGCCGCCGTCATCCTGGCGATGATCACCGTCGGCGGCCTGACGCGGATCACCGGCTCGGGGCTTTCGATCACGCAGTGGGATCCGATTCTTGGCGCCCTGCCGCCGCTCAGCGATGCGGCGTGGCAGGACGCCTTCGCCAGGTACCGGCGCATCCCGCAATACATCCACGAGAACGCCGGCATGAGCCTGGTGGCCTTCAAGGGCATTTTCTGGTGGGAGTGGGCGCACCGGCTGCTGGGACGGCTGCTCGGCGTGCTGTTCTTCGTGCCCTTCGTCTGGTTCGCGTGGGTCGGCGCGATCCGGCGCGCGGAGTGGCCGCGCATGGTGGTGCTGTTCGCGCTGGGCGGGCTGCAGGGCTTCGTCGGCTGGTGGATGGTGATGAGCGGGCTGGAGACGCGGCTCAGCGTTTCGCAATATCGCCTGGCGATCCATCTCGGCGTCGCGCTGATCCTGCTGGTGGCGATTTTGTGGACCGCGCTGGCGTATTTGCGCCTGGATGAAAAACCGCCGCGTGCCGCGCACCTGCCGCGCTTTCCCATCGCGGTCGCTGTGCTCGTCTATCTGCAGATGCTGCTGGGTGCGCTGGTCGCGGGATTGCACGCGGGGCTGATCTACAACACCTGGCCCATGATGGACGGCCGCTTCGCGCCGGAGGACGTGTTCGCTCTGAAGCCCTGGTGGCTGAATTTTTTCGAGAACCCCGGCACGGCGCAGTTCGATCACCGCATCGGCGCCTACATCGTGACGCTCGGCGTGTTCGCGCTATGGTGGCGCGAGCGCGGCGCGGGCCTGACCGGTTTCGCACGGCGCAGCGGCAATGCGCTGTTGCATCTCACGCTGTTCCAGATCGCGCTCGGCATCGCGACACTGCTGCTGCAGGCGCCGGAATTCCTTGCCGCGGCGCACCAGCTGAGCGCTGCGCTGCTGCTCTGCACCGCCGTGTGGCACGCATTCGAACTGCGCGAGCAAGGTCGATTTCATGCGGTCGCTTAGCGGCGGTGCGCGTGGTCGATTCCTGAGAAACCGATGAAGCCATTCGTCGCCTTCGTGCAGCGCGGCCCCTCGGTGGTTACCCGCAGCAGGACATCGCCGCTGGCGTTCAGGATATCAGCAAGGATGCGGTCAGCGGCCGGAGCGCCGGCAGGCTGGCCGTCGAGGCTGGCGATTTTGCAACCGCGCATAATCATGCGGACAGAGCGTACCACCGTGCCGTGTTGCGGCGCGGCGCCCAAAGCGGGCACCAACGCGGCGAGTACGACGGGTACGAACAGCGCACGCCACATGGCTAAGTGCCCAGCGCCTGATCCAGGTCCGCGATGATGTCCTCGACGCTCTCGATGCCGATCGAGACGCGCATGACCTCGTTGCCGGCGCCGGCGGCGGCGCGCTGTTCGTCCTCGAGCTGGCGATGGGTGGTCGAGGCCGGATGGATGATCAGGCTGCGCGTGTCGCCGACATTGGCGAGGTGGCTGATCAGACGGACGTTGTTGACGACCTTGACGCCCGCGTCGTAGCCGCCCTTGAGGCCGAAAGTGAAGACGCTGCCGGCGCCCTTCGGGCAATAGGTGCGGTGCAGGCCGTAGCTCGGATTGTCTTCGAGGCCGGCGTAATTCACCCAGGAGATCTTGGGATGCCGCGCCAGCCACTGCGCCACGGCGAGCGCGTTGTCGCAATGCTTCTGCATGCGCAGGGGCAGCGTCTCGATGCCGGTCAGCACCAGGAATGCGTTCATCGGCGATAGCGACGGACCCAGATCGCGCAGACCCAGCACCCGGCATGCTATGGCGTAAGCCATATCGCCGAACGTCTCCCACAGCTTCATGCCGTGGTAGGACGGGCAGGGCTCGCTGAGCGTCGGGAATTTGCCGCCGCCCCAGTTGAAGTTGCCGCCGTCGACGATGATGCCGGCCATGGAATTGCCGTGACCGCCGAGGAATTTCGTCGCCGAATGCAGCACGATGTCGGCGCCCCATTCGATCGGGCGGATGAGATAGGGCGAGGCCAGCGTGTTGTCGACGATCAGGGGCACGCCGGCGGCGTGGGCGATGCCGGCGATGGCCTCGATGTCGCTGACGATGCCGCCGGGATTGGCGAGACTCTCGATGAAGACGGCGCGGGTGCGGTCGTCGATCTGGCTCTTGAAGCTCTCGGGATCGCGTGTGTCCGCCCATTTCACGCCCCAGCTGAACTTGGCGAAGCCCTGGCTGAACTGGTTGATCGAGCCGCCATAGAGCTGGCGTGCGGCGACGATATTGTCGCCCGGCGACATCAGCGTGTGCAGCGCGACCAGCTGCGCGGCATGGCCCGAGGCGACGGCGAGGGCGGCGCCGCCGCCTTCGAGCGCGGCGACGCGTTCCTCGAGCACCGCATTGGTCGGATTCATGATGCGCGAATAGATGTTGCCGAAGACCTGCAGGTTGAAGAGGGCCGCGGCGTGGTCGGCGTCCTCGAACACGAAGGCGGTGGTCTGGTAGATCGGTGTGGCGCGGGCGCCCGTCGCCGGGTCCGGCTGGGCGCCGGCATGGACCGACAGCGTGTTGAAACCGTATTCGCTCATACCACTCTCCTTAGACGGCCGTTTGACCGAACCACACGATCTGAACCGGCGCATATAGCAAACTTGGTGCTGTGGTCGCCAGAATTGGTTGCGCGGCGGCCGCTTTCAAGCGTCGCTGCAATTGCGCCGGCCCAGGATTTCAGCATCGCTATTCCCGCAAGGTCGGGCCGCTGCGCTGGTCGAAGTCGTTGTCGCCGTCGGTGCATTTGCGCGTTTCGTGGCAGTAGATCGTCTTGGCGCTGTCGCGCAGCGTGCGCTGCACGGGCGTGCTGAGCGCCAGCGTCTGCGCCAGCAGCGCCGGTGCCTTCGCCTTCATCGAGATCGCTTCCGGCGTCTGGTCGAAGGCGGCGAGAGCGGCATTCTCCTCCGGCGTAAAGCCCAGCGCCGGACGGTCGCGCGCGAACAACGCCGCGAAATAGGCATTTTTCTTTTCCGTGATGGCGCGGCCGACAGGGCTTTCGAGGAAGGTCACCGCGGCTGTGAGTTCGGCTTCGGTAAAGGTCTGCGCCATCAGCGCGGCGACCTGGCCGTCGAGCGCCGTCAGCTCGGCGCGGTGCTGGTCGGCAGCCTCCTGCAGCGCGTGCTGCCGCGCATGCGAGGTCGGCGTGTCGCCCATGATGCCGGCCGCGACATAGGCCTGCTGCTCGATCGTCTGGTACATGCCGCCGGTCGCCGCCATGTAGCGCTGCGCCAGCGCCAGCGCCTGCGGTGTGGCGTCCGCGGCCGTCGCCGCCGGGTTCGCCATGAGCAGGGCCGCGAGCGCGGCGATCAACCATCCGGTTTTCATGTCGTGCCTCTTATCAGACGCGGTTCAGGCTGCCGCCCTTGCCGAACAGCAAGGGCTTGCGGTTGTCGATGACCTTGCGGTTGACGCCCATCCAGCCGATCTCGCCGGAGAAGCGGCCGTGTTCGATCTTGGGGCAGCGGTCCATGATCACGGTGAGGCCGGCGCCGCGCGCCAGCGCCGCCGCCTCTTCGCTGACGACGCCGAGCTGCATCCAGATCGTCTTGAGGCCCAGCCGGTCCTTCTGCGCCAGCGCTTCGACGACGATGCCGGGGGCGGCGTCGGCGGTGCGAAAGATGTCGACCATGTCGATCGGGGCGGGCACGTCCTTCAAGGAGGCGTAGACGACTTGCCCCAGTATGGACTTGCCGGCGAGCGACGGATTGATCGGATGCACGACATAGCCCTTGGCGAGCAGGTACATCATCGCGAAATAGGACGGCCGCATGTCGTTGCCGCTGGCGCCGACCATGGCGATGGTCTTGGTGGAGCGCAGGATGGATTTGATCAGGGCGTCGGGGTATTGCGGCATCAGGCGGCCGCCTTGCCGATGCGAACCCGCACGGAAAGACCGGCGTTCGTGGCGATTTTCACCAACGCGTCCAGACTGAAATTGCCCAGCTTTCCACGAAACAAATCATTGAGGCGCGGCTGGCTTATCCCCAGCCGTTTGGCTGCCCGTGCCTGGGTGATGTCCCAATCGTCGATTGCCTCGCGAATGGCGTGCATCAACTCCGAGCGGGCTTTCATCTGCGCCGCTGCCGCGGGTGTCGATTCGATTGCGTCCCATACGCTTCGATACGTCTTCGTTTTCTGCATCAATTTCGTCCCGTCAGCATCCTGTGTCTGATCCGCGCAAGCTCGATATCGCGCTGCGAGGTCGCCTCAGTTTTCTTCTGAAATGCATGCAACACGTAGACGAACTCACCGATTGTCGTTGTGTATACGATCCGGAAGGCGCCTGCCGCGTCCCGAATGCGAATCTCGCGGACGCCCGATCCGATCGTTCGCATCGGCTTCCAATCGTCAGGCTCCTCGCCGCGCTGCACCTTTTCGAGCTGAAAGCCCGCTTCGGATCGCACCGCCTCAGGAAAGGAGCGCACGACCTTCTGCGAGTCTCCGAGGAATATCGCGACCTTCATTATATCGGTACAGATATATTTCGCAAGCGGCGGTCACTCCGGCCATTTCGGCTCGCGCTTTTCGACGAAGGCGCCGATGCCTTCTTCGGCTTCGGCGGCGAGCATGTTGGTCGTCATCACCTGGCTGGCATAGTCATAGGCCTCCGCGAGGCCCATCTCGGCCTGGCGATAGAACGCCTCCTTGCCGATCTTGAGCGTGCCGTGCGGCTTGGCGGCGATCAGCGCGGCGAGCTTCGCGGTCTGCGCCTCCAGCGCCTCGGGCGCGACGACGCGGTTGACGAGCCCGATGCGGTGCGCCTCCTCGGCCGCGATCATCTCGCCGGTCAGCAGCATCTCCATCGCGTGCTTGCGCGCCACGTTGCGCGACAGCGCCACCATCGGCGTCGAGCAGAACAGGCCGATGTTCACGCCGGGCGTCGCAAAGCGCGCGGAGGACGAGGCGACCGCGAGGTCGCAGCTCGCCACCAGCTGGCAGCCGGCGGCGGTGGCGATGCCCTGCACCTCGGCGATGACCGGCCTGGGATGGCGCACGATGGTCTGCATCAGCCTCGAGCACTGCGCGAACAGCGCGGCGAAGAACGCCTTGCCCTTGTCGGCATCGGCGCGGTGCGCCGTCATTTCCTTGAGGTCGTGGCCGGAGGAGAACGCCGGCCCGTCCGCCGCGATGACGATCACGCGCACGTTGTTGTCCGCCGCCGCGCCGTCGAGCGCCTCCTGGAGCGCGCCCATCAGCCCCTGGCTCAGCGCGTTGCGCGCGCCGGCGCGGTTCAGCGTCAGGCGCAGGACCGCGCCGCTGCTGGCGGCGAGGACAAGGGGGGCCGTCGTGCCGGCGTTCATCTCAGTCTCCGCCGAACCAGTTGAAGGCGACATTGAAGCTCTGCTTGCCGACCGTCAGCCTGCCGCGCAGCATCGGTCGGTCGCCGGGATGGGCGACGTCGGCGGACGGCTTCTTGAAATAGTCCTTGTCGAAGGTGCCGACGAAGCTCACCGCGCCGAGTTTCTCGTCGCTGCCGGCGAACGTCACCCTGTCCATGCCGACGTGATAGGCGGTCGGGAGGACGCGGATCTGGCCGGTGTAATAGGGCTGACCGTCCTCGGCGGTCTTTTGCGGGCTGGTGACGTCGTCGAATTCCAGCATCACCGCGCCGAACGCCTTGTCGGCCTTGCCGGACTCGAACGACTTGAAATCGTCCTTGCCGCCGACGAAAAAGTCCTTCACCTGCCAGTTGCCGAGCTTGACCGGCGCCGTCGGCAGGAAATAGCCGAAATAATCCTTCGAAGGATCGCTGACGAAGGCCGGATTCGCGGCCAAGGGGGCGGCCATGCCGAACAACGACGCGGCCACGACGGCCGCGGCGAAACGCAAACGCGATTTCATAATGGAACCATCCTCTTTAAACAGGGAACTCAATGAGATGCCGGAACGAAGGCGGGAAAAAGGCGTTCAGGGAATGACGTCACAGGAGAGATATTACATGACAACCGCTACGGGTCACACAAGCGCCATCCTGGCTTCCAAGGTCAAAGGTACGTCGGTCTATGACCGCGCCGGCGACAAGATCGGCCATGTCGAGGATCTGGTCCTCGACAAGACCTCCGACAAGATCATGTTCGCGGCGCTGGGCAGCGGCGGCGTCCTCGGCGTCGGCGAGAAATTCTTCCCGGTGCCGTGGTCGATGCTCGACTACAGCAAGGACAAGGGCGGCTACGTCGTGCCGGTGGCGCAGGACGTCATCTCCAAGGCGCCGACCTACCGGCTGGAAGACCTGACCAAGAACGACGGCGATTTCGGCAAGATCCGCGAGACGTCGTACAATTATTTCAACATCAAGCGGGATTGGTAAGTCGCGTATCCGACCATTCCGCCACGGAAAGGCCCGGCTGTTCCCCCCACAGCCGGGCCTTTTCTGTTTGCCGCAAATCGAGAGCCGTCATGTCGATCCCGGACCCGCGCGGCGCCCTGACGCCGGAAAAAATCCTGCGCGCCGGCAATTCGGTCTGGCAGGGGTCGAGTGGCCGGTCGGTTTCCTGGCGACCGTTGCGCGAATCGATCGCGGTCGACGTCGTGATCGTCGGTGCGGGTATCAGCGGCGCCTTCATGGCGCACGCCCTGGCGCCGCGCTACGCGCGCGTCGTGGTTGTCGATCGCCGCGCCCCGATGCGGGGCGCCACCACCGCCAGCACCGCGATGCTGCAATTCGAGATCGACCAGCCCCTGACAAGGCTTGCCGGGAAAATCGGAGCGGCGAAGGCCGCCCGCGCCTGGCGGCGCTCGTTTCGCGCGACGCAGGATCTTGTACACCTAGTGCAGCGCGAGGGCATCCGTTGCGGGCTGGAGCCGCGCCAGGCGCTTTATCTTGCCGGCAGCGACATGGGCGCACGCGGCTTGGCGCGCGAGAGCAAGGCACGCAACCGCGCCGGCATCCCGGGGGTGTTTCTGGACACGCACGCCTTGCAGGACCGCTTCGGCATCGCGCGCCCCGGCGCGATCCTCAGCCCGAAATCGGCGAGCGCCAATCCGGTGCAGTTGGCCGCCGGCCTGTTGCGGCGCGCGGTCGCGCAAGGGGCACGGATCTACGCGCCTGTCGATATCGCGGACCTCGTCGCGACGCGCCACGGCGTGATACTCGATACCGGCGCTCACTTCATCGAGGCAAGACACGTGGTCTTTTGTACCGGCTATGAAGTCCTGAAAGGCTTGCCGGCGAAGGGCGCCAGGATCACCTCGAGCTGGGCCATCGCCTCGCGTCCCCGCGCGCGCTATCCGGCCTGGCTCGACCGCACGCTGGTCTGGGAAGCGGCGACGCCGTATCTTTATCTGCGCACGACGCCGGATGGCCGCCTGGTCGCCGGCGGCGAGGATGAAGACATCGATCTGCCGTCCTATCGCGCCCGCGCCATCGCGGGCAAAAGCGACCGCCTCGTCGCCAAGCTCGAAGCGCTCATACCCGGCTTGGCGTTCGCTCCGGCCTATCGCTGGACCGGCGCGTTCGGCGAGAGCAGCGATGGCCTGCCGACGATCGACGCGGTGCCGGGCATGCCGGGATGCTTCGCGGTCATGGGTTTCGGCGGCAACGGCACGGTCTACAGCATGCTCGCGGCGCAGATCGTGCCCGGCCTGCTGCGGGGGCGTGCCGGGCGGGATGCCGCGCTGTACCGGTTTCGCGACTAGATACGGTATCATGATACCGTACGCCAATTCATCAGCAAAACAGGGCATTCGTGCTTGACCGCGTCGCCCGCGCCGCGTATAGCCCGCGCCCAGAACCGAAATTCCTGACAGGTCACACGATGAAAACCTACTCGGCCAAGCCGACCGAGATCGAGAAGAAGTGGATCCTCGTCGACGCCCAAGGGCTCGTCGTCGGACGCCTGGCCTCGATCCTCGCGCTGCGCCTGCGCGGCAAGCACAAGACGACGTTCACGCCGCATATGGATTGCGGCGACAATATCGTCGTCATCAACGCCGCCAAGGTCCTGCTGACCGGCAATAAGCTGAAGAACAAGACCTATTACCACCACACCGGCTATATCGGCGGCATCAAGGAACGCACCGCCGGCGACATCATGCGCGGCAAGTTTCCCGAGCGCGTGCTGCACAAGGCGGTCGAGCGCATGCTGCCGCGCGGTCCGCTCGGCCGGCGCCAGCTCTCCAACCTGCGCGTCTATGCCGGGGCCGAGCACCCGCACGAGGCGCAGCAGCCCGAGGCGCTGGATGTCGGCAAGATGAATCCCAAGAACACCAACTATCGCAAGGCGAGCTAGCCCCATGGCGGAAGACGTTAAGAGCTTTGGCGAACTCAAATCGACGCTGATCAAGGCCAAGGTGCCGGAGAAGGCGGAAGCCGGCGAGGCGCCCAAGTCCAACCGCGACTCCAAGGGCCGCGCCTATGCCACCGGCCGGCGCAAGAACGCGGTCGCCCGCGTCTGGATCAAGCCCGGCCGCGGCGCGATCACGGTCAACGGCCGCGACGAGAAGGTCTATTTCGCCCGCCCCGTGCTGCGCATGATCCTGCGCCAGCCGCTGATCGCCGCCAATCGCGACGGCCAGTTCGACGTCGTCGTCACCGTGGTTGGCGGCGGACTTTCGGGCCAGGCCGGCGCCGTGCGCCACGGCATCAGCCGCGCTCTGGTCGCCTACGAGCCGACGCTGCGCGCCGCCCTCAAGCCCGGCGGTTTCCTGACGCGCGATCCGCGCGCCGTGGAGCGCAAGAAATACGGCCGCCCGAAAGCGCGCCGGTCGTTCCAGTTCAGCAAGCGCTGATCCGGCATCTTCACTTTATCGTTTAGAAACAGCGGCTTACAGAAATGTGAGCCGCTTTTTCGTCGTTCACAAATCCTGTACCACGGGTTGGAACGCGCGCAGCTTCCCGTTATCGTTTCGCACCTTCCATGCACCAAAACGGTCTTGTGCGATGGGATTCTACGAGAACAGCCACGCCCTGCGCGACGGCGCGATCCTGCTCTGCACGCGTCCCGGCCAGAAGAAGCTCGCGTGGCACGCGCGCCTCAAAGTGCCGGGCGTCGTGGGGTACATCATCAAGTCCTTCAAGACCGGCGACCTGATACGCTACGTGCTTGTTCCGTGAAAGTGACTGCCATGACGAACGCCGAAACCCAGCTCGCCAGCTACTTCGCGAAGTACGAGCCGGCGATGGTCGAACTCGGAAAGGCGTTGCGCGCCAAGCTGCGGGCGCGGTTGCCCGGTCTTTTCGAGATCGTGTACGTGTATGAGAACCAGAACGCGCTCGTGATCTCGTATTCGCCCACCGAGCGCGGTTACGAGGGTGTGTGCTCGATCTCGGTGTACCCGCGTTTGGTAAAGCTGGGATTTGGGAAGGGCGCTCAGCTATCGAAGTCGGACCCGAACAAGCTGCTGCAGGGTCAGGGCAAGACGGCGCGCTACGTCGAGTTGAACTCGGTCGCGGATTTCGACCGCGCGGAGATCGAGGCGCTGATCGCGGACGCGGTGAAGCTCGCGAAGCTGCGTCTCGATCCGAACGCGAAGGGCGCGATGATCGTCAAAGCGGAGGCACAGAAAAAGCGTGCGCGCCGGGCGACGAAAGCAACGCGACCGGCCTCCACACGGCATGCCAAAGCGCCGCCAAAGCAAGTGGACACGCGGCGATAGGTCTATGGCCGATCCCAACATGGTCAACCTTTCAAGAAGCCAGAAAGACATCAAAATAGGCATGCGGCGATACCTGTCAGAAAATTGACGGCAAACTTTCTCGGCGATCTCACTTTATTACTGTCTCGGGCGAACGCGCGCGGCTGTCGCATCGAGCGTAGACCATACGCCGAACGACCCTTTCATTATGGGTGTCAAGGCGCTGCAAGGCTCGTAAGGTATTTGCAGCGCTTCGCATCCGACCGACAATGCGACGGCGGGCCCGCTGCGATCCGGGCCGCCGTAGAGCCCCGCAGCCGTCGCGCTCGCAGAACCGTCAGCGGCCGAGCTGGCGGCAGATCTCGTGCGCCATCGCTTCGGACAGCGCCTGGCCGGTCATCTCCTCGATCCAATACCATTGGCCGTAGGGATTGACCTCGAAGAATATCCAGTCGCCATTGCGATCGACGGCGAAATCGAAGGCACCGAAGCGCAGGCCGAAATAGGCGCACATCTCGGTGCAGGCCGCGGCGATCCCCGCCGGCGCCTCGATCGCGGTGTGGACGATGTCGCGATAGTCGGCCATGAAGCGGCCGTCGGCCTCGGCGCCCGAGCCGATGGCGGCGTCGCGGCTGGTATCCATCCTGGTCGCGAAGACGCGGTCGCCGATCACGTTGAGGCGCACCTCGTATTGCCGCTCGATGAACTCCTGCACGATGCAGGGCGCATTGCGGATATCCGAAAGGCTCCTGGCGAGGCGTGCGTCGATCAGTGTCGTGTGCAGCGGCTCGAAGCCCTCATCGTTCTCGATCATCGGCCGGCCCAGCGCCTTGACGATGTAGCGCGTCCGCCGGTCCGCGATGAAGGCGCGCAAATGCGCCAGGTTCGACGTGATCGCGCTGCGCGGAATGCGCAGGCGGGAATCGTTCGCCGCCCAGCGCAGCTGGGCCGCCTTGTAGGCCGCATTTCGGTTGGCCTCCGGCGCGTTGAACCAGCGGGTCGTGAGCGCCATGAGCGCGCCGAACAGGGCGTGGCCGAACTCCGCGCGCGCGAATTTGCGGTCGCCGACGCTCATCTGATCGAGCGCCGGATGATAGATGCGCCGGTTCCAGACCAGCGAACAACCCGACACCGACCGCGACCCGACCCGCAACCGGCATGACGCGGGCTCGAATGTCACCGTGTCGCGCCACAGCGCAACCTGGTCGACACACGCCGCCTCGACGCCGCGCGCCGCGAGATGGTCCACGACGGATGAAACATGCTTGTCGTCCAGCGTGCCGAGGACGACGACGTCGAAATGCATTCAGAAATCGAAGCCGGCCGGAATGTCGACAACCGTTCCGTTGGGACCCGGCGTGGTGACGGCGTTGGTCCAGCGTGCCGTGATCGACTTCAGCTTGGACAGCGCCTGCTTGTCCGACAGATGGCTGGGGACATGCACCTTGATCGCAACCTTGGCGAGGAGCGGGCGGCGTGCTTTTTTGCTCTTGGTTTTCGCTGGCTTCTTTGCCGCTTTCTTGGTCTTGGCTGCCTTCTTGGACTTCGTCGCCATGCCGATCTCCCGTTCGCGGCACTCTCGTCAGGTGCCGGCCTTAGGTTGTCTTGCACTATCCTTGCACCCGACGAATATTCGCCGGTGAAGGTGATTCGAAAATAGTTGTTTTACTTCGAAAACACAATTCGGCGCGGGCAAGGTGGGACGCGCGGAATACCGATCGGTGTCGGCGCCCTGCGGGACGGGTGACCGGCGCGGCGGGGCGCCAGCCGTCTTTGCACGAAAAAGCCCAAACCCCGGCCGCCTGCGCAGCCGGGGTCGGTATCAGGCGAGTAGCGGCCTTGGTATCAGGCGCCCTTGGGATCGGGACCGTAGGTGTTCGGACCCTTGGTGCCTTCCGCCGCGAACCAGATGATCAGCAGCACGATGCCGACCAGCGGGACGAGGATGATGAAGTACCACCAGCCGCTGCGATTGGTGTCGTGCAGCCGGCGTACCATCACGCCCAGCGAGGGCAGCAGCAGCGCCAGGCCGAACAGGCCGCCCAGGATGCCGTTCAGGTGGACCATGCCGTCGATCACGTTGAGGACGATGGCGATGATCAGGTAGACCAGAATATACCACCAGAATTCCGCACGTCTGGCGCGGCCGTTGAAGTCGAAATAATGCTGCGTAACGACCTTCATGAACCAATTGATGGGTTCCATTTCATTCTCCCGAAGGGCCCAGCCGTGCTCGCCCAGGACCGATGTTAGCGCGGGAGGATCAGACGACCCATCGCCAGCCATGTGTGGCGTGCAATGGTGCCGACGCCCGTATCCCCCCGCTCAAAGGACTTTACCCACGAGAATCGTCAGCATTAATGAGCTAAGAGTCGGTTGGAGCCTATGTCAAGGAATCGGTTGCGCAATCCGGTGGGCAAGTGGATGGGATGAATAAGAAAATCTTTGTAGATGGCGCCGTCGGGACGACCGGGCTGGAGATTCGCGAGCGTCTCGCGGCCCGCGATGATGTGACCGTCATCCAATTGTCGGAATCCGACCGCAAGGACGTTCGAGCCCGCAAACAGGCCATAAATGACGCCGGCGTCGTCATTTTATGCCTGCCGGACGAGGCGGCGCGGGAGGCCGTGGCCCTGATCGAGAACCCCGCCGTGCGGGTGATCGACGCCTCGTCGGCCCACCGCGTGGCGCCGGGCTGGGTTTTCGGCTTTCCCGAGTTCGAGCCGGGCAATTACGAGGCCATCGCGGCCGCCGGGCGGGTGACCAATCCGGGCTGCTGGGCGACGGGGTTCCTCGCCCTGGTGCGGCCGCTGCTGCGGGCCGGCTTGCTGCCGGCGGACGCGGCGCTCAGCACCCACGGCGTCTCGGGCTATTCCGGCGGCGGCAAGGCGATGATCGATGAGTTCGAGAACACGGCCTCGGCCTCCCATGTCGAGACCGCGGTCCGCACCTATGCGCTGCAGCTGGCGCACAAGCACATCGCGGAGATGACCGGGCGCGCCGGCCTGGCGCAGCCGCCGGTCTTCTCGCCCTATGTCGGACGTTTCTATCGCGGCATGATCGTGGAAGTGCCGTTGCAGCTGTGGTCGCTGCCCGGCGCGCCGCAGGCGGCCGACCTCCAGGGCGCGCTCGCAGAGGCCTATCGCGGCCGCCCCTTCGTCACGGTCGCGAGCGCGGCGGAAGCCGCGGCGGTAAAAACGCTCGACGCCGAAGCGCTCAAGAACACCAACCGGCTGAAGCTCTATGTCTTCGCGAGCGAGAACACACGCCAGGCGCGCCTCACGGCGGTGCTGGACAATCTGGGCAAGGGGGCGTCGGGCGCCGCGGTGCAGAATTTGAACATCATGCTCGGCCTGCCCGAAACCACGGGGCTGGCCTGACGGCGATGGCGCCCGCGTCGATCGAGCAGGCCCTGGCCCTGGCCGGCGTGACGCCCACGACCCTGGCGCCCGGCGATGCGGCTGCGCTGGACGTCGAAGGCTACGTCATCCTGCGCGGCGTCCTCGCACCCGAGACGCTGGCGGATCTGCGCGACCGCTTCGAGGCTTCATACCTGCCGCGCGACCAATGGCCGGCGCCGCGCGAGCACGGCACCCGCCACGCCATGCTCGACGCCGACGAGGCCGTGCGCCGCGTCTGCCTGTCGCCGCCGCTGCTCGCCGCGGTTTTTCACATGCTGGGAAAAAGGTTCTATCTTTCCGACGTGCAGGGGCGCGATCCGCTGCCAGGCCACGGCTATCAGGGCCTGCATCGCGACTGGCCCGACGACGGCAAGGGCCCCAGTATGGTGGTGGGTCTCGCCTTCCTGGAGCCCTTCGGCGAGGCCAATGGCGCGACGCGGTTGGTGCCGCGCACGCACCTGGAAGCCGGCGAGATGGGCGACTATGCCGGGCATGGCGAGCGCCACCCGCGCCAGGTGGTGGTCGAAGGCGCCGGCGGCGACGTCCTGCTGTTCCACGGACGGCTGGTCCATTCGGGGATGCGCAATCTCAGCGGCGCGCCGCGGCGCAGCCTGCAGATTTGCTACCGCAGCCACGCGACCTACGAAACGCACCGCGAAACGCGTGACCTTGCGCGGGCGCCGGCCCTCGATCGTTATCTGATGGGGGCGCCGTGATGTACTGCCCGCGTCATTTCGCCGTCGACGACATCGCGGTGCTGCACGACGTCATCCGGGCGCGTGCCTTCGCGACCCTCGCGGCCGTCGTGGACGGCGCCGTGCGCTTCGCCTATGCGCCGGTGGTGCTGGATGCCGGCGGCCTCGGCGTGCTGCGTTTTCACCTCGCACGTGCCAACCCGCTGGCGGCGCTGCCGCAAGGGGCGCGGCTGCGCGTCTCGTTCCTCGCGGCGGACGCCTACGTCTCGCCCGACTGGTATGAAACCGAAGGCATGGTGCCGACCTGGAATTACATCGCGGTGGAAGGCGAGGGCTGCGTGACGCGGCTCGCCGGCGATGAGCTGCGCGCCCTGCTGGCCGAACTCTCCGCGCAGGAGGAGGCAAGGCTGCTGCCCAAGGTGCCGTGGCTGGTGGACAAGGTGCCCGCGGCGAAGATGGCGACGCTGCTCGGCGCGATCGTCGGCTATGCGATGCCGCTGGAAAGCCTCGAAGGCAAGTTCAAGCTGTCGCAGAACGTGGGGCCGCAGGATTTCGCCGGCGTCCTGGGCGGTCTGGAGAGGCGCGGCGATGCCGCCAGCGCCGCGGTGGCGCGCGCCATGCGGACCGCGCGCTGAGCCGCGCCACGGCTTTGCCGCGCCCCGCTGAGCGACGCGATCGTCGCCCACCGGACCGGGCGCGGGGCTGACGGCTGCTATTCCAGGCCGCCTTGCAGTTTCTCGCGCGTGCCGCCGACATTCGCGTAATAACCCGGACCGTCGGGACCGTTGTCATCCCAGTCCGTCGTCACGTCGACGTTGAAATTGCGGCCCAGCGAGTCATGCGCCCAGCCGGTGCCGAGTTGCACATTGTAGGTGCCGGCGAGGTCGCTGTCGTCGCAGCCGCCGCCGCCCGAGCACTTGGCGGAGGTGCCCGCGCCGTGGCCGCTGCTGCGGTCGCTGTCGCCGCCGATCGGTTTGGGAATGAAGATGGCGTGGCAGCGGATCGCCGCCGCGACGCTGCCGGCGGTGGCGAGGGAATGCTTGTCGCCGTTCGCCCCCATGGCGATGCGCGCGATCAGGATGAAGTTCTGCGCTTCCGCCGGCAGCGTGTAATCGTGGATGCCGTCCGCTTTGTAATACAGGACATAGCCGCCATACGTGCCGCTGGAAAACGTCATGACCTGGTAGTCGCCGAAGCTCTGTCCGTCCGAAAGAACGTTCACCGGCGCGCCGGTCGCAGATGCGATCATCTGTTGAACCATCTGCGACGGCGTCATGATGGGAGGCATTCCCAGGCCGGCATAGGCAGCGATCATGCTGTGGTCGGAAGACGTCAGCGAGAAGATGGTGCTGTTGGGATTGGTGTCGGTCACGGTCCAGCCATCCGGGGCGGAGGTCTGGCATTGACCCGCGGCGACAGGGGTGAGCGGCACCGGTCCGGATCCCGTGGGCGCGGCAGCGCCGGGCGGCTCGACACCGGCATTCGGCGCCGCGCCGCCGCTGGCGACCGTTCCGGGATTGGCCGGTGCTGACGGCAGGTCGCCCATGCCGGCGAAACGCATGACGACGATCAGCGCCACGACGCCGACGATCGCTACGATCAGCTTGGGCTGGTTCTCCTTGGAGAACAATTTGTTCCAGTCGAACGGCGGCGGTCCGTCAGCCATGGCTTGCTCCCCCCGAAGCTTTCATCCGATCAAGCTGCCGCCAGAACCGCCTTCTTGACGGTCTGCGATAGCGCGATCTGCCGGAAATATGTTCTCGGATAGAGGTAATCATCGCCGGTTTCGTCGATGACGCGCAGCAGACCCTGCTTCTCGACGGCGTCATCTCGCAACGCGACGTAGATCTTCCGCTTCTCCAACGATACGGCATAGCCTTCGTTGTCGATGCAGACGACGAGCTGTTGCGAGACCGGTTTGCGGGGGGCTTTGCGCATCACAAGAGGTCTTTGATCTTGAATTCTTTGCGTCCGATGCCGGTCGCTTCATGCCAATGTATCCCAGCCAATTGATAAGAGCCACCCGACAACCTGATGCGGGCGATTCCCTTGCGCTTACGCCAACGACCGGGACCATACCGTTTGCGCAACCTTGCGATTTCGCGGATTCCCGTGCCGGTTGCGATGGTTTCAATATTTGAAATTTCACCCAGGATTTCGAAGCCTGCAGGCACCTACGTCGCCTTGATCTTCACATAGGCGCCCGGCGCGTCGCCGAGGGTTTGCAGCTTGCCGTCGCCGGGATTGCGGGCGGGGATTTTCTTGCCCGACAGGTTCGACAGCCACTTGTCCCAGTCCGGCCACCAGGAGCCGGGGTGTTCCTTGGCGCCTTCGAGCCAGGCTTCGACGGTGTCGGGGATCTTGTCGTTGGTCCAGTACTGGTACTTCTTGGCCACCGGCGCGTTGATGACGCCGGCGATATGGCCCGAACCCGCCAGGATGAAGCGGATCGGCCCCTTGAGCAGCCTGGTGGTCTTGAAGATCGAGCGGTAGGGCGCGATGTGGTCTTCCTTGGCGCTCTGCAGGTAGACCGGCAGCTTGACCTTGGAGAGGTCGATTCTGACGCCGCCCAGCACCATCTTGCCCTTGGCGAGGTTGTTGTCCTTGTAGCATTCGCGCAGGTAGAACAGATGCGTCTTCTCCGGCATCCGCGTGGTGTCGGAATTCCAGTAGAGCAGGTCGAACGGCATCGGCTGCTTGCCGAGCATGTAGTTGTTGATCACGAACGACCAGATCAGGTCGTTGGCGCGCAGCATGTTGAAGGTGGTCGCCATCTTGGCGCCTTCCAGCACGCCGCCGGCCTGATCCATCTGCTTCTTCATGGATTCGAGCTGGGCCTCGTCGACGAAAACGGTGAGGTCGCCGGCTTCGCTGAAATCGGCCTGCGCCGCCCAGAAGGTGGCGGAGTTGATCCGCCCCTTTCCCGGAATCGCGTCGTCCTTGGCCGCCATGTAGCCGAGCGTCGCCGTCAAGAGCGTGCCGCCGATGCAATAGCCGACGACATTGGGATCGGCGACGCCGGTCGCCTGCTCGACGGCGTCCAGCGCCGCGAAAATGCCCTCGCGCATGTAGTCTTCGAAGGATTTCTGCGCCAGGCGGCGGTCCGGATTGACCCAGGAGGCGACGAACACCGTGTAGCCCTGGCCCACCAGCCATTTGATGAACGAATTCTCGGGCCGAAGATCCATGATGTAGAATTTGTTGATCCAGGGCGGGAAGATCAGCAGCGGCCGCTCATAGACCTCCGCGGTGGTGGGATCGAATTGCAGCAGCTCGAGCAGATCGTTGCGGAAGATCACTTTGCCCGGCGTCGTCGCGATGTTTTCGCCGATACGGAAGGCATCGGCGGATTGCCGGATCGAGAGCTGGCCGCCGCCGCGCTCGATGTCTTCCAGCAGATTGTCGAGGCCCTTGACCAGGTTCTCGCCGTTCGACTGCAGCGTGGCGCGCAGCACTTCGGGATTGGTCAGGACGAAATTGGTCGGCGCGATCGCGTCGGCGAACTGCTTGGTATAGAAGCCGACGCGCTTGCGCGTCTCGTCGTCGATGCCTTCGACATTGGCGACGGTGGTCTGCATCCAGTTCGCGGTCAGCAGATATGACTGCTTGATGAAATCGAAGACCTGGTTCTCCTGCCAGTCCTTGTCGCGGAAGCGCTTATCCCCTGCTTTCGGCACGACCGTCGGCTCGGTCTCGCCGCCCAGCATCTTGCGGGCGGTGTTTTCCCACAGGCCCATGAACTCCCGCCACAGGGCGAACTGGGCGTCGACCATCGCCGTCGGATTGGCCGTCATCGCCTTCATCAGCGACATGAACGGCGCGGCAATGTTGAGCGGATCGAGCGGTTCCTTGCCGGCGGAAGCCTGGCGCTTGAGGAAATCGCCGAGCAGCTTCTGGGACTGCTGCCCCACCCGCATCATGTTGCGGGCGAATTCGCCGGCGTCGCCCAGGGCGTAGGGACTGGCCGATTCGGCGCTTGCGGCCGCCGCTTCGCGCTTGGCGCCGGTCCCCGAATCGTCGAGCTTCTTTTCCATGTTCACCGCCGGCTCGCGTCACAACTGTGATAGCGCGTGCCGCTTGGCGCCCGCAAGGCGCGCATTGGGGCCGGCTAGGGCCATTTGCCACAAGATTTCATGCTGTTGACGGGGTTATGCGCTTGGAAGCGCGAGGGCACGCCTGTATACCGGAAACCTCGGATTTTATGTCGAAGCTAGGGTTGGACCGCATGACCAGGACATTGGTGCGCCTCACGGCAGTGCTGGTTTTCGCACTCGGCACGAGCGCGTGCTCGACGCTCGACTCGGCCTACAACGACGTCCTGGGCGACGACACGCCCGCGGCGCCGACCGCCGACAGCAGCGGCTTCCCGGCCGATACCGCGCCGCCGGCCGCCACGGCGGATGCGAGCGCGCCGACGACGCCCGATCTTGCCAGCGTGCCTGACAAGCCGAGCGGCACGACCTCGCCCGACGCGCAGCGCGAAGTCGCCGACTCGCTGGCTGCCGATCGCGCCCGCGCCGCCTACAGTTCCGACGCCTTGCGCGGTGGTACCGAGGCTGCGGCGCCGCCGCCGGGCCCGGCCGGCGCCGCGCCGGACACCACCGCCGTCGCCGACAACACCAGCCCGCCGCAGCCGGCCGCCGCCCCGCCGCCAAGCGACACCCCGGCGCCGTCCGACGCCGGCGCGCCGCCGCCGTCCGTTGCCGGCGCGCCCCCACCGCCCGACAACACGCCGCCCGACAACACGCCGCCGCCGCCCGCGCCGACGACGCCGGTCGCCGCCATGCCGGCGCCGCCGCTGCCCTCCGGCAGCCAGCCGGCCGTGCCCGCCAATGGCGGCATTCCCGGCGCCCAGCCGACCGTGATGGCCGACTCCCAACTCGGCTTTAAGCCGTCCACGGCGCCGCCGCTGGATTCCAGCATCTCGCAATTCGTCGCCCAGCCGATCATTGCGCGCTACCAGCAGACCGCCGCCAATGGCGGCGTCGCGACCGGCCCGATCGCGCCGCTCGATGGCGGCGAGGCCTCGGCGCGCGCCGTGCCGCTGCACAATCGCGGCCGCGCCATGGGCGGTCCCGAAGTCATGACGGGCTCGGTGGTCGCCAATTTCGACGCCATCAACAATGGTGGCTCGGGCACGCCGAGCGTCTACGCCAACGCCTCGGGCATGCCGCCGACGGCGGTCGTCATGTTCCCGGGCGACGGCATCGCGATCTCGGCCGCCGGCCGGGCGCAGATCCGCGCCGCGGTGACCGCCTTCCAGCAGCGCGGCGGCGCCGGCTTCATCAAGGTCGTCGGCCACTCGTCCAGCCGCACCTCCAACATGCCCGTCGAGAAGCACCTGGTGGCGATCTTCGCCAAGTCGCAGGCCCGGGCCAACGCCGTGGCGCGCGAGATCATCCGCGAGGGCGTCCCCGCCAGCCGTGTCCTGGTCGAGGCGGTCGGCGACAGCCAGCCGGTCTATTACGAATCCATGCCGCAGGGCGAAGACGGCAACCGCCGCGCCGAGATCTTCATTCAGGGGTAGGCGTCTTAGGGCGGTTTGGCCCAAAAAACTCAACTGTCATGGCCCGCGACTGCGGGCCACCCAGTTAGAGCCCCGCTTGGTGCTTGCCGACAATGCCCAAAACCCTTCATCGTCTGCGAATATGTCGCCTGGGTGGCCCGTTCGCATGCTGGCGCTACGAACTCGCGGGCCATGACACGGGATTAGGTGATTAGGCCCATGCAAACCGACTTCTACCGCATCAAGCGGCTGCCACCCTACGTCATCGAGGAAGTGAACACCCTCAAGGCCAGGGCGCGGGCGCGCGGCGAGGACATCATCGATTTCAGCATGGGCAATCCGGACATGCCGACGCCCAAGCACATCATCGACAAGCTGGTCGAGACCGCCCAGGACCCGCGCTCCAACCGCTATTCGGCCTCGCGCGGCATCAAGGGCCTACGGCGGGCCTATGTGAATTTCTACCAGCGCCGCTTCGGCGTGACGCTCGACGCCGACAGCGAAGTGATCGCCAATCTCGGTTCCAAGGAGGGCTTCGCCAATCTCGCCCAGGCCATCACCGCGCCCGGCGACGTCGTCCTGGTGCCCAATCCGGCCTATCCCATCCACGCCTTCGGCTTCATCCTGGCCGGCGCCGCGATCCGCCATGTGCCGGCGACCTCGCCCGAGGAATATCTCAGCCGGCTGCACAATGCGGTGAAGCATTCGGTGCCGTCGCCGCTGGCGCTGGTGGTCAACTATCCCTCCAACCCGACGGCGCAGGTGGTGGGCCTCGACTTCTACAAGGAGATCGTCGCCTTCGCGAAGAAGCACGAGATCTGGGTGCTGTCCGATCTCGCCTATGCCGACATCTATTTCGACGACGCCAATCCGCCGCCCTCGATCCTGCAGGTCGAAGGCGCCAAGGACGTCGCCATCGAATTCCAGTCGTTGTCCAAGACCTATGCCATGCCGGGCTGGCGCATGGGCTTCGCGGCGGGCAACCGGCACCTGATCGGCGCCCTGGGGCGGATCAAATCCTATCTCGACTACGGCGCCTACACGCCGATCCAGGTGGCGGCGGCGGCCGCGCTCAACGGACCGCAGGACTGCGCCGACGAGATCCGCGCCACCTACAAGGCGCGCCGCGACGTGCTGGTGGATTCGATGCACCGGGCCGGCTGGGACATTCCCGCGCCGCCGGCGTCCATGTTCGCCTGGGCGCCGATCCCGGAGAGTTACCGCGAAAAGGGCTCGATGGAGTTCGCCAAACAGTTGCTCATCCATGCCAAGGTCGCCGTCCTGCCGGGCACCGGCTTCGGCGAATACGGCGAGGGTTACGTGCGCGTGGCGCTGGTCGAGAACGAGCATCGCATCCGCCAGGCGGCGCGCAACGTCAAGAAGTTCCTGTCGCTGCGGGTCAACGAGCCGCCCGAACTGGAAGCCGCCAAGTGACACCGCCCTTGCGCATTGCGATCGCCGGCCTCGGCACGGTCGGCGGCGGCGTCGTCAAGGCGCTGGCCAATCCCGAACTCGGCGAGCGCGCCGGGCGCCGGCTCGAGATCGTCGCGGTGTCGGCGCGCGACCGCGGCAAGGATCGCGGCTTCGACACGGCCGGCCTGCCATGGTTTGACGATGCGGCGGCGCTGGTGAAGACCGACGCCGATGTCGTCATCGAGTTGATCGGCGGCGAGGACGGCATCGCATTGGCCGTCGTCGAAGCGGCGCTTATTGCTCGCAAGCACGTCGTCACCGGCAACAAGGCGTTGCTCGCCAAGCACGGTGCGCGGCTGGCGGCGCTGGCCGAGAAGAACGGCGTCGCCCTCAAATGGGAAGCGGCGGTGGCCGGCGGCATTCCGATCGTCAAGGGCCTGCGCGAAAGCCTCGTCGCCTATGGCGTGGACGCGGTGCGCGGCATCCTGAACGGCACCTGCAATTACATCCTGACCCAGATGGAAGCGACGGGGCGCACTTTCGACGACGTGCTCGCCGAGGCGCAGGCGCTCGGCTATGCCGAGGCCGATCCCGAGCTCGACGTCGGCGGCGGCGACACGGCGCACAAGCTGGTTCTGCTCGCCAGCCTCGCCTTCGGCACCATCCCCGACCAGAAGAACATCAGCGTCGAAGGCATCACCGGCATCACCGCCGAGGACATCCATTTCGCGCGCGAATTCGGCTACCGCATCAAGCTTCTGGGCATTGCGCGGCGAACCCAGCACGGCATCGACCAGAGCGTCCGCCCCGCCATGGTGAAAACCGGCACGCCGCTGGCGCATGTCGACGGCGTGTTCAACGCCGTGCTTGCCAATGCGGGACCTGCCGGGCGCTTCTTCTTCGAGGGCCGCGGGGCAGGGCGGGAGCCCACCACCCAGTCCATCGTGTCCGACCTCGTCGATATCGCGCGCGGCAATCTGGGCGCCAGTTTCGGCTGGCCGGCCGCCCGGCTGAGGCCGCTCCAGCCTTCCGATTCCGGCGCCGCAACCGCGGCCTGGTATCTGCGCTTCGAGGTTCTGGACGTGCCCGGCGTCCTGGCCGAAATCGCCCGCCATCTCGCCGAATCGCGGGTTTCCATCGAAAGCATGATCCAGCGCGGCCGCAGCCCGGGCGAGCCGGTCTCGATCGTCATGATTACCCACGAAACCTCGCAGGCCGCGGTCGAGCGCGCCTTGAAGGCGATTGCCACCTCCGACAAGGTGCGCGCCCGCCCGTGCATGATTCCCATGGAGGCCGCTTGACCACGAAACCCGACATCGCCCCCGGTAGGGTGAGCCCGCTCGACCGCGCCTTCGCGCTCGAGGCCGTCCGCGTCACCGAGGCCGCCGCCATCGCCGCGGCGCAGCTGATCGGCCATGGCGACGAGCACGCCGCCGACCACGCCGCGGTCGAGGCCATGCGCACCGCCTTCAACTCGCTGCCGATCTCCGGCACCGTGCGGATCGGCGAGGGTGAGCGCGACGAAGCGCCGATGCTCTATATCGGCGAGCAGGTCGGCACCGGCGGCCTCGCCGTCGACATTGCCCTGGATCCCCTCGAAGGCACGACGCTGACCGCCAAGGCGATGGCCAACGCGCTGGCGGTGATGGCGATGGCCGAGCCCGGCACGCTGCTCAACGCGCCCGACACCTACATGGACAAGATCGCCATCGGCGGCGGCTATCCCGAAGGCACGATCGACCTCGACGCCGATCCGGTCGAGAACATCCGCAACCTGGCCAGGGCCAAGGGCGTCAAGCCGCGCGAGATTTCGGTCTGCATCATGGATAGGCCGCGGCACGAGGCGCTGATCGCCAAGGTGCGCGAGACAGGGGCGCGGATCAAGCTGATCACCGACGGCGACGTCGCCGGCGTCATCGCCTGCACCGATCCCTCGACCGGGGTCGATCTCTATCTCGGCATCGGCGGCGCGCCCGAAGGCGTGCTGGCGGCGGCGGCGCTGCGCTGCGTCGGCGGCCAGATGCAGTCGCGGCTGGTGTTCCGCAACGACGACGAGCGCGCCCGCGCCGCCAAATGGGGCATCAAGGACCTCAAGAAGAAATATTCCCTGCTGGAGATGGCCTCGGGCGACGTGGTGTTCGCCGCCACCGGCGTCACCGACGGCTCGATGCTGGACGGCGTGCATTACGAGGGCAATTTCATCACCACCCACAGCGTGGTGATGCGCTCGGCCACCGGCACGGTGCGCTGGATCAAGGCGCGACACGTCCGCGCGCGGCACCTCAAGGATGCACGCTGAGGCGGGCGCGCTGGAACCGGCGGCGGCGTTCGGCGTCGCCCGCTCCTTCACGGGCCGGCGCTGGCGCCTGGCTGAGGGCGACGAAGCCGCGGCGCAGGCCATGGCGCGCGATGCGAATATCTCAGCGGCGCTGGCGCGCCTGCTTCTGGCCCGCGGCATCGCACCCGGCGCGGTCGCCGACTATCTCAACCCGACGCTGAAGCGTTTCCTGCCCGAGCCGCTGTCGCTCAAGGACATGGACAAGGCCGTCGCGCGCGTCGCGCAGGCGCTCCGGACCGGCGAGCCGATCGCGATCTGGGGCGATTACGACGTCGACGGCTCGACCTCCGCGGCGCTGCTGTTCGAGTTTCTCGTCGCCGCCGGCGCCCGCCCGCGCGTCTACATCCCCGACCGCATGACCGAGGGCTATGGCCCCAATGCAGCAGGGCTTCTCAAGCTCAAAGCGGAAGGCATCGGTCTCGTTGTCACGGTCGATTGCGGCGCCGGCGCCGCTCCGGCGCTGACGGCGGCGCGCGCGGCCGGTCTCGACGTCGTCGTGCTCGACCACCACGCCGTCGAAGCGCCGCCGCCGGCGGTGGCGCATGTCAATCCCAACCAGCCGGGCGATACCTCGGGCCTCGGCCATGTCTGCGCCGCCGGCATCACCTTCCTGTTCGCCGTGGCGCTCAATCGCGCGCTGCGCGAGGCCGGCTGGTACGCGGCGCGGCAAATTCCCGAGCCCGACCTGCGCGACGCGCTCGATCTCGTCGGCCTTGCCACCGTGTGCGATGTGGTGCCGCTGATCGGCGTCAACCGCGCCTTCGTGCGCCTGGGGCTGGCCCGGCTCGCGACCTTGAAGCGTCCCGGCCTTGCCGCGCTCGCCGCCGTCGCCACCACGGCGCCGCCATTCACGCCCTACCACCTCGGCTTCCTGTTCGGGCCGCGCATCAATGCCGGCGGCCGCGTCGGGCGCAGCAGCCTGGGCGTCGACCTTTTGACGGCTGCGGACGCCGGCGCGGCCCAGGAACTGGCGCAGGCACTCGACACCCACAACCGCGAGCGCCAGGCGCTGGAGAAGCTGATCCTCGACGAAGCGATCGCCCAGGCCGAGACGCAGGCGAACGCGCCGTTCCTGCTCGTGGCTGAGGACGGCTGGCATGCCGGCGTGGTCGGCATCGTCGCCGGCCGGCTTAAGGATCGTTTCGCCAAACCCGCCTTCGTCGCCGGCTTCGAAGGCGGCCTCGGCCGGGGTTCGGCGCGTTCGGTCGCGGGCATCGACATCGGCGCCATGGTGCGCAGCGCGCGCGATGCGAAATTGATCGACAGCGGCGGCGGCCACGCCATGGCGGCGGGCTTCGGTCTCAAGCCCGAACAGGTCGAAGGCTTCCGCGCCTTCCTCGCCGAACGGTTTTCGAACAGCGGCGCGGCGCTGGCGGCGATGAGCGCGCTGGAGCTCGATGCCGCCGTGTCGCCGGCCGGCGCCACCATCGCGCTGGTCGAGGAACTGGCCCAGGCCGGGCCCTATGGCGCCGGCAATGCCGAGCCGCTGCTGGTGCTGCCCGACGTCCAGGTCGTGTTCGCCGACGTCGTCGGCAAGGATCACGTCCGCCTGCGCCTTGCCGGCGGCGACGGCGCGCGGCTCGACGCCATCGCCTTTCGCATCGCCGACCAGCCTCTGGGCAAGGCGCTGCTGGCGGCGCGCGGCCGGCGCATCCACGCCGCCGGACGGCTGCGCGCCGACGAATGGCAGGGCAAAAAGCGCGTGCAACTGCAGCTGGAAGACGCGGCGCCGGCGGGTTCCTGAGGACCCCCGCCCGCCCCGGCGGGGCAGGGTTGCCAAGCGGCTTTGCCGCCTTTATAGCCCCCTGCCACGCGCCCTTCGTCTATCGGTTAGGACTCAAGATTTTCATTCTTGCAAGAGGGGTTCGACTCCCCTAGGGCGCGCCAAAGTTCGATTGCAGCCTTTGATTTCATTGAAGAAATCGGCGCAATTGCCCCACTAACGTTTTTGCGGAGTCACTTTCGGATCGTTAGCCAATCCGTTTATTTCTGCTGTGGTGATCGGATGGACATCAGCCACCCCGCAAGCTGACTGAATGCCCGCAACAAGTTGGCCTAGTTTGCGTCCCACCAGCGTTGACCGCTGGTCAATCGGCAGAGGCTCGATGTCCCTCGAAAACGCCAAATAGTAGCTCACTGCCGCGCAATCCTTCGCTCGCACCGTCACCATGATTGAATAGCCCGGCTCGCCGCAGCAATTCCGCTCGCGCTGAACTAAGGCAAATAAGGGCGTCGCATTGAATGCGGCTTCACAGTCGTCAGCAGTGCAGGCCTCTCGCCCTCGCCAAAGTAACTTTCCGAATGTCCATTGGTGTAGCGGGAAGGCTCCGACGTAATCCAACACTCCGGGCGGCGGATCAACTCTGCCGCTCGGCGGATCGTTGGCTGGCGCTGCCGCCGCGACACCATAAGCTATCCCGACTATAGCAACCGCCGTGATCAACCGGTCCATCATGCGGGTAGGCTGCCTGATTTACCTAACCGAAACTAGGTGGGGCAATCGCGTAGAAAGCATTGGAAAGCATTGGGGGATTCGAATGCCCCACTTTCCAATAAGCCATTGAGATTCCAAAATTGGGCAACTCCTCCAGGGCGCGTCATTTCCCAGCCAATCGATTGTGCCCGCGCCGGCGCGCTGCAGGCGCGTCGGACATAAGAACTGTCCGCCTTGGATGGGAAGCGGGCATTCGCATTGCCGCAAGCCTTACGATAAAGCCGCTATCGTCCGTTCGAGAACGGTATCCCATGGTCGTGCCGCCACGACCGGTATGCCGAGCCGTTCCGCTTCCCGTTTGAGCCATTGGCCGTGCAGCCAGCTGACATGGGCGCGCTTGGTCTGCGGGCCGCGTTCGGGTTCGCGCCGCAGAAAGTTGTCGACCAGCTGCTGCTCGTCGGGCTCGTGCAGGAAGACGGCACGAACCCGCCGGCCATTGCTCTGGCCCGCGAAGCTGGCTTGCGCGGCGAGGGCCGGATCAATGAAATCGCCCTCCAGCACGACCGGCATCTGCGTTTCGAGATGATTGCCGATCACGGCATCGAGCCCGGGCGTCATGGCGCGGCCGACCTCCAGCACATGCGCCATGATTTCCGCGGCCGCAAGCTGCTCGAACGCCGGGTTCGTTTTCCAAACGTGCAATGCCGGCTGCTGCTCGGGGGTGGTCATCCGCTCAAGCAGGACCTGGAAGTCGTCGATTTCGGTGATGCCGACGCCATAGTGCTTGGCGAGGCGATAGCTCACCGCCGTTTTTCCCGTCCCGGACGGCCCGCCCAGAAGGAGGACTTGCCACGTCCGTGCCGCCGCACCTGTCGCGTCATCCATCTATCGCTGCGCCAGGCTGGCGGCGAGCCGGTCGAGGGACTGCGACCACCCTTGCTTGAAGGCTTCGACGCGATACACGTCGGACGCCATCCCGACATGCGTGACCGTCAGTTTCGTTTTCCCGTTCATATCCTCGAGGCGAAGCGTGACCGTGGAAACGGGCCGCTCGGGCGAATCCAGTTCGCGCCCATGCGCATCGGAAAGGTGCTGTTCCAGCACCAGAAACTCGCCCTCGACGATTTCGCGATATATCCATTTGAACCAAAGCTTCGCGCCGTCGGTCGGCTCGATCTCGCAAAGCAATGCGCCGCCGACGCGGAAATCGACTTGGCATGTGGGCATCGTGGCGTCTTTGGGCTGGCCCCACCACTGCCTGAGCGCTTCGACGTCCCGGCAGGCCCGCCAGACCTTCTCGCGCGGCGCATCGAGCACGCGGACGATGGTCAATTCGTTTTTGGACTCCGTCGTCATCCTTGCTTCTCCAGATATTTCTCCAGGCGATCCAGCCGGCTTTCCCAGATGTCCCGATAGCGTTCGAGATGCTTGGCGGCGTCGGTCAGGGCGGCCGGCGCGAGCCCCACGACCTGCAGCTTGCCTTCCCTGCGTTTGGTGACGAGACGGGCTTTCTCGAGCACGACAAGATGCTTCGACACGGCCGCGAGCGAGATGTCGTATGACGACGCGATCTCGCCGACCGACAACTCCCGCCCGGCGACGCGCCGCAGGATATCGCGGCGTGTCGTGTCGGCGAGCGATCCGAAGATCGAGTCGAGGCGCGCTTGACGTTCAATCATATGGTTGAATGATAGGGAGGCTTTCACAACGCGTCAAGACAGGTGCTTTCGCCGGCATGCGGCTTCGCGTAAGGAATCGCGCGCGGTCCGAGGTCCGATTCGCCATGAAAACCTATCGTCCCCGCACCTGGGTCAGCCCCAAGCTGGTCGCGGGGAAATCTGCGATCCACGGCGACGGCATCCTGGCGGCGGAAGCCATCGCGTCGGGCGAGACGCTGATGGTCTTTGGCGGCAGCACGATCTCGCGCGCCGCGGCGGCGTCGGACGACTATCGCTACCGCTCGCTGTGGATGGTCGGCGCCGACACCTTCCTCGGCTTGCCCAACAGCGACACGGCGCCCAGCCTGGACGAGAACCTCAATCACTCCTGCGACGCCAATGCCTGGCTGGCGGACGAGGTCACGGTGATGGCACGGCGCGACATTCGCGCCGGCGCGGAAATCACCCTGGACCAGGGGACCTGGAATTTCGCGCAAGCCTGGGACTTCGAAGAGGGCGGCTATATCAAGGACGATCGGCCCTGTGCCTGCGGTTCGCGCGATTGCCGGCGCATCCTGACAGACGACGACTGGCAGCTGGCCGAAGTGCAGGCGCGCTACCGCGGCCACTTCCATCCGCTGGTGCAAAAGCTGATCGGCTGAACGGAAGGGTGACATGGAAACCAGGCTTCGACATCTCGCCGCCGTGCCGGTGCGCAGCGGCCTTCCCGACGGCGTCCGCGATCCCGTCCGGCCCGAATGGTTCGCCGGCCGGCATGAAGCGCAACTCGGCACGGCTGTGGGCCTCGCGCAGTTCGGCGTCAATCACGTCGTGCTGGAGCCGGGCGCGCGCTCGTCGCTGCGCCACTGGCACGCGGGCGAGGACGAGTTCGTCTACGTGCTGTCGGGCGCGCTCACCCTGATCGACGGGAACGGCGAGCACGCGATGACGCCGGGCAGCGTCGCCGGCTTCGTTGCCGGCGAGCCCAACGCGCATCACCTGGCGAACCGCTCCGCCGCGCCGGCCAGTTTCCTCGTCGTGGGCACGCGCAAGCCGGGCGTGGAGACGATCCACTATCCCGACGACTTCGCGCAGCCGCGCACGGTCCGGCGCGACACGGCCGGCCGGCGCGAGGCCTGAACCGCCGGCTCAGCGGCCGCTGCCGCGTGCGAACCAGGCGATGATGGTGCCGAACAGCAGCATGGCCGCCAGGTTGAGCGCGAAGCTTTTGGGATCGAAGGTCGGGCCATGGCCGATGGCCGAATGCGGCACCACGACATAGGTCATCACGAAGTAGACGCCGACGCCGAAAGCCAGGCCGGCCGGCAGCCAGTGGCGCTTGAGCACGGGCAGCAGATTGCTCGCGACGACGAAGATCGCCGCGATGAGCAGCGACATGCCGATCTGCAGCGCCGTGCCGAGCGCCGCCGCCTGCATCCCGGCGGCCCGCGCCGCCGGCAGCCCGAGGACGCCGCCGGCGATGAAGCGCAGGATGCCGAGCGGATTGATGAAGCCGTTGATGGCGCTGGCGGCGCCGATATCGACGACGCCGGCGATGACGCCGCCGAGCACGATGGCGGCAAGTGTGGAATGACGGCCACGCATAAGCGATCCCCCCCGGATTGGATGGCTGTTGAAACGGCCCGCAAACGTCCGGCGGACGTTACATCGGGATCGGCATGGTCTCGCAGACTTCGATCGAGCCGCCGGCCTTGAGGTGCGGATGGCCGTCGGTGAGCGCCACCGCTTCGTCGAGGCTGGCGGCGTTGACGATGGAGTAACCGGCGACCGGCACTTTGGCGTGGCCGCCGACCGTTTTCTGCGGCCCGATCGGGGCGCCGCCGTCGGCCATGCGCTCGCCCATCTTGGCGAAATAGGCCATCCAGGCCTGCATCAGCGCCTTGCCTTCGTCGGCCGATTTGGGCGGATTGCCGCCGAAATAGAGATAGAGAAATTTCTTCATGGCAGGGCTCCCCGGTTGGACCGCGAGCCTAGCCAATAATGCGCCCCGGCGTCAGGCCCGTGACAGCGGCGCGCCTCACGAAGCTGTGAGGCCGCCCTCGAGCGCCGCCTTGAGCGGCCCGAGCCAGGGTTCGAAGGCGCGCCAGCTTTCGAGGCCCTCGCGGAAGATCGGCCGGCGCACCTGCTGCGCGCTCGCGGTGCGCACGGCGCGGCGATTGTCGTGGAAACGCAGGCAGGCCGCTTCGAACGGCAGGTTGCACGCCGCCAGCAGGCGGCGGATCTCGGCCTCGGTGTCGCCGACCAGCGTTTCGTAATCCACGCGCAGCACGCGGCCCGGCAGCACGGCATCCACATGCGCCATCAGGCGGACATAGTCCGCATAATAGCGGCCGATGTCGCCAAGGTCGTAGGAGAAGGCCTCGCCGGCGGCGAAATGCTGCTTGAACACCGACCAGCCGCAGGCCAGCGGCCGGCGCCGCACGTCGATGATCTTCGCCCGCGGCAGGATGAGATGGATCAGGCCGGTGTGGACGAAATTGTCGGGCATCTTGTCGATGAAGAACGGCTTGCCTTCGCGGCGATAGACCCGCGTGCGCGCGATGTAGGCGTCGCCGAGCGCTTTCAGCGCGCCGCCATCCAGCGTCGCCAGCGCGCCGGGATACGCCGCGAAATCGCCGGCGGCGGCGCCCATCGCCTGGCGCGCGACGGCGATCAGGTCGGGCAGCTCCATCGTGCCCTCGACCGCCGAATGGCTGGCGAGGATCTGCTCGACCAGCGTCGAGCCGGAGCGGGGCAGGCCGACGATGAAGATCGGATCGGGCGCGTCGCTGCCCTGGCCGGCGCGCGCCGCGAAGAACTCAGGCGTGAACAGCGCTTCGGCGCGGGCGACGAACGCCGTCATCGCCGTCGCGTCGTATTTCGCCTGGGCGCGCTTCAGCGCGTTGCCGAGCGCGTATTGCGCGAACGCGGCGGCGGCATCGCCGGCATCCTCCAGCGCCTTGCCGAGCGCGAAATGCAGCGGCGCGCGCTCGGCGGCGGCAAGGTCGTTACGCTGCAGCAGGGCGCGCATCGCGGCGGCGTCGCCCGCCGTGAAGTGCACGCTTTTGAGATCGGCGAGGCTCCACCAGGCTTCGCCGCCCGGCCGCAGATCGAGGCTCCGGCGATAGGCGGCCACGGCATCGTCCGCCCGTCCGGCCGTCTTCAGGGCGTGGCCGTAGCGCAGCCAAGCCCCCGCGTCGGCCGGCGCGACGGCGAGGGCCTTCTCATAGCCGGCGATGGCCGCCGCATAGTCGCCGATCCGTCCCTTGGCCGCGGCCCGAAAGGCGAGGTAGGCGGCATTGCGCGGCTCGTCTTCGAGCAGCCGGTCGATCTGAACCGCGGCGCCGGCCGGATCGCCCAGATTGTGCAGCAACAGGGTCGCATAGCGCTGTCGGGCCGCGAGGAAACCGGGCGCCAGCGCCAGGCTGCGCGCCAAATGTGACGCGGCGGTAATGAAGTCGCCGCGGCGCACGGCCTCGTCCGCCTGGCGATAGAGCGACAGGGCCTGGGGCGAAGGATTTGTCGCTGCGGTCATCGCGCCATCATGGCCGCCATGCGTCGCGCTTCCAAGCGGCCCTCCCGCCGTGCCAAATTCACGGCGGAGCGGCAAGGACTTTGGGAGAAGACGATGGTTTTCAGACGCGTGATCCTGGGCGCCGTGACGGCGCTGCTGCTGCCGGCTGCGGCGCTCGCCGCCCATGGCAAGGTCGGCCTGTGGTCGAGCACCACCAGCGTGGCGATCCCCGGCATGCCGGCGCAAACCCATACCGCGACCTATTGTATGACCGCGGCCGAAGTTGGTTCGGACACGCCCCGATCCACCAATCCAAGCTGCGTCTATCAGAACGTGCATGTCTCGGGTCACACGTTTTCGGCGGACATGGTGTGCAAGGGCCAGTTCAATGCCACCGGCCATTTCACCTCGACCTATGACAGCGACACGCACTACACCGCCGAGATCGCCATCGCGACGAACGGCATGACCATGACCAACACCGTCGACGGCAAATGGCTGAAGGCCGATTGCGGCGGCGCGACGCAGTGACGTGACGGCTCCGGATGAAGGCGCCGGCGCGCTCGCCGAGCTGTTGCGCCGCGCGCGCCGCACCGTCGTCTTCACCGGCGCCGGCATCTCGACCGAATCCGGCATTCCCGATTTCCGTTCGCCCGGCGGCATCTGGAGCCGGATGATGCCGATCGATTTCGACGAATTCGTCGCCTCCGACGCGGCCCGGCGCGAAAGCTGGCGCCGCCGCTTCGAGATGGAAGAGACCTGGAACAAGGTCCGCCCCAATGCCGGACACGACGCGGTCGCAGAGCTGGTGCGGCGCGGCAAGGTGACCGCGGTCATCACCCAGAACATCGACGCCCTGCACCAGGCCTCGGGCGTGCCGGAGGAGCGGATCGTCGAGCTGCACGGCAACACGCGCTACGCCAAATGCCTGGATTGCGGCGCCCGCGCCGAGATCGCCGACATCCGGGCGCATTTCGAGCGCCACGGCGCGCCGCCGGACTGCCGCTTCTGCGGCGGCATCGTCAAAACCGCGACCATCTCGTTCGGCCAGAAGCTGTCGCAGGCCGAACTGAGACGCGCCGAGCAGGCGGCGCTGGCCTGCGACCTGTTCCTCGTCATCGGCTCGTCGCTGGTGGTCTATCCGGCAGCGGCCTTTCCGCTTGTGGCAAAACGCAGCGGCGCCGGGCTCGCGATCCTCAACCGCGAGGTCACCGAGCAGGAACCCTATGCCGATCTCGCCCTGCACGGCGAAATTGGCCCCACAATGCGTGCGGCTGTTAACGCGCTATAACGCCTTTTGCCCTATCGCTGGGGGTGGCTAGTATGCCCCCAAGATTCGAACCGTTTCAGGAGTATCCCCTTGCGCCGCCTCGATGAAGAAGACGAAGACGACAAGTCCGAGAAGAAGGCACCCGACCCGCAATCCTCGCCGGTGCAGAACGCGCTGTTCAAATCGCGCACCGTGCTGATCTTCGGCGAAGTCGACATGAAGATGGCCGAGCGCGTCACGGCGCAGCTCCTGGCCTATGCCGCCGAGGGCGACGGCGACATTCGCGTGGTGGTGAACTCGCCGGGCGGCCATGTCGAGTCGGGCGACACCATCCACGACATGATCCGCTTCGTGGGTCCGCGCGTGAAGATGATCGGCACCGGCTGGGTCGCCAGCGCCGGCGCGCACATCTTCCTCGGCGCCAAGAAGGAGAACCGCTTCTGCCTGCCGTTCACCCGCTTCCTGCTGCACCAGCCGCTCGGCGGCGTGCGCGGCCAGGCCTCGGACATCACCATCGAGGCCGAAGAAATCCTCAAGATGCGCGAGCGCCTGATCCGCGAGATCGCCAGCGAGACCGGCCAGCCTTACGAGAAGGTCGTCCGCGACACCGAGCGCAATTTCTGGATCGGCGCCGAAGACGCGGTGGCCTACGGCCTGGTCCACAAAGTGGTGGCGAGCGCCAGCGAGATCTAGAAGCGGATTTGCTTTGAATTGAATCACCCCAAAAACCGTCATCGCCCGCTTCATGCGGGCGACCCATTTTGTTTTCAGGTGAAGAAAAATGGGTTGCCCGGATGCGCCGGGCAATGACGGAGTGATTTGGGTAATTTCAAAACAAATCAACTCTAGAAGCGGACCGCGCGTGAGGCTTACGGCCCGTTGGTATAGGTGCAGTGCGCGCCGCCGCCGCCATTCGACTGGACCACGGACGCATTGACGGTGCAGGAGATCGGCGCGACCGAATAATAGATCGTGCCCGCGGCGCCGTCCGACTGGACGCCGTTCTCTATCATCGTCGCGAGAAGCTCCTGCCCGGGCCGGCCGGACAGCGTGATCGTCGTCGAGCCGAATTTCAGATCGCAGCTATGCTGCGTGATGTCGACATCGCCCATGCGGCAGGTGACCTGCGCGGCGTTCACGACGCTGATATTGGCGCCGGGCGGGATGGGAAAGCTCGTCTGGCCCGCGAGGAAATGCGCCAGCACGGTCTTTTTGGCAGGCGACAGGAACGGCGACTGCTGGCCGATGAGCGCGGCCAGCGCGAGCGCGCCGTTGCCGCTCGAGCTCGAGGCAAAAGCGTTGCCGCTGACCAGCAGCATCGCCGTGACGAAGAGTGCCAGGCGTTTCATGATGTCCCCCATCAGTTTTTTCGAGATGCCTGCCGCAGACTATGGCGAATCCGGAATTTTCGCGAGTCGGCGTCTTGCCGTAGACTGGCCGCGGTCGACTCGGAGGATGGTTTTTGACAAGCAAGGCCGCTCCCGATCCTTCCTGGTGGCGCGGCGCGGCGATCTATCAGGTCTATGTCCGCTCCTTCTGCGATTCCAACGGCGACGGGCAGGGCGACTTCGCCGGGCTGATATCGAAGCTCGACTACATCGCCAGGCTCGGCGTCGATGCGATCTGGCTGTCGCCGATCCATCCCTCGCCGAACCGCGACTGGGGCTACGACGTCGCCGACTATGACGGCGTCCATCCCGACTACGGCACGCTGGCCGACTTCGACGCGCTGCTCGCGGCGGCGCACCGCAAAGGCCTCAAGGTCATCCTCGACGAAGTTCTGTGCCACACCTCGGACGAGCATGCCTGGTTCCGCGACAGTCTCGACGCCGCCTCGGCCAGGAAGGACTGGTTCGTCTGGGCCGATCCCAAAGACGACGGCACGGTGCCGAACAATTGGCTGGCGGTGTTCGGCGGTCCCGCCTGGGCCTACCAGCCGGCGCGGCGGCAATATTACCATCACAAATTCCTGCGCCAGCAGCCCAAGCTCAACTGGACCAGCGCCGCGGCGAAGACGGCGGCGTTGCTTGTGCTGGAGACCTGGCTGGCGCGCGGCGTCGACGGCTTCCGCCTCGACGTCGCCAACGCCTATCTGCACGACGCCACGCTGCGCGATAATCCCGCGATCCCGGCGGCGCAGCGCGGCGGCTATGAATGGTCGCACGCCGCCAACATGCAGCGGCATCTGCACGATTCGAACCTCGCCGAGAACCGGGCGGAGCTCGACGTCATCCGCCGCACGGTCGAAAAATTCGCCGACCGCTTCGTGTTCGGCGAATTCTCCGAGGAGTTCGAGCGCTCCGGCGCCTATCTCGCGCCCGACAAGGGCCTGCACGCCGGCTACACCTTCGCGCTCCTGGTCGCCAGCAAGCTGGCGCCGAATTATTTCCGCAGGCATTTCGAGGGCTTGGCGCAGCATCCCGAGCATTGGCCGTGCATGGCGTTCTCCAACCACGACGTGCCGCGCACCGTGACGCGCTTCGGGGCGCCCGCCGAAGGCGATCCGGCGCTCGCCAAGCTGATGTTCGCGCTGCTGTGCTCGCTGCGCGGCACGACGCTGATCTACCAGGGCGAGGAGCTCGGCTTGCCGGAGGTCGACCTCAGGCGCGACCAACTCAAGGATCCGGTCGGCGACCTCTACTATCCGATCGCCAAGGGCCGCGATGGCTGCCGCACGCCGATGCCGTGGGATGCCGAGGCAAAGAATCTGGGCTTCACCACCGGCACGCCGTGGCTGCCGCTGGGCCCGGCGCACAAGGCGCTCGCCGTGTCGCGGCAGGACGGCAATGCCGACTCCCCGCTCGAATTCGCCCGCCATTTCCTCGCCGCGCGCAAGCACAGCGCCGCGCTCCGGCTTGGCGACATCGCGTTCGTGGCCGCCGGCCCGCCGGTGCTGGCGTTCACCCGCGCGCACGGCCCGGAGAAAATCCTCTGCGTCTTCAACATGAGCGCCGGCGACGCGCGCTTCACGCATCCGCTGGTGGCCGCGGGCAGGGTGCTGGGCCTCGGCTGCGGCAATTCCAGCGACAGCGGCGAAACGCTGACGCTGGGGCCCTTCGCCGCCCGGTTCGCCGCCGTCTAGCGCCACGCTAGCGCGGGCAGACGGCGACCTTTTTCCACGTCACCGCCGTCAGGTGCGTGCCTTGCATGCAAATGGTCGGACTGCCGTCCGCGACGCCCGAACCCTGGATTTGTTCGCCGACCGACGGCTTGGGATTCGCGCTGGTGATTTCGTAGGTGTGGCTGCCGCCGAAGCCCGAGGTCTTGACGGCGATGCAGTGATCCTCGACCAGTTTTACGACGGGGCCGCAGAAGCCGACCTTGGCCGGCATCGGCGCCATGGCGTTCGAAGGTGGTGCCGCCGCGGCCGCCGTCAGGCTCAGCATCGCGAGCGCGCCGCAGAGCGGCAAGACATGAGATTTCATAGGTATTCCCCCAAGTAAAGCAGTCAACATTACTTCCGTTGAGGGCATCGAACAATATTCGCGGCAAATATTTTGCTGCATTTGCCGGCGAACGGCTTCAGCCGGCATCCTGCGCATCCAGCGCCGCCAGCAAGGCCTCGATCGGCAGCAGCACGCATTTGTGCCGGCTGCCGAGTTCGGCAACCCCGTCGAACACCACGAAGACGTCGAACGGCGCGTGCGGGGCGCTGCCGCCCGCCAGCATGGCGCCGACCGCAGCGTGCAGGGCCAGGACCTCTTCGCGGTTCATGCCGGTGACCTCGGCGCCCAGGATCGCCGCCGAGGCCTGGGTCAGGACGCAGGCCTGTGTGTGATGAGCGACCGCCGCGATGCGGCCCTCGGCGATGGCGACGTCCATGATGACCTTGTCGCCGCAGACCTGGTTGTGCGCCATGCCGGTGCCGCAGGGCACGGTGAGCCGGCCCGAGCCGGTGGCGTCGGCGGCGAGGCGGAGAAGTTCCTTCTTGTACAGCGGGTCGCTCATGTCTTTTGGCCTATCGCTTCGCTACATGAGGCCGTAATTTGTGGCCTATCGCTTCGCTGCTTGAGGCCGTAGCTGGCCCTATCGCGGCGCCACTTGAGGCCGGACGGGCCTGATACTCCGCCAGCATCTGGGGCGTATCGATGTCGGTCAGCGGGCCATCGTCGGCCGCCTCGACCTCGCACACCAGTTCGCCATATTGGGCGATAAGTTGTCGGGCGCCCACATCGCCTTCGAGCGCCAGCATTTCCGGAAAAAACCGCCGCGCCCACAGCACCGGATTGCCTCGCCTGCCGTGCCGCGTGGCGATGCAAATGGCGCGGTCCTCGCCGGGATCGAAGGCCGCGATCAGCGTGTCGATCAGGCCCGCCGTCACGTCCGGCATGTCGCCGAGCAGGACCACGGCGCCGTCGCAATCGTCCGGCAGGCTGCTCAGGCCGCGCTTCAGCGACGTGCTCAAACCCTTTGAAAAATCAGGATTGTCGACGAACAGGGGGGCGAGAGGGGCGAGCGCGCCGCGAATCTCGGCGGCGGCGTTGCCGGTGACCACGACGACCGGCGAAGCGGCGCTGCCCAGCGCCGCCTCGACGGCGTGGCGCACCAGGGGCTTGCCGCCGAGCTCCGCCACCAGCTTGTTGGAGCCCATGCGCGACGACTGCCCGGCCGCCAGCACGATGGCGGCAACCTTGGGCAGGCTCGGGACCGCCGCGGGCCGCTCGTCGCGCGGCTGCGGCCGCGACGGGATTTCACTCAAAAGGCCGCCGACGCCCATGGCGGCAAGCTCGCCGCTTCCGACCGGCACGCCGGCCAGCAGCCGCCACAGCACGAAATCGAAGCCGTTCAGCTTGGGCGAACGAGCGCAACTCGGCAGGCCGACCACGGCCTTGTCGGCCAGTGCGCCGAGCAGCAGCAGATTGCCGGGGTCCACCGGCATGCCGAAATGGACGATCCGGCCGCCGGCCTTGGTGAGCGCCGCAGGGATGACGTCGCGGCGATCGGTGATGGCGCTGGCACCGAACACCAGGATCGGATCGGCGCCGCCGGCCTCGCCGATGGCGGCGGCCAGAGCGCGCGTGTCGTGCGCCACCCGCCGCTCGAACACCAGTTCGGAGCCCAGCGCCGTCAGGCGGTCTTCCAGCGCGGAGCGGTTCTTGTCCAGCAGCGACGCCCTGGTATCGGGCAGGAAGGTCGAGATCAGTGCCGCGCGATGCGGCGTGAAGGGATAAAGGCGCACCGCGTCGCCGCGCGCGCGCAGCACCGCCTCCGCCGCCGCGACCGCCGCGCCCGGCGCCGCAAAGGGAATGATCTTGATGGTCGCCAGCATCTGTCCCCTGGCGACGCGGGCGAGCGGCGCCAGGCAGGCGACGGTGATGGCCTCGTCGATGGCGTTCAGCGCCGCGACGGTGGCGGCGTCGATGCCGACCAGGCCGCCATCCAGGGCATAGAGATTGACCCGGCCTGTGAAGGCGGCGCCGGCGCGTACGCCTGCGCCGCGGCACAGCGCCGAAATCCGCGTCGCCGCTTCGTCTTCGCCGACATCGTCCGGCGCCAGCCGCGCCACCGCCAGCACCGCGATGCCGGCGCGCGCGATGGCGCCGAGATCGGCTTCGGACAGCACCCGGCCTTTGCGGAAGCGCTTGTCGCCGGCGCGCACGCCATGCGCCAGGATCGCGCCCAGCGCGTCTTGGGTTGCTACGGAGTCGAATTCCATGTCGCCAGACTAGCGCCTCTGGGCGCGCCAGGGTCCAAGAATCCGCGGGAGCGGGCCGTCAGCGCTCCAGGCGTGCGGCGCGCGATGGCGGCGCCAGGAGGAAAGCGGCCGCTCCGACGCTGGCGGCCACCAGCAGCGTGACCATGTGGTCGCCGAGCAGCGCGAGATCGAGATAGTCGCGTGCGGCGACGCATAGCGCGAAGACGCCGATGAAGGTCCCGGCGACAAGGAAGGCCCAGCGCAGCATCTGCCCCACTCCCAGATTGCACGTCCGAATTGTATCAAATTGTCTCAAACAATGTGAACGGTGTCAATCGAGGGAAAACAGATTCCATGCCGTTTTGTGACCGCGCGCCCGCGTCTGCGGCGACCGGGTTCGGGCAATTGTCGCAAAATCGTATGGGCCGTCAGGCGGCCAGCGCCTCGCGCGGCAGGCTGAGGCGGGCCCGAAGGCCGCCCTCGGCCCGGTTTTCCAACGACACGCCGCCGCCATGGCCTTGGGCGATGGCCTTGACGAGCGTCAGGCCTAGGCCGGTGCCGCCGGTGTCGGCGTTGCGCGAGCTTTCCAGCCGCACGAACGGCTCGAACACCCGGCCCTGGTCGCCGTCGGGGATACCGGGGCCTTCGTCCTCGACCAGGATTTCGTAGGCGGCCGGCGTCTCGTGGATCTGCACCTCGGCGCGGCGGCCATAGGCGACGGCGTTCTCCACCAGGTTGCGCACGGCGCGGCGGATCTCGTCCGGCCGACAGGCCAGCGGCGCCGGGCCATGCGCCCGCCAGGTCACCGGCTCGCCCAAATCGTCGAGGTCGGCGCACAGGCTTTCGACCAGCGCCGACAGGTCGATGCTGCGCTTGGACTCGCCGCCGGCGCCGCGCGCCGCCGACAGCACCGACTCGGTCAGTGCCTGCAACTCGTCGAGATTGGCCGCCAGCCGCTCGCGCAATTCCTCGTCCCCGACGAATTCCAGGTTGATCCGCATGGCGGTGATCGGCGTGCGCAGGTCGTGGCCGACGGCCGAGAGCAGCTGGCGCTGGCTCTCCATCGTGCGCGTCACGCGGTCGGTCATCGCATTGAAGGCGATGGCGGCGTGGCGCACGTCGTCGGGGCCTTCCTCGGGCACGTGCGGCGCGGTGCCGCCGCGGGCTGCGACGCCGGCGGCGGCGGCCAGCGCCGTCAGCGGCCGCGCCACGCGCCGCGCGATATAGGCCGCGGCGGCCGAGGCCACGATGATCGCCATCACCGCGGCGATCACGACTTCGACCGGCCAGCCCGGCGCCGGGGCGCGGAAGAACGTCGCGATGAGCTGCGTGCCGCGCACCACGGGGAGGGAAAACTGGATCGCCGGCCCGGACGATTGCGGCCTGGCGCGGCCGTCCTCGGGCGCCATCGCGACCACCTCCTGCACCGAGACCGGCTGGTCCGCCTTGTCGTCGGGCAGCATGGTGCGCAGGCGCGCCGCCAGCCGGGACTGGTCGTCGTCCATCGCCAGCTGGGCCGCCTTGCCGTGATGCAGCGTGAAGCGCCAGCGGCCCGAACTCATGGCGATGGCGGCGCCCTCGCGCGAGCGCGCCGGAATCGCGGCGAGCAGGGTGGAGGTCGACACGACGCGGTCGAGCATGCGGTCGTTGAGATCGGTCGCGCTCTGGCGCGCGGCGCCGAGCTGGAACCAGGCCGCCACGGTGAGATTGGAAATCAGCACCGCCGCCGCGGTGACGACGATGAGCTGGACGCCAAGCGTACGCGGCCACAGCTTCATTGCAGCTCCGGGT
>DATMKZ010000055.1:0-2762 GCA_035570795.1 Rhizomicrobium sp.
GCCGTGACGCCGGCGGTGAGCGCGAGCTCGGACGCGGTATGGGCGCGGCCGTCCATCAAGAGCTGCAGCATGGCGGCGCGCGCCGGGTCGCCCATCAGGGCGGCGACTTCGGAGAGGGCGTTGACGGTGATCATGCCGGGAATCTAGGCCCGCGCCGGCCGCCCCGCCAGGGTCAATAGTTCGGCCTCCGCCGAAGGATCATGCGGCATCCTCGGCGGCGCGCGCCAGGCAGTCGAGCGCTTCCTCGTGGGTGACCTGCTGCGACCGGCCGTAATAGCGGTCGAGCGGGCCGAGCTCGGCCTCACGGCGCAGGCAGATCACCTTGTCGGCGGCCCGTGTGAAGCGCTCGGCGCCGGACTGGCTGGCAACCGGAGTGGCGGCCACGATCATCGACGGCCTGGCGTCGCGGATCAGGCGGATGGCGCCCGCCATGGCGTGGCCCGGCCCGATTGCCTGGTCGACCACGATGGCGACCCGGCCGGCCGGCGACACCGGGCGGTCGCCGCCGCGATAGCGCCGACGGCGCCTGTCGATCTCATGCAAGGCCTCGCTCACCGCCGCGTCGAGCCAGGCCCGCGACACGGCCGGCGCGCGATCCCAGTCCGGCTCGACGCGCACCTCGGGCGGGTCGCCCTCGAGCACGGTCGCCAGCAAGCGGCTGCGGTCGTCGGGCGCGCGCACCGTGCGCACCAGCACGACATCGAGCGGTGCACCGAGATGCTGGGCGATTTCGTAGGCGACGGGAACGCCGCAGCGCGGCAGGCCGAACACGACCGGGCGGCGATCGGCGAGCGGGGCCAGCTCGGCCGCCAGCAGGCGTCCGGCTTCGTTGCGGTCTGCGAAGGGAGCGGAGAACATCGTGGCCTCCCGGTCTTCATCTCCACTTTGGATTGGCGATGGCTATCTTGTCGGCGATGGTGGCGTCGAGATGGGCCATCAGCGCCGCGTCGCGCTCGTCACGTTGGCCGGTTCGGAGCTGGTGCGCAAGCGCGCGGTTGAGCGCCTCGAGTGTGCCGTCGCGGCCCAGCAGGCTCGCCAGTCTTTGGCGCTCGCGCGCGTCGGCGGCCGGGCCGAGCCGGGCCTCGCGCTCGAGGATGGCGAGCGAATTCACCGCCACTCGCATCTGGAAGCCGAGCCGCGGATCGGCGCGATCCAGCACCGGCGTCGCCTCCTCGCGCAGGAAGTCGGCGACGGCCGCCAGAAGCTCCGATGCGGTGGGACGATCCTGCGCCATGGTCAGAATTCTTCCGGACCGCGGGCGTCCCGCCCGCTCATGAGCGGGCGGGACGCCCGCGGTCCGCTTGATAAGATTGACATGCCTAGCCTCCATTCTTCAGCAATTGCAGCAGGTCGACCTCGGTCTCGACCGCGCGGCGTCCGATCGAGGCGAGTTCCATCGATTTGATCGAACCCGAGAGATGCCTGAAAGCCTGGTTGTGGCAGATGATGCCCCAGCGCACCGTGCCGAAGACTTCCCACCAATGGGCGCGCGCTGGATCGACCTTGCCGCCGCCCGCGCCCTCGTAGGCGGCCCACAGCGCCGCGCGGCTGCCGAAGCCGCCGGCCGGCTTGTCGACCGCGCCGAAGCGCCAGCTCTTCACGCACAGCCAGCCCAGATCCTCGACCGGATCGCCGAGATGCGCGCCCTCCCAGTCGAGGATCGCGGTCACGCCCGATTCGTCGGCCAGATAGTTGCCGGTGCGGTAGTCGCCATGGACCAGCACCGGCCTCGCCGCCGGCTCAGGCTTGCGGCGGTCGAGCCAGGCGAGCGCCAGCTCGAAGACCGGTTGCGGCTGGCCCAGCAGGTCGAGCTGCCGGCGCAGCCCCGCGATGTGGTCGGCGGCTTGGCGATGCGCCAGCGGCGGCAGCGTGCCCACGTCCGTGGCGTGGATACGCGCCAGGATCTCGCCGAGCTGGACGGCGATCCGGCCGCGCGCCGCCTCGTAGGGCGGATCGCGCAACAGCTTGCGGGCGATCGCCGTGCCGCCGATCCGGCGCATCACATAGGCCTCGCCCAGCCCGTCGGCGGGTGCAAGCTCGAACAGCACTTCGGGGGCGCGCACGCCTGCCTGGAAGGCCGCGCGCAGGACGCGGAATTCGGTGGCGCGGTCGAGCGATGTCGACCGCTCGCCGGGCGGGCTGCCCCCTGCGGAACTATCCGCGGCAGAGCCCAGCGTCGGCGGATCGCGGCGCAGGATGAGGCCGTGGCGCTCTCCGTTCACGACGGCGTCGAAGCTCCAGGTCTGGCGCGAGGCGCCGCCCGATTCGCGGACGAGGTGCTCGATGGCGGCTGGCCCGCCGAAATGGCGGCCGGCGGCGGCGGCCATGGCGGTCGCAATGGTTTCCGCTTCGCTCGGCATGTGAACGGTCATTCACCGGACTGTGGCACAGGCTCCGCGGCGTGGTAAGAGGGCGCCGCCTGCGGTGGATTTTGGGCGGGGGAGAACAGCAGAAGTGTCGAATACGTTTGCGGCCATGCACGGCCTTTATCTCGAGGACCTCACGGTCGGCATGTCGGCGATGTTCGGCAAGACGGTGACCGAGGCCGACATCGCAGCCTTCGCCGGCGTCTCCGGCGACACCAACCCGCTCCACCTGCATGACGGTTTCGCCCACACCACCCGCTTCGGCCAGCGCATCGCCCACGGCATGCTGAGCGGCAGCTTCATCTCGACCGTGGTCGGCACCAAGCTGCCCGGCCCGGGATCGGTCTATGTCTCGCAGACCTTGAGCTTCACGGCGCCGGTGTCGATCGGCGACAC
>DATMKZ010000056.1:0-5042 GCA_035570795.1 Rhizomicrobium sp.
GCCGTGAACGTCGCTCCGCCCGTCTCCGCAAGCACCTTCGTGATCGCAGCCGTCAGCGACGTCTTGCCATGATCCACATGACCGATCGTCCCGATGTTGCAGTGCGGCTTGTTCCGCTCAAACTTGGCCTTCGCCATCGTCTTATTCCTTTGTCATCTCTGCCCACCTGCGCGGGAAATTCGTCTTTCGTCTTCTGCGTCCGCCCGGCTTCGGCGCGACACCTTTCCCGGCACGGCCGGAAAAGCTGGAGCGGGTGAAGGGAATCGAACCCTCGTCATCAGCTTGGAAGGCTGTTGCTCTACCATTGAGCTACACCCGCCCTATTCGACTTCCTTCTTTCGTTTCAGCCACTTCCCACCTTTCGCCGTAGCGGAAAATGGTGGAGGAGGTTGGTTTCGAACCAACGTAGGCTAAGCCAACGGATTTACAGTCCGTCCCCTTTAACCACTCGGGCACTCCTCCAGATTTTTCAACCGGTTCAACAACTTACGCTACCAGTTCCGACCGGCACAGGAGCGCGTCCGATCCATTGGAACGAACGTGAATAGACACCTTTCGGAGGGGATGGCCGCGAGCGGGGGGTTTTGAGCCAGTTGGGACAAGCTGTCAATAGATTATTACCGCGGAAAGAGCCGGAATAATGCCCCCGCGACAACAGCTTGGCTCCAAGGCTAACCCCAGCCCTAAGGCTTGCGCAAGCAAATTGACTGCTTGACACAAGCCCACAGGTTCCTGGGGTCAAAGCGCCTGCGACAGACCCACGAAGACGCCGCGCCGGGCGCCGAATTGCGGCGCCCCGACGCCGATCCCGGTGCCGTCGCGGATCTCGTATTTCTCGTCGAACAGGTTGAGGACGTCGAAACGCGCCGTAAGTCCCTTCGCGCCCCAGGGACTAAAGGTGTGGCTGACGCCGACATTGACCTGGATATAGCCCGGCACGTGATCGCCGTTCGGGGTAAGCCCGTCGCGGCGCAGGCCCGAGCCGTAGAGCATGTCCGTGCTGAACCTGACGCTGCGCCATTCATAAGAGGCGCCGGCCGAGACCGAGACGATCTGCTGGTGGTCCAGCGGGATGTAATGCGCCGCGATATAGGCGAGATCGGCCGCCGAGAACTGGAACTGGCTCGAGACGATGTCGCGCCCGACCGCCCGCTCATAGGCCGCGTTCAGATAGGCGGTGAAGGGGCCGCCGGTGTCATAGCTGCCGGTGGCTTCCACCCCGTATTGCCGGCCGTCGCGATAGTTGAACGGCGTCAGGATGATCGGCGCGCCGAACTGGCCCTCGTCGATCAGGTTGCGCGACAGCTTGTAGAAGCCGTCGAGCCCCACGGTCAGACCATCGGTCACGGTCTGCTGCAGGCCGAGGTCGTAATAGTCGGCGCGCTCGGCCTTGGGTGTGTCGTCGGTGTGGTCGGCGGCCGCGGTGGTGCCGTCGAACAGCGCGATGTCGGCCGAGGCGACAAGTTCGATCGGCGGCGGCGAGAAGTAGCGCGAATAGCCGCCATGGACGGTCGTGCCGTCGCCCGGCGTCCAGACGAAATTGACGCGCGGGCTGAGTTGCTCTTCGGCATCGAAGGCGCCGAAATGGTCGTAGCGGACGCCGTAGTTCAGCGTCACCGTGGGCACGATCTTCCATTCGTCCTGGACATAGAGGCTGTAGCTCCAGGCATGCCTGGTGCCGTCGTCGGCGATCGTCAGCGGCGTGTCGGGCAGCGTCTGGCTGCCGGCGCCGTCGACGCCGAGAACGGAGGAAGACGTTCGGCTGGCCAGGTCGTCGGCCTGGAAGATCACACCGGCGCGCAGCGTGTGGTCGGCGTCGGCGCGCCAGGCGCCCTCCGCCTGCAGGCCATAGGCGACGTCGCGCTTGTAGGCCGTTTGCGCGATGCCGTTGTAGAGCAGATCGCCGATCGGATCGGGCGTGAAGAACAGGCTGGAATAGCGGCCATAGGCCGAAACCTGGACGTCGACGGCGCCCTGCGAGCGCAGGTAGCTGACGATGCCGTAATGGGTGATCTCGCGCTGACGCTCGTCGAGCGCAGCGCTGGGAAACTGCGATTGGCCGTCCGCCGTCAGCACGCCCATCGGACCAAGACCGGTGATGCCGCCCAGGCCCGAAGGCTCGAGGCCGCGCTGGTTCGGAATCTCGAACACATCGTTCGCGGTGCCGAAAATGCCGGTCAGCGAGCTGTCGTCGTCGAGGATGTCCTGCAGATAGGCGAAGCCGTGCCACTGCTGGGTGCGGTCGTGCAGCGGATCGACGCTGCCGTCCGGCGCTTCGATGCCCAGCGTATCGGCGCGGTAATCGGCCGAGACATAGTAGTTGAACGCCCCCGAAGAGCCGCCGTAATCGACGCTCGGCTGGATCTGGCTGTGGCTGCCGCCATAGACCGACAGGTCGCCGCCCGGCTGGAACATGCCGGTCTTGGTCTGGATGTCGATGATGCCCGCGGTGCGCAGGCCGTATTCCGCCGGCAGCGCGCCGGTGATCAGCTCGAGCGAGCCGATGAAGCGCGGATCGAAGGTCTGGCCGAAGACCGAAATGCCTTCGGGGATGATGATGCCGTTGAGGCGGTATTGCAGGCCGTTGTGCTCGCCGCGGACGTGCAGCTGGCCGAACGAATCCTGGGCCACGCCCGGTGCCTGCAGCACGACCTGGTTGAGCTGGCTGTTGTCGCCGCCGGGCTGGGCGGCGATGGCGGCATCGGAGATCGAATAGGTCGAAGCGCCGGTCTGCGGCTGGATGCCGATGCGCGCGGCATCGAGCCTGGCGGCGGTGACGGTGACGGTCTCGATTTCATCGGCGGCGCGGGCAGCCAATGGGGCGAGGGCGGCCACTGCCATCGCAGTCGCCAACAGATGGGAACGATACATGATTGAACCTCGGCTCTGACGCTTCGCCGCCGCGCCTGACGCGGACGGAGCGATGCGAGAATGGGAAGCGACGCGCCGGCAGCGACGCTGCCCGCGACATCACGCGATCAATGTGACGTGATCAGCCCAGAGGCGGTGCGCGGCCGCGCCAGCTATGCGAGACCGGAAGGGCGAAGCGGACCGCGACGACGGCCACTTCGATGACGCAAACCGACAGCGACGGCAGCAGGACCGCCGCCGCGGCCGGCGTGACGAAATGGCCGGCGCTGGCGAATTGCTGGCAGAGCGGGCAGTTCGCCGGATCGTTCTTGGACGGATCCTTGTCGTGCGCCGGCCCCGGCGCGCCGTCGAAAATGTCGACGGCCGCGGGCGCGCCCACGGCCTGACCGTGAATATGGGTCTGGGTCAGATAGCCCGAAAGCGTGAAGGCAAGCAGCGTCAGCAGAACCAGGGCGCGCGACAGGGCACTGCGCGCTGCGGCGCGAACCCCGGCCTTCGTTCGCGGTGCTCGGTTCATGGCTGGGAGCGAAGCGTATCGCAGGGCCGCAGGAAAGCCAATTTGTCGTGATTGGCACGCCGGCCGGGCGGCGCTGTTTGCGGTGGGGGTGGTTTTCACTATAAGCCGCCCCATGGCACGCCCCGAACGAAAACCCGCACGCCGCCCCGAGCGCAAAGCGGACCGCAAACAAGAACGCAAATTCTTCAAGCCGCAGCACAAGCCCGAGGGCGGGCTGTGGCTCTACGGCCTGCACGCGGTGCGGGCGGCGCTCGCCAATCCCAAGCGCTTCGTGCGCCGGGCGGTGCTGACGGCGCGGGCGGCGGAGGAGATCGGGCCGCAATTGCTGGCGCGCGCCAAGCACGAGATCGCCGACATGCAGGGCGTGTCGCGGATCCTGCCCGACGGCGCGGTGCACCAGGGCGTGGCGCTGCTGGTCGAGCCCCTGCCCCGCCGCGAACTCGCCGACGTGCTGGACCAGGCCGGGAGCGGAAGGCGCGTCGTGCTGGTGCTCGACCAGATCACCGATCCGCACAATGCGGGCGCCATCCTGCGCACCGCGGCGGCGTTCGGCGTCACCGCCGTCGTCGTGCAGGACCGCCATTCGCCGCCCGAGACCGGCGTGCTGGCCAAGGCGGCCTCGGGCGCGCTCGACATCGTGCCGGTGGTGGTCGCGGTCAATATCGCGCGCGTGCTCGAGGAACTGGGCAGGCTCGAATTCTGGCGCATCGCGCTGGCCGGCGACGGCGAGATCACCCTGCAGGACGCAGCCCACAAGGGCGACATCGCGCTGGTGGTGGGTTCGGAAGGCGACGGCGTCCGCCGCCTGGTGCGCGAGCGCTGCGATGTCGCGGCGCATGTGCCGATCGACGCGGCGATGGAGAGCCTCAACGTCTCCAACGCGGCGGCGGTGGCGCTGTACGAGATCCGGCGCAGCTAGAACAGCGCCGCGACGACGTTTTCGCCGCCATAGTTCTCGACGAAGACCAGGACCTTGTAGCCGTCGGCCAGCTGCAGATTGCCGGCCGCGTCGTGCATCATCACGCCGTCATTGCTCATGGTCGCGGTGCGGCGGTCGAAGGCGAAGCGCGGCGCGAGGCCCCGGTACTGGGTGCGGATCAGGGTGAAGAGCGCCGCCGCATTCTCCGGCGCGATGCGGATGCAGCCGGCGCTGGCGCGGCTGCCGAGCTGCGCGATCTCGAGCCCGACGGCGCCATGGATGGCGAGGCCGGTCTCGAGGCCCTGGTTCTCCCAGTTGAAAAACATGGCGTGCGGCATCGGCTCGTGCCACTGGCCCGAATAGTGGCTCGTATACATGCGGCCGGGATCGAGCTGGTAATAGCCCTGCGGCGTGACGCTGGGCTGGCGCGTGCCATTGGGCGCGATCTCGACCTTCTCGCGGCCCGTCGAGGCGGGCCAGTCGTAGAGCATCGCCAGATTGCCGGCCGCGTCCTTGCGGAAGACATACATATGCTGCGCCCAGGGGCCGTTGTCCGCCTTGCTCACATAGAGAAACAGGCTGAAATTCTCGAGCATCTCGTGGGTCAGGTTGTCCTTCAGCCGTTCGCTGACGCGCACCAGTTCGGCCGGGCTGACGGCGGCGGAGGATGCCGGCGGCGCGGGCGGCGGTACGAATGTCGGCGCAACCGAGAGCGGCGCGAGGCGGCGGGCGGGC
>DATMKZ010000057.1:0-68372 GCA_035570795.1 Rhizomicrobium sp.
TCACCGAGGCTCAGACGGAGAAATACCTCCGTGCCAATCGCGCGGCGGTAAACGAGAAGCTGCGGGAAGCACAGAACGATATCGCCCGCGGCAACGTGGCGCCCCTCGAGTCATTGCCGGAGTTGCTGAAGGCGGCGCGCAAATATCATAATGCGCGGACATAACGCCGGATGGCGTCGCCACGCATCGTCCGAACCGCCGCAGCGAGCCGGGACATCCTCGAGATTTGGTCTTACATCGCCACGGAAAGGTCGCCAACCGTTGCCGACGCGGTGATCGAGAGGATTTTCGGCACGCTCGGCATATTGGCGACCACGCCCCTCCGGCAGGGTACGCACCGAGCTGCTCGGCAAGCCACGAGGCTTTGTTGTACGGCCCCATACAATATTCTATGCGCCACTACCCGAGCAGAACGGAATTTTGGTCTGGCGCATCTTGCACGGTGCGCGCGACCTGCGCTTCATTGTGAAACCACCTGCCGCGGACGACCTATGACCACCATCTACGATTTTTCGGCGAAGACGCTGCAGGGCAAGGATATCTCGCTGGCGGCGTATCGCGGCAAGCCGATGCTGATCGTCAACACCGCCAGCAAGTGCGGGTTCACGCCGCAATATGAAGGCCTCGAGGCGCTCTACAAGGCGCACCAGGAAAAGGGCCTCGTCGTGCTCGGCTTTCCCTGCAACCAGTTCGGCGCGCAGGAGCCGGGCAGCGAGGAGGAGATCGGTGCCTTCTGCGAGGCCAATTACGGCGTGACCTTCCCGATGTTCGCCAAGATCGACGTCAACGGCGCCGGCGCCCATCCGCTCTACGGCTTCCTCAAGCAGGAACAGGCCGGCATCCTGGGAACGCGCAACATCAAGTGGAATTTCACCAAATTCCTGGTGAACCGCGACGGCAAGGTCGTCGGCCGCTTCGCGCCGACCACCAAGCCCGCCGACATCGAACAGGCGATCGCCAAGGTGCTGTGACACCGCGTGTCGCGAAACCTTCGTTGCACAAAGCCACGGTCAAAGCGCGGCGTGAAACCAGCAATTGATCGCGAAGCGCGAATCCGAAAAGCGCCGCGACGGACAGGCGACCGGCATGACCTCGTGCGGCATCCAGGACGGAAAGAACACTAGGCTGTTGTGAACCGGCGCGACGTCGACGAATGACGGCGTGTCGCCGGCCGGCAGGATTTCGTGCAGGCGCAAGGCGCCGCCGCTGAAGGCCCTGGGCAGCGCGTGGAAGTAATAAACCCCGCTGAGCCGGCGGATATTGGCGAGGCCCTTGGCGGCGGCGTCGCGCTGCAGATCGCTATGGCGGCGATAAAAGGCGCCATCGCCATGCGCGACGAGCTCCAGTTCCAGCAGGGAGGTCTCGAACGGCTCGACGCGGAGTTCGGCGGCCAGCACGGGCGCCAGCGGCCGCAGCCGCGACTCCAGCCCCGCCTTCAGAGCGCCCAGATCGCGCAGGCGCGCGGAGACGCGGATGGCCGGGTCGACGCTCCGGGTGGGCCCGATGCCGACTTTGGCGGGCTCGAAACGGGCCTGGTTGTCGCGCACATAGGCCAGGAAGTCCGCCACCAGCGCCGGCGGCAGAAAATCGTGCCGCACGCTATGCGGCGGCAGGAAGCGCGGGCGGTGCTTCGGCGGATCGTCTGAGACGTGCGTCATGCGGCGAGCAGGATCGCATGGCGGGACCGCCAATTCTACGGGGCTTCAGTTCGCCACGGCGTCGTCGAGCGAATAGCCGGCGGAGCGCACGGTGCGGATCGGATCGCGCACGCCTTCGACGTTGAGCGCCTTGCGCAGGCGCCCGACATGGACGTCGACGGTGCGGGCCTCGACATAGACGTCCGAGCCCCAGACCGCGTCGAGCAATTGCTCGCGGGAGAAGACCCGGCCGGGATGCTGGATGAGATGGTCGAGCAGCTTGTATTCGGTCGGCCCCAGATGGACTTCTTTGCCGGCGCGGCGGACGCGGTGGGCGGCGCGGTCCATCTCGATGTCGCCGATGGCGATGGTGTCGGGCGCGAGGCTGGGGCGGATGCGGCGCATCACGGCGCGCAGGCGGGCCAGCAGCTCGGTCATCGAGAACGGCTTGGTCAGGTAGTCGTCGGCGCCGGTGTCGAGGCCGCGGATGCGGTCGCTTTCCTCGCCCCGCGCGGTCAGCATGATGATCGGCACGTTGCGGGTTTCCTGGCGGCCGCGCAGGCGGCGGCAGACCTCGATGCCGCTGAGCTGCGGCAGCATCCAGTCGAGCAGGACGAGGTCGGGCTTCTCCTCGGCCGCGACCAACAGCGCTTCTTCGCCGTCCTGGGCCTCGAGCACGCGATAGCCCTCGCGCTCGAGGTTGTAGCGCAGCAGGGTGATGAGGGCGCCCTCGTCTTCGGCGATCAGGACGCTGGGTTTGAGGCTCATGCCTTGCGCTCGAACGGCACAGAGGTCTCGCTGGTAGTGTCCGCCTTGGGCCGGTTGTTCGACAGGTGATCGGCGCGCACCATGTGATAGACGACCTCGGCGATGTTGGTGGCGTGATCGCCGCTGCGCTCGATATTCTTGGCGATGAAGAGCAGATGCGTGCACAGCCCGATGGTGCGCGGGTCCTCCATCATGTAGGTGAGGAGTTCGCGGAACAGGCTGTTGTAGATCTCGTCGATCTCGCCGTCCTGCTTCCACACCGCCTCGGCGGCCTCGGCGTTGCGGTCGGAATAGGCGTCGAGCACGTGCTTGAGCTGGGCCAGCATCTGCTTGCCCATGCGGGCGAGCGAGGCGGTGAGCCGGATCGGCGGCTCGCGGTTGAGCACGATGGCGCGCTTGGCGATGTTCTTGGCGAGGTCGCCGATGCGCTCGAGCTCGGATGCGATCTTGATCGCGGCCAGGGTCTCGCGCAGGTCCACCGCCATGGGCTGGCGCAGCGCCAGCAATTTCATCGCCCGGTCCTCGATGTCGACCTGCAGGGCATCAATGCGCTTGTCGCCGCCGACCGCGCCTTCGGCAAGGCCGGTGTCGCGGCGGGCGACGGCCTCGACGGCATTGGCGAACTGGGCCTCGGCGAGGCCGCCCATCTGGGCGATCGAGGCCGACAAGCCTTCCAATTGTTCGCTGAATGCCTTCACGGTGTGATCGTTCATGTCTTCAGCCCGGTTCTGCGCCTGAGCGCGCCAGTTGGTCATTAACGCCCCAGCCGCATGGATATGCGACAGTTTTATAACAGTTATGTGACAGCAGGGGCAGATTGGTTTGACGGCACCAATCCTCGCTGTGATGGCCCACGAATGCGGGCCACCCAGTTGGGCACAGGCCTGGGAAATGAAGAATTTGGCGCGGCCCTACCCGCGGCTCAATCGGCAACTTTGGAGTTTGGCGTCACCTGGGTGGCCCGCATTCGCGGGCCATGACAGTTTGAGGAATGCAAATCTGAAACTCTCCTGGTTTAGCTTTCTTCAGATGCCACCGGCAGCAGCACCGTGAACGTGCTGCCCTCGCCCGCCTTGCTCTCGACCGTCAGCCGGCCCTGGTGGCGGCTCACGATGTGCTTGACGATGGCGAGGCCGAGGCCGGTGCCGCCCTTTTCGCGGCTGCGCTTCACATCGACGCGGTAGAAGCGCTCGGTCAGGCGCGGAATGGCGTCGGGCGCGATGCCTTCGCCGTCGTCGCGCACGCTGGCCGCCTGCATCGATTCGGCGCCCCGTACGCCCGATGCCGGCGCCGAGGCGATCATCACCCAGACATGGCCGCCGACACGGCCGTATTTGATCGCATTGTGGATCAGGTTCTGGAACAGCTGGATCAGCTCGTCGCGCTCGCCGATCACCGGCGGCAGGTCCGGCGCGGCGGCGAGTTCCAGCGCGATGCCGTCGATCTGGGCCAGGGGACTGAGGACGGCGAAGGCCTCGCGCACGATGGCTTCCAGCGAGACGCGGCCGGAGGGACGGACATGCTCGTTGAGCTCGATGCGGGTCAGCGACAGCAGATCCTCGATCAACCGGCGCATGCGCCCGGCTTCGACGCTCATGATGTCGAGGAAGCGGTCGCGCGCCTGGGCGTCGTCGCGGGCATGGCCCTTGAGCGTATCGATGAAGCCCGATACCGCGGCCAGCGGCGTGCGCAGCTCGTGGCTGGCATTGGCGACGAAGTCGACGCGCATCTGCTCGGTGCGCTTGGCGGTGGTGAGATCGTGCAGCAGCAACGTCGTCACCGGCGGCTGCCCCGGCATGCGCGCCACATAGGCCTGGTAATGCCGCTCCACCGGCACCGGCGTGACGAAGGCGACGGAGGTATCGGCGCCCGTCGCGGCGGTCTGGGCGATCGCCTCGAGCACGGCGGGCGTGCGCAGCAGCAGCGAGACGTGCTTGTTCTCGGGCTCGATCCCGATGACGGTGTACATCGCGCCATTGGCGAACAGCACGCGCCCGCCCGGGTCGAGCAGCATCAGCGGATCGGGCAGATGCCCCAGCACCTCGCGCGCCAGCGGCGTCAGGAAGGCGTCGCCGCGCTCGCCGACCGCGCCGGCCTGCGCCTGCAGATGCAGGCGGCCTTCGCGCGCCAGGAACGAGACCAGCACCGCGACGGCGGCCAGCGCGGCCGCGACGATGCCAAGCGTTTGCGGGCTGCGCCACAGGACCAGCACCCCGCCGGCGCCAAGACCGACCAGCGCCGGCCAGAGAAAGCGGGCGATGCTGCTCCAATAGGTTTGCGTGCGATTCATGCGGCTCTTGAATCAAGACGCCGCATCATAGCCGCTTTCGTGACGGATTAGTTCTTGCGCATCATGCCGTTGATGTCGGGGTTGCTCAGCGGGCCTTCGCCGAAGGGCTCGGACCTGCCTTCCGCCAGGAACGCCTTGGCCATGCCGAGCGTGTGGCTGAGCATGACCTTGCCGATGCCGGAGCCGGCGCTGAGGCGGCGCACGCCGATCTTTTCCAGCGCCGCGCCGTCCGGCAGGCCCGGCCAACCCAGGCAGTTGAGCGGCAGGACGACGTCCTGCACCAGCCGCGTCAGCTGGGCGAGATCGACCAGCGCCGGCGCGAAGATCGAATTGGCGCCGGCCTCGCGATAAAGCGTCGCGCGCCGGACCGTCTCGTCATAAGCCTGCTCGGCCGGAACCAGGCGTCGCAGATAGGTGTCGACGCGGGCGTTGACCCACAGATCGACGCCCGCCCTGCGCGCGGCGGCTTTGAGGTTCTCGATTTTCCGCGCCAGCAGGTCGGGCGCGTCGTTGCCGTCCTCGATGTTGATGCCGACGGCGCCGGCATCGACGATCCGGGCGACGGTCCGAGCCGCCGTCGCCGCGTCATGGGCATAAGCCGCCTCGATGTCGGCGGACACCGGCAGCGAAACGGTCTTGACGATCTCGCCGACGGTGGCGAGCAGCGTCTCGAACGGCAGGAATTGCCCGTCGGCATAGCCGTGGGCCCAGGCGACCGCGGCGCTCGAGGTCGCGATGGCCTTGGCGCCTGCGCTCTCGATGACGCGGGCGCTGCCGGCGTCCCAGGCGTTGGGCAGGACCAGCAGCTTGGGGCCGGCATGGAGGGCGGCGAAGGTCCTGGCGCGGTCGGCGATGCTCATGCGTGTTTCGCTTTCTTCAAAAGATCCCGTCCGGCATGGCGGGCCTCATGGGCCAGGAGCCAGCGCTTGCGTTCCAGGCCGCCGCCATAGCCGGTCAGCGAACCATCGCTGCCGACGACACGATGACAAGGCACGACAATGGCGATCGGGTTTGCACCGTTTGCAAGGCCGACGGCGCGCATCGCGGCCGGCTTGCCGAGCTTTTTGGCGAGAGCGCCGTAGCTGGTGGTCGTGCCGGCCGGAATTTTGCGCAAATTCCGCCAGCAGGCGCGCTGGAAATCGGTGCCGTTCGCTGCCGTTTCGATTGCGTCGAGCGCCGCCAAATCGCCGGCGAAGTAGCGCTTCAGCGTGGCCGCGAGGCCGAACAGGCCGCGCTTGTCGCTGAATCCGGCGTTGGCGAAGCGGCGGCCAAAGTCCCGCCGCCAGCGTTCCGGCTTGTCGTGGAACTCCAGGGCGCACAACGCGCCCCTGGCATCCGCCACCAACAGGAGCTCGCCGATGGGCGTCTCGACGCGGTCCAGGAACAGCGGCTCAGACACGATCGCCGTCCGCGGTCCACAGATGCTGCGCCGCATAGGCGCGCCACGGCCGCCAGCCTTCGGCACGCGCCAGGAGCGCCTTGGGCGTCGGCCGCTTGCCGGCCTCGGCGACCAGCGGACTGCGCAGCAAGGCAACGTCGGCGGCGGGGAAGGCATCGCTGTCGCGCAGCGCCCTGAGCGCCCAATACTGCGCCGTCCACGGCCCGAAGCCCGGCAGCGCCAGCAGTTTTTCGATGGTTCCCTCGTAGGAGCCGGCCGCTTCCAGCAGCCTGGGATCGGCGGCGGCGGCCTTCGCCAGCGCCATCAACGCCGCGATGCGCGCCTTGGGCATGCCGAGCGTGGAAAGATCGGCTCCCGCCAGCCGCGCGGCGGAGGGAAAGACGCGCGCCAGGCGCTCGTCGCCGCTGGCGTCGGGCGCAATGTCGCTGCCGGCCCGCGCCACGAGCTTCACCGCCAGCTGGCGCGCGCCGACGACGGTGATCTGCTGGCCGAGGATGGCGCGCACCGCGAGTTCGAAACCGTCCCAGGCGCCCGGCGTGCGCAGGCCGGGGCGGCGCGCGACCAGCGGCGCCAGCGCCAGGTCGCCGGAGAGATGCGCACCGATGGTCTCGATATCGGCGTCGAGATCGAACAGCCGGCGCAGCCGCGCCACGATGGCGAGCAGCGCGGTGACGCGCGGAAAGCGGATCGTGGCTTGGAGATGGTTCCCGACCGGCGCGACCGCGATGCTGCCGACGGCGCCGTCGATCTCGACGGTGCGGGCATAGCGGTTGTTCTCGACCAGTTCGACGCCGGCGATCGAACGCGCGGCGAGGAAAGCGAGGATGGCGTCCCAATCATAGGGCGCGCGATAGCCCAGGCGCAGCGTCACGGTCGAGGCCGAGACCTTGGTGCCTTGCCGGCGCAAATCGCCCGGCGCGCGGCGGTAGAGCTTCTTGAAGGCGTCGTTGAAGCGGCGGACGCTGCCGAAGCCGGAGGCATCGGCGACCGCAGCCATCGGCAGGCGCGTCTCCTGGATCAGCTGCTTGGCGAACAGCACGCGCCGCGTCTGCGCCACCGCGATGGGCGGCGCGCCCAGATGCTTGTCGAACAGCCGGCGCAGCTGGCGCTCGCCGACGCCGAGCCGTTCGCACAGACGCGCGACGCCGGCGTCGTCGCCGTCGAGGCCGCCTTCGGCGATCAGCGCCAGGGCGCGGCTGACGGTGTTCGACGTGCCGCGCCAGGCGGCCGCGTCGGGCGAGATCTCGGGCCGGCAGCGCAGGCAGGGCCGGAAGCCCGCCTCCTGCGCCGCCGCGGCGCTCGGCCAGAATGTCACGTTCTCGCGCCTGGGCGTGCGGGCCGGACAGATCGGACGGCAATAGATGCCGGTCGTCTTCACGCCGATGAAGAGACGGCCGTCGAAACGGCGGTCGCGGGTGGCGATGGCGCGGTAGCAGACGTCGTGCGGCGGCATGTCCATGGGCGGTGGTATAGCGCAGTCGGGCCGGCGCGAATGGCCATTTTCGGACGCAGACGTCCAAACCTGTCAGCAGTCTTCCGAGGCGTGGCGGAACTTCGGAATACGCCATACTCGACCTTCGAAATGCGCAATTTTCCGGCACCGGCCCACGCCGATATTCCGAATTGTGACGCTATTTTCGGGCCTTGCCGCCGGCACAAGGCTTAAGCGCGGCAATACCGGATTTCCTTATTTGTTTGACAAGACATGGCGGCGGGCGGTCATCATGGCGGCGGGCGACCAGGGCCCGGCTACCGTCCAACGAGGCGGCGGCGCAAGCGTACAAAAACCGGACCCGCGCGGGCGGGCCGGGGGAGAGAGACGATGGCGGACGCGGCGGCCGGCGGCATTGCGGCTCCACGCTTGGGCACCAAGCTTGTCTACGGGCTGGGCTCGGTCGCGTTCGGCACCAAGGATCTCGGCTTCTCGACCTTCCTGCTCATCTTCTACAACCAGGTGCTCGGCTTGCCGGCGACGCTGGTGAGTTTCGCGATCATGATCGCGCTGGTCGCGGATGCGGTGTTCGATCCCATCATCGGCGAGATCTCCGACAATTGGCGCTCGCGCCTGGGCCGGCGCCATCCCTTCATGTACGGCGCGGCGGTGCCGATCGCCGTGCTCTATTTCCTGCTGTGGAATCCACCGGCCTGGCACGGCGGCGCGCTGTTCGGCTATCTCATCGTGGCCGCGATCGCGGTGCGCATGGCGATCGCCTGCTACGAGATCCCCAGCGCGGCACTGGCGCCGGAGCTGAGCCCAGACTACGACCAACGGACCTCGCTGATGGCGTTCCGCTTCCTATTCGGCACCGTCGGTGGCGGCATAACGATCGCCATTGCGCTGGGCATATTCATGGCCAAGACGCCGGCCAATCCTCTCGGCCTGCTCAATCGCCACGGCTATTTCTCCTACAGCGTCATGGCGGCGCTGGTGATGATGACGAGCATCCTGCTGTCCGCCGCCGGCACACATTCACGCATCAAATATATGAAGCAGCTGCCCGCGCGCCCGCGCCCGACGATAACGCAGCTCGTGCGCGAAATGTACGAGAGCCTGTCGCACCGGTCCCTGCTGGTCGTGACGGTTGCCAGCCTGTTCGGCAGCATGGCGCTCGGCCTGGGCTCGGTGCTGGGAACCTATTTCGCGACGTTCTTCTGGCGGTTCTCTCCGCAGCAGCTCTCCGTGCTGGGCGCTGCCGCCTTGCTCGCGGCGATCCTCGCCGTGCCGCTGGCGCCGTTCGCCTCGGCCCGGCTGGAGAAACGCCGGGCCTTCATCGCCACGGCCTTCGGCTCGCTGTTCGTCAACAACATCGCGATGACGCTGAAGCTGCTCGGCCTGCTGCCGCCGGACGGCTCGCCGACGCTGCTGCTCATCTTCTTCAGCACCGTGACCATCGGGCTGGCGCTCGCCATCGCGTCGGGCATCCTGATCGCCTCGATGATCACAGACGTGGTCGAGGACAGCGAAATCCGCACCGGGCGGCGGTCGGAGGGGTTGTTCTCGGCGTCGCTTAGCTTCGTCGGCAAAGCGACGTCGGGACTTGGCATTCTGTTGGCCGGTCTTCTGATCGACGTGGTGCATTTTCCCAAACAGGCGACGCCGGCGAACATCGACATCATCGCGCCCCACGCCGTGCGCAATCTGGTGCTGATCTATATGCCGGTGCAGATCGTGCTGTGGATCGTCGCGATCTCGCTGATCACCTTTTATCGCATCGACCGCAAGACCCATGAGCACAACCTCCAGAGCCTTGCCGAAGCGGCGGCGCTGGCCGAGGCTTCCGCGCCGGGCAGCAGCGCCGGCATCGACGAGGACGCCTTTATCGCCCCGCAGCCGCGCCGCGCCTGAACAACACACGAAGGACCGATCATGAGCACCCCCGTCTCCCGCGCCGAACTCGGCTCCTGGCGCGCCAAGCTGTTCTACGGCTTCGGCTCGGTCGCATACGGGATCAAGGATTTCGGTTTCGGGACGCTGCTGCTGTTCTACTACAACCGCGTCGTCGGCCTGCCGCCCGCCGAGGTCAGTTTCGCCATCGCGCTCGTCCTGGTGTTCGACGCCTTCGCCGATCCCATCGTCGGCCAGTTTTCCGACGGCTTGCGCACGCGCTGGGGCCGCCGCCACCCACTGATGTATTTTTCCGCCGTGCCGGTCGCGGTGTCGTACTATTTCCTGTGGGTGCCGCCGCACTGGTCGCACGGCGCGCTGTTCGTCTATCTCGTCGTGATGGCGATCCTCGTGCGCACCTTCATCACCATGTACGAGATCCCGAGCGCCGCCCTGGTGCCGGAGATGACCGACGACTACGACCAGCGCACCAGCTTCGTCTCCGTCCGCTACCTGTTCGGCGTCCTGGCGGGCGTGGGCATCAACGTCGTGACCTATCGCTTCCTGCTGTTCTCCGACGCGCTGCACAAGGATGGCCAGCTCAATCCGGCCGGCTACCCCTATTTCGCCCTGGTGTCGTCCATCGTCATGGTGGTGAGCATCCTGGTTTCCGCGCGCGGCACGCATCGCTACATCCCGCTGTTCCGCGTGCCCGAGGAGCGACGCATCACGCTGCCGCAGATGTTCCGCGAGATGGGCACGAGCCTGTGGCATCCGCAATTCCTGACGCTGGTGGGCGCGGCGATCTTCGGCACGGTAGCGATCAGCATCGGCGCCGCACTTGTGATCTACTTCAACACCTATTTCTGGCAGCTCTCGACCAAGCAGATCGGGCTGTTCGGCTTCGTCGGCCTGCTCGCCGCCTTCCTGGCGCCGGTACTCGCCGGCCCGCTCAGCAGGCCGCTCGGCAAGAAGAATGCAGCCCTGCTGTTCTATTTCTTCTGCGTGGTCCTGACCGCCGCGCCGATCTCGCTGCGCCTGATCGGGTTCTTTCCGCCGAACGGCTCGACCGCCCTTCTGGTGCTTTTGTTCCTCGAGCGCTCGCTGTCGGTCCTGATGGGAATCGCCTGCCTCATCCTGTTCAGTTCGATGATGGCCGACGTGGTCGACGACAGCGCGCTGAAGACCGGCCGGCGCTCGGAAGGCCTGTTCTTCGCCTTCATCGGCTTCATCGGCAAGCTTCTGTCGGGCGCCGGAACGCTCATCGCCGGCCAGGTGCTGCAGTTCGCCGGCATGTCGGGCCAGGCGACGCCGACGCCGGACGCCATCCACCATCTGGCGATCTATTACCTGCCCTGCATGGTGTTCTTCTACGGCATAGGCATCCTGTTGCTGTCGCGCTATCGCATCAGCCGCGAACTGCACAACGAGAACATAAGGCTGCTCAACGAGACGGAGGCCGAAGCCGCCGTCGCCATCGTTGCCGCGCCGCCGGTGACGTGATGGATGCCCAATCGAGCCCCGAAGCGTTGCAGCGCGACGTCGGCAGCCTGCGCACGAAATTGTTCTATGGCTTCGGCTCCATAGCGTTCGGCATCAAGGACAACGGCTTCCAGACCATCCTGTTGCTGTTCTACAATCAGGTGATGCATCTGCCGTCGCAACTGGTGGGGCTGGTTCTGTTCAGCGCGCTCTGCATCGACGCCGTGTTCGATCCGATCATCGGCCAATTCTCGGACAATCTGCACACGCGCTGGGGACGCCGCCATCCCCTGCTCTATCTGTCGGCCCTGCCGGTCGCGATCAGCTATCTGCTGCTGTGGAATCCGCCGCATTGGAGCCAGGGCGCGCTGTTGATCTATCTTTTCATCGTCGCCGTCGTGGTCCGGACCTTCATCAGTTTCTACGAGATCCCCAGCTCCGCGCTGAACCCCGAGCTGACGGACAATTACGATCAGCGCACCGCGCTTTCGGCTTATCGCACGTTCTTCGGTTGGACCGGCGGCATGACGATGTACCTGCTGGCGCTGGGCGTGTTCCTGAGGCCCGCCGCGGCGCACAAGGTGGGCCAGCTCAACGAGACCGGCTATGCGCATTACGGCATACTGGCCGCCGTCCTGATGTTCGCGGCGATCCTGATCTCGGCCGCGGGCACCCACAAATTCATTCCGATCCTGCGCAAGCCGCCGGCACGCGCGCCATCGCTGTGGGAATACGCCAAGCAGATGTGGGAGACCGCCTATAACCGGGCGTTCCTCATCCTGATGCTGGCACAGATCGCGTTCGGCGCGGCCACCGGGCTCGTCTTCGCGATGGCGATCTATCTGGGCACCTATTTCTGGGAGCTGACCAGCGCCAAGATCGTGATCCTGGGCTTCGGCACCGTCGTCGCCTTCGTCCTGGCCTTCGTGATCGCGCTTCCGGTCGCCAAGCGATTGGGCAAGCGCATCGGCGCGGTGACGCTGTTCGCGGCCGGCCTGTTCATCTCGATCTTCCCGATCATGCTGCGCCTGTTCGGCGTATTCTGGACGAACGCCTCGCCCTGGCTGGTGCCGACGCTGTTCGTGTTCGCCGCGATCTCGGGCGCGATGACGATCGGCAGCTCGATCCTGATGACCGCGATGCTGGCCGACGTGGTGGAGGACAGCGAACTCAAGACCAAGCGGCGCTCCGAAGGCTTGTTCTTCGCCGGTTCCAGCTTCATGGCGAAGGCGGTGTCGGGATTGGGCATCCTGCTGTCCTCGCTGCTGCTGTGGCTCGTCGGCTTTCCGAGCAATGCGATGCCGGGCCATGTCGATCCGACGGTCATCCGCAACATGGCGCTCGTCTATCTGCCGTCGGTAGTGCTATTGTACGGCATCGGCATCACCGTCATCTCGCGCTTTCCGATCGACCGCAAGGACCACGAGGAGAACCTGCGCAAGCTCGCCGCGGAAGCCGCATACATGCCGGCTTCGGAGCATCCTTGACCACCTCTACCGACCGCTACAACAAGAAGAAGGAAGCGATCATCGCGGCGGCGGCCGGCATCCTCAACCGGCGCGGCGTGCGCGGCATGACGCTGGCCGATGTGGCGGCGAGCGTCGATCTGATCACCACCAGCGTCACCTACTATTTCAAGAAGAAGGAGGACCTGGCGGTCGCCTGCTATTTGCGCGGCATCGAGCGCTTCGACGCGCTGATCTCGGCGGCGCTGCAGGAGGCCGAGCCGCCGCAGCGGCTCTTGAAATTCCTCGAACTTTATCTCGACCTGCACCGGCGCATCCGCGAAGGCGAGGAAGCGCCCATCGCGGTGTTCAACGACATCCGCGCGCTGAAGGAGCCGCACCTACCGATCGTCGGCAAGGCCTATGGCCAGTTCTTCCGCAAGGTGCGCTCGCTGTTTCGCGGGCCCGGCTATGAGTGGCTCGACCGGCGCATGTCGACGGCGCGCACGCATATGCTGATGGAGCAGCTCTACTGGTCGGTGACCTGGCTGCCGCGCTACGACCTCGACGATTACGGCCGTGTCCGCGACCGCATGTTCGACATCATGGCGCATGGCGTGGCGCCGGAGGGCGCGGTGTGGCATCCGGCGCGGCTGCCCGAATTGCCGCCGCCGCAGGACGCACAGGAAAGCCAGCGCGAGACCTTCCTCACCGCGGCGACGCGGCTGATCAACCAGCGCGGCTATCGCGGCGCCTCGGTCGAGAAGATCTCCGAGCAGCTCAACGTCACCAAGGGCTCGTTCTATCATCACAACGACGCCAAGGACGACCTGGTGGTGGAATGCTTCGAGCGCACCTTCGACGTCATGCGGCGCGTCCAGTCGGCCGCGCTGGCCGAGAGCGGCGACTATTGGCAGCGCATCGCCTCCGCCGCGGCGACGCTGGTAGAATTCCAGCTCTCCGAGCGTGGACCGTTGCTGCGCTCGTCGGCGCTCAGCGCCCTGCCCGAGCAGATGCGCATCGCCATGGTCGAACGCGCCAACCGGGTCTCCGAGCGCTTCGCCGCGATGATCTCCGATGGCGTGGCGCAGGGTTCGATCCGCGCCGTCGATCCTTATATCGCCGCCCAAATGCTCAACGCGACGCTGAACGCGGCGTCCGACCTGCCGTTCACGATTCCCGACGTCGCCGCCGAGGGCGCCCCGGCGCTGTACGCCAAGCCCATGCTGATGGGCGTGTTTTCACGCTGAGGAGGACTTCTTGGACCGCTTGAAAGATAAGATTGCCGTCATCACCGGCGCCGCCTCCGGCATCGGGCTCGGAACTGTCGAGCTGTTCGTCGCCGAGGGCGCGCGCGTGCTCGCCGCCGACGTCCAGGACGAGCGCGGACGCGAGCTGGAGCGCCGCTTCAACGGCCAGGTGAAGTTCCACCATTGCGATGTGACGCAGGAAGACGACATCAAAGCGACGATGCAGGCGGCGCACGACCAGTTCGGCGGCCTCGACATCGTGTTCAACAATGCAGGCGCCGGCGGCAGCCCGAATACGATCGAGGACATGACGGGCGAAGCATGGGACCGCTCGATGAACCTGCTGCTGCGCTCCGTGGCGCTCGGCATCCGCTACGCTGTGCCGTTCCTGAAGGCGCGCGGCGGCGGCTCGATCATCAACACCGCCTCGGTCGCCGCGCTGCAGGCCGGCGCGGGGCCCATCGCCTATTCCGTCGCCAAGGCCGGCGTGATTCACCTGACGACGGTCAGTGCCGCGCAACTGGGGCGCGCGAAGATTCGCGTCAATGCGATCTGCCCCGGCCTGATCCTGACCGACATCTTCGCCGCCGGCGCCCGCGCCATGGGTGCGCCCGACGCGATGCTCGAGCAGATCAAGTCCGGCATGACGCAGATGGCGCCGGACGCCCAGCCCATTCCCAAGGGCGGATTGCCGGCCGACATCGCCAGGGCCTGCCTCTATCTCGCCAGCGACGATTCGGAGTTCGTCACCGGCACGCATATCGTGGTCGATGGCGGCATGACGACGGGCCCGCGCCACGCCTGGGACCCCGAGGAGCAGCAGCGCCGCATGGCGCAGCGCGCCGCGATGCAGGCCGCCGCGACGCAAAAAACCTGAACAGGAGACGGCCATGCGATTCGGCATCTTTTACGAGCATCAGCTGCCGCGGCCGTGGAACGACGGCGACGAACTCAAGCTGTTCCAGAACGCGCTCGACCAGGTCGAACTCGCCGACCGGCTCGGCATCGACAATGCCTGGGAGGTCGAGCACCATTTCCTGGAGGAATATTCGCATTCCTCGGCGCCGGAAGTGTTCCTGGCCGCCTGTTCGCAGCGCACCAAGAATATCCGCCTCGGCCACGGCATCACGCTGATGCCGCCGAACTACAACCACCCGGCGCGGGTCGCCGAGCGCATCGCGACGCTCGATCTGGTCTCGAACGGCCGCGTCGAATGGGGCACCGGCGAAAGCTCGGCGCTGCTGGAACTCGGTGGCTATCGCGTGCCGCTGGAGCAGAAGCGCAACCAATGGCTCGAGGCTGTCGAGCAGTGCGCCAACATGATGGCGATGGATCCCTATCCCGGCTTCAAGGGCGAGTATTTCGAGATGCCCTGCCGCAACGTCGTGCCCAAGCCGGTGCAGCGGCCGCATCCGCCGCTCTGGGTCGCGTGCTCCAACCGCGAGACCATCAAGCTGGCGGCGCGGCTGGGCATCGGTGCGCTGACCTTTGCCTTTGTCGATCCCAAGGAAGCCAAGCAATGGGTCGACGACTATTACCGCATCTTCAAGGAGGAATGCGTGCCGATCGGCCGTGCGGTGAACCCCAATATCTGCATGGTGTCGAGCTTCTCGGTGCACAAGGACGAAGCCGAGGCGCGGCGGCGCGGGCTGATGGGCTTTCGCTTCTTCGGCTACGCGCTGGGGCACCATTACGGCTTCGGCGAGCACACCCCCGGCCGCACCGACATCTGGGCCGCCTTCGAAAAGGCGCAGGCCGCGGCTGGACCGGACGCACCGGGCGCCGGCGGCGAAGGCGGCATCGGTACGCCGGAGCAGTTACGTGCGCATATGCGCGGTTTCCAGGAGGCCGGCGTCGACCAGGTCGCCTTCATCCAGCAAGGCGGCCGCAACAAGCACGAGCACATCTGCGAAGCGCTCGACCTGTTCGCCAAAGAGGTCATGCCGGAGTTCAAGGAAAAGGAAGCCGAACGCGTCCACAAGAAGGCCCAAGAGCTGGCGCCCTATGTCGAGAAGGCGATGGCGCGCAAGAAATACATGCCGCCACTCGCCGATGGCGAGATCCCCAAGGTCGTCGCCCTCGGCCGCCAGATCGCCGAACGCATGCGGGCCGCCGGCCAGACGCCGCCGGCACCTGGACGCGCCGACGCGGCGCAATGGGCCGAAGCGCAGCGCAAGGTCGAGGCGGCGGAGAAGAAATCGTAGGCGTCAGTCCTCGAACCGCCTGGACCGCTGCTGCTTGTTGCGCGCATTGCGCTTCTTGGCATCGATGCGGCGCTCCTTGCTGGCCTTGGTCGGCCTGGTGGGCTTGCGCTTCTTGGGCACATAGCTGGCGGCCCGCACCAGCTCGGCCAGCTTTTGCCGCGCGATCTCGCGGTTGCGCACCTGGTCGCGCGATTCGCGCGCGCTGATCACCAGGACGCCGTCCTTGGTCAGGCGGTGGCCGCCCAACCGCAGCAGGCGCACACGAACGTCGTCGGGCAGGCTCGGCGAATGCAGCACATCGAAACGCAGCTGCACCGCGCTCGCCACCTTGTTGACGTTCTGCCCGCCCGCGCCGGAGGAAAGGATGAAGCTCTCGCTCAGTTCGCCGTCGGCGATGAGGATGGTGGACGTGACGCGCAGATCGGCCATGGGGCGGTCTATCACATCCGTTCCGGTTTGACAGCGACGCACGATCCCCGGAAGCTCGCCGCAAAACCGGGACGGGAACCATGAATAGCATCGAACGCAAGACGTCACGCGGCACGATCAGCGGGACCTGCGACAGCAAATTCGCGGGCGTAGCCGATGCTTTCGCCGAGAATTTCGAAAAGCGCGGCGAGATCGGCGCCGCGGTCGGCATCACGCTGGACGGCAGGACGGTGGTCGATCTGTGGGGTGGGCAGAAGGCCGACGGCGGTCCAGCCTGGGAGCGCGACACGGTGTGCGTCGTGTTCTCATGCACCAAGGGCGCCTCGGCATTCTGCGCCCACATGGCGGCGGATCGCGGCCTGCTCGATCTCGACGCCAAGGTCGCCAAATACTGGCCGGAGTTCGCGAGCAACGGCAAGGAAGACGCGCTGGTCAACATGATGCTCGATCATTCGGTCGGCGTGCCCGGTCTGCGCGAGCAGCTCAAGCAGGGCGCCTATTACGACTACGACTATATGTGCGCGCAGCTGGCGGCGGAAACGCCGTTCTGGAAGCCCGGCACGCGCAACGGCTATCACGGCGTGACGGCGGCGTGGACCGTGGGCGAGATGGTCCGCCGCAGCACCGGCAAGCGCATGGGAAAATTCCTGGCAGACGAGATCGCGGGCCCGCTCGGCATCGAATTCTGGATGGGACTGCCGCAAGAACATGAGAGCAAGGTCGCGCTGGTCATCTCGCCGCCGCCCGACGCGGCGATGGCCACCTCGCGCATCGCGCTCGCGATGATGGCCGATCCGACGGGGCCGACCGGCCGTTTCCTGCTGAACGGCGGCGGCTTCGATCCCAATTCGCGCGACGCCCGCGCCGCCGAGATCGGCTCGGCGACCGGCGTGTCGAACGGCCGGGGCCTCGCCGGTCTCTACGCGCCGCTCGCCAATGGCGGCAGCCTGAACGGCAAGCGCTACGTCGGCGCCGACACGCTGACGCGCATGGGCCAGGTCAGCGTCGCGACGCACGAGGATGCGACGCTGCAGATCCCGACACGCTTCTCGCTCGGCTTCATGAAATCGATGGACAACCGCAGACTGGAGAACGCCGCCAACAGCTCCGCCATCCTGTCCGAAGCCGCCTTCGGCCATGTCGGCGCCGGCGGTTCCATAGGCTTTGCCGATCCGCCCGCACGGATGAGCTTCGGCTACGCGATGAACCAGATGGGCCAGGGCATCATGCTGAACGACCGCGGCCAGTCCTTGGTCGATGCCGCCTACCGCGCCATCGGCTGCACCAGCGACAAGGGCGGGGTGTGGGTCTGACCGATCAGTGACGCAGCGCAAAGCGGCACAAGCCATAATCGCTGCACGCCGCGCTGTTATTGCGGCTCGGCGAAGATTTTCTTGAGCTCCGTCTTCAGGATCTTGCCGTTGGCGTTGCGCGGCAGGGTCTCGGGCCAGAACACGACCTTCACCGGCACCTTGAACGCGGCGAGCTTGCCGGCGACGAACTGGCGCAGTTCCTCCTCCGTCGTGTGCATGCCGGGCTTGAGATGCACCACGGCGCCGGGCTCCTCGCCGAGCTGCTTGTGCGGCACGGCCACCAGTGCCGCGTCCATCACGGCGGGATGATCGTAGAGGACGTTCTCGACCTCGATGCAGTAGATGTTCTCGCCGCCGCGGATCAGCATGTCCTTGGCGCGGTCGATGATGAAGCAGAAGCCTTCGCTGTCGAGACGCGCGAGGTCGCCGGTGCGCACCCAGCCGTCGACGAAGGTCGCGGCCGAGGCTTCCGGCTTGTTCCAGTAGCATTTGACGATGTTGGGACCGCGCGCCCACAACTCGCCGACCTCGCCGACGGCCAGCTCGCGCGTGCCTTCGACATCCATGATCTTGAGATCGCAGACCGCGACCGGCGGGCCGCAGGAGGTCGGGCGGTTCTCATAATCCTCGCCGGAATGCGTGGTGCAGGTGGCCGAGGTCTCGGTCATGCCCCAACCGTTTCCCGGCGCCGATTTCGGCCAGTTCTGCTTGATCTGCTTGACCAGCTCGGGCGCCGACGGCGCGCCGCCATAGGCGACGGCTTCGAGCGACGACAGGTCGTATTTGTGGCGATTGGGATGCTCGAGAATCTGCCAGGCGATCGTCGGCACGCCGCCGGCGCTGTTGATCTTCTCCTTTTCGATCAGCGCCATGGCCTTCTCGGCCTCGAATTTGCGCATCAGCACGATCTTGCCGCCAGAGACGACGGTCGGACCGAGCACGGCGAAGCAGCCGGTGGCATGGAAGAACGGCACCGAGAGCAGCGTCGAACGCTGCGGCGCGTCGAGCGGATTGGCGACGACCGGCACCGGCTCGCCGCGGCGCAGGAAGTTGCGCGCGGCGGAAAACCCCGCCGCCATGATGTTCGACGTCATGTTGCGATGGGTGCCGAGCGCGCCCTTGGGCCGGCCGGTCGTGCCGGAGGTGTAGAGGATGGTCGCGTCGTCGTCGGGCGCGAGGTCGACGGCCGGCAGATCGCCCGGCGGCAGCTTGCCCCAGTCATTGACCTTGCCGATCGCGTCTTCCAGCCGCTGCACGATCGGGCTGGGCAGGTCCGCGTCGGCGAAACGGCTGACATAGATGCGCTTGAGCGCGGGGCAGTTGACGAGGTGCTCGGTGATCCGCTCCAGGCGCTCGGCATCGACGAAGGCGAGTTTGGTGCCGGAATCGACGAGGCCGTATTCCAGCTCCGGTCCCGTCCACCAGGCGTTGAGCGGCGTGACGATGGCGCCGACCAGCTCGGCGGCATAGAACGCCACCACCCATTCGGGCAGGTTGCGCATGATGATCGCGATGCGATCGCCCTTTTTGACGCCGTCGGCCATAAGCTGCGCCGCAAGCTTCAGCGTGGCCCGGGCGAAGCTCTCGAAGGTGCAGCGGTCATCCTCGTAGACAAGAAATTCGCGGTCCCCGAACTGGCGCCCGGCGAGGAAGACTTCCTTGTTGGTCGGCGGACAGTTCTTCCAGACGCGAGTGGGGACGCCGCGGATGGTGACGGTGTCCATCTCGAGCCGCGTGCCGGGCGCGGTGAGAAGCGCGGTCGCCTCGGCAATGGACATGGCGGGCCAACCGGCGGGAAGGGTCATGAGAGGTCTCTCTGCAATAGCGATGGGAGATTATTGCCACGCGCACAGCGTTCGGGGAAGGCGCCGTTTTCGGCCCCTTCCCCGCGCCATGTCGATCATCGAGCCTATAGCGCGTCGATGCTTTGCGCCCGCTGGGCCCATTCTTCCTTGAGTTCGGCGACGAGGTCGGCGTGCTTTTCGCGGGCCCGCTCGCGCACCTTGGGGATGTGGTAGGATGGGAACAGATCGTTGTCGGGGCGGTAGTCCTTGAGCAGCTGCTTGGCGACCGTGACCTTGTGCACCTCCGTGGGACCATCGGCGATGCCCATCACGAAGGACGAGGTCACCATGCCCATGAACGGCATCTCGTTGGAGACGCCGAGCGCGCCGTGGATGTGCAGGGCGTTCGACGCGATGTCGTGATAGACCTTGGGCATCGCGACCTTCACGGCGGCGATGTCCTTTCGCACCTTCTTGTAGTCCTTGTGCTTGTCGATCAGCCAGGCGACGTGCAGCACCATGAGGCGGAACTGCTGCAGCTGGATATAGCTGTCGGCGATCTGCTCCTGGACCATCTGATAGTCGCCGAGCTTGCCGTCGCGCGTCGAGCGCGACACGGCGCGCTGGCACATCAGGTCGAGCGCCTTCTGGCACTGACCGACGGTGCGCATGGCGTGATGCACGCGGCCGCCGCCGAGGCGGACCTGGCCGAGCTCGAACGCGGCGCCGCGCGGCCCCAGCATTGCGTCGAACGGCACATGCACGTCGGTGTACTGGACATAGCCTTCATTGCCGCCCTGCTGGCCGCCGACGCCGACATTGCGCAGGATTTTCACGCCCGGCGTCTTCTTCGGCACCAGGAACATGCTCATGCGCTTGTAGGGATCCTTGTGCTCGGGATCGGTCACCGCATAGACGACGAGCACTTCGGCGTTGCGGGCGCCGGTGGAAAACCATTTCTCGCCGTTGATCACCCATTCATTGCCGTGCAGCTCGGCCTTGGTCTTGAAGTAGAGCGGGTCGGAGCCGCCGGTCGGCTCGCTCATCGAGAAGGCCGAGGTGATCTCGTTGTTGAGCAGCGGCCACAGATAGCGCTCCTTCTGCTCCTTGGTGCCGTAATGCGCGATGATCTCGGCATTGCCGGTGTCGGGCGCCTGGCAGCCGAACACGACGGGCGCGAGGCCGACGCGGCCGAGCCGCTCGTTGAGCAGCGCCAGTTTGACCTGGCCGTAGCCCTGGCCGCCGAGATCGGGCGTCAGGTGGCAGGCCCACAGGCCCATCTCCTTGACCTTGGCCTGCAACGGACGGACCGCTTTCAAATAGGTCTTGGACTTCACGCCGCCCAGGCCGACGCCGATATGCGTCAGGGGCTCGACCTCGGTCTCGATGAACTCGCTGACCCAGTCGAGCTTCTTCTGGTATTCCGGGTCGGTCTCAAAATCCCAAGCCATGCGCGTTCTCCCTTTATTGCTCTTGGGACGATTATCCCGCTGGGCGGAGGCTGCCGCAACGGAAAAGATACCGGTTTTTCGAAAAAACGATGCTTCTCATCCTCCCCCGTTCACGGGGGAGGTGCCGAGCGCAGCGAGGCGGAGGGGGCGGCTCCGACGCGCGAGCCCAGTCCCGCCCCCTCCGTCACGCCCGAAGTGGCGTGCCACCTCCCCCGCAAGCGGGGGAGGATTAAGCAGCGGGCCATGACAGGGGTGTTTGGACGGCGTTAAGCTGATTCCAGGAGACATCGGGAGAGCAACATGGCCAAACCGGAAAGCGTGGGATTGTCGAGCAAGCGCCTGGCGACGCTCGATCGGGTGATGACGGAGCGTTATGTCGATTCCGGGCTGCTGCCCGGCATCCTGACGCAGGTCTGGCGCAAGGGCGCGCTGGCGCATACCGGCATGGCCGGCGCGATGGACCTCGAGCGCGGCAAGGCGATGCGCGAGGACGCGATCTTCCGCATCTACTCGATGACCAAGCCGATCACCGCGGTGGCGCTGATGATGCTGGCCGAGGAAGGCAAGCTCGGGCTCGAGGATGCGGTCGCGACGCATATCCCGTCGTGGAAGAATCTGCGCGTCTACGCCAGCGGCATGCCGAGCCTGGTCGCCAACACGGCGGGCCAATTCCTCACCACGCCGTGCAAGCGGCCGATGAAGGTCGTCGATCTCGTGACGCACACTTCGGGCCTGACCTACGGCTTCATGTCGCGCACGGCGGTGGACGCCGAATACCGGGGCCAGAAGGTCGGCGACTTCCAGACGCCGGGCGGTCTCGACGCCTTCGTCGAGCAGCTCGCGAAAATTCCGCTCGATTTCTCGCCCGGCGAGTTCTGGAACTACTCGGTGTCGATCGACGTGATGGGCTATCTCGTCCAGAAACTGTCGGGCCAGACCTTCGGCGAGTTCCTGCGCACGCGTCTGTTCGAGCCGCTGGGCATGACGGACACGTCGTTCAGCGTGCCGGCGTCGAAGATGGACCGCTTCGCCTCCTGCTACATGCCCGACGGCAAGGGCGGCCTGCGCATCCAGGACGATGCCGGCAAGTCGACCTATGCCGAGCCGCCCAGGCTGGAATCGGGCGGCGGGGGCCTCGTCTCCACCGCGAGCGACTACATGCGGTTCTGCCGCATGATGCTGGGCGGCGGCACGCTGGACGGCGTGCAAATTCTCTCGCCCAAGACCGTGCAGATGTTCAGCCTCAACCTCCTGCCCGGCAACAAGCTGCTCAGCGACCTGTCGGCGGCGGTGACGTTCAGCGAGGCGGGCTATAACGGCGTCGGCTTCTCCATCGGCTGCGGCGTCACCATGGACCCGACGCTGACCCGGGTGCCGGGCACACCGGGCGAGTTCTTCTGGGGCGGCGCGGCCTCGACCGCGTTCTGGATCGACCCCAAGGAGGACCTGGCCGTCGTCTTCATGACCCAGGTCATGGGCACCGACGCGCGGCTGACCCTGCGCCGCGACCTCAGGACCCTCGTCTATTCGGCCATGACGCAGAGCTTTGCCTAGCATCCTTGACCCCCCTGCCTCATCTGTTAATACCGGACGGACCCCGTTAACCGGCGTCCGTCCGACAAGGTTTGGCCCGCAATGCCCCCGAGAAAGCCGCTCGTCATCGTCACGCGCAAGCTTCCCGATGCGATCGAAACCCGCATGCGCGAGTTGTTCGACGCGCGGCTGAACGTCGACGACCGGCCGATGGGCCAGGCCGAGCTGATCGAGGCCATGCAAAAGGCCGACGTGCTGGTGCCGACGGTCACCGACCGGATCGATTCCAAGGTCATCGTACGGGCCGGGCCGAACCTCAAGCTGATCGCCAATTTCGGCACCGGCGTCGACAACATCGACGTCAAGACCGCGCTCGACAAGGGCATCGTCGTCACCAACACACCGGGCGTCCTGACCGAGGACACTGCCGACATGACGATGGCGCTGATCCTGGCGGTGCCACGCCGGCTGGTTGAAGGCGTCAAGGAGCTCGAGGACGACCATTTCAAGGGCTGGTCGCCGAGCTGGATGCTCGGCCACCGCATCTACGGCAAGCGCCTGGGCATCGTCGGCATGGGCCGCATCGGCCAGGCGGTGGCGCGGCGCGCCAAGGCCTTCGGCCTGCAGATCCACTATCACAACCGCAAGCCCGTGCACGCCGACCTCGAGCACGAGCTGGAGGCAACCTATTGGGAGAGCCTCGACCAGATGCTGGCGCGCATGGATATCGTCAGCGTCAACTGCCCGCACACGCCGGCGACCTATCACCTGCTCTCGGCGCGGCGCCTCAAGCTGATGAAGCCGAGCGCCTATATCGTCAACACGGCGCGTGGCGAAGTGATCGACGAGAACACGCTGGCACGCATGCTGGAGGCGGGGCAGCTGTCGGGCGCCGGCCTCGACGTCTTCGAGCACGAGCCGGCGGTGAACCCCAAACTTTTGAAATTGAAGAACGTCGTCCTGCTGCCGCATATGGGCTCGGCGACGATCGAGGGCCGCATCGACATGGGCGAGAAGGTCATCATCAACATCAAGACCTTCGCGGACGGGCATAAGCCGCCGGATAGGGTGATCCCGGCGATGCTGTAGGGCGGCGCTACTTCAACTCCGCATCAAACAACTCCACCATCTTCCCGAACGCCCGCTCCGCCTGCGCCTCGTTATAGACCTCCGGCCGTCCCGGCACGCACTAGCCGTGCAGGGCGCCTTCGTAGGTTTCGCTTTCGCTTCGGCCCGGCCACGCCTTCAGGACCGCCTCGAATTTCGCGATGACCTCGGCCGGCATCGAACGGTCCTGCACTGCGTGGCCGAAATAGAGCCGCGCCTTGATCTTCGGCAGCAGCAGATGCGGGCTGTCGGGTTGATCCGTGTACAGACCGCCGCCGTGGAACGACGCGGCGGCGGCGAGCCTGTCCGGCGCGGCAGAAGCGGTGCGCACCGCCATCGAACCGGTGAAGCAATAGCCGACGACGCCGGCTTTGGGTCCCTTCACGTTCGACTGCGCCAGCAGGAAATCGGTATAAGCGGCGCCGTCCGGCCCCATCTTGTCGTTGGGCAGGCTGGCGCGCAGTTCGCCCATGCGCTTCATCGTCTTCTCGTCGCCCATCTGCGGCACGAAATCGAGCACGGGCAATTTGGTGCCGCGATGGAAGATGTTGGGCAGCAGCACGACGTAACCCTGGTCGGCCAGGCGCTGCGCCATTTTCTGATAGGCGCCGCGGATGCCCATGATATCGGTGAGATAGACGACGCCGGGCCAGGGGCCGGCGCCCGACGACGGCGTGTAGAGGAACGCCTCGGCGGTGCCGTCGGCGGCTTTTACTTCGACTTTGCTCTCGCTCATGCGCGGCTCCCGGTTCTCCCGAAACTTAGAATGTCTGCATGCGTGCGAAAGCGGGCGCGACAACGGCGTTCTAAGGCAGTTCGTAGATCACCGCATTCCAGTATTTCACGCGGTGCGCGCCGGTGCGGCGAAAGCCGCGGCGGCGCAGTTCGCGTCCGATCATGGCGTTGAAATAGCCGTGCGCCACCAGCGCGGTGACACCCTCGGCGCCGGCGCGCGCCATCAGGATGGCGGCAGCCTCGGCGGCGCGGTGCTTGGCCTTGCGGTAGTTCTCGATCTCCGGGTGGTAGCCGGCATGCCACAGGATGCGCGCCATCACCGCCCATTTGGGCACGGTCATACGCAGCAGGGGAATGCGCGGCGACGCCAAAGGCGCCTCCGCGAACAACGGATCGGCGATCAGCTCGGCATTGGGCGCCAGCGCCTTGGCGCTGTCGGTGGCGCGCGGCCGGCCCGAGGTGTAGACGGCGCCAAGTTCCTTGACGAGATCCTGCAGCTCTTCGGGCGGCGCGCTCGAAGGGTCGAGGCCCGCGGCCTCGTAGTCGTCGATATAGGTGCGGAACTCGCGATGCGAGGTGCGCGGACTGGTCGGGATCGCCGGCCTGCCATGCCGCACCAGCACGATGCGCAGCGGCGCCGCCGCCTGGGTATGGCGGCGGGTGCGGTGCGCGATCTCGGGCAGGACGTCGGCGGAGATAGCGATGACGGCTCCTTGCGGCCTCGGGCCGGGCCTGTACGATTGCCGCAGCAGTATCAGATGCGGGCGGCAAGAGGCAGATGGAAAAGGGCGATCTCAGCGGCAAGGTGGCAATTGTCACAGGCTCGGCAACCGGAATCGGGGCCGCGGTGGCGCTGGGCCTGGCCCGGCGCGGGGCCCATATTGTCGTCAACTACACCAAAAGCGCCGCTGAGGCGGAGGCGACGGCCGAAGCGGTGCGCGGCGCCGGCGCCGAGGTCCGCGTCGTGCAGGGCGACGTCGCCGAGGATGCCGACTGCCGCCGGCTGGCACGCGCCGCCGAGGAGGCATGGGGCCGCATCGACATCCTGGTCAACAATGCCGGCACGACAAAGTTCGTGACCAACCACGCCGACCTCGACGGGCTGAGCGCCGAGGATTTCGCGCGCATCTATGCCGTCAACGTGATCGGCCCGTTCCAGATGATCCGCGCCTGCATCGCGGGCCTCAGAGCGCATAAGAGCGGCGCGGTGGTCAACGTCTCGTCGATCGCCGGCGTCGCGGGCATCGGCTCGTCGGTCGCCTATGCCGCGTCGAAGGGCGCGCTCAACACCATGACCTATTCGCTGGCGCGCGCGCTGGCGCCGGAGGTGCGCGTCAACGCGGTGTGTCCGGGCTATGTCGACACCAACTGGTTCGTCAAGCAGTTCGGCAAGGAGACTGCCGACAGGATTTCGGAGGCCGAAGGCAAGCGCAACCTTTTGCAACGCGTCGCCGACGGCGAGGAGATCGCCAAGACGGTGCTGTTCTTCGCCGGCCCCGAGTCGGGCAACATCACCGGCGAGACGCTGCTCAGCGATGGCGGCATGCACCTGACGATGGCCGGGGCGCGGCGCTAGACGCCGGCCCAAACGCCCAATGGGGCGGCGGTCTGCCTAAGCACCGGGCAATCACGTGTTGCAATGCAACAACTCCCCCCCGATTCCGTTCCGGCGGCGCAAGAAACGTGTGATTCAGAGGCCTTTTCGTATTGAATTTATATGCCCCAGTCTCAAAAGTCGGAACCGAGAGCAGCACGCGCCCTTTGCGTGCGCGACAACGAAGAGGGCTGAGAATGAACAGGTTCGGACTGAAGATGGTGCTGGCCGCGGCGAGCCTCACCGGCGTCCTGGCATCGGCCGGCGGCGCCTATGCCGACACCACGCTCTCGGCCGCCGTCGACGTCACCAGCGACTATCGCTTCCGCGGCATCAGCCAGAACGACCGCGATCCCGCCGGCCAGGGCACGATCAATCTTTCGATCGACGACGGCTGGTATGCCGGCGTCTGGGCGTCGAACATCAACTGGGTGTTCACCACCACCTCGGTCGAAGTCGATATCTATGGCGGCAAGCATTTCGACCTCGGCGGCACCGACCTCAACCTCGAGGCCTATTACTACGCCTATCCGGACAATCCGGGCTCGATTTCGGCCAGCTATTTCGAGGGCATCGTCCAGCTCACCCACACCTTCGGTCCGGTGACGCTGACCGCGACCGGCGCCTTCTCGCCGGACTTCAGCTTCGAGACCGGCAACTCGGCCTATCTCGAAGGCAGCGCCTCCTGGGCGGTCAACGACTGGCTGTCGATCAGCGGCAATGTCGGCCACCAATGGGTCAACAGCACCCTGCCCGAGTATACGCATTTCGACATCGGCGCCACGGCGACGTGGCACAATTTCGCACTCGACGCCCGCTTCAACGGCACGGACATGAACACGCTCAAATGCGGCGCCTATATGGGCGACCCCCACTCGACCTGCACCGGCGGCTTCGTCGCCATGCTGACCTACAGCATCCCGGACCTGCTGCACCCGTTCAAATAGCAGCCGCGCAAGACCGACAGAGCCCGCGGACCCAGGAGGTCCGCGGGCTTTTTCTTTGCGCCGCAGCGCTGAACGCAGCGTGTCGACCGGGCGGCATGCCGTCGCGGGCCGCCAGCGGCGATCAGGTCGCCGGCTTCTTCGCGAACACGGCGCGCAGCTTGTTGTCCTGCATCAGCGGCGCGAGCCCCGTCGTGTCGAGGCCGAGGCCGCGCGGGAAGCCGGTCTCGGGATCGGGCTCGATAGCCGCGTAGGCGGCGCTCGCGATCTTCTCCCATTTGCCGGCGGGCTTCTTGATCTCGAGCTGGACGACGGTGCCCTTCAGGATCAGACGCACGATCGCTTCCGACGGCTTCGACGGCTTGGTCAGGCTGAGATGGCCGGCGATCTCCTGCCAGCCATTGCCGCGCGCCCATAGGGTGAGTTCGTCCTTGGTCATGGCGTCATCCTACACGCCCGCCAGCGCCCGGCGCAGCGCGTTCATGTCGAACGGCTTGGTCAGCTTGAGGATGTCTGCCTGGGCGCCGCCCACTTCATCCTCGGTCGAATAGCCGCTGGCGATGATGACTTTCAGGTCGGGCCTCAGGCGTAGCGCCTCCGCCACCAGCTGGCGTCCGTTCATCCCGGGCAGACCCAGATCGGTCAGCAGGATCGCGATGGCGGGATCGGTCTGCAGGATCGTCAGCGCCTCGGCGCCGTCGCCCGCCTCGGCGGTGTCGTAGCCAAGCTCCTGCACCATGTCGACGGTGGTCATGCGGATCAGCGCCACATCCTCGACAACGAGGATCCTGCGGCGCGCGCCTTCGGACGCGGCGGCGGCCACGGCCTCGGCAGCGGCGGCGGCCTCGGTGGGCCGCGCCGGCGCCGGCCCGCCATCCAGAAGGCTGCGCAGCTTTCGCGCCAGATCGTCCTTGCGGTAGGGCTTGGACAGCAGAAAGGCATCCTCGTCGAGGCGGCCATTGTGGACGATGGCGTTCTGCGTGTAGCCGGAGGTGTAGAGCACCTTGAGTCCGGGGCGCAGTTCCTGGGCGCGCCGCGCGAAATCGCGCGTGTTGATCGGACCGGGCATCACGACATCCGTAAACAGCAGATCGATCCGCGCGCCGCTGGAAATGACGGCGAGGCCTTGCTCGGCGCTCTCGGCCTTGAGCACGGCGTAGCCGAGGTCGGCCAGGATATCGACGACGGCGGCGCGCACGCCGGCATCGTCCTCCACCACCAGGATGGTCTCGCTGCCGCCGACGATGTCGGTGGTGACGACCGGGCCCAGACCCTCCTGCGCCTTGCGCGTGCGCGGCAGGTAGAGCTTCACCGTCGTGCCCTGCCCCGGCTCGCTATAGACCTTCACATGGCCGCCGGACTGCTTGACGAAGCCGAACACCTGGCTCAGGCCGAGGCCGGTACCCTTGCCTTCCGGCTTGGTGGTGAAAAAGGGATCGAAGACCCGCGCCACGACCTCGGGCGGCATGCCGATGCCGGTGTCGCTGACCGCCAGCATGACATACTGGCCGGCGTTCACCTCGACATGCTGCGCGGCGTAGCTGTCGTCGAGATAGGCGTTGGCGACCTCGAGGGTCAGCTTGCCGCCGTCCGGCATCGCGTCGCGCGCGTTGATGGCGAGGTTGAGGATCGCGTTCTCGACCTGCGTCGGATCGACCAGCGTGTTCCACAGGCCGCCGCTGTCGATCGCCTCGATCTCGATGCGCTCGCCGAGCGTGCGGCGCAGCAGGTCGGTCATGCCGTGCAGAAGGCGGCCGAGATTGATGGCGCGCGGATCCAACGCCTGGCGCCGCGCGAAGGCGAGGAGTTGGCCGGTCAGGCGCGAGCCGCGCTCGACGGCGGAGATCGCGTTCTGCAGCCGCTCGGCGGTCTTGGGATCTGTCCGCGCGTCGGCGGCGGCGAGATCGAGATTGGCGCTGATGATCTGCAGCAGGTTGTTGAAATCGTGCGCCACCCCGCCGGTCAGGTGGCCGACGGCTTCCATCTTCTGCGCCTGGCGCAGCGTCGCCTCGGCGCGAACCCGCGCCGTCACGTCGGCGGCGGCGACCAGGAAGCCGGCGCCCGGCACCGCGGCGCGATAGACGTCGAGGTCGCGTTCGCCGCGCGCGAAACGCTCGAAACGGCCGTCGCCGTTGCTGATGGCGACGTCGCCGAAGGCGCGGCGCGCCTTTTCGCCGTCGAAGTCCTTGAAGGTGTCGAGCGTGGCGCCGATGGCCGCGAGGCGCTCGGGAAAATCCATCAACCGGAAGAACACGTTGTTGAAGGCGGCGACGCGGTCGCGCTCGTCGAAAACGAGGATGCCGTCGCGGATGTTGTCGAGCGTCGCCTGCAGAATGCTGGCCTGGCGGCGGCGGATCGCCTCGCTGACCACGAGCCGGGCATTGTTGCGCGCCAACAGGAAGGCGGCGGCCAGCAGGACGCCGAGCGCCAGGAGGACGGCGAGCACGGCGGCGACGATCTCGGCCCGCTCGGTGGCATGGCGCTGCTCGGTGCGCAGCGTCAGCAGGTGAAGTTCTTCGCCGAGCCCCAGCGAAACCATGGACCGCAGCGTATCCATGGTGGCCTTGCCCTGCTCCAGCAGCGCCATGAGCGGCGCGGGCACGGGCGTGGCGAGCGCGCCGGACGCCAACCCCCGATCCAGGATCTTGAGCCGCCCTTTCAGCAATTGGCGCAAGGCCGCCGCCCGCCTCTGTTGATCGGGGTTGTCGCGGGTCAGGAACTGGAAGCGGTCGAGGTCGCTCTCGATGCGTCCTTCCGCACTTCGATAAGGCGCGAGGAAACTGTCTTTTTTGGTCAGCAGGTAGCCGCGCTGGCCGGTTTCGGCATCGGCCGCGTCCGACAGCAGCGTGCGCAGCGAATCGATCACCTGATAGGTGTGGATGACCCAACCCTGCTCGGTCCGTTCGCCCTGGGCGAACAGCACGGTCAGGTAGACGACGCCGGCCAGCACCAGGAACAGCGGCACCGACGCCAGCAATATCCACCGATTGGCGGCCACAATTCCCCCTGCCCCTGTCGCGCCGTCAGAAAAACGCGCGTCGTCGGAAACGGTTCCGGTCATGGATCTTTGAGCGCCTGGAATTCGCTGCGACGGGGAAACGCGACTGGAAGACCACTACTTTCCGTCCCAAACGCTGGGCTAGCGGTGATATCACCCAAAGCGCGGACCGACAAATGCGGCGCGTGGCGGGGCAAGTTCCCTCCATTCGCTTCGCGAGCGAGGCTGGCTGGGGCGGAAGGGATCGAACCTTCGAATGCTGGAATCAAAATCCAGTGCCTTACCGCTTGGCGACGCCCCAAAAGGCGGCGGACCATAGGGCCTGCCCGGCCGCCTTTCAACGCGTGGTTTTGGCCTCAATCGACCGCGCGCGGCACGGCATATTCGCTGAAAGCCGTCGCCTGGAATTCGGCCATGGCGTCGGCGCGCGCCAGCAGGACCTCCAGCCGCTTGTAGCCCGGCGCCAGCAGATGTGGCGCATTCAGGCGCAAGTAAAACAGCAGGCAGGCCGTGGTGATGTGCGACTGGTCGAAACGCTCAGGCCACTCTGCCCCCTCCAGCGCCGCCAAGGCGCCGGCGGCCTGCGTCTCGCAGCGCGCGATCCAGTCCGGCCAGCGAAAGCGCGACGGCCGGACCAGCCGCTCGTAGGTCGCAGCCCCCGCCTTGTCGATGGCACCGGTCGCCAGCGCCAGCCGCTGCAGCGCCGCGCGCCGGGCCGCACCGGACGGCGGCATCAGCGCCCGATCCGGCCCGACCGTCTCGTCGATATGGTCGAGAATGGCCGCGGAATCGACCAGCGTCTCGCCGCCGTCCAGGATCAGCGACGGAATGCGGCCAAGGGGGTTGGTCCGCCGCATAGAGTCGAAATCGCCGAACACCGAGCGGGTGTCGTGCTCGTAGGGTAAACCGAGCAGGCGCAGCGACACCGCGACACGGCGAACAAAGGGCGAATCGTACTGGCCGACCAGGATCATGGGCCGATTTTGCGGCCCCGGCGGTGGCCGCGCAACGCCCGTTGCAGGCCCCGAAGCCTCTCTATATAAGGTCGCCTCCCGTGAAATTCGGAGAGTAGCTCAGCCTGGTAGAGCACCACGTTCGGGACGTGGGGGCCGGAGGTTCGAATCCTCTCTCTCCGACCATCCTACGCTCGCGGCGCGAGCTTCGGTTGGCAGGCCATCCGGCGCCACCGCACAATCACTTCGCCGTCACGCGCCACAGCGTGTTGCCGACATCGTCGGCGACCAGGAGCGCGCCCTGCTTGTCTATGACGACGCCCACCGGACGCCCCTGAGCCTTGCCATCCGCGTTGAGGAAGCCCGTGAGGACCTCCTGCGGCGCGCCGTTCGGCTTGTCGCCATTGAACGGCACGAAGATCACGCGATAGCCGGCGCGCGGATTGCGGTTCCACGAACCGTGCTGGCCGATGAAAACGCCATGCGCATAGGTGTCGCCGAGCTTGGCGCCGTCCGAGAAGGCGAGGCCCAGCGAGGCGGTGTGGGCGCCGAGCGCGTAGTCGGGCGCAATCGCGCTCTTCACGAGGTCCGGGCGCTGCGGCTGCATGCGGATATCGACGTGCTGACCGTAATAGCTGTAGGGCCAGCCGTAGAAGGCCCCATCCTTCACCGAGGTCATGTAGTCAGGCACGAGGTCGCTGCCGATCTCGTCGCGCTCATTGACCGCCACCCACAGCGCGCCGCCCGGCGCCCAGCCCATGCCGTTGCCGTTGCGGATGCCGGACGCGAAGACGCGGTGCGCGCCGGTCTTGAGGTCGACCTCCCAGATGTCGGCGCGGCCGGCCTCGGCGGCGATGCCGTTCTCGCCGACATTGCTGTTCGAGCCGATGGTGACATACAGCTTGCTGCCATCGGGGCTGGCGATGACGTTCTTGGTCCAGTGATGGTTGATGGTGCCGGCGGGCAGGTCGACGATCTTGGTGCCCGGCGCCGTGATCTGCGTATCGCCGTCATGGTACGGGAAGCTCAGCACCGCGTCGGTGTCCGCGACATAGAGTGTGTTGCCGACCAGCGTCATGCCGAACGGCGAATTGAGGCCGGCGATGAGCGTGAAGCGCTGGTCGGCTATGCCGTCGCCATTGGTGTCGCGCAGCAGCAGGATGCGGTTCGGACTTTTTGTGCCGGCGCCGGCGCCGCCCATGATGAGGCCGGCGACGAAGCCCTTGACGCCCTTCATGTCGTCGGGCTTGGGCGGCGTGTTGGTCTCGGCCACCAGCACGTCGCCGTTCGGCAGGACATAGAGCCAGCGCGGATGATCGAGCCCGCCCGCAAAGGCCGCGACCGCGAGGCCGGCGGCGGGCGTCGGTTTGCCGCCGGCCGGCCAGCCGATGCCGTCCGCCTGGTTGATCGTCGGGATCAGCGTCGGGTTGGGCGCGGGCAGCGTCGGGCTCGGGCCGTAGCCGGCCAGGGCGGGCAATTTCGCCGTGTCGCCGGCGGTGAACCAGATCGCGGCGCCGGCCGCGAGCACCACGACCACCAGGATCGCAAGCCATTTCAAGACGCGCATCGTTTCCTCGACCGGTTATGTGCTTGTGAACGCCATGGAGTCGCGGCGCTGCGACGAGAACGGCCAGCTTAGCGCAAATGTTCCGCCGGCGCGCCTCAGGCCGCGACGCGCGCCTTTTTCGCCGCCGCCTCGACCGCTTCGACGAAGGCGGGATAAAGCTGCGCCGGCAGGTCGTGTCCCATGCCCGGGACCTCGCGCAGTTCGGCGCCGGGGATGACCGCGGCGGTGTCGCGCCCGCCATCGACGGGCACCAGCGGATCGGCGATGCCGTGCAGCACCACGGTCGGCGCGGCGATTTTCCTGAGCGCGGCGCGGCGGTCGCCGCTGGCCATGATCGCCGCCATCTGGCGCGTGAAACCGACGGGATAGTTGGAGCGATTGAGATCGGCGATGGCGTTGCGCTTCAGCATGGCCTCGTCCGGCGGATAGGCCGGGCTGCCGACGACCTTCTGCGCACGCACCGCCTGCTCGACCAGCGCCTTGAAGTCGTCGGCCGGGGCGCGCGTCATCAGCACCGCCATCGCTTCGGGCGTCGCCTGCGGCAGGGCGGGGTTTCCGGTCGTCGACATGATCGAGGTCAGCGACAGCGTCTTGCCCGGGTGGTTGGCGGCGACCATCTGCGCGATCATGCCGCCCATCGAGGCACCGACGATGTGGGCGCGTTCGATATGCAGCGCCTCCAGCAGGCCGGCGGCGTCGTCCGCCATGTCGTCGAGCGTATAGGCGACGCTCGGCGTCTGGCCGGCGGCGCGCGCCGCCATGACGGCGGCGATGTCGCCGGGGCCGGCGGCCTCGAATTTGTGCGACAGGCCGACGTCGCGATTGTCGAAGGTGACGACGCGGTAGCCCTTGGCGACGAACATCTGGATCAGCGGCAGCGGCCAGCGCGTCATCTGGGCGCCGAGGCCCATGATCAGAAGCACGGTCTCGCCGCTCTCCGGTCCATAGGAGACATATTCGATGTTGATGCCATTGGCCTGGATCTGCGGCATGGTCCTTCGTCCCTCGCTGGTCTGCGGCAATTCGAGCCGCCCCGGCCGCATCCGTCAAGCGCCGGCGCGGGCGCCGTTTGCGCTATAGACAAGGGCGACAGGGCTTTCGCGGAGACGGGATGAAACGGTTTTCAACGATGCTGGCGGCGTGTGCCGCATTTGCCGTGCCGGCCGCCGCGGGCCCCAGCGCGTTCGACGCGGTGTTCGCGAAGGTCGATGGCGGCAAGCCGTGCTATGTGCGCCTCTACGACGCCGCCCACCTCAAAGCGCATCCCCACCAGAGCGTACGCGGCATCGCGGTCGACTTCGATCCGCTCACCGAGGACGGCAAGCCCGCCAAGCCGGCGAATTTCCAGCTGGACTTCTCGTTCCAGCTCAAGGGCCGCACGCCCTGGTACGGCGACGGCGCCTATTGCCATGCAGCGGCGGGCGCCTTCGACTGCTACCTCGATGCCGATGGCGGGCTCTTTCATCTGACGCCGCAGGGAGACGGGCTGAAGCTCGATATCGTCCCGCGTGGCGGCCGCGATGCGGCAAGCGACCAGATCAACGTCGAAGGCGAGGACGGCTTCTACGGTTTCGGCAAGCCCTCCGGCGACGACCACTCCTTCCTTCTCAGCCGCGCGCCGCACCGGGCGTGCGAAGCCCAATAGGACCTGCCATGCGCGAACTCCTGGTAATTTTTACGACCGTGTTCTTCGCCGAGCTCGGCGACAAGACGCAGCTGGCGACGCTGCTGTTCGCCAGCGACGCCAAGAACTCGCCCTGGCTGGTGTTCTTCGCGGCGGCGGCGGCGCTGGTGCTGTGCACGGCGGCCAATGTCGCGCTCGGCACGCTGGCAGAGCGCTACCTGACGATGATCCCGCTCAAGCTGATCGCCGGCCTCGGCTTCATCGCCATCGGCGCCTGGACGGTGGCAATGCATTTCCGCGGCGCCTGACGCCGACGCCGGCCGCCTTACTGCACGCCTTGCACGATGGGCTCGCCCGTGGCTTCGTGATAGGCGGAGGTGACGATGGGGGTCGCCCAGAAATCGTCGAACCAGCGGCCCAGCCACGGGTCGTCGCCGACAAAGCCGTGTTTCTGGCGGGACAGGTCGACCTTCGCCCTGACCTGATCCAGCGTCAGTTCCTTCGCCACCAGGGGCGCGACCTGGCCGCGGACGTCTTCGAGCGCGGCGAGGATGCGGTCGAGCTGGCCACGGTCGGTCTGCGGCATCCCGTGGCCTGGGACAAGAACCTTGAATGGCAGGACGCGCAGCTTTTTCAGCACGCCGATCCAGTCGGACGGATAGCTGCCGAAGCCGTAAGGGAACGGCGCGATCACGGTCTCTCCGGTCACCAGCACATGCTGCTTCGGCAGCCAGACGACAGCGTCGCCATCGGTGTTGGCGCGGCCGAGGAACATCGCCTCCACCGGCGCCGCGGAATCGGGAATGACCAGCTTGCCGGTGAAGCTTTCCTTCACCGGGATGGTCAGCGTGCCGTCCATGTCGAGCCCCCATTGCTCGAAAACGCGGACATTCTGCTCGTAGTGGTCGCGCATTTCGGGGCTCGATGCCTTGAGCGCCATCTTATGCAGATAGTCTTCATAGCCGCGCACGAGCGCCTGATAGCGCGCGTTGGCGGCGGCGTCCGGCGCACCGGGCGTGTTCATCGTCCTGGGATCGCGCAGATGCGCCGCGGTCGCGGCCGTCGCGATGGTCCGCGCATCGGGCCAGGCCTTGAGTATCTCCGTCAGGCCTTGCGGCTTGTCGCCATGCCATTGGCTGACGATGACGGCCTTGACGGGTTTGGGTGAAAGCCCGCGCACGATCTCCACGATGCGCCGGCCCGAGCCAGCCGAGTCGCCGACATCGATCAAGACAAGTCCGTCCGTCTGCTCCACGACCGTGACGTTGCCGTCGGGCTGGACCTGGTATTTCGGCTGAAACAGCATCCAGACATGCGGCGCGATCGGACGCACGATCTGGAAATAGCCGGAATCGGCGGCGGGCGAGCCCTCGCTGCCGAGCGGCGGGCTCGCCACCTGTGCTTCGGCCGCGGCCGCAAATGCAAGAGCGACGGCCAGAGAAAGCAGATGCGTTTTCATACGGACCCTCCGGGCGCGCAAACTTACGCGCCGGACGGACGCGGCGGGGTTCACGTTCGCTTGAAGCGGTCTACTTGTAGATCAGGCTGATCGTCTCGGCGACGCAGGCGGGGCGCGTCTGGCCTTCGATCTCGATCGTCACCTCGTTGACGAGCTGCATGCCGCCGGCCTTGGGCTCGGCGGAGATCAGCTTCTGGCGGGCGCGGACCTTGGAGCCGACCGGCACCATGTTGGTGAAGCGCACCTTGTTGGAGCCGTAATTGATGCCGCGCGTCACGCCTTCGATCTGCAGCATGCCGCCGGTCAGGCCGGGAATGAGCGACAACGTCAGATAGCCATGCGCGATGGTCTTGCCGCCCGGCATCATCTGCTTGGCCATTTCGACGTTGACGTGGATCCATTGGTGGTCGCCGGTCGCGTCGGCGAACTGGTTGATGCGGTCCTGGGTGATCTCGAGCCAGTCCGAAACGCCGATTTCCTGGCCGGCCAGCGAAGCCAGGGTGTCGAAGGTTGCGGTCTGCATGAAAAACTCCTGTTCAGTTGGGTTCATTGGCGAGCTGGCGCACCTTGGCTTCCAGGCTGTGCATCGGGCCGTCCTCGATGCCGAGAACGGCGAGGTGCTTGACGGTGCGGTAGAGATAGTCGCGATTGGTGCCGAGAGGGCCCACAGCGCCGGCGATGCGGCGCGCCGCCTCGTGCTCGTCGATGGCGCCTTCGTAGCGCGGATGATAGCGGTTGATGACGAAGGTCAGCGCGCGGGTGCGGCCCTGGCTCTCGACGTCGGCATTGACCCAGCGCGGCTCATAGGCGCCCGACAGCATCTCGCGCATCCACAGGATCGAGAGCTCGCTCTCCACTTCGCCCGCCGCGATGCGGTGCGCGACGCCGGTGCAGGAGCCGCCGCGGTCCATGCCGAGCATCAGGCCGGGCATGTCGGGCGCGCCGCGGCCGACATGCAGCGTCAGGCAGAACATGCGGTGATAGCCGCGGACATGCGCCTTGCGGCTTTCGACGACGTTGATCGCCGGATTCCACATCAGCGAGCCATAGCCGAACACCCAGGCGTCGCTGCCGGCGGGCACGCTCTCGCGGATGGCTTTGAGCGAAGCGCGCCGCGCCTCCTCCGACATCAGCGGAATGCCGCCGCGCGCCGCCGCCGCGTCGGCGATGCGGCGCACGCGCTCGGGCGTGAAATCCTCGCGCCGGAGGTCGCGGCCGAGCGGCGGCATGGGCTCGTCGGGCTTTCGTTCTTCGTCAGACAATGCGGCTCTCGCGTTTTCCCCAATAGCGGTCCCGGATCAACCTCTTGTAGAGCTTGCCGGTCGGATGGCGCGGCAGCTCCGGGTCGAAATCGATGGACCGGGGACATTTGATCGGTGAAAGCTGCTGACGGCAATAGGCGATGAGTTCCTCGGCGAAGGCCGGCGTCGCGTCCTTCCAGTCCAGCGGCTGGACCACGGCCTTGACCTCCTCGCCGAAATCCTCATTCGGCACGCCGATGACGGCGACATCGGCCACCCTTGGGTGGGTGATCAGCAGGTTCTCGGCCTCCTGCGGATAGATGTTGACACCCCCCGAGATGATCATGAAGGCCTTGCGGTCGGTGAGATAGAGGTAGCCGTCGGCGTCGAGCCGGCCGATGTCGCCCAGCGTCGACCATTCGGGATGCAGCGGGTGGCGCGATTCGGCGGTCTTCTTCGGGTCGTTGTGGTAGATGAACTGCGCGGCGCTGGCGAAATAGATCGTGCCGGCCTCGCCGACCGGCAGCTCGTTGCCCTCGTCGTCGCAGATGTGCAGCGGCGACAGCAGCGACTTGCCGACGGTGCCGGGATGGCTGAGCCAGTCGGCCGAGTTGACGTAGCACATGCCGTTGCCCTCGGTACCGGCATAATATTCGTGCAGCACCGGCCCCCACCATTCGATCATGCGCTTCTTGATGTCGATGGGGATGGGGGCCGCGGCATGGATCGCCGACTTCATCGACGAGACGTCGTATTTGAGCCGCGTGTCCTCGGGCATCTTCAGCATACGGACGAACATGGTCGGCACCCACTGGCTGGCCGAGGCTTGGTATTTCTCGATCGCCGCCAGCGCGGCTTCGGCGTCGAAATGCTCCATCACCACGACGGTGCAGCCGAGCCGCTGCACGGTCATCGAATAGTGCAAGGGGGCCGCGTGATAGAGCGGCGCCGGCGACAGGTAGATCGAATCCGGCGTGATGCCGTAGAGCATGGTGACAAGGCCGAGCAGCGGCGCCGGCGCGTCGATGGCAAGACCGCTGAGCGGCTGGCGCACGCCTTTGGGCCGGCCCGTGGTGCCCGACGAATACAGCATCGCGGCGCCCGCGACCTGGTCGGCGATCGGCGCGGCCGGCAGCTTCACGGTCTCGTCCTCGTAGGACGCAAAGCCGGGCAGCGTGCCGCCGACCATCAGCAGCTTGACGCCCGGGACAAGCGGCGCGACCTCGCCGGCGACCTTCGCCAGCGTGTGGCCGGCGATGAGGACCTTGGCGTTGGCATCCTTGACGATGTACTCGACCTCGCCCGCCGTCAGCCGCGAGGAAATCGCGGTGAAGTAGAGCCCGGCGCGTTGCGCCGCCCAGCAGATCTCCAGGTAGCGGATGTTGTTTTCCATGAAGATGGTGATGCCGTCGCCGGGTTTAAGGCCGAGCGAACGGAACAGCTGCGCGCCCTGGTTGGAGCGCGCCTCGAGTTCGGCGAAGGTGACGGACTCGCCGGTCGACGCCATGATGACGGCTGGCTTGTCGGGCGTCTGCTGCGCGATGATGGACGGATGCATGAGCGTTCTTCCCGGTGTTTTTGGATAGCGGTTGCGATTTTGTACGGCGCGCGAGGGGCAGGCGTAAAGCAGGCCGACGGCACCAAGCGGTTGACAGCGACAGAGCCGACCGCCACATCGGGGCATGGCCGAATTCACGCGCAAGAAAATGACACTCGCCGACGGCGAGGTTTCTTATCTGGAGTGGGCAGCGGAGGCGCCGCTGTTGCATTTCGCGCATGCCACCGGGTTCAACGCCGAGACTTATCGCGCCTTGTTGACGCCGCTGCAGGGCCGCTTTCGCGTCGCCGCCGCCGACCAGCGCGGGCACGGCTTCACGACGCTGCCGGCGGTGCCGGGGCCGGCGGCCGGTTGGACGACCTTCGGCGGCGACCTGGCGCGCATCCTGGATCGGCTCGACGGGCGCCCCGCGGTGCTCGCGGGTCACTCGATGGGCGCCATCACCAGCATGATGGTCGCGGCAGCGCGGCCCGAGCTTGTACGCGGCCTGGTCCTGGTCGAGCCGGTGCTGGTGCCGCGTTTTTCGCGGCAACTGATGCGTGTGCTGCGATTCCTGGGGCGTACACCGCCGCCCGGCACCGACCTCGCCACCATGGCGGCGAAGCGGCGGGCCATATTCCCGTCGTTCGAGATGGCGCTGTCGGCCTATCGCGGCCGCGGCGCGTTCAAGACCTGGCCCGAGGAGACGATCGCCGACTACCTGCGCGGCGGATTGCTGCCGACCGGCAACGGCACCGAGATGCGCCTCGCCTGCGAGCCGCTCTGGGAGTCGGCGGTCTTTCGCAACGCGCCGCCGGGCATCGCGCGGCTGGCCAGCCAGGTGCGCTGTCCGCTGACGCTGATCTATGCCGGCGGCGGCACGGCGAAGGCACGCGAGGTCGCCATCGTGGCCCGCCGCCACGGCAGCGCGCGCCTTATTCAGGTGCCCGGCACGACGCATTTCCTGCCCATGGAACGCCCCGATGTCGTGCAGGACGAGATTACGCGGCTGTTGACGGCGGCCTAGCTCGGGTCCGGCGGCGCGCGAGCCGTCGCGCTCACCATCGCGTGACGCCTTAGCCCGCGAAATGCGCCTCGAGACGGGCGAGGATCTCGCCGGGCGAAAAGCCCAGGGCTTCCAGCCGGCCGGAGCGGGCCAGGAGCGCCAGACCCGCGACCGCAGCCGCCACCAGCACAACGTCGCACTGACCGTCGCGGCTGGAAGCGGGCTTGCCCGAGGCTTCGGACAGCGCCTTCAGCGCCGCGATCATGCGGCCATTGAAGAGCCGCTCGGCATCGCTGCTGCCGGCCTGCGCCGGCAGGGCGGCAAGCGCGGCGGCCAGCGTTTCGGTCTCGCGCAGGTTCGTCAGGGCGGCGGCGGCTGCGGCGGCCAGCCGGCCGGCGCCGTCCTTGAGGCCGGACGCTTCGCGCATCGCCCGCGCCAGCACCCCCAGATCGTCGGCGGCAAGCGCCAGCAGCAGATCGTCCTTGCCCGCGAAATAGCCGTACAGCGCCGCGGGTGCGAAGCCGGCCTCGGCAGCGACGCCGCGCAGCGACAGGTCACGTGCCCCGTCCCGCGCCGCGACGCGCCGCGCCGCCTCCAGGATGCTGCCGCGCGTCGCGGCATGCGCCTGGGCGCGCCGCGCCGTCCGTTGTTCCGCAAGAGCCGCCCGTGCCATGCGGCGATGATAGTTCGATTCGAGCTCCAGCCGTGGCCAAAGAAAAAGGGCCGCGCAACGCACGGCCCTTTGCGAAATCCGTGCGTGGCGGGACTCAGCCCGGGTTCTTGGCCTTGTAGGCCATGACGGAGGCGTTGAATTCGCCGCCGACTTTTTCCTTCAGGCTCTGATTCGACTGGATCTTGGCGGTGGTGGCCGGCTCGAGCGACGGATCGAGGTCCTTCTTGTCCTTCAGCGCGGCGGCCTTGGCGTCGTTGAATTCCTTGAGGAGGCAGGTCTGGTAGTCGTCCGACTGCTTGAGGAACGTCATCACGTCGTCATGCGCGGCGTTCATCTGCGCCTTGGTGGCGGTGGTGCCGTTGACCGCGGCCGGCGCGATCGGCTCGGCGCAGGCACTCTGCGCCATGGCGGCGCCGGTCGAGCCCAGCACCAACGCGGCAACCAATCCCAATGTCTTCAACATCATTGACGTCCTACTCCCCTTGGAAGCTTTGCGACCCCTCGCAAATCTGCGCCGATACAAGCACATCCCATGGGGCAGAAGAAAGGCCGCCGCGTTTACCCTGTCGGGAAGCCGGGTTTACGCCGTCAGGCCGCCATAGGGCGGCAAGGGCTCATATTCCATGCGCCGCTGTACGGCCCGCGCGAAGGGAATATCGTGCAACTGCCCGACCAGCCACAGCGCCATGTCGATACCGGCCGAGACGCCGGCGGAGGTCACGATATTGCCGTCCTGGACATAGCGGTAGTTTTCGAGGACTTCCGCGGCCTCGCCGCGTTCGCGCAGCATCTGGATCGCGGCCCGGTGGGTGGTGACGCGTTTGCCGCGCGCCGGACCGGCTGCCGTCAGCAACATGGCGCCGGTGCAGACGCTGGTGGTCCAGGTGGCGGAACTGGCGGCGCCGGCGATCCAGCGCAGCAGCGCCTCGTTCCCAACCTCGCGCCGCGTCCCCTGGCCGCCCGGCACCAAGAGCACGTCGAGCTTGCCGCAGTTCGCCGTCGTCGCATCGGGCAGCACCCGCATGCCCTTGGCGCAAACAACCGGGCCGTCGCGCTCTGCGATCAGGATCACCTCGCTCGTACCCGCCTTGAGCGCACGGGCCATAGTGAAGACCTCGTAAGGCCCGACAAAATCGAGTTCCTCGGCGCCGTCGAAGATCAGGATTCCGATTCGCGTGGTCATGGGACGTCTCCGTGAAGCTGGAAGCGGGCGCGAAAGGCACCAGGACTGGTCTTGAGCAGGCGCTGGAAGGCGCGCCGCATGCGCTCCTGGCCGCCGAAGCCCGCGCGGTGCGCCACAACCTCGACGGCAAGATCGGTGGCGGTCAGCAGCCGGCGCGCCGCGTCGATCCGGGCGCGCTCGAGATAGCGGGCCGGCGTCTCGCCGGTCTCGGCCACGAATTTACGTGCGAAGCTGCGTGGCGACATGTTGGCCTTGGCCGCTAGGGCTGCGACGTCGAGGCCCTCGCCGGCATGCTCCGGTATCCAGCGCAGCAGGCCCGCGAGCTTGCCGCTCGGATAGGCGTCGGGCGCCAGATGCGCGCTGAACTGCGACTGGCCGCCCGGCCGCATCAGGAAGATCACATGCTGGCGCGCGATGGCGAGCGCCGTCTCGGCGCCGAGATCCTCACGCACCAGCGCCAGCGCGAGGTCCATGCCGGCGGTGACGCCGGCCGAGGTCCAGAATTTGCCGTCTCGCACGAAGATGGCGTCAGGTTCGAGCGTAACGCCGGGAAATTCACTGCGAAACTGCTCGATGCGGCTCCAATGGGTGGTGGCGCGGCGGCCCTCAAGCAGCCCCGCGTCGGCGAGCAGGAAGGCGCCCGAGCAGACCGAAACGACGCGGCCTGCCCGTGTGGCGCCGGATGCGATCAGACGCAGCAGGGCCTTGTCGCGGCGCGCCCGCGCGATGCCCTCGCCGCCCGCCACCATCAGCGTATCGATGTCTTTGAGAAGGTTCGCGCCGCCCCGCGCATAGCCGGCGCCGGCAACCAGGCCGAGGCCTTCGCTGGTGCGGAACGGGCCGGCTTGCCGCGCCGCCAGCACGATATCGTAGGCCGGCCGTGAGCGGCCGCGATTGGCGGCGGCCAGGATTTGTAGGGGTCCGACGATGTCGAGGATTTGCGCGTCCGCGAACGCCAGCATCACGATTCGACGGGGAATATTCCTTGCCATGGCCGCACATTAGCGGCGACCCGGCTTGGCCGAAACGACAATCAGCCCACTTTTTGCGCCACGCCGCGGAAATGGGCGACGAACGAGTCGGTGAAGCGCAGCAGCAGGGCCGCGACCAGCACGAGCAGCGAGAAACCGTACCAATTATCGGGACGGTGCGGCCCGACCACGTGATCGAGGCCGACGAGTGTCAAGACGAGCCAGAAATAGGACGTCGCGATGCGCTGCATGGCGCGCCAAGCCGGCCCGCCGAAGAAGCGGATCGTGGCGGGATGGGCGCTGAACAGCATGACGACCAGGATCATGCCCGTCAGGGCGCAATAGGCGATGGCGGGGGCCGACAGGCTCTCGCCGCTGAACTCGAACGGGGCCGCGATGCAGCCGAGCTCGGCCGCCGACACGATCGCGAAGGCGAGGACGAGGCTGCCGCGCTCGCGCGCGATGGCCCGCATCGCGGCGGTCGGAATCAAGCGCGCCAGCGGCTCGACGATCATGGCGGCGACGAAGACCAATAGCGAGAAGCGCGCCACCATCTCGGCGGCGGCGTGCCAGCCGGTGCTGCTGTCGGGGTTGAGGCTCAGCGAGGCGGCGACCAGCAGCGCCGCGATCAGTACCGCGAACAACACAATCTGGCCGGTGTGCCCGGTTTCGGCACGCGCCGATGGCGAGATGTCGTGTGAGCTGTCGATGGCGACCATTCGCGAGTTCCCATGTGCCGTTCACCGACAACAACGCGGAACCGCGGAATTGGTGCCTAGAGAGGCTTGCTGAAAGCGACGGCAAGACCGTCCACGGGCACATTCGCCTCGCTGCGTGGCGCGCAGGCCACGATCCCGGCAAGCTGGAGCCCGGCGGTGGCGCCCAGGTTCCGCAAATAGGTCTCGGAATGGGACCAGCGGCGCTTGGCGCCGAGCGCGAAGTCGGGACCGGCGCTGTTCTCCGCCGTGAACAGGAAATAGCCACCCGGCTTCAGGCGCCGCGCCACGGCGGCGAAAGTCGGCGCCAGGTCGCCGAAATAGACGAAGGTGTCGGCCGCCAGGACGAGATCGTAGTCCGGCCCGCCGTCCGCCAGCACGGTCTCGAAGTCGGTGACGGTCAGGCGGCGGTAGATGTGGCGCTCGCGGGCGTGCGCGATCATCGCCGGGCTGAGATCGATGCCGTCGAGCGAGGCGGCGAGGTCGGCGAAGGCGGCGCCGCCAAGTCCCGTGCCGCAGCCGAGATCGAGAATGACCAGGTCATGCGCGCCCGGCATGACGAGGTCGGCGAGCTCGCGCAGGATCTCCGGCGCGCGGTACTGCAGCTGCCGCCGCATCCAGTCGTCGTAATTGGCCGAGAACTGGTTGAAGAGATGCCGCACATAGCCGGCATCGGAGCGCGTCAGCCGGCGCATCGCCTCGGCACGCGCGATGTGGGCGGCCAGTTCCGGCACGCTCGCGGGGTCGAGCTTGGCGAACTGTTCGAGCGCCACGTCGGTCTCGCCAGCTTCCAGCCAGGCGAGGCCGAGCTTCAGGCGGGCCTCGCCGTTCTGGGGTTGCAGCCGCAGGGCACGCTGGTATTCGGCGATGGCGGCGGCAAGGTGGGCGGACGTCTGCAGCGCGTCGCCGAACGCGATCGCGGCTTCGGGCAGGTCGGGATAGAGCTGCGCCACCTCGCGGCCGGCGTCGAAGGCCGGCGCGTTCTTGCCGGCCGCCAGCAAGGCCCGCACCAGCAGCAGGCGAACCTGCAAGCCGGCGCCGCCTTCCTGCACGAGCGCGCGCAGCAGCTTGACCGCCTCGAAGGCGCGACCGTCCGCGATCAGCCGCTCGGCGTCGCCGCGTGCATAGCCCTCATCCGGCAAGCGTGCACTTGCCGTTGTTGAGCACCACCACGTCGCGCTCCTTCAATCGGGAGCGAAACGACACCACGCTGCCGTCGACCCACATCTCGGTGACGATGGTCTCGCCGGGGAACACCGGCGAGGAGAAGCGCACGTCGAAGCTAGTGATGCGCTTGGGATCGTATTTGGCCAGCGTCGAGATCACGGCGCGGCAGGCGGTGCCGTAGGAGCACAGGCCGTGCAGGATCGGGCGCGGGAAACCGGCGCGCTTGGCGATGGCGGGATCGCGGTGCAGCGGGTTGCGGTCGCCCGACAGCGCATAGAGGAAAGCCTGGTCGGGCCGCGTGTCGCAGGCATGCACCAGGTCCGGCGCGCGCGTCGGCAGCTGGTGCGGTTCGGGCGCACCATCCTTGGGGCCGCCAAAGCCGCCGTCGCCGCGCGCGAAGGTGGTGCCGACCAGCGTCGCCAGCTTGTCGCCGGTCGCCTTCTCCTTGATGACGCGCTCGTTGACGATGATCGCGCCCTTGTCCTTGCCTTTGTCCCAGACGCCCAGAACGCGGGTGTCGGAGACCACCTCGCAGGCCGGCGGCAGGGGCTTGTGGATCTGCACGCGCTGCTCGCCATGCACCACCATCAGGTAGTTGATGCCGGCCATCGGATTGGTCCCCGGCGTGCTGCCGCGCGGCGGGCGGCCGGTCGGGATCACGGTGGCGAAGGTCGGCACGACCTGGAGGTTGCTCTCATAGGTGAAGGGCAGTTCCTGCTCGTTCATAGGATCGCGCTGGAAGCCGATGCCGAGGGCGTAGAGCATGACTTCGCGGTCGCCATAGCTGGCCTCGAGCCCTTCCGATTTCGACTGCATCATCTGGTCGTAATTGATGGGCATGGCGTCCTCCCGGTTCGTTTTAGCACTGTGCGGAGCTTAGTTTAGCCCGCCGCTTTGCGCCAACAGCGGTGCTGTGGTTTGCTCTGGCCCGCGACTTTGTTGCCGTGAGGGCATCATGACCGACGTCAGCCACGCCACGCCGGGTCCGCTTCCGCCGCCGCCGCCGCGCTCCGGCCATGGCTGCCTGTGGGGCTGCCTGATCGCGGCCGGCATCGCGGTGGCGCTGGCGATCGGCGGCTTCGGCTACATCTTCTGGTATCTGGGCCACGGGGTGAAGGACACCCCGACGGTGAAGGCCGCAATCGTGCAGGTAAACGCCGACCAGATCGCGCGCGCCGTGCTCGGCGACAATATCGAGGTCACCGGCGCCACCAGCTTCAACAGCTCGTCGGACCTCGCCACCGGCTCCAAGGAATCCTATGTCGTGCATGTGAAGGGCTCCAAGGGCGAGGGCGATCTCGCCATCGACGCCGACACGCCGCGCGGCGGGGCGCTGCATCTCGACAAGCTGAGCCTGACCGCGGGCGGCCAGACCTACGACCTGCTGCACGCCCCGGGAAACCCGCCCGGCTCGATCTGACATACGTCGACCGGATTGGAAAAAAGGAACACCCCATGACCTATCGCTGTTTCAACGTCGAGATCGCGAACGACATCGCGCATATCCAGCTGAGGCGCGGCGACGAGCTCAACACCATGGTGCCGGAGTTCTGGACCGAACTGCCCGCCATCGTGAAGGACATCGACGACAACGCCAAAGCGCGGGTCATCGTGATCTCCTCGACCGGCAAGCATTTTTCGGGCGGCATGGACCTCGCGGTGTTCACCGGCGGCAATTCGGCCGGCACGGCGGCGTCGCGCTCGCCCAAGGAGCGCGGGCGGGTGCGTGCCAATCTGCGCCTCAGCGTGCTCGATATCCAGGAATCGTTCAACGTGCTGGAGAAGGCGCGCGTGCCGGTGCTGGTCGCGATCCAGGGCGGCTGCGTCGGCGGCGCCGTCGACATGGCGAGCGCCTGCGACTGCCGCTATGCGACCGAGGATGCGTTCTTCGTCATCCAGGAAATCAATATCGGCATGACCGCCGACGTCGGCACCTTCCCGCGCCTGTGCAATCTGATGCCGACCGGCATGGTGCGCGAGCTCGCCTATGCCGGCCGCCGCCTGCCGGCGAGGAAGGCGCTGCAACTCGGCCTCGTCAACGAGGTCTTCGCGACGCAGGACGCGATGCTGGCGCATGTCATGGGGCTGGCGAAGGACATCGCCGAGAAATCGCCGCTCGCCGTGTACGGCTCCAAGGTGATGATCAACTACGCCCGCGACCACACGGTGGCCGACGGATTGGACTACATCGCGACCTGGCAGGCCGGCATGTACCATCCGGAAGCCGACATGATGGAAGCGTTCAAGGCGAAGGCGGAAAAGCGGCCCGGCAAGTTCGAGGAGCTGTTGCCGGTGCGGAAAAGGACATTGAGCGGGGAGTGATGACGCAGAAGATGTGGCGTGGCTTAGAACACAAAGCGATCGCCCATTTCAAAACATCGACCGCACTTTGGGTGACGCTGGCAATTCTCGTCCTCGTCGCTGGTTTGACATATGTGACCATCCATCCTCTCCCGTGGCACGGGCGCGGAACAAACCTCCTGCAAATTCTCGGATTGGCTGCCAGCCCAATATTGGTGATCCGACACGGCCTTCTTCTTTACAATCTGACCTTTCGTGGCGGTGAGGCAATCTGGTTGGACAATGCAAACTTGGTTTATCTCGACACTTGGTGGGTCTGCTGGTTTGTCAGAATTCAACTGGACGACATAGCAACGGTATCGCGTGGTTCGGTGCCCGCCGGCTTTCTTCAAAGGGACACTGCCATTCTCCGTCTCCGCAACGGAGACACGCGAACGATCGTTTTGTTCCTTTTGGCGGAACCGCACGACGTCGTCATGTCGCGTCTTGAGGCCCTGGCGATTTTGCAATAGCTACTGCGCCGCGGCGTGCACGTGGTGCTCGACCGATACCGCGGGGCCGTCGCTCCAGACGTCGGTCAACGGCACGCCGTGCTCCTCGATCCGGCGCAGCGCGTGCTCATAGCCCTCGGCGATGCAGCGGTCGAAGGCGCGCCAGTCGCGCAAGCCGACGCCGACCAGCGGCGGCTCGAACATGTAATTGGCCTGTTCGCGCGCCAGGCGGCGCTGCACCTCGGAGCCGACCGTGCCCGAGCGCATCAGGATCGAGACGATCGACGGCGTGCCGGCCATGCGCTGGCCGATCAGCCACCACCAGGGGCGCTCGCCGTACTTGCTGTCCTGGACCTTGAGGTCGAGTTCGCCGGTGACGTCGGACGCGATGATCGGTCCGCTCGAGCGCTCGGCCATCACGTCGACCGGCAGGTTGTTCATCAACCCGCCATCGACCAGAAGATGGCCGTTATGCGTCACCGGCGGCAGGATGCCGGGCAGCGCGACGCTGGCGCGCAACGCCCGCCATAGCGGGCCGGCGCGGTGGACATGCACGCGGCCCGTCGTCAGGTCGGACGAGACGCAGAAGAACGGCTTGGGCAGTTCCTCGATGCGCACGTCGCCGAAGCTGCGCTGCAGCAGCGCCGAGACCTTCTTGCCGCGCACCAGCGCGATCAGCGGCAGCGTGTAGTCGTTGAGCGGATTGCCGTTGACGAATGCCTCGCGCATGCGGTCGGTCAGCTCGTCGATCGTCCATTCGCAGGCGAGCCCCGCCGCGATCAGCGCGCCCATCGAGGTGCCGCCGATATTGTCGAACGGGACGCCGGCTTCGGTGAGCGCTTTTACGACGCCGATATGGGCAAAGCCGCGGGCGCCGCCGCCCGCCAGCACGATGCCGACGGCGCGTCCCGATATGAAGCGGGCCAGCCGCTTGATGTCGTCCGGCCGGCCGACGCGGACATGGTGATGCGATTCGAAGAGTCCGCTGCGCACCGCGAAATGTTCCGGCAGGTTCTCATTCTTGTCGGTGGGGTGCAGCAACAGCAATTGCGGCAGGCCGCTGGCGCGCTCCTTGAACGCCGGCAGCTCCAGCGACTGCGACGGCAGGGGCTGGTCGACGCGGGCGAGCAGGAAGATGCGGTCGGCCTGGCGCAGGCACTGATGCGTCCAGGCGCTGTCGGGCGCGTCGCCGCGATAGAACACGATGTCGTGGCCGGCTTCGAAATTGGCGAACCACTCGCCGGTCTGGTCGGCGCAGCTGGAATCCAGCACCGCGGCTTTCGAGCCCATATTGACCAGCGCACCGGCGAGGCGATGGGCGATCGGCGACTGGTCGAGGCCCGGCTGCAGCGGCACGATGGCGAAGGTCTTGGGCCGCGCCGTGTCGGTGGAGCTCTTGGTCGTCTCCTGCAGGCGCTTCACCAGGATGCGCATCATGTTGAGCATGACGCGTGGATGGCGCGAGATCAGCGCATCGAACGCAGCCGGCGGCACGCGCAGCAGTTCGCTGTCGCGCATGGCGACGAGCTGGGCCGAATGCTCCGAACTGCCGGAGATCATCGACATCTCGCCGACCGTCTCGCCGGCCGGCACATGCGCCACGAAGCGGCGCTTGCCGCGATCGTCCTCGGCGAAGACGCCGAGGCTGCCTGTAATCACCAGGAAGACGGCCTGGTCGTTCTCGCCGTCGCGCTTGAGCATCATGCCGCCGGGCAGGCCGAACCAATTGGCCTCCGACAGCAGTTTCTTCAGCGCCGCGTCGCTGACATCGGCCAGCAGCGGAAAGCTGCGCAGCCGCTGGCGCAGCGCCTCGGGATAGGCGGTGTCGAGCCCGGACTTGAAGGAAGAAAGAAACGCCATGTTCATCGCGCGAAGCAGCCCCTCCCTTCTAGCTCACCAGGCGGTCCAACCGCCATCGACGGTCAGGGCTTGGCCGGTCATGAAGGACGAGGCCTTCGAGGCCAGGAAGAGGAGCGGGCCGGCAATCTCAGCCGCGGCGCCGAGGCGGCCGAGCATGGTGCGGCCGGCCAGGCGGGCCGCGAAGCCAGGGTCCTGGGTCTGGACTTCCGGACGCGGGAAAGGCCCGGGCACCAGCGCGTTGACGCGAATATTCTCCGGTCCCAGCTCGGCGGCGAGATGGCGGCTCAATTGGAGCAACGCCGCCTTGGCGGGACCGTAGTGAAACGGGCTTTGTCGGCCGGGCTCGGCGTAAAGCCGCGCGTCGGGCGCGACAAGGCCGTACATCGAAGCAATGTTGACGACGCTCGCCTCGCCGGCTTCGGCGGCCGCGGCGCGCAGGGCCGGACGGGCAGCGCGCACCATCTCGAACGCGGCAGTCACGCTGCTGGCATAGGTCGACGCGAAATCGGAGGGCTCCAGCGCCCCGAACGGCTTGGGCGTCATGGCGATCGCATTGTTGACGAGGATATCGAGACGCGGCTGCGCGGCGAAAAAGGCGCGGGCCTTGTCGGTGTCGGCGACGTCGAACGCAGCGCGCTCGACGGAGAGACTTTCGGCGCGCAGCTCTGCTTCGAAGTCTTTCAGCTTGGCGTCGTCGCGGGCATTGACGATGACGTGAGCGCCGGCCTGGCCGAGGGCGCGCGCCATGGCGCTGCCGAGGTGGCCGGGCGCGGCGGAGACGAACGCAATGCGGCCGTCGAGGCGAAACATCGCCTGCGGCTGCATCCGGACGGCATCCTGCCGGTCCATGAAAAGCGCCTCCGTCCCCCAAGCGCGATCGTGAGATTGCGCGTCAATCAAACAGCCCGCCTGCAAGATAGGCATACGAGGGTAAACGTGGCGTTAGCGTGAATGAGAGGTTAATCGGCGGTTCAGCACGGCATGACGGAAATTTAGGGGCCGTTCGATAGCGTTTCGCCCCCTGCGCCGTGACGCTCGCGCGCGCCGTCAATCCGCGCCCAGTATCTTCCACACGCTCGCGACCGAATAGACCGTCGCGCCGTCGACCGTGAAATCGCCGCGCAGGAAGATCAGCGAGCGGGTCCGGCGCGTCAGGATCGGCGCGACCTCCAGCCAGTCGCCTTCGTGCGCCGGCGCCAAAAACTGGCTTTGCATGTTGAGCGTCACGCAAGGTGCGTGATCGCAGGCGTCCCAGGCGGCCTGGCCGAGCGCCGCGTCGGCAAAGGTCATCAGCATACCGCCATGGATGACGCCGCGCATGTTGACGTGCTGCGCAGCGATGCGCAGGGCGAAGCGGCGCGCGCCCTTCTCGCCCTGCTCGAAGATCGGACCGACATGCACCTCGAACGGATCGACGAGATGCGTCTGGGTGTAACCCGGCGGCGCGCTCATTTTCTAGCCGCCGATCTTCCACAGGCCGGTCGCCACCATGACGGGGCGGCCGGCGCAGACGATCTCGGCGGAAAGAAACACCAGCGTGCGGGTCTTCTTTGTGGCGCGGACGTGCGCTTCCAGGATCTCCCCGAGCTTGGCGGGTCCGACGAAGTCGCAGGTCAACGCCACGGTGCTGCAGCTTTTGGCACCGGAGACGGCGCGGCTGGTCTGGCTCATGGAAATGTCGGCAAAGGCCATCAGGAGGCCGCCATGCACGGCGCCCGAGCCGTTCATGTGCTTGGGCGCGATCGCCAGCGCGAAGCGGCGAACCTCGCCGTCCGCGGGCAGGCGCCAGACCGGTCCCGCGTGCAGGTTGAATCCGCCGACCGAAATGTTTTCCGCGCCGGGCGGAAGCGTGTCCAAAACGTCGCTCATCGCCGGATTTGGATAGGGGGTTTCACGTTGCACTGCAATATCGAGCGCCTATGCATTGGAAATGCGCCGCCGCCACACTAAAGTTGCAAAGCCAAACAAGATGCGCCATGCGAGGGGTCGCCTACGCGCACATCGATCCAGCCAAGTGAGGACTTTCATGAAAACGAATACCGTTCGCGCCGCCCTCGCGGTGTGCCTGTTGAGTTCGGCTGCGTGTGTCCTGACGATGCCCGCCTTCGCGATGGGCGACGCACCGACCAGCTCCGCGCCGCCGCCCAGCCACGGCGGTTCGACCGACCAGAAGGTTAGCTCCGCCGTGAGCAAGCTCCTGGCGCCGGCTCAGAAGCTTATGCAGGCGAACGATTTCGCAGGCGCGCTCGTGCTGATCAAGCAGGCGCAGGCCTTGCCGGACCAGACGCCGTTCGACACCTATGAGATCAACAACTTCCTCGCCAATGCCGCCATCGCGACGAAGGACTATGCGACGGCCTATACGGCTTATGCGGCGATGGCGAATTCGCCCGCCATGCCCGACGGGGAAAAGTCCGCGACGCTTCACAACGCGGCCCTGCTCGCCGGCCAGTCCAAGGACTATGCCAACGCCATCAAATACGGCCAGGCTTTCAACGCGTTGGGTGGACCGCCCGATCCGACGATCAACGCCATCATGGCGCAGGCCTATTACTTCACCAACGACTACACCAATGCCGAGGCGATGGCGCAGAAGGCGCTCGACAACACGCCGGCCGGCCAGGCGCCGAACCAGGCCGCTCTGGAGATCATGCTGGGCAGCCAGATCAAGGCCAAGCAGCAGGACCAGGCCATGCTGACGCTCGAGAAGATCGTCACCTATTACGACGACGCCGACGACTGGGGCCAGATCGTCGACGTCTCGATGGGCATCAAGGGCATCAAGGAAATGGAAGTCCTGGACCTGTATCGGCTGCGTTTCCTGGCCAAGGCCAGCGCCCAGGACATGGACTACAACACGGCGTCCGGCGTGGCGGTGGGGCTCGGCTACCCCGTCGAGGCGCAGGGCTTCCTGGATTCCGGCGGCAAGGCAAACGCGGACATCCGCGGCAAGGCCGCCAAGGATCGCGCCAGCATGGCCGGCTTCGAGGCGCTGGTGAAGAATTCGGGCACCGGCGATCTCGAGCTCAAGCTCGCCGAGACCTATTACGGCTATGGCCGTTACGCCGACGCCGAAGCGGCAGCACGGGCCGCACTGGCCGCGGGCGGAGCCAAGATGAACGCCAATGAAGCCAACATGGTGCTCGGCCAAGCCCTGATCCAGCAAGGCAAGACGGCGGATGCCATCGCGGCATTCAACGCCATCAGCAATCCGACGCCCGGCATGGCGAAGGCGCAGCATGTCTGGCTGCTCTGGGCCAACCGCAAGACCGCCACGCCCGCGGCGCATTGAAATAGCGCCGGAGCGGGCATGTTCCGCTCCGGCGCATTTTTGACAATGGATCAGCCATGAACCTGGTGCTCGGCTTCGTGCCGTTCATCCTGTTTGACGTGCTGATGCGCCAGTCGGTGGACATGGCGCTGTGGATTGCCTTCGCAGCGGCGTTCACGCTGGGCATGCGCTCATTCCTCGACACTCGCGTGCTCAAGACGCTGGACGCCGGCAACACCGCTTTGTTCGGGCTGCTGGCGCTGTACAAGGGCTTCATCCAGCCCAGCCTGTCGTTCGGCACCGTGCTGCTGGCGGTCGATGGCAGCCTGCTGGCCATCGTGCTGGGCTCGCTGCTGCTGCATGAGCCGTTCACGCTGCAATATGCCCGCGAGCAGGTGGCGCCCGAGCAGTGGACGTCGCGGATATTCCTGCGCACCAACTATGTCGTGACCGGCGTCTGGGTGGCGGCGCTGGCGCTGATGACCGGCGCGGATGCCGCCGCCACGCTGGCATCGGAGATCTCTGTGACCGCGGCGGTGGTCGCGGGCCTTGCCGCGCTTGCCGCGGCGCTGACCTTCAGCCTGCGCTATCCGGCCTATCTGCGTGGCCGGGCGGGCAGGGATTGACGCGAAAGCGCCTTTGCCCCGCGTTGCGCGAAGGGCTAATTTCGCGGTTCCTTCGAAGCGGAGCCGCTCATGAAAGACGCCGTCATCGTTTCCACCGCGCGCACCGCGCTCGCCAAGTCCGTCCGCGGCGGCTTCAACATGACCCATGGCGCGACGCTGGGCGGCCACGCCGTCAAGCATGCCATCGCCAATGCCGGGATCGACCCCAAGGACGTCGAGGACGTCTATATGGGCTGTGCCCTGCCCGAGGGCGCCACCGGCAACAACATCGCGCGCGCCTCCGCCATCTGGGCCGGCTGCCCGGTGACGACGGCGGGCACCACGATCAACCGCTTCTGCTCCTCGGGCCTGCAGGCTATCGCCATGGCGGCGCAGCAGATCATGACCGAGGGCACGCCGGTCGCGGTCGGCTCGGGCGTCGAGTCGATCAGCCTGGTGCAGATGGGCGGCACGATGAATCTCGGCCACTTCACTGAGGAGCACCTGATGCAGGTCAAGCCGGCGCTGTGGATGGCGATGATCGAAACCGCCGAGATCGTCGCCGAGCGCTATGCGGTCTCGCGCGAGCGCCAGGACGAATACGCGCTGGAGAGCCAGCGCCGCACCGCCGCCGCCCAGCAGGCCGGCAAGTTCAAGGACGAGATCGTGCCGCTGACCGCCACGATGAAGAAGGTCGACAAGGCGACGGGCCAGGAATCCCTGGTCGAGGTCACGGTCGACCATGACGAGGGTAACCGTCCCGATACCACTATCGAGGGCCTGCGCGCCCTCAAGCCCGTGTTCAGCGGCGGCCAGCAGGTCAAGGTCGGCAAATACATCACCGCCGGCAACGCCTCGCAATTCGCCGACGGCGCCGCCGCGGTCGTCGTCATGGACGGCGCCGAGGCCGCCAGGCGCGGCATCAAGCCGCTAGGTATTTTCCGTGGGTTCGCGGTCGCCGGTTGCGAGCCGGACGAGATGGGCGTGGGACCGGTTTATGCCGTGCCGCGGCTGTTGCAGCGCCATGGCCTGAAGGCCGCCGACATCGACCTGTGGGAGCTTAACGAAGCCTTCGCCAGCCAGACGCTGTACTGCATGGACCAGCTCGGCATCAGCCATGACAAGTGCAACGTCGATGGCGGCGCGATCTCCATCGGCCATCCCTACGGCATGTCGGGCGCACGCATGACCGGTCACCTGTTGCTGGAAGGCCGCCGCCGCAAGGCCAAGCTCGGCGTCGTCACCATGTGCATCGGCGGCGGCATGGGCGCCGCCGGCCTGTTCGAGATCCTGCAATAGCCATGCGCGCCGTTCTCGCCGCCTCGCTGCTCGTGCTCCTGGCGGGCTGCACCACGATCGAGACGGCGGTCGGGCCGCCGCCGCCCGATCCCAGGACGCTGATGCCGGCGCTGGAACAGCGCATCGCCGTGCTGGTCGCCGACGAGCGCTCGCGCATCGATCCCAAGGCGCGTGCGCTGATGATCGATCCGGAGCTTTCCGACATCGCCCGCAAGCGCGCCATCGACATGGCGACGAAGAACTACTTCACCCATGTGGCGCCCAACGGCGACACCTCCGCATCGCTGCTGATGGCGGAGGACGCGCATTTCCAGGGCCTTCTCGGCGAGAACATGGGCGCGCAGCACTACACGCGCAACGTCGGCATCGATGTCGAAGCCTTCGCGCGACGCTTCGTGGCGACCTGGCTCGCCAGCGCGCCCCACAAGGAGAATCTCGCCTTCGCCGACTACAACCACACCGGCGTCGGCGCCGCGGTGAACGGCGACACGGTCTATGTCACGCAGCTGTTCTCGACCGATCTGGGGCTCGGGCCGCACCTGGACAACGCCCCGCCGCCGGTGATCACGCCGGTGCCGAGCGCCAGGGCCGGCGAGGAGATCACGCCCCAGCCCAAGCCCGAAGATGCGCTGCGCGGCAGTGAGGGCGTCCATTGATGGGCACGTCCGGCAACCGCCCGATCGCCAGCTATGCCGACTTCTGGCTCTACTATCTGCAGGAGCACGCGCGGCCGGCGACTCGAAACCTCCATTATTTCGGGACGGCGGCGGCGACGCTGGGCGCGCTGGCGGCCGTGGCGCTGAGCGACCTGTGGCTGGCACTGGCCGCGCTGGTGGCCGGTTACGGACCCGCCTGGATCGCGCATTTTTTCATCGAGAAGAACCGGCCGGCGACCTTCACCTACCCGCTCTGGTCGCTGGTCTCCGACTTCCGCATGGCGTGGTTCTGGGCCACCGGACGCCTCACCGCCGAGCTCGCGCGGGCCGGGGTCGGCCGCTAACCGCCTATTAACGCTGATCGGCGAAGTTACGCCTTGGCAACGGTCCATCGGAGTGACCGCAGCCTTACGGGTGCTAAACCATTCTTTACACTACATCTTGACACCAGTACTTATCGTAGCGGGTGCGGTGCTAAGTGAGTCGAAATGCGGCCTGACATTCCTTGGAACGTGGCGGGTATTCCGCCCGAGGCCCGCGAGGCAGCGAGAGCGGCAGCGCGTCGGGAAGGCCTGTCAGTCGGCGAATGGATGACCCGGAGAATCCTCCGCAGCTTTTCCGATACGCCGGACGACATGACCCCAGCTCGCGAACAATGGTCCTCCAACGGTTCGGGCTACGCGCCCCAGCCCGAGCCCCGCGCCGCGGCGACGCGCCGCGATACCGAAGACATGCTCGCCCATGTCGCGCGCAGCGAGAGCGAGAGCAACGACGTCTATCGCCGCATCGAGGAGCAGCTGCGCAACGTGGCGCGCCGGCTGGAATCCACCGAGCGCAACCAGAGCGAAAACAACCGCGCCATGAGCAAGGCGGCGTCGGAGATCAACGTCGCGGCACGCGAGCAGGCGCAAGCCTTCGACCAGCTCGGCGGCAGCGTCGTCGGCCTCGCCGATCGGCTCGACCGTATCGAACGCTCCTCGACCAGCGACGGCACGCGCGACGCCATCAAGGGCCTGCACCAGGGCCTGTCGCGGCTTGCCGATCAGATCAGCAGCACGGCCAACCAGTCCGCCTCGCAGATCTCGGCGCTGGCGACCAATCTGGAATCGCTCGCCGGACGCATGGCGCAGGCCCGCGCCGAAGCCGAGAAGACCGCCCGCACGCTCGATGCGCGCATCACTGAGATCGACCAGCGCACGACCGAGGTCTCCGCCATCGACCACAAGGTGGCGCAGATCGACCAGCGCCTCAGCCACGTCTCGCTGATCGACGAACGCCTGCGCTCGGTCGAGCGCAGCGCGCAGGCGGCGGGCGATACGCTGAACCATGCGCTGCAGAGCCTCGAGCAGCGCAAGGACGACGAAGCCGCCCAATTGCGCCGCGACGCCGAAACCGCCGGCGCCATCGCCCGGCTGGAAGACAATGTCGCCAAGCTCGAACAGCGCGGCAGCGATCCGGCCATCGACCGGCGCCTGTCGGGCATCGAGCGCAGCCTCGGCGACATCGTCGGCCGCTTCGACGCCGCCCCGGCGCGCGACGGCGTCGACGACAACATCAAGCGCCTGGCGCAACGCATCGACGCGGCGGAGCTGCGCCAGCGCGATCAGGTCGCCGAACTGCGCGCCGCGATGAACGACGCCTCCGGCCGCATCGCCTCGGTCGAGACCATGCCGCATCCGTTGACCGGCGGCGGCCAGGCCTCGCCGTTCGCAGCCCAGCAGAGCTTCGACGCCCCGCCCTTCCCCGAGATGGCGCAGGGCGAGCATCCGTTCCAGGCCAGCGCCGATCCGTTCGCCGCCGCGCCCGCCTTCGACGCCTCCGGCGCGTCCTTCGGCGGCGACGCCGCCTTCGGCAACAGCGCATTTGGCGCCGATCCGTTCGCGGCCGGCCCGCCGCCGCCGGCCGAGCCCGACTCCTATCTCTCCGCCGCACGCCGTTCGGCCCGCGCCGCCGCGGCCCAGGCCGATGCCGAGCGCGGCAATCGCATGGGCGGCTTCTCCTGGGGCGCCGCCGCAGCAGCGCCGGCCGCACCGGCCAAGGCCGGCGGCAAGAAGACCTACGTCTGGATCGGCATCATCGCCGCCATGGCGATCTTCGCCATCGCCGCCGGCGCCTTCCTGAGCCAGAAACTGTCGTCCAGCTCGACCCACACGGTCGGCGTCCTGTTCAACAAGAACACCGACGTCGCGCCGACGCGCCCCGCCACCGACCTGCTGCCGCCGAGCGACGCCGGCGACGCCGCGGCACCGGTGCAAAATGGAGCGCCCGTGAAGCCGGGCGCGGTCCGGCCGCTGCAGCCGCATATCGTCAAACCGTCCGCCATCCACACCGTGCCGGGCACACCGCCAGCCGCAGCGCCGCCCGCCGCGACACCGGCAAAGCCGCCGCAAGCCGCGGCGCTGACGCCGCTCGACAAGCTGACGGCGCTGGCCAATGCCGGCAACGCCAAGGCCGAGCTCGTGGTCGGCCTCAAATATCTCGACGGCGACGGCGTGACGATCAGCCAGCCCGACGCCGCCAAATGGCTGGAGCGTGCCGCCGAGCAGGGCCTGCCGTTCGCGCAATATCGCCTGGGCACGCTGTACGACCGCGGCACCGGGGTTCCGGCCGATGCCGCAAGGGCGGTGCACTGGTATCAACTGGCGGCGCAGGCCGGCAACCGCAAGGCCATGCACAATCTCGCCGTGGCCTATGCCTCGGGCAAGGGCATCGAGAAAAATCTCGCCGAGGCGGCGCGCTGGTTCTCCAAGGCGGCGGCGCTCGGCCTCTCGGACTCGCAATTCAATCTCGCCGTGCTCTACGAGCACGGCTATGGCGTGCCGCAGAGCCTGCTCGACGCCTACAAATGGTACGCCATCGCGGCGGCGGCCGGCGACAGCGAGTCCAAATCGCGCGTCGACGCGCTGGCGACGCAATTGTCGGCCGACGACCGCGCCGCGGCCCAGCACGCCGCCGACGCCTTCCACGCCGCCCCGCTCGATCCCAAGTCGAACGTGCCGCCGCAGATGAACGACGTCGCGGGCTGAGCGTCGCCGTCTCCTAAAAGGTTGACCCCATAGCGGCGCGCGCGCACATTCGCGCGCAGTCCGGGAGCGGCGGATTCGCCGGTCCTTTCATCTCCTGCCCGTGATCAGCGCGTTCGATGGAAATCTATCTGCCCATCGCCGAGATGTCGGTCCATTGGCTGATCGTGCTGGGCATGGGCGGCGGCATCGGATTCCTCTCCGGCCTGTTCGGCGTCGGCGGCGGCTTCCTCCTGACGCCGCTGCTGATCTTCTACGGCGTGCCGCCCGAGGTCGCCGTCGCCACCACCTCCAGCCACATCACCGCCTCGTCGATGTCGGGCGCCATCGCGCAGTGGCGCAAGCGCGCCGTCGACCTCAAGATGGGCGGCGTCATGGCGGCCGGCGGCCTGGTCGGCACAGTGGCCGGCGTCTGGCTGTTCACCGTGATGCGCCGCAACGGCCAGATGGACCTCCTGGTCTCGGCCAGCTACGTCATCCTGCTCGGCACCATCGGCGGATTGATGCTGAACGAAAGCCTGGCGGCGCTCCGGGCCCGGCGCGACGGTGCGCCGCCCGCCCGCCGCGCGCCGCATCTGTGGATGCACGGCCTGCCGTTCAAGATGCGCTTTCGCGAGTCGCGGCTCTATATCAGCGTCATCCCGCCGGTGCTGATCGGCTTCGCCGTCGGCGTGCTGTCGGCGATCATGGGCGTCGGCGGCGGCTTCGTCATCGTGCCGGCGATGATCTACCTCCTGCGCATGCCGACCAACGTGGTCATGGGCACCTCGCTGTTCCAGATCATCATCGTGACCGCGGCGGTGACCGTGCTGCAGGCGACGACCAATTTCTCCGTCGACGTCGTCCTGGCGCTGTTCCTGATCGTCGGCGGCGTCGTCGGGGCGCAGTTCGGCGTGCGCATCGGCGCCAGGCTGCGCGGCGAGCAGCTGCGCCTGCTGCTGGCGCTGCTGGTGCTGGCGGTGGGCCTGCGCCTGCTGTTCGGGCTGGTGCTGCGGCCCGACGATCCGTTCTCGGTCACCACGGTGATGCCGTGAGGCGCGGCGCTCTCCTCGCCGCCGCGCTGGCGCTCGCCGCAGGCCCCGCCGCGGCGACGGAGGACCTGGTCTCGGGCCTGTCGCAGGACACCGTGCAGATCACCTCCAACTACACCGGCACCGACATCGTCGTGTTCGGCGCCATCGAGCATCCCGAGGACGTCGGCCGGCGCGACGTCGTGGTGGTGGTGCGCGGTCCCGACGCCGACATGACGGTGCGCGAGAAGCAATGGGTCGCCGGCATCTGGATCAACCGCGACCAGGCCAAGCTGATCGGCATGCCGTCCTATTATTTCATCGCCTCGACGCGCCCGGTCGGCGACATCGCGCCGAGCGACACGCTGCAGCGCTACAGCATCGGCCTCGCCAATATCGCGCCGGAGCGGATCTTCAGCCACCACGACCCGGCACCGTTCCGCGCCGCGCTGCTTAGCCACAAGCAGCAGGCCGGCGTCTATGGCGAGACGCAGACCGGCGTCGAATTCCTCAGCCCGACCCTGTTCCGCGCCGCCATCCCGGTGCCGGCGACGGTGCCGCGCGGCCAGTACAATGTGGAGGTCTATCTCTTTCGCGACGGCACGGTGATCAGCGCGCAATCGACGCCGTTCTTCATCGACCAGACCGGGCTCGAACGCCGGCTGTACAATTTCGCGCATGAGTCTCCCTTGTCCTACGGCGTTTCGACCGTGCTGATGGCGATCCTGCTCGGCTGGCTGTCGTCGCTGGTGTTCCGGCGCAACGACTGAGCGGGCGTCGCTGCGAAAAAGCCGGCCCAAAAAAAGATGCGGACTTCGCCGTCGCGAAATCCGCATCGGCCGAGTGCGTCGGCGGATGCGGCTGGGCTTTTCAGGGCGCGGCCGGCGAAACACCTTCTCTCCTGCTTCCGTGGACCCGGCGGGCCCTGGGCCTGCGCTCCTCCAGCTTTCGAGGAGGCGGCGGCTTCGGTCCGCACCGGCAAGCGCGAGCTCCCCCTGAGGTCCTGCCTCTGGTGCCCGCGTCAGCTTCGCTCGGTCATGTGCTTTCTCCCGGTTACAGTGTGATATTTATGCAATCCATAGTTGCATTCAAGACCCACACCGGGATTTATTTTTTGACAGATTGTCAGGGCGATTATGCGGGCGCAGGGAGGCACAGCTATTCAGCCACCGTTGCCGACGGGCGTGTCTGCAATGGCATTTCGCCGTTTGCTCAGATGTCCGGGGACACCCAAAACGCGAGATATTGCCGGGCTTGTGCCGTCAACCCATCTTCTTTCGGCTGGAAACAAAATGGGTCGCCCGCATGAAGCGGCGATGACGGAGGTTGGAAAGCGAACGCTTCAACCAACGTCCTTGCATTAACCGCCTGGGTACCCTTGCCTCGCCCCGCTTCGCGGGGCTCGCCGGGGATGACAACGCAGCTCAATTGACAGCGGTGTGTTGTTCGACGGCCGCCCGCTATTCCGCCGCCCGCGCCGCGATCCGTGGGCGGCCGCGGGCCGCCACCGCGTAGACCCGCCGTCCGCCCAGCATGTAGGCGGCGAAGGCGTCGGCAAAGAGATCGGCGATCGGCGTTTCGCCGACGTCGAGGCCGCCGGTGTAGGCGCCGAAGGCGGGCATGACGAGGCGCGTCGCGTCGGCGGCGAAGCATTTGCGGCGCAGGCTGCGGCCGCGCAGCGAGACCGTGGCGCAGGGATGCAGATGGCCGGCGATCTCGCCCATCTGCGGCGTCGCCGACGGCGCGTGGCGGAACACCAGCCCGCCGACGGCGAGCTCCTGGCACACCGCGCCGCCCAGCCAGGCCGGCGGCGCGGGGTCGTGATTGCCTTCGATCCAGATCCACTCGGCGCGGGCGACCTGCGCCAGCAGCGCCGCGCGATCGTCGCCGTCGAGGCGGTCCGCCGCCTGCGGATCGTGGAACGAATCGCCGAGCGCGATGACGCGCCCCGGCGCGTAGCGGTCGATCAGCGCGGTCATGCGGCGCAACGTGGTGCGCGTGTCGTAGGGCGGCAGCAGGGCGCCGCGGCGCGCCAGCGACGAGCCCTTCTCGAAATGGATGTCGGAGAACACCAGCGTGCGCGTCGCCGGCCACCACAGCGCGCCGGCGCAATCGAGCATCACGGTCTCGCCGTTCACCTGGGCTATCGTGTCGTGAAATTCCGCCGTCATTTTCGCATGGCTTCCTCGATCAGCGATTCCTCGGCTTCGTGGAGGATGTCTTCATGCGCCTCGCCGGCCACCATCTCCTTGGCGATCTCGAGCAGCGCCGGCACGGCGAGCGGCGAGACGCGCTCCAGCCGCCGCGTCACGATGCGGTGCTGGATGCGCTTGAGCATATCGCCCAGCCGGGCGATGTCGAGCAGGCCGGAGCCGGCGTCCTCGTAGGTTGCGCGCAGCAGGATGTGACCCGGCTCGTGCTCGCGCAGCACGTCGTAGATCAGGTCGGAGGAGAACGTCACCTGGCGGCCGGTCTTCTCGCCGCGCGGATAACGCCGCTCGATCAGGCCTGAGATGATCGCGCAATTGCGGAAGGTGCGCTTGTAGAGGCTCGATTCGGCGAGCCAGGCGTCGAGATCGTCGCCCAGCATGTCCTGCGCGAACAACGCGTCCATGTCGGCGCCGCCCATGTCGCGCAGGCCCCAGACGGCGAGGGCATATTCGTTGGCGACGAAGCCGAGCGGGCGCAGGCGCAGGCGCTCGAGCCGCCGCGTCAGCAGCATGCCGAGCGTCTGGTGCGCCAGACGCCCCTCGAACGGATAGCAGACGAGATATTGCTTGGCGCCGCGCGGAAAGGTCTCGACCAGGAGCTGGCCCGGCTGCGGAATGACCGAGCGGTATTGCTGCATGCGCAGCCATTCGCCGACCGGGCCGGGCAGCGCATCCCAGCGCTCGGGCCGCGACACCATTTCGCGCACCCGCTCGGCGAGGAAGGTCGAGAGCGGGAACTTGCCGCCATTGTAGGAGGGGATCTGCGCCTCGGCCTCGGCCGTGCGGCTGACATAGGCGCCGTCCTCGCGCATGCCCTCGAAGCGCAGGACGTGGCCGGAGAACACGAAGGTGTCGCCCGAGGTCAGCTGCTCGACGAAATATTCCTCGAGCTGGCCGAGCACGCGGCCGCCCGCGCCGGTCGGCTTGCCGCGCGATTGCAGCTTGATGTCGACCATCGGCTCCTCGACGATGACGCCGACATTGAGGCGGTATTGCTGCGCCAGGCGCGGATGCGCGAGGCGCCAGAGGCCCTCGGGCGTTTGCCTGAGGCGCGCGTAGCGGTCGTAGCGTTTGAGCGCATAGCCGCCGGTGGCGACGAAATCGACCACGTGATCGAAATCTTCGCGCGTCAGGTGGCCATAGGGCGAGGCCGAGCGGACCTCGGCGTAGAGCGCCGCGGCGTCGAACGGCTTGCTGCATGCCATGCCGAGGATGTGCTGCGCCAGCACGTCGAGGCCGCCGCGCTTCAGCCGCTCGCCGTCGAGCTCGCCCGCCAGCACCGCATCGCGTGCCGCGTTGCATTCCAGGACCTCGAAGCGGTTGGCCGGCACCAGCAGCGCCTGCGACGGCTCGTCGAGCCGGTGATTGGCGCGGCCGATGCGCTGCACCAGGCGGGCGGCGCCCTTGGGCGCGCCGACGCAGATTACCTTGTCGACCGCGCCCCAGTCGATGCCCAGATCGAGCGTCGAGGTGCAGACCACGGCGCGCAGGTTTCCGCGCGTCATCGCGGCCTCGACCTTGCGGCGCTGTCCCGGCGCGAGACTGCCGTGATGCAGCGCGATCGACAGGTTCTCGTCGTTGATGCGCCACAGCTCCTGGAAGGTGCGCTCGGCCTGGCTGCGGGTGTTGACGAAGACCAGCGCCGTCTTGGCCGACTTGATCGCCGCCATCACGTCGCCCATGGCGTGGCGCGCCAGATGGCCCTGCCACGGCACATAGGCTTCGGAGGCGCTGATCGCGATCACCGGCCGGGCGCCGGCCTGGCCGAGCACCAGCGCGGAGCGCGCCTCGGCTTCGGGTAACTGCGGCATCAGATAGCGCTGCAGCGGCACGGGATCGGCGACGGTGGCCGAGAGCCCGACGCGGCGATGGCCCGGCGCCAGCGTCCGCAGCCGCGCCAGGCCGAGCGCCAGCAGGTCGCCGCGCTTGGAATTGTGCAGGGCGTGCAGCTCGTCGAGCACCACGGCCCTCAGGTCCGCGAACATCAGCCCGGCGCCCGGGTTCGACAGCAGCAGCGCCAGCTGCTCGGGCGTGGTCAGCAGGATGTCGGGCGGGGCATGGCGCTGACGCTGGCGCTTGGACAGCGAGGTGTCGCCGGTGCGCGTCTCGACGCGGATCGGAAGGCCCATCTCGGCGACCGGCGCCTCGAGATTGCGCGCCACGTCGACCGCCAGCGCCTTGAGCGGCGAGATGTAGAGCGTGTGCAGCCGCGCGGCGCGGCGCGGCGGCAGCTGCGCCAGCGCGATCAGGCTGGGCAGAAAGCCCGCCAGCGTCTTGCCGCCGCCGGTCGGCGCCACCAGCAGCACGGACTCGCCCCGCGCGGCGTGCGCGATCAGCGCGGATTGGTGCGGCCGGATGGTCCAGCCGCGCGCGGCGAACCACGCGGAGAAAGCCGTAGGGAGCGCGCCGCCACTTTCCTCCCCCGCTTGCGCAGGAGGTGCCGAGCGGTGCGTAGCGACAGCGTGCGCACGGGCGGAGGGGAGACCACCGCCCCCCTCCGTCTCGCCCGCAAGTGCGCGCGAGTCACCTCCCCCGCAAGCGGGGGAGGAAAGCAACTTCCCGTCCGTCATTTTTGCTTTCAGGGCCATCTCGCCCCTACTCTGCCCCAAAGAAACCGGGAGGAACAGATCATGTACGACTTGATGCTCAAGGACGGCCTGCTCAAGGGCAAGCGCATCCTGGTGACGGGCGGCGGAACCGGGCTCGGCGAGGTCATGAGCGAGGCCTACGCCCAGCTCGGCGCCACGGTCTATATCTGCGGCCGGCGCAAGGCGGTGCTCGACGAGACCGCCAGGAAGATCGCCGGCGACACCGGTTCCACGGTCAAGGGCATCGCCTGCGACATCCGCGTCGCTGAAGCGGTCGAGGACATGATCGCCCAGATCTGGGCCGATGGCGGGGCGCTCAGCGGCCTCGTCAACAACGCGGCGGGCAATTTCATCAGCCGCACCAAGGATCTCAGCCCGCGCGGCTTCAACGCCATCGCCGACATCGTCTTCCGCGGCTCGTTCTATGTCACGCTGGCCTGCGGCAAGCGCTGGATCGAGGGCGGCCACAAGGCGAGCGTGATCTCGATCCTGACGACCTGGATCTGGAACGGCGGGCCGTTCACCGTGCCGAGCGCGATGTCGAAGGCCGGCCTCAACATCATGACCAAGTCGCTGGCCACCGAATGGGGACCGCACGGCATCCGCCTCAACGCCATCGCGCCGGGCCCGTTCCCGACCAAGGGCGCCTGGGAACGGCTCAATCCGGCGGCATCCGGCAACACCGAGGCGTCGGCGCGGCTGACCGCCGGCATGGCGCGCAACGGCGAGATGGTCGAACTCGCCAACCTCGCGGCCTTCATGATGGCGGACGGCTGCGAATATCTCACCGGGCAGACGATCGCGATCGACGGCGGCATGCACCTGGCGGCGGGCGGAAACTTCGCGCGGCTGGCGGCATTGGGCGACAGCGAGTGGGAGGCGATCCGCGGCCAGGTCAAATCCGCCAACGACAAGGACAAGGCGCAGCGCTCGGTGTGACGGCTCAGCGTCGCGCCATCGCGGCCTGTTCGGCGTGCTGGCGCACGGAAGCCAGCACGCGGGCGTTGTTCTGGTGGATGATCCAGCGCGCCAGCGGCAGCCAGTAGAGGATCGGATCGAGCCTGAGCGCGTGGCCCGTGTGCTCGACCAGCCGGCTGCGGCCGCCGGTCAGAGGCACGATCTCGAAGCGCGTCGAGACGGTGCGGAAATAGCCCAGCACGTGCGGCGCGTTGACGTGGGCGTAGGGGCTCATCTCGTGCATCGCCGGCGGATCGCTGAGCACCACGAAGGCCAGAACACGGTCGGTACGCCATTCCGTCACCCGCTCGAGCGCGATGCCGGTCGAGAACACCCCAGTGCGGATGGCGCCGACGCCGCTACCGGCGATCTCGCCACGCAGGGGATAGGCGACGCCCAGGCGGAACGGCAGCGACGGTGGAATGTCGATCCGGTCCATGTGGATCAGCGACTGCCACACCGCATCCGGCGGGGCGGCGATGTCGATGCTCTCATCGGTGGCGAAGGTCGTGGTGACGGGAAACGCCTGCTCGCTCGCAAACATCGCGGGCAGGAGCACGAACGCCGTCAGCGTGCTGCGCCCGCGCCGGCCCGGGCGTTGCGCCGCGGCGCGGCCCAGCAGGGCGCCGACCAGCGCCGTGCCGTAAGCCAGCGGCGCCGCCAGGACGATGCAGACCACGCCCTCCAGCGCGACCAGGACCAGCGCGGTGCCGCCGAGCGACAGCGCCAGCAGCGTCAGCTGATGCGTCCGGCGCCAGCCGATGTCGCGAACGCGGTTGGCGAGGAAAGCCGTCGCGACGCCGATCACGAAAGGCGTCAGCACGAAGATGCCGAAGCCGTAGCTGCCGAACACCAGGGTGCTGACCGCAACGCCGAACAGCGTCAGCGCCATGCCCGTCAGCACGCCCTGTGCGGCGCTGTGCCATTCCATCCCTCCTTCAGGCGTCGCCGCCGTCGCCGGTTGCGGCCGTGGCGGCAGGAACGACAGGTACAGGATCGCCGCGACCTGAAACCCCGGCGCGACCACCAGCGTCGCGATCCAGCCGTCGGCCTGCGCGTCTGCCGCGCGCCGGAAGGCGAGCGCCGCCAGCGTCCAATAGGCGAGGAGCAGCGCGAGGAACGCGAGCGGCAGTACGGGCATGGGCAAAGGCCCGATCTCGCCGAGCGCGAACAGCGGCACCGTCCAGAAGCGCCATCCCGAGGGCTCGGGTTTGTGCAGGGCCGCGAAGGCCAGCCAGACGATGCCATAGGGCAGAGCGACAATGGCGGCCGAGATCAACGCGTAAGCCAGCCGCCCGATCGTGCCTTCGAAGGCGAGGAATTTTCGCATCAGTGCACCGCCAGCCGCGATGCGCGCGCGGGCCTTGTCCCTCGCGGCCGAGGGAGCCGGCGCAGCGCGGGCCGCGGCGGCAGCGACTCCGGCGTGACGATCGCGCTGGCGAGGCCGCATAGTTCGAAGAGCTGTATCAGCCGCCAGCCAAGATCGATCTGGCCGGGAAACAGGCCAAGCTTGGCCGAACCGGGAAACGCGTGGTGATTGTTGTGCCAGCTCTCGCCCATGCTGATGAGGCCGGCGATGGCCACGTCATAGCCCTGCGCCGCGGCGCCTTCGACGATCCAGCTTTGCCCGCCCTCGCGATGCGCATAGTGGCCGACCAGCCAGTGGCCCGTGACGCACACCGCGACGCGGGCGCAGATGCCCCACACGACCCAGCCGAGCCCGCCACCCGCGAACAGCAGCAGCGCCAGCGGCAGCTGCTGCCACATCCAGCTGCGTTCGACAACGGCATAGAACCGGTCCGACGCGACGCGCGGCTCCAGGCGAAATTGCGGCGGACGGTCCAGGACCAGTTCGCAATGCAGCTGCCACCACGCATCGTGCAGCAGAGCGCGGCGATGACAGAAATAGTCGTGGCAGCGCGGCTGGCGCTGCGCCCAGTCGCGCATGTCATGGATGCAGATCATGCCGATAGGCCCCGCCACGCCGACCAGGACGCCGAGATAGACGCAAAGATGCTCCAGCCACAGCGGACAGGCGAAACTGCCATGAATGAGCCGCCGGTGCATGCCGACCGAATGGCCAAAGCACAGCGTGACGCCGCAGCCGGCCAGAAAGATCGCAAGAGCGCTCCAAGAACATGTGAGCGGCCCCAGCAGCAGCGCCGCGGCGGTCATGCCGCCGATCCAGAGCGATTTGACCGGCGCCCACCGCACCCGCCCCGTCACGGGATCGCAGCCGTCCTGCCCGACGACGCGTTCCGAACCTGCGACAAGCTGCATGACGACCCTCTATCTGGACGGCGACTCTATTTGGCCGGGCGCGCGCGCCTGAGAACCGCGCTCTCCTTCTTCAACGGCCGGGACACGGGACAGACGTTCTGCACGAAGCTCGTCAGCGTGTTGGCGAGGTTCTCGCGCACCAGCGAATAGTGGACGAACTGGCCCCGCTTTTCGCCGCGCACCAGGCCGGCGTTTTCCAGAATCTGCAGATGCTTGGAGATCGCGGGCTTGGTCATCGCGAAACGCGATGCGATCTCGCCGGCCGTCAGATCCACCTCGGAGAGGTAGGCGAGGATCTTGCGTCGCGGAGTCGATGCCAGCGCTTCGAAGATTTTTTCCATACGTTCCGACATTATTTAACTATATAGTGAATTACTATATTAATGAAATGATTGTCAAGGGCGCAGTTCCCTGGAACTTTCGCCGACAAGGCCGACGGACGATCCGTACACGGATCGACTGTTTTCGTGTTGACTCGAAAGCGTCGCGGGCGGAGGATTTGCGCGACCGCAACGCGGACGCGGCGCATGGCCAAGGGCCCACTGCGAGACGGCGAGACTCCGCGAGAGGCCTCGTGCAACGGCTAACCAGGAGGTTCCGCATGGAAGTCACTCCGCCCGGCATAAGTCCGGGGCTCCGCCTGGCGCGGAGCCACGACCGGCCACGCTAAAGGCCGGCCGCCACCCAAAATCGAATAGGACTTCGCGGGTTTTGCCCGCCTGACAAAGCCCGCTCTTGCGGGAATGGAAAAGCCCCGGACACGCGCCGGGGCTTTTCGATTCTATCCTCCCCCGTTGTTACGGGGGAGGTGCCGAGCGCAGCCAGGCGGAGGGGCCAGCACCGGTGTTGGCCCCCTCCGTCTCGCGCGAAGTGCGGGCGATCCACCTCCCCCGTAACAACGGGGCGGACTATGCTATCTCGAAAACGAGCCACACTTTGGGCACCGATCATTTTCGTCATTAATTCCGGGAATTTGATCGAAACTGCACTGGCGAACCGCGAAGGCTGAACCATCCGTTGGGCGAATCGCGATTATGTAAGCAGCCAGTGGTTCGCCAATTCGGTAGCGCTGCCAACCAAGCCGCCGCAGCAATCCAGATACGAGACACGCCGCGACTGGGTGGTGCCCAAAGTGTGGCTGGCGAGGCTGGGGCTCGGCTGCTCCGGTCGACGCGCCCCTCAAGATAACGGCCATACTTGCTGATTGTATGTAGAGGAACGAAGAACAAGCTTAGCCGTTCTACGCCGCGGGGGAGCATGGCCGCCGCGTTGCTCCTGAGCTTCAGAGGAGGGTCAAGCATCATGCCAGCCACGCTCAACCTCATCTTCGGGCCCATCGGCGCGGGGAAGACCACCTACGCCCATGCCCTGGCCCGCCGCGAGGGCGCCGTCGCCTTTGTCCTCGACGACTGGGGCGTGCGCCTCTTCGGCCCCGATGTCCAAGGTCCCCTCGATTTCGGGTGGATGCTGGAACGCCTCGCCCGCTGCCACGCGCTGATCTGGTCGACGGCCACCGACGTGCTCGCCGCCGGGACTTCGGTGGTCCTGGACCTCGGCCTGATGCGCAGAGAGAACCGGGACCGCATCCGCAAGCTCGCTCAGGAGGCGGGCCTGTCGACGCAGTGGCACTTCGTCGATGCGCCGCAGGAGGTCCGCCGCGCCCGCGTCGCCGGTCGCAACGAAACCAAGGGCGAGACCTTCGCCAGGGAGGTGCCGCCGGAGATGTTCGACATGATCGAGGCCATCTACGAGGCGCCGGCGCCGGCGGAGCTGGAGGGCGTGACCGAGGATGGCAGGATCGCGGCTCCAGGAGAGGAGCCGGCCGAGGCGCTGCACTAGGTGTTTAGTCCCGAAGAGTCGTGGTGCAAGGTATCACGGTCTGCGGAGGGATTCGCTATGGGACAGATTCTTCACGGCAGCGCCACGACGACTGAGGCGGTCCGTCGAGCGATACAAAATAGTCAAGCGAGCTTGAGAGAACTGTCGGCTCGCTACGGCATCAACCAGAAGACGGTTGCCAAATGGCGTCGCCGGAC
>DATMKZ010000058.1:0-8196 GCA_035570795.1 Rhizomicrobium sp.
GTCCGGCGACGCCATTTGGCAACCGTCTTCTGGTTGATGCCGTAGCGAGCCGACAGTTCTCTCAAGCTCGCTTGACTATTTTGTATCGCTCGACGGACCGCCTCAGTCGTCGTGGCGCTGCCGTGAAGAATCTGTCCCATAACGAATCCCTCCGCAGACCGTGATACCTTGCTCCACGACTCTTCGGGACTAAACACCTAGAGCGCAATTCGGAAGAGTGGAGGCCGGTTTTCCGTAAAATTGCGCGACAATTCAAAAAGCTAGAGCCGCATTCCGATTCAAATAACGTGAATGCGGCTCTAGGGCAGGCGGAAGACCTGTGTCGTTTGCACCGGGCCGTCGGTGCCGATCAGCGTCAACGATCCGCGCGCGGCGCTGGCGCTGAAGGCGAGCCGGCTGTTCGCATTGGCGATCGGCGGTTTGAACCAGGCGAAGTCGGCCGCGAAATCCTTCGCCGTAAGCGCGCGGGCGCTGGCGGCGCGGCCGAGGCTGTCGATCGGGCGGGCGCGCCAGCCCGCACCGCTGGCGCCGAGCCTGGTCTCGAAATGATTGGCGACGCAGACCGCGTCGCCGTCGAGCGTGCGGATGGCGGCCTCGCCTTCCGTCCGGTCGATGACGCAGCCTTCGTCGTCCCGCACGCCGGACAGCAGGAAGATCGCCGGCACCGCGAGGCGCGTGTCGCGCAGCATCGCTTTCGCCGCGGCATAATCGGGCGCGGTTTCCAGCACCAGGCGCAGCAGGTGCGCCGGCGGCAGGCCGGTCTCGCCGCGCACCGCGATGCGATTGCGCAGCCAGTCGCCGGCATAGCCCGCGCGATGACGGCGCATCGGCGCCTGGTTGATCGCGGCGGCAAAGCGTACCGGCGCCAGGCCCTGGAAGCTGCCGCTGAGGCCCGGCCAGGTGATGTTGTAGAAAGCGCCGGCTTTTCCGTCTTGCAGCGCCACCACCATGCTGGTGCCGAGAGCGGGAAACGGCCAGTCCAGGACACGCCGCAGCACCGGACCGGTCTGGCTTGCCCAGACGCCGCCGGTGCAGCCCCACTCGAAGCACAGATTGAGGAAATAGACGCCGCGGATCTGCAAGCGTCCGGCGAGCGCGTCGATCTCGGCGCGATAAGGATTGCCTGTCCGCGCCAGCCAATTGCGCGAGGCCCGATCGCCCAGCGGCAAGGCGACGGCGCCGGCGGCGCGCGAGGCCAGGCCGAACGTGTTCGTCGCGCCCCGCGCCAACGCCTCGGCCTTGCCGGGGAATATCTTCAGCAGATCGACCGAGGTGCCGCCGCGGATGTCGGCGAACGGGATCGGCGGCAGCGTTCGCACCGCGTCAATGGTCCGCATTGCCCATCCAGCCGCCATACATCGGGTTGGGCAGCAGGAAAAGATACGTTCCGATGCCGGTACCGGAATCCTGCTGCGTCATGGCGCGCAGGATGGCGCCTTTCTTGTCGACGATGGCGAGGTCGCTGACCTGGTCGCCGACCCACATTACCGCCCGGGGATGTCCGCCGGCTTTTCGCGTCAGGGCGGCGACCGCGCCGCGCCAGCGAAGGGTCTTGTCGGATGTATCCGCCATGCCGACTTCGTAGTCGAACCAGATGCCGGCGGCCTTCAGCGTGTGCCGCGTGATCGCGTCGTCCGCCACGACGCGGTTGGTGATGATGGCGACGAGCCCGCCGAGCTTGTGCACCGCGCCGGTGAAGGCGGCCGCACCCGGCACGTCGCGCGCCATGTCGGCCCGGACCCAGCTTTCCCATTGCGCATCGGCGAACTTGCTGGCGCACAGGTTGCGCTCATGCTCGAACAGCGAATTGTCGAGCACGGTTTCGTCCGCATCCATCAGGACGATCCATTGGCCGCGTCGGTGCGTCTTGGCCAGGCGGCGCGCGGCGGCGAGCGCGTCGTCATAGATGCCGGTCGTCAGGCGGCAATATTCCAGCGAATTGCGCTGCCAGTGCGTGGCGCTGGACGGCTTGGCCGTCGGCGCGCGGCACTGCCAGGGATCGCTGTCGCCGGCGGCGACCGGCGGAATCGTCTCGACCCTTGTCATATGCGCCTGGCAGTCATAGGTCAGCGAAGCCGCCGGCGCCGGTTGCGCGTTCAGCAGGGCGGCGCCTAGGCTGGCGGCGGCCAGGAAAATCTTGGGCGGCACGGAGCGTCCTCAAAGGCGTTCGTGCGACAATAGGTGGATTGCCATGGCGGAAAAAGCGAAATGACGACGATCCTTTCCGTGCGCAAGAACGGCCGCGTGGTGGTGGCCGGCGACGGCCAGGTGACCGCCGGCGCGACGGTGATGAAGGCGAACGCCCGCAAGGTGCGTCGCATCGGCAAGGGCGACGTCCTGGTCGGTTTCGCCGGGGCCACGGCGGATGCCTTCGCGCTGTCCGAACGGCTGGAGTCCAAAATCGAACAGCATCCCGGCAACCTCGCCCGCGCCTGTGTCGAGCTGGCGAAGGACTGGCGCACCGACCGCTACCTGCGCCGCCTCGAAGCGATGATGGCGGTGGTCGACGCGAAGACCTCGCTGATCCTTTCGGGCACCGGCGACGTGGTCGAGCCGGAAGACGGCCTGATCGGCATCGGCTCGGGCGGCGCCTTCGCGCTCGCCGCGGCGCGCGGCCTGATGGCACTCGACCTGCCGGCGGAGGAGATCGCCCGCCGCGCCATGCAGATCGCCGCCGACATCTGCATCTACACCAATGCGAACGTCGTCATCGAGAGTATCGAAAGCCCATGAGTTCGTCGTTCACGCCCCGCGAGATCGTCTCCGAACTCGACCGCTACATCATCGGCCAGCACGACGCCAAGCGCGCCGTCGCCATTGCCCTGCGCAATCGCTGGCGCCGCCAGCAACTCGGCCCCGAACTGCGCGAGGAAGTCCTGCCCAAGAACATCCTGATGATCGGCCCGACCGGCGTCGGCAAGACCGAGATCTCGCGGCGCCTGGCGCGTCTGGCGCAGGCGCCGTTCCTGAAAGTGGAGGCCACCAAGTTCACCGAGGTCGGCTATGTCGGCCGCGACGTCGAGCAGATCGTGCGCGATCTCATCGAGGTCGGGATCGGCCAGGTGCGCAGCGCACGGCGTCGCGAAGTCGAGGCCCAGGCCGAGGCCCGCGCCGAGGACCGCCTGCTCGACGCCTTGGTGGGCAGTTCCAGCGGTTCGACGCGCGAGACCTTCCGCAAGGCGTTGCGGGCCGGCGAACTCGACGCCAAGGAAGTCGAGCTCGAGATGAAGGACGCGGGCGGCATGCCGGCATTCGAGATTCCGGGCATGCCGAACGCGCAGATTTCCATGCTCAACCTCTCCGACATGTTCGGCAAGGCGTTCGGCGGCAAGGGCAAGAAGCGCCGCCTGACGGTCGCCGACGCCCACGCGCCGCTGGTCGCCGAGGAGGCCGACAAGCTGCTCGACAACGACACCATCGTCGCCGACGCCATCGCGGCGGTGGAAAATCACGGCATCGTCTTCCTCGACGAGATCGACAAGATCTGCGCCCGCAGCGAGATGCGCGGCGGCGGCGACGTCAGCCGCGAAGGCGTGCAGCGCGACCTGCTGCCGCTGATCGAAGGCACGACGGTCGCCACCAAGCACGGCCCGGTGAAGACCGATCACATCCTCTTCATCGCCTCGGGCGCCTTCCACACCGCCAAGCCGTCGGACCTGTTGCCCGAGTTGCAGGGCCGCCTGCCGATCCGCGTCGAGCTGAAAGCCCTGACGCGCGACGATTTCCAGCGCATCCTCACCGAGCCGGAAGCCAGCCTGATCAAGCAGTATGTCGCGTTGATGCGCACCGAAGGCGTCACGCTCGATTTCACGCCGGATGGCGTCGGCGCGATCGCCGACCTCGCGGCGCAGGTCAATGCCAGCCTGGAGAACATCGGTGCCCGCCGGTTGCAGACGATCATGGAGCGCGTGCTCGACGAAGCAAGCTTCTCGGCCAGCGAGCGGACCGGCGAGACCATCACGGTCGACGGCGCCTATGTCCACGCCCGCGTCGACGACCTGGCCAAGGACCAGGACCTGTCGCGGTTCATCCTCTGAGCGTCATCCCGCGCGCGGCGGCATCTTCTCGAATTTGAGCTTGCCCGGATCGATATGCGCCCAGGGCTGCGCCGAGCTGGTGTAAAGCGCGCCGCCGATCGTCAGCCAGCTCGGATCGTCGAGCGAGCCCGCCTTGACCACCCAGATCGCGCCGCCCGGCGGCTCGCTGAACAGCGGCGAGCCGCAATCGCCGCAGAAGTTGCGCACCACGTCGCGGCCGGAATCGCCCTTGCTGGCATAGCGCTTGGGTGTCCCCTGGGTGAGCCGGAAAGCCGCCGCCGGCACGACGACGGCGGTCGTATGGCTTCCGCCCGAGGCGTATTGGCAATCGCGGCAATGGCAGTCCATCACCGCGATGGGCTCGGCCGAGACTTCATAGCGGACGGATTTGCAGGCGCAACCGCCCTGGAACGGCGAAACCATGGTCGTTTCTTCCCGGAAAAATCGACGCCGCACTCTATACCCAACCTCGCCGCCAGGGCCAGTTGACCCGCCAAGCGATTGTTGCAAAAAGCTGTCCCTCCGGCGGGTACAAAGAAGGTCTTTCGGCAATGGCGCGGCAAAACTATCTCTTCACCAGCGAAAGCGTGGCCGAAGGTCATCCGGACAAGGTGTCCGACCGGATCTCCGACGAGGTGGTCGATCTCTATTTCCGCGAAGGCATCAAGGCGGGCATGAGCCCCTGGGACATTCGCGTCGCCTGCGAGACGCTGTGCACCACCAACCGCGTGGTGATCGCCGGCGAAACGCGCGGGCCCAAGACCATCACGCCGGCGATGATCGAAGACGTCGCGCGCGCCGCGATCAAGGATATCGGCTACGAGCAGGACGGCTTTCACTGGAAGAACGCGCAGGTCGAAATCCTGCTGCACGCGCAGTCGGCGCATATCGCGCAAGGCGTGGACGCCAGCGGCAACAAGGACGAAGGCGCCGGCGATCAGGGCATCATGTTCGGCTATGCCTGCCGCGAAACGCCGGCGCTGATGCCGGCGCCGCTGTTTTACAGCCACAAGATTCTCGAAGTCCTCGCCAAGGCCCGCCACAGCGGCAAGGAGCCGACGCTCGGCCCCGACGCCAAGAGCCAGGTCACGCTGCGCTACGAGAACGGCAAGCCGGTCGAAGCGACGCAGATCGTGCTCTCCACCCAGCATGCCCATGAAAGCCAGACCTCCGCCGACATCCGCAAGATCGTCGAGCCCTATATCCGCCAGGCGCTGCCCGCCGCATGGGTCAACGACAAGACCGTGTGGCACGTGAATCCGACGGGCTCCTTCGTGATCGGCGGACCGGACGGCGATTGCGGCCTCACCGGGCGCAAGATCATCGTCGACACCTATGGCGGCGCCGCGCCGCATGGCGGCGGCGCGTTCTCCGGCAAGGACCCGACCAAGGTCGACCGCTCGGCCGCCTATGCCGCGCGCTATCTCGCCAAGAACGTCGTGGCCGCCGGCCTCGCCGAGCGCTGCACCATCCAGATTTCCTATGCCATCGGCGTCGCCGAGCCGCTGTCGGTCTATGTCGACACCCACGGCACGGGAAAGGTGGACGAGGCCAAGCTGGAGAAAATCCTGCCCGAGTTGATGAGCCTCAAGCCGCGCAACATCCGCGAGCATCTGGGCCTCAACAAGCCGATCTACGCCCGCACCGCCGCCTACGGCCATTTCGGCCGCGAGCCGGACGCGCAAGGCGGCTTCTCGTGGGAGAAGACCGATCTGGCGGACGCGCTCAAGCGCGCCGTCTGACGCGTTGAGCGAACGGCCCGAACGCGCGCGCCGCCTGCTCTATGGGCGGCGCAAGGGGCCCAGGCTCTCGGCGCATCAACAGGCCCTGCGCGAAACGCTGCTGCCCAGATTGGCGCTGTCGCTGGAAGCGGGACGCGATTCCAAAACCTATTTCGACGCGCCGGTCGACGACGTCTGGCTCGAGGTCGGCTTCGGCGCCGGCGAGCATCTGCTGTGGCAGGCGCGCGCGCATCCGCGCATCGGGCTGATCGGCGCCGAGCCCTACATCTCCGGCACCGCCAAGCTGCTGTCGAAGATCGAAGGCTTGCCCAACATCCGCATCCATGAAGACGATGCGCGCGACATCGTCGAGGCGCTGCCCGACGCCGGCATCGGCCGCTTTTTCATCCTGTTCCCCGATCCCTGGCACAAGACGCGGCATCACAAGCGCCGATTTATTCAAACCGAGATGCTGGACCAGCTGGCGCGCATCCTGAAGCCGGGCGCCGAGCTGCGTTTCGCCAGCGACGATGCGGGCTATGTCGCCTATGCGCTGGAGCGGCTGATGGCGCATCCGGCCTTTGCCTGGACGGCGAGCGGTCCGGCGGACTGGAAGACCCGCACGGCGGATTGGCCGGCGACCCGCTACGAAGCCAAGGAACTGCACGGCAGGCCGGCATTTCTAAGGTTCGTCCGGACTGATAAGGTTGTTCCATGAGCACGCAGAGCCCCGAAGAAGACGACAAGCGCCGCTTCGATATCTCCGAGCTGCTGCCGATCGCCGTGGCTGCGCTGCTGACGCTCTGCGCCGTCGCCCTGTGCTTTTTCAAATTCACCATCGCACCGGCCAAACCGGCCCCCCAGCCGGCCGAAGTCACTATCGGCATCGGCCAGGGCAGCGCGATCCAGCCGCAAAAGCCCCAAAATTAGGGGCCGCCCGGGCGGCGGCCTTGAAATAGGCCTTTGAGCGGCGTACATAGCCGCCATCCCAGACAACAGACGCGCTGTTGTGTGGCGGTCCGAAAGGATCGCCGCGCGGGGAAGCCTTTGTTCAAGACCGGCCTGACCCGGCCAACCCGTTGAAAAAAAGAAAGTTTTCGCCATTATTTCGCAGATTGCGCATCTCGAACCGATCGTCGAGCCCGTCGTGGAAGCGGCCGGGTTCCGGCTCGTGCGCCTGCGCCTGATGGGTGGCCACACCAAGACGCTGCAGATCATGGCCGAGCGTCCCGACGGCACGATGAACGTCGAAGGCTGCGCCATCCTCGCGCGCGCCCTGCAGGATTTCCTGGAAAAGGACGATCCGCTCGACGGCGATTACGAACTGGAAGTGTCCTCGCCCGGCATCGACCGGCCGCTGACCCGCCTCGCCGATTTCGCGCGCTGGGCCGGGCACGAAGCCAAGCTGGAGCTGCATACGCCCATCAGGAGCGTTGGCGAGAGCCAGAGCGACCAATCAATCAAAGAGCGCAAGCGGTTCCGCGGCAAGCTTCTGGGCCTCGACGGACAGGACGTCACGATCGATACGCAAGGTCAGAGGATCGCGATCCCGTTCGCGCAGATCGCGGAAGCCAAGCTGGTGCTGACCGATGCGCTCATCGCGGAAGACCTTAAGGCGCGCAAGCGCGCCGATCTCGTGGAAGACGCGCCATCGCGCGTGAATCAGTAGGAGAGAAAAAAGCCATGGCCGCCATTGCCGCAAACCGGACGGAGCTTCTGCAGATCGCGGACGCCGTCGCACGCGACAAGTCGATCGACAAGCAGGTCGTCCTGACCGCGATGGAAGAGGCGATGCAGCGCGCCGCCAAGGCCCATTACGGCAGCGAGAACGACATCAAGGTCGACATCGATCCCAAGACCGGCGAGACCCATGTCTCGCGCTACCTGCACGTCGTCGATCTGGTCGACAACGACAAGACCGAGATCAGCCTGGCCGATGCCCGCGCCCGCAACCCCGCCGCCCAGGTCGGCGACATCATCGCCGAGACCTTGCCGCCGGTCGATTTCAACCGCATCAACGCGCAGAACGCCAAGCAGGTCATCGTGCAGAAAGTGCGCGATGCCGAACGCGAGCGCCAGTTCGACGAGTACAAGGACCGCATTGGCGAGATCGTGCACGGCATCGTCAAGCGCTCGGAGTTCGGCTCGGTGGTCGTCGACCTCGGCCGCGCCGAAGGCGTCGTGCGCCGCGACGAGATGATCCCGCGCGAGAGCTTCCGCGCCGGCGACCGCATCCGCGCCTATATCTACGACGTGCACCGCGAGACCCGCGGGCCTCAGATCTTCCTGTCGCGCAGCCATCCGCAATTCATGGTCCGCCTGTTCGCGCAGGAAGTGCCGGAAATCTACGACGGCATCATCGAGATCCGCGCCGTGGCGCGCGATCCGGGCTCCCGCGCCAAGATCGCGGTGATCTCGAAGGATTCGAGCATCGATCC
>DATMKZ010000059.1:0-15181 GCA_035570795.1 Rhizomicrobium sp.
CCATGTCGACCGACACCATGCTCTTGCGATGGATCATGACGTCCGCGATGGTCAGCTCGCGCAGGTCCAGGATGCCGCCGATCATGTCGCGGTGCTCGCGCTCCACCGTGCCTTCGGAATGGTGCAGGTTCACGGTGCCGCGGATCTCGTCATGCGCCTCGACCAGCTCCTCGTCCTGGCGGCGGACGCCGAACAGCGCCAGCACGCGCCACACCAGGAACTGCACGGCATTGACCACCGGCGCCAGCAGGAACACGACATAACGCACCGGCGTCGCCACCGTCAGCGCGAAGCGGTCGGTGCGCGCAATGGCCAGCGTCTTGGGCAGGACCTCGGCGAAGATCAGGATCAGGACCGTCATGACGGCGGTGGTGACGATCACGGTGCGCGGCCCGAAGCGCGATTCCAAGATCGAGGTCGCCAGCGACGAGGCCAGGATGTTGACGAAGGTGTTGCCCAGCAGCAGCGCGCCGATCATCCGCTCGCGGTTGGCGACCAAAAGGTTCACGTTGCGCGCCGCGCGCGAGCCCTCGCTCTCCAGCTGGTGCATGCGCGCCCGCGACACCGCGGTCAGCGCCGTCTCGGACCCCGAGAAAAAGCCGCCGAAGACCAGCAGCAGCGCAATCGGCGCAAAGGTGATGAGAACGATCGTGTCCATCGCAGACTCGTGAGTTGGCGGATGAACACAATGTCATTGTGCGGGGGCGATGTCTTTACCTCCCCGGCATGGCGAGGTGAAAACTACCCCAGCACCGCCCGTACCGCGTCCAGCGGCACGTCGCGCGTCACGAATGCCGCGCCGATGCCGCGCAGCAGGATGAACGTCAGCCGCCCGTCCGCGAGCTTCTTGTCGTGCGCCATGTGTTCGAGCAGGACGTCCGGCGACGGCCGCGGGCCGGCGATGTCGGAGATCGCCGTCGGCAGGCCGACCGCTTTGAGGTGCCGCGTGAAACGCTCCGCGTCCTGGCCGGCCGCAAGGCCGAGCGTCACCGAGAGCCGGAACGCCAGCGCCATGCCGATGGCGACGCCTTCGCCGTGCAGCAGCCGGTCCGAGAACCCCGTCGCCGCCTCCAGCGCATGTCCGAACGTATGGCCGAGGTTGAGCAGCGCCCGCTCGCCGGTCTCGCGCTCGTCGCGCGCCACGATCGCCGCCTTCATGCGGCAGGCGTGGGCGACGGCATGCACCATCGCGGCGCTGTCGCCGGCCAGCGCCCGCGCGCCGTTCGCCTCCAGCCATGCGAAGAACGCAGCGTCGCCGAGCGCGCCGTATTTCGCCACCTCGGCATAGCCGGCGAGCATCTCGCGCCGGGGCAGGGAGCCCAGGACGTCGGTGTCGGCGATGACGATCCGGGGCTGGTGGAACAGGCCGACCAGGTTCTTGCCCTCCGGCGTATTGATCGCGGTCTTGCCGCCGACCGAGGAATCCACCTGCGCCAGCAGCGTGGTCGGGATCTGCGCGAAGGCGATACCGCGCTTGAGCACGCCGGCCGCGAAGCCGGTGAGATCGCCGATGACGCCGCCGCCGAGCGCGACGACGAGGCCGCCGCGGTCGACGCCGGCGCGCAGCAACGCGCCGCTCAGCTTTTCGAGCCCGGCGAAGCTCTTGGTCGCCTCGCCCGGCTCCAGCACGATGGGATGGGCGTCGAGGCCCGCGGCGCCGAACGATTCCAGCAGCGCCGCCAGGTGCAGCTTGGCGACGTTGGCGTCGGTCACCACCGGCACCGGCCCGCGCAGCGGCGCTAGCAGCGCGCCGGCGCGCGCCAGCAAGCCCGGCCCGATATGGATGGGATAGCTGCGCTCGGCGAGGCTGACCTGCACGATCTCGCTCATGCCGTCGCTCCGTCTTCGCCGAGCAGCGCCACGATCCGCTCGACCGAGGCGGTGTGCGGGCCGTCCTCGGCGTCCAGCGTGTGATCCGCCAGGGCGTAGACCGGCGCGCGCTCCGCCAGCAGCCGCTCCAAGGTTTCACGCGGATCGCCGTCGCGCAGCAGCGGCCGGGTGTCGCGCCGCTGGGTGCGCGCCAGCAGCACCTCGACCGGCGCCTTGAGCCAGACCGTGACGGCCTCGCGCTTCAGGGTCTCGCGCGTCGCCGCGTCCATGAAGGCGCCGCCGCCGGTCGCCATCACATGCGGCGGCTCGGCCAGCAGGCGCGCGATCACCTTGCGCTCGCCGGCGCGAAAGGCGGGCTCGCCATAGCGCTCGAAGATCTCCGCGATGGTGCATCCGGCGGCCGCTTCGATCTCGCTGTCGGCGTCCTTGAACGGCACGCCCAGCCGCGTCGCCAGGCGGCGGCCGATCGAGCTTTTGCCCGCGCCCATCATGCCCACCAAGGCCACTGTCCGCGTCAGTTTCATGGTTTCCGCTTACACGGCTCGCTCGTTATGTGCCAGCAGGTCTTGCGCAGCCGCCTGCATTTCCGCCACAAACCTGCAGGAGTCTGGATCATGCGCAACAGGAATACGGAGTCGATGGGATGGGGCCTGCGGATCGGCATCGGCGCCGCGGTGCTGGTCCTGATGGGCGCCGTCGGCCTTGCGGTTTACGGCGGACGCGTTCAGCCCCGCACGCATCCCGTCGACCAGACGGTCCCGAATGACCGCCTTCCGCAATAGCCTCGCGCTCGCCGCCGTCCTGGCGCTGGCAGGAGCCGCGTCCGGCCAAAGTGCCCCGCCGCCCGCCGCCACCGGGGCGCCGACGCCGCTCGGCAGCGCCACTGCACCGCCAGCCGACGCGCCGCCCGCGCCGCAAAGCGCTCCGGTCGAATTCAAGCCCGGCATCCTCGGCAAGGTCACCCAGACGGGCGTCACCGAAGGCGATCTCGGCGTCGTCGACGGGCCGCCGGTCGGCACGCTGGGCGATTCGCAGGGCGGCCTCGGCCAGTCGATGTGGATCAACGCTCCGCGCGGCGAGGTCGAGGACCTTCTGGGGCGCGTGCCGCTGGTCAGCGCCGATCCGTTCGTGCGCGGCCTGGCGCGCCGCGTGGTGCTGACCGTCTCCGATGCGCCGGTCGGTCCGGCCAGGCGCGCCCTCGTCACCATCCGCATCGAAAAGCTGCTCCAGGCCGGCCTGCTCGACGACGCCGGCGCGCTCGCCGCGGCGCTGAAGCTCGACAACGATCCCGATTTCGCGCGCGTCCAGGCCGAGGCCTTGCTCTATGCCGGCCGCGACAAGGAGGTCTGCGGCGATCTCACCGCGACGCGGCTGACCGCGCCCGAGCCGTTCTGGCTGGAGCTGCGCACCTGGTGCTTCGCGGCCGGCGGCGACAGCGCCTCGGCCGAGCTGACGCATGCCGTGCTGGAAGCCCAGGGCGCCAAGGATCCCGCCTTCGATCTGCTCTCCGCCGACGCGTTGGGCGGCAGGAAGACCGCGCCGGGCGCCATCGACCGTCCGAACGCCCTGCATGTCTATCTGCTGCGCAAGACAGGCCTGCCGGTGACCGGCGCCACCGCCGCCAGGCTTGGCACGGCCGCGAACCTGCTGGCGGCGCGCGAGACGCGCAATCCGCCGGCCGACCGCCTCGCCGCCGCGGCCCGCATCGCGGCGACCGGCGCGCTGACCTCCGCCGAGCTCCTCGCGATCCTGAATGCGCAAGCCACTCCCGCCGACCAGCTGGCGCAGCCCGAGGCGACCGCCGCCAAGCTGACCTTCCTGCCGGCGCAGTCGCTGCTGCGCCGTGCCGCGACGCTGGAATCGCGGCCGCAACAAAGGCTCGACCTGCTGCTCGCCGCGCTGTCGGCCGACGGCCACCGCGATCGCCTGCCGCTCGCCGCCGCGCTGCAGGGCGACCTCGCGCTCGGCATCAAGCCCGATCCGACGATGGCGAGGGGCCGCTTCGCGCTGGCGCGCGCCCTGCTGCTGAACGGCAACGCGGATGCCGCGTCCGCCTGGTATGGCGGCGCGCCCGACGGCACGGAGCTGCGCGTGTTCCAGGTCCTTGTCGATCTCGCGTCTCCCAACGCGGCGCGCGATGCGGCGGCGCAGGCGGCGCTCGCCTGGTTCGCCGCCAACGCGGCGCCGCAGCAGAACCCGGCGCCGCTCGCGGCCCTGGCCCTCGGCCTCAGCGACGTGCTCGGCAAGCCGATGCCGCCGCCGGCGCGCGCGCTGGCGGCGACGCTGGAAGGCATGCGCTGGAACGCCGCCGCCCGGCGCCCGTCCGATGCCGACCTCAAAAAGCTGGAGGAAGCCGCCTCGCAGCCCGGCCGCAAGGGCGAGGTCGTGCTGCGCGTGCTCGACATCGTCGGCGCCAACGGTCCGTCGGATCTGCCGGCAGATGTCACCATCGAATGCGTGCGCATCCTCTACCAGGCCGGGCTGGCGGCGGAGGCCAAGGCGCTCGCGGTCGAGGCTCTGGCCTTGCAGGCGCCGCCGCCATGACAAGCGGCGATGCGCCGCTGATCGAGGCTTTCCTCGACATGATGAGCGCCGAACGCGGCGCCAGCATCAACACGCTGGCCGCCTATCGCCGCGACCTGCTCGACTTCGCCGGCCAGCGCGGCGGGGCCGCGAAGGCCGCGACACGCGACGACATCAAGGCCTATCTCGCGCGTCTGTCGAAAGCGGGCGCCGCCGGCTCGACCCAGGCCCGCCGGCTCTCGGCGCTGCGCCAGTTCTTCGCATTCCTTTACACCGACGGCATCCGCAAGGACGATCCGACCGACGCCATCGACGCGCCGCGGCGCCAGCGGCCGCTGCCCAAGGTGCTGTCGCAGACCGACATGGAAAAGCTGCTGGCCGAGGCCCGCATCCAGTCGGAGACATCGCCCGAAGGCCTGCGTCTGCTCTGCATGGTCGAGACCCTGTACGCCTCGGGCCTGCGCGTCTCCGAACTCGTCACCCTGCCGCTCTCGGCGTCGCGCAACCGCGACGGCTTCCTGCTGGTGACGGGCAAGGGCCAGAAGGAGCGGCTGGTGCCGCTGAACGGCCCCGCGCGCGCCGCGATCAAGGGCTGGATGGACGTCCGCGAGGAATTCCTGCCGCAAGGCGTCCGCCGCGCCCATGCCGAGCGCTTCCTGTTCCCGTCGCGCGGTGCCGAGGGCCATATCACCCGCCGCCGCATGCACCAGATGCTGAAAGCCCTCGCATCGAAGGCCGGCCTCGATCCCGACAAGCTGTCGCCGCATGTCCTGCGGCATGCCTTCGCGACGCACCTCGTCGAAGGCGGCGCCGATCTGCGCAGTGTCCAGACCATGCTCGGCCACGCCGATATCGGTACCACGCAGATCTACACCCATGTGGCGAAGGATCGGCTGACGCAGGTGTTGGAGAACGCCCATCCGCTTTCCAGGCGCTCCAAATCCAAGCTCTGATTGTCATGGCCCGCTAATGCGGGCCACCCAGGTGACATCTTGTCGGTCTTGCGAGATGCGCTCGGATCACAGCATCATCCGCAACAATCGTAGCGCCCCAACTGGGTAGCCCGCATTTGCAGGCCATGACACCGGTGGGAGTTGAGAGGGTAATGTGAGCTTCACCACCATCGAGCGCCAGGCGCCGGTCCGCATCTATCGCTCCAAGCTGTTCGTGCCGGGCTCCAAGACCGCCTTCTTCGAGAAGGCCGCGGCCGGTGCGGCCGACTGCGTCTGCCTCGACCTCGAAGACGCCGTGGCGCCTGCCGACAAGGACAAGGCGCGGGGCAATGTCGTCGCCGCGCTCAACGACGTCGACTGGAAGGGCAAGATCGTCACCGTGCGCATCAACGGCCTCGACACCGGCTGGTGCTACAAGGACGTCATCGCGCTGGTGGAGCAGGGCGGCGAGACACTCGACGCCATCATGATCCCCAAGGTCGCCAACGCCAAGGACGTCTACGCCATCGACTGGCTGATGACGCAGTGCTCCGCCACGGCCGGCCGCAAGAAGAAGATCGGCATCGAGGTCATCGTCGAGAGCGTCCTCGGCCTCAAGAACATCGACGAGATCGCGGCGTCCTCCAGGCGCATGGAGACGCTGCATTTCGGCGCCGCCGACTACGCCGCCAGCCAGGGCATGCGCACGACGAACATCGGCGGCGGCAATGCCGACTATGTCATGCTGACTGACAAGGACGCGGCCGGCGCCCGCGCGCGGCACTGGAACGATCTGTGGCACTATCCGCTGTTTCGCCTGGTGCAGGCGGCGCGCGCCCACGGCCTCGTCGCCATCGACGGGCCGTTCGGCGACTATCAGGACCCCGACGGCTTCCGCGCCCAGGCGAACCGCACCGCCATCCTGGGCTGCGAAGGCAAATGGGCGATCCACCCGAGCCAGGTCGAGCTCTGCAACGAGATCTTCACGCCGCCGCAGAGGGAGTTCGAGCGCGCCCAGGCGATCCTCGCCTCGATGAAGGACGCGCATGCCGGCGGCTCCGGCGCCGCCTCGCTCGGCGGCGTCCTGATCGACGCCGCCTCGATCCGCCAGGCGGAAGTGATCGTCAAGCAGATGGAAATGATTAGGGCGAAGGGCAAATAGAGGTCGTCAAAAATATCGTTGTCATCCCCGGCGAGCCGCGCTCTTCGCGCGGCGCGGGACCCCTTAGCGACAGCGTGAGGGGACCCAGGGTCAGCCGTTTCTGCGCCGTTGCAGAACGAGCGCAAAATTCTTCGACAGCGACCAAGCGTCTTATCCTGGGTCCCCTTCCCCTCGCTGCGCTCGGCCGGGGATGACAGCCGAATTTTGGATGTGAACGTTGACAGAGTTGGAGGAGCAGACGTCGTAGACGCGGCCACTGGAGCGGCGCCAAATTGCTCGGTCTGCGTCACGGCGACCTGAGAAATTTCAAATCGAAACGCTACCGAGTTTCAAGGTTCGCTGCTGCAACCCTCTTCAGCTTGTCCGGGTTGCGCACCAGGTAGATCGCGCTGATCTTCTCGCCGTCGAACGCCATCGTCAGCGCCGCGTACAGGCCGTCCGCCGTGTGCAGCAGACAGCCCGGTGATCCGTTGATCTCAGTGGCTTCGACGCGCAAGCCCGCCGCCGGCGCGAATTTGCGGATCACGCCCAGCGTGAACCGCATCGCCCGGTCGGCGCCGTAGATCGGGTTGAGCGCCGCCGCGGCCTTGCCGCCGCCGTCGGAATACAACACGACATCATGCGCCAGGATGCCGCTCAGCCGTTCGGTGTCGTGGCTGGCCGACGCGGCCAGGAAGGTCGCGACCATGTCGCGGTGCTGCTGCGTCGTCACGCTATGGCGCGGACGCCCCGATTTCACGCGCGCGCGGGCGCGCGAGACCAGCTTGCGGCACGCCGCCTCGTTTTTCTCCAGCATCGCGGCGATTGCCGCGTAGTCGCAATCGAACGCATCGTGCAGGATCAGCGCCGCGCGCTCCTCCGGCGTCAGGCGCTCGAGCACATGCAGCAGCGCCAGCGACAGGTCCGACGCGAGCTCCGCCCGCGCCGCCGGCGCGTCCGCCGCCAGCAGCCGCATGTCGTCGGGCAGAAGCGGCTCGGGCAGCCACGGCCCGACATAGCTCTCGCGCCGCGCCCGCGCCTTGCGCAGCACGTCGAGCGCGAGGCGCACCGTCACCGCCGACAGCCATGCGCGCGCATCGCGGATGTCCTCGCCGGCGGCGCGCCGCCAGCGCAGCCACGCCTCCTGCGCCACGTCCTCGGCGGCGCCCATCTCGCCCAGCATGCGATAGGCGATGCCGAGCAGATGCGCGCGCTGCGCCTCGAAGACCGCGAGCCGCGCGTCGCTCATGCCGCCTTCAGCGCCTGGTGCACGACCACGTCGTCCGTGCCGATGCGCACGCGCTGGCAGGTCCTGGCGTGCCCCAGAGCGCGCTTCAGCACCGGATAGTTTCGCGCGCTCATGGCGCGCAGCGAGATCGCGATCAACGCGGTCTTGCCCCATCTGGCCTCGATCTCGGCGCGAAGATCGTCGAGATTCGCGCTGCCGTTCAGCAGCGCACGACCGTAGTCGAAACCGAGCTGCGCCTGGGCATCCGTCGGCGTGCCGCGGAGCAGGGCAGCGATGACCGCGCCTTTCATCCCGCGCTCCATCGCCATGTCGGAGGCGATCTGCACGCAGGGGCCGCAATCCTCGACCAGCGCCGCGGCGATGCCGGCCGCGGCCCAGGCGCCCGGCGGCGCGCCGCCGCGCCACGTCGCCGCCGTCTGCATCTTCACGAAGCGGCGGAACGCCGTCGGCGACGCGTCGGCCATCTCGTGCATGTAGGTCGCGTCGTAGCCGTAGTGCCGCTCCATGCGGCGAACATAGCGGTGAATGAACCATTTGAGCATCACGCATCTCCTTCGCGAACGCGGCGCCACGCCAGGAACACGCCCAGGGCGCCGACCAGAATGACTCCCATGCCCTCGCTGAGGACGCCTTGCAGCGTCGCCGGCAGGCCGTCGCCGAGCCAGTCCTTCAAGTGAATCAGCGCATGCAGCAGCGGCCAGGCGGCGCCTGCCACGGCCCACAGCGCGTTGCCCGCGCCCCGCCGCGCCGCCAAGAGCAGGCCTGCGCCGCTGGCGAGGAACGCCATGGCGATATCGGCGATGAAGTGGAGGTGCAGGTGGTCCGGCGCGCCCAGATGCACGACCAGGGCCGCCCAGCGCTCGGGGAAGACCAGCATCGCCAGGCCGTTCGCGACATGGAACAGCCCCACAAACCCCAATCCCAGCCTGACTACCATTGCCGTTCCCCGGCGTTACACTCCTGAAGACGTTTCCGCCTCTGGATTTGTGACCGCAAATCCGCCTATCACGGGAGAATTGTCGCCGTCCGGGGCGAAAAACCCGCTTTCCGGCCGATTTCGCCTTTCGGGCGCCGCTTTTGCCCGGCATTTTGCGAGAGTCCATGCACGCCTATCTGGAATTCGAACGCCCCATCGCCGAAGTGGAAGGCAAGATCGTCGAGCTGCGCAAGCTCGCCGAGGAAGACCCGGCCATGCATATCGAGGCCGAGGTCTCGCGCCTGCAGGCCAAGGCCGACGGGCTGATCAAGGATACCTACGCAAAGCTCTCGGCCTGGCAGAAAGTCCAGGTGGCGCGCCATCCCGGCCGGCCGCATTTTTCCGACTACGCCAGGAGCCTGTTCGACGAGTTCACGCCCTTGGCCGGCGACCGTTCCTTCGGCGACGACCATGCGATCGTCGCCGCCCTGGCGCGCTTTCGCGGCCGCGCCGTCGCCGTGCTCGGCCACGAGAAGGGCAACGACACCAAGAGCCGCCTCAAGCACAATTTCGGCATGGCGATGCCGGAAGGCTATCGCAAGGCCCAGCGCCTGTTCGAGATGGCCGGCCGCTTCGGGCTGCCGGTGATCTCGCTGGTCGACACCTCGGGCGCCTATAGCGGCGTCGCCGCCGAGGAGCGCGGCCAGTCCGAGGCCATCGCGCGCTCGACCCAGGCCGGCCTCGAACTGCGCGTGCCGTTCGTCTCGACCATCATCGGCGAAGGCGGCTCGGGCGGCGCGCTCGCCATCGCCACCGCCAACCGCGTCTTCATGCTGGAGCATTCGGTCTATTCGGTGATCTCGCCGGAAGGCTGCGCCTCGATCCTGTGGCGCAAGCCGGAGAAGACGCAGGACGCCGCCGCCGCGATGCGCATCTCGGCGCAGGATTGCCTGAACCTGAAAGTGATCGACGCGATCATCCCCGAACCCGTCGGCGGCGCTCACCGCGCGCCGGACGAGGCCATCCTCAATGTCGGCGAACAGCTCGCCCGCGCCATCGCCGAGATGGACCGCATCCCCGGCGACCAGCTGCGCAAGGAACGGCGCGAGAAGTACCTGGCGATGGGCCGGGACTTGATGGTTTAGGGCGCGACGATCTCCAATCCGGGATAGTTGCGCCGATAGTCCCGGGCGTTGCGCGTCAGGAGCTTGTAACCGCTGACGGCGGCATGCGCTCCGATGAAGAAATCGGGCAGTGGAGCAATTCGCGAACCGCCGCGCTTGCGATATCGCGCGAATACCTTCCCAGCCAGAAAAGCCGCGTCGAACGGGATGGGTTCGCGGCGAAACTGCGCTGGCAAAAGCGCTTCGTCTACCGCCTCGACGCTGGCAAAATGAACCGAGACTTCAGCGTAGATAATCGGGTTTATGACCAGACTATGGTTGTTTGCCAGCCGCTCCAATGCATCCCGCGACCGGTCGAACCAAGTGCGATCCTTGGTGAATAGATCGAGCAGGACATTGCTGTCGACGAGGACGGCTGTCATCGACCGCGTGTCAAAGCCATGATTTGGTCGGTGGTTAGCTTACCAGTTCCGCGCCCGGTCAAGTGATCGACAATACGTTTGCCGCGGCCTTTTGCCTTCATCGCCTTCGCCTTGACGATTCGGACGCCGTCGCCGTCACGCTCGAAGCTGACTTCCGTATCGGGCAATAAGCCGACGCTTTCCCGCAATTCTATGGGAATGGTCACCTGGCCTTTGGATGTGATCCGCATCGCGATCTCCTGGTCTTACCTGCAAAAGTAAGACTTTCGGCGGATACTTTCAATCTGTCGAATCCAGCGTCCTGGCAAACGCCCTGATATCCCCCACCAGATCCTCCGGCCGCTCCAGCGCCGCGAAATGGCCGCCTTCCTCGAAGCTCGTCCAGTGCGTGACGTTGATCGAGCGCTCGACCTGCGAGCGCGGCGGAAACGGAATGAGATCGACCGGGAACGCCGCGATGCCGGTCGGCTTCTCCAGCCGCGCGCCCTTGGGCAGCGGCATGGCGAATTGCTCCTCGGCCCGGCCGCGATACATCCAGGTCGCGGTGTTGAAGCTGCGCGTGACGAGATAGATCATCACATTGGTGAGCAGCTGGTCCTTGGTATAGGTGTTCTCGAAGCCCTTGCGCGTGTCGGACCAGCCGTGGAATTTCTCCACGATCCAGGCCGCGACGCCGACCGGCGAATCCATCATGGCGTAGGACAGGGTCTGCGGCTTGGTCGTCTGCTCGAGGAAATAGGCGCCCTCGGCCTGGAACAGCGCGGCGGCCTTAGCGGCGAAGGCTTTCTCCTCCTCGCTCTGCGGCCCGGCGCCCGGCGACACCCAGCCCATCATGTTGAGATGCGCCGCGCGGCAGCCCTTGCCCTCATAGCTCAAATAAGCCGAGATCGCGCTGCCCCAGTCGCCGCCTTGCGCGATGTAGTTCGGCAGCCCCAGCACCTGCGTCATCAGCGTGTCGAACAGGCGCGCCGTGGTGCGCGGCCCGATCGGCCGCCTGGGTTTGCCGGACCAACCATAGCCGGGCAGGGACGGCACGATGACGGTGAAGGCGTCGCGCGCCTCGCCGCCGTGCTTTTCCGGATGCGCCAGCGCGTCGATGACGTGCAGGAATTCGAACACCGAGCCCGGCCAGCCATGGCTGAGGATCAGCGGTTTCGGTGCCGGCCCGCTGCCGATCTCGCGATAGAAATGCAGCGCGATGTCCTCTACCGCCGCGGTGAATTGCGGGAAAGCGTTCAGCGCCGCTTCCCATCTGCGCCAGTCGTAGCCGTCGGCCCAATAGGCGCATAGCTGCCGCATGAAATCGAAATTGGCGCCATAGGCCCAGCTGCCCTCCAGCCCGTCGCCCCGCGGCATCTCGTGCCAGTCATAGCCGCGCACGCGCGCGCGTATGGCGTCGAGCGTCGTTTGCGCGACGTCGATCTTGAACGGTTTCATGGCGGCGGCCTCCGGCAAAGCGGCCGCATGGTGATCCGTCGCGCGCAAAACAAAAAGGGGCCGCGAGGCCCCTTTCCGTGGCGGAAGCGCGCACGACTTACGGGGTCAGATTCCACACATAGACGGAGCGCCCGTCGGAGTGGAAGGTCGCAAAGTCCGCTGGCTCGCCTTCCGGGCAGCTCGTGTCGTCCGAGCCAGTGAAGAAATTGTAGGGTCCGGGATACTCGGCGCATTGCTTGATGTCGTTGCCCCAGGACTGGTCGGCATGGCCCTTGACCTCGGCCCGGGCATAGAAGGTGCGGTTGGCGGTGACGAACACGTCGCCGCACGCCCCGGCATTGATCGTCATCCAGCCCCGGTTCTGCCATTTGCTACCGTACACGGGAATCCAGCTTCCCGCGAGCAGCACCGCGGTCTTCGTGTGGTTGCAGGCGCGGAACGTGATGTTGCCGTTCGCCGCCATGCGCAGCGGGGCGGCCTCGGGCGTATGCGCGGAAAGCGACGATGCAAGCGCCGCGGCGGCGAGCAGTGCGATGGCCATGACCGGAAATCCCTCAAAGATTGAACGAACCCACGCAATAGCGCAAATTACGACGGCTTTGCGACCGGGCCTACCACCAGCCGCGCCATTTGAACCAGCCGACCGGCACGATGATGCTGAGGGCGATCAGGAACAGGCCCCACTGGTAGCCATAGGTCCAGTTGAACTCGGGCATGTTGTGGAAGTTCATGCCGTAGAGGCCGACGATGAAGGTCGGCGGGATGCCGACGATCGAGGCGATGGTCAGCACACGGAACATGTCGTTCTGCTGGTTGTTGATGAAGCCCAGCGTGGCGTCGAGCAGGAACTGCACCTTGTCGGTGAGATGGACCTCGAAATCGTTGAGCGACTGGATGTCGACCAGGGCGGTCTTCAGCCGCGTCGCCACGTCGTCGCCGATCCACGCCTGGCCGCGGTCCGCGACGAAGGGGATGGCGCGCTGCAGGGCGAGCTGGGTCTCGCGGATCTCGGACAGCTTCTCGCCGAGGTCGCCGACCTTGACCAGCGTCTCGCGCAGGAACCGGCTCTTGCGCGAGACGTTGCGGCTCGGCATCGACGGACGGTGGAAGACGCTGAGCGACAGGGCGCGGGTGTCGGCCTTGATCCCCTCCAGGCGGTCGGCGCTGTAGTCGATGATCGCCTCGACGATCAGGGTGAGGATCTGTGCGCTGGTGTACTGGTTGGCGTCGGCCTGGATCTTCTCGCCGACCTTGTGGAAGGTGTGCAGGTCGTCGAAGCGCACGCTGACCAGGATCTTGGGGCTCAGCACGAAGCCGATCGGCGCCGACACCGGCTCGCGGTTGGGATGATACGGCGTGATCGGCATGCTGAGGGTCAGCGTGTCGCCGTTCGCCTGCATGCGGCTGGAGGACTCGATCTCGTCCAGCGCCTCGCGGCTGGGCACGTGCAGGCCGCAATCGGTGCGCGCCTGCTCGATCTCCTCCGGCGTCGGATTGTGCAGGTCGATCCAGACCGGCACGCCGGCCTCTGTGTAGACATGTCGCATGAGCGTTCCTGAGGCGCGCGCGCGGACGGACCTTACACCAGCGCGCCGTGGCAGTGCTTGAATTTGCGCCCCGAGCCGCAGGGGCAGGCGGCGTTGCGCTGCACCTTGCCCCAGGTCGAGGGATCGTTGGCATCGACCGCCACGTCGCGGTCGCGTGGCAGCGCGCGCGGCACGGCGCCGGGCGCCGGCGCGGCCATCTCGTCCTCGCCGGTGAGGGGATCGATGTGCGAGGCGCGCATGTTGCGCAGCACCGCCGGCTCCATCATCGGCGGCGGCGGCTCGGCCGACACCGTGATGTGCATGAGCTGGCGGATGGTCTCGGCCCGCATCCGCCCCAGCAGGCTCTCGAACAGCGTGAAGGCCTCGCTCTTGTATTCGTTGAGCGGGTCGCGCTGGCCGTAGCCGCGCAGGCCGACATACTGGCGCAGATGGTCGAGCTGCACGATGTGCTCGCGCCAGTCGTGGTCGAGCGTCTGCAGCAGGATCGCCTTCTCGGCGTAGCGGATGGTCTCGCGGCCGAAATCGGCGGCCCGCGCCGCGGCGCGGGCATCGACGGCGGACTGGATGCGGTCGCGCACTTCCTCGTCGGCGATGCCTTCTTCCTTGGTCCAGTCGGCGACCGGCAGGTCGACGCCGAAGATGCGCAGCACCTCGTCGTGCAGGCCGGCCGCGTCCCATTGCTCGGCATAGGCGCGCTCGGGAATGTGGCGCGAGACGAGGTCGGCCACGACCTCGAGGCGGAACTCGGCGATCTGGTCGCTGACGTCGTCCGCCGACATGATCTCGCGGCGCTGCTCGAAGATCACCTTGCGCTGGTCGTTGAGGACGTTGTCGTATTTGAGGATGTTCTTGCGGATCTCGAAGTTGCGCGCCTCGACCTTCTGCTGCGCCTTCTCCAGCGCCTTGTTGACCCAGGGATGGGCGATGGCTTCGCCCTTCTCGAGGCCGAGGCGGCTGAGCACCGAATCCATGCGCTCGGTGCCGAAGATGCGCATCAGGTCGTCCTGCAGCGACAGGAAGAACTTGGAGGCGCCCGGATCGCCCTGGCGGCCCGAACGGCCGCGCAGCTGGTTGTCGATGCGCCGGCTCTCGTGGCGCTCGGTGCCGACGATGTAGAGGCCGCCGGCCGCCAGCACCTTCTCCTTGTCGATCTTCACTTCGCTGCGGATGATGTCGGTGCGGCGCGCGATCTCGTTCTCGTCGAGGAGGCCGCCGAGCTCGGTCTTGATGCGCATCTCGGCGTTGCCGCCGAGCTGGATATCGGTGCCGCGGCCGGCCATGTTGGTGGCGATGGTGACGGCGCCCGAGGTGCCGGCCTGCGCCACGATGGCCGCTTCCTGCTCGTGATAGCGCGCGTTCAGCACGTGGTGCTTGATCTTGCGCGCCTTCATCAGCTCGGACAGCTGCTCGGATTTCTCGATCGAGGTGGTGCCGACCAGCACCGGCTGGCCCTTGGCGCGGCATTCCTCGACCAGCTTGACGATGGCGTCGTTCTTCTCGTCGGCCGTGCGGTAGACCTCGTCGTCGGCGTCGAGGCGCTTGACCGGCTGGTTGGTGGGCACCTCCATGACGTCGAGCTTGTAGATGTCCATGAACTCGGCGGCCTCGGTCAGCGCCGTGCCGGTCATGCCCGCCAGCTTGTCGTAGAGGCGGAAATAGTTCTGGAAGGTGATCGAGGCCAGCGTCACGTTCTCGGGCTGGACCTCGACATGCTCCTTGGCCTCCAGCGCCTGGTGCAGGCCTTCGGAATAGCGCCGGCCTTCCATCATGCGGCCGGTGAACTCGTCGATGATGACGATCCTGCCGTCCTTGACGATGTAGTCGCGGTCCTTCTGGAAGATGGTGTGCGCCTTCAGCGCCTGGTTGACGTGATGCACCACCGAGATGTTCTCGATGTCGTAGAGGTCGCCGGTCTCCAAGAGCCCGGCGGCGCGCAGCAGTTCGACCATGTGCTCGTTGCCGGCCTCGGTCAGCGTCACGTTGCGCGACTTCTCGTCGAGTTCGTAGTCGCCCTTGTCCTAGCTCTTCCTTGCCGTTCGGGCCCTTGATCTTCTTCGTCC
>DATMKZ010000060.1:0-3300 GCA_035570795.1 Rhizomicrobium sp.
CAAGTGGAACGAGGAAGCCGCCCGGCTGCAGCTCCTGAAGTTCTTCGAAGCGCTGGGCTTTTCCGATCCGCTCGCCGTCGACGGCCGCAAGCGGCTGTCGACCGTCCTGTTCTCCTGAGCGCCGGCGCGGCGGCGCCATGACCGGCCGCACGCCCCAGCGGACGCCTGGCGAGCGCAGCCCTCGCCGCAATCCCTTCGAACCCAGGTTCGAGCAGCTTCCCGAGACGCTGCCGATCTTTCCGTTGTCGGGTGTCCTGCTGCTGCCCGGCGGCAAGCTGCCGCTCAACGTCTTCGAGCCGCGCTATCTCGCCATGGTGTTCGACGCGCTGGCCGGCCATCGCATGATCGGCATGGTGCAGCCCCAGCAGCCCGGCGGCTTTGCCGGCGACGGCATGCCGACCGACGACGGCCGGCCCAAGGTCCACAAGGTGGGCTGTGCCGGGCGCATCGTGAGCTTCAACGAGACCGAGGACGGCCGCCTGCTGCTGGCGCTGAGCGGCGTCTGCCGTTTCGACATCGTGCGCGAGCTCGACCTCGCCCACGGCGGCTATCGCCGCGTCTCCTCGGTATTCTCGCCCTATCGCGCCGACCTCGATCATGCCGACGAGCCGATCGAGCTCGACCGCGACCGCCTGATGGCGGCGCTGGCCGCCTTTTTCCGCGGCCGCAACCTCTCGACCGACTGGGAAGCGGTGAAGCAGGCGGCCGACGCCAATCTCGTGACCTCGCTGTCGATGGTCCTGCCGTTCGGTCCGGCCGAGAAGCAGGCGCTTTTGGAAGCCGCCGACAGTACGGCGCGCGCCAAGCTCCTGATCGCCTTCCTGGAAATGAACGCCTTCGGCCAATCGTCGGAAGACCCGCCGAGACGCACCAATTAGGGCCGTGCTATAAATCTGGCCAACGAAAACAAGGACGAAAGCGCGCGATGAACCCTCCATCGGACGAGCCTGCCGCCGCGCCGCCGCGCCGCGCCGGCGTCGATCCCAAGCTGCTGGAAATCCTGGTGTGTCCCGCCACGCACGGGCCGCTGGAGTACGACGCTGCGGCGGGTGAATTGATCAGCCGCAAGGCCGGCCTCGCCTATCCCATCCGCGACGGCATTCCCATCATGCTGGTGAGCGAGGCGCGTTCGCTCAAGGACACGCCGTGAACGCGCCCGACAAGCCCCCCGAGAAAGCCCAGGACCAGTTCGCCAAGGCCGTGCCCGACGAGGGCAGCTACGAATCCTCGACGGCGCCCTGGCCGACCGAGCTGCGGCTGTTCAAGGAAGAGGCCAGGCTCGAGATCGAGTTCTCGGATGGCCGCACGCATTCCCTGCCGGCGGAATATCTCCGGGTCGAAAGTCCCTCGGCCGAAGTGCAGGGCCACGGCCCCAGCCAGAAGAGGATCATCTCCGGCCGCCGCCACGTGAAGATCGCCGCCGTCGAGCCGGTCGGCCACTACGCCATCCGCATCGTGTTCGACGACAAGCACGATACCGGCATCTACAGCTGGTCGTACCTGCGCGAGCTCGGCGACACCTATGCCGAGCGCTGGGCCGCCTACCAGGCCGCCCTGCTCTATCGCGGATTGAGCCGCGACGCCTAGACCGCGATGAAGATCGTCATCGCCGGCGCCGGCATCGGCGGCTTGACCGCCGCGATGTGCCTCAGCCGCGCCGGCTTCGACGTCGAGGTATTCGAGACAGTGGGCGAGCTGCGGGCGCTGGGTGTCGGCATCAACATCCAGGCGGCCGCCGTCCGTATCCTCTCCGGCCTCGGCCTCGAACCCGCGCTGGCGGCGACCGCCATCGAGACGCGCGAGCTGCGCTACGCCAACCGCCACGGCCAGACGATCTGGGCCGATCCGCGCGGCCGCCATGCCGGCCTGCCGTGGCCGCAATTCTCGATCCATCGCGGCGAGCTGCAGATGATCCTCTACCGCGCGGCCGAGCAGGTGCTGGGTCCGGGTCGCATCAACTTCGGCCGGCGCATCGCCGACTTCGAGCAGAAGGGCAACACGGTTACGGCGCGCTTCGTCGATCGCGACGGCAGGATCGTCGAGCGGGCCGAAGCCGACATCCTGATCGGCGCCGACGGCATCCACTCCGCCGTGCGTGCGCATTTTTATCCCGGCGAAGGACCGCCGAAATGGCAGGGCATCCTGATGTGGCGCGGCGTCACTGTCGGCAAGCCGTTCCTGGACGGCGCCACCATGGTGCAGGCCGGCCATCACAACCAGAAATTCGTCTGCTATCCCGTGAGCCGAGCCCACGCCGAGCGTGGCGAAGCGCTGATCAACTGGATCTGCGACCTCCATATGGGCGAGGGCGCCATGCTGCCGCGCGAGGATTGGAACCGCCCCGGCAAGCTCGCCGACTTCCTGCCGCGCTTCGAGAGCTGGAAGTTCGACTGGCTCGACGTGCCGGGCGTCATCCGGGCAGCGCACGCCATCTACGAATTTCCCATGGTCGACCGCGACCCGCTGCCGCGCTGGTCGCACGGCCGGGTCACGCTTTTGGGCGACGCCGCGCATCCGATGTATCCCATCGGCTCCAACGGCGCCTCGCAGGCGATCATGGACGGCGAGGCGATCACCCGCGAGCTTTCGGCCGGCGGCGATCCGGAGGCGGCGTTGAGCCGTTACGAGGAACGCCGCCTGCCGCCGACGGCGCGCATCGTCGAAAGCAATCGCCGCAAGGGCATCGACGTCATGCTCGACATCGTCGAGCAGCGCGCGCCGCAGGGATTTTCGCAGCTGGAAAGCGTGCTGCCGGCCGACGAACTGGCCCGGATCGTCGCCGACTACAAGAAGCTTGCCGCCCAGGATCGCGAGACGCTGCTCAGCCTGGCGGCGAGACAATAAAAAACCGGCCCTTTGGGGGGACCGGCCGTGGTAGCGGTTTATACCGGCCATCACATCGCCGGCCGCCACCGAGAGAGACTATGTCAGATGACGATGACAGGATTGTGGCAGTGACAACGCGCTGGGGGCGCGCCACTCCAGTGGCGCGATCTTCGATGGCAACCAACAAAGACGCGCGACTGGAGTCGCGCGCCCCCAGCCCATGAGCCTCGGCCGCGCCGTCGCCACGGTCGGCGGGTTCACCCTGCTGAGCCGCGTCGTGGGCTTCATCCGCGACATCGTGCTGTCGGCGGTGCTCGGCTCGGGCGCGGTGGCCGACGCCTTCTTCGTGGCGCTCAAGCTGCCGAACTTCTTCCGCCGCCTGTTCGCCGAGGGCGCCTTCTCGGCGGCCTTCGTGCCGCTGTTCTCGCGCGAGCTGCAGGGCCATGGCCGCGATGCTGCTCTTACCTTCGCGCG
>DATMKZ010000061.1:0-195084 GCA_035570795.1 Rhizomicrobium sp.
CATCGCCAGGAAGCTGATCGTCCTCGCCGCCCTCGCCGCAGCCGCGCTGCTGCTGCCGGCCAGCGCCTCGGCCGGCGTCGCCACCGCCGGCGCGGTGCTGCTCTATCCCTTCGACCCGGTGCCCGAGATCCAGTTCCAGCATTTCGGCGGCTATGGCTGCTCCTACGAATGCGGCGGCGGCGGCTATGACCGTTGCGGCGACGGCTGCGGCGATCACCGGCGCTGCCACGAAGGCTGCTACCACCGCACGCGCTGCGGTGACGGCTGCGAGCGGCGCGAACGCTGCGACGACGGCTGCCGGGCGAACTGCGATGACAATTGCCGGCCGCGTTGCGACGGCGATTGCCGCCGCGCCGATTGCCGCGACGACTGCCGCCCGTCCTGCGGCGACACCTGCCGTCCCACCGATTGCCATGACGGTTGCCGGCCGCCCTGCAATGACGGCTGCACCGGCGCCGCCGTGCCCTGCACCGAGCGCTGCTCCGACACCGAGCATTGGGAACACGACTGGCGCACCGGCGATCACGTCGGCCAGGAATGGTATTACCGCGGCCGCCGCGAGCGCGACATCGCGCCTGCCGGCACCGCGCCGCACTGGTACGGCCACGGCCCCGAGATGCACGACGAGGACGATGAAGATGCCCCGCCGCCCGCTGCCGCCGCGACCCCGCCCGCCGACGATCATCACGATCACGACCATCACGATCATTAGAGCGCGTTAGCGTCAGCTTCGCCGCGCTGCGGAGGTGTCTCCCGCGCCGCGCGAGGGAACAAAAGATCGGTAATTTGCCGCCCCGCGCCGGCGCCGCTAGGTTGGCCGCGTCCACTCCCCGCGAGGTCGTCCATGCGTATCCGCCGCGTTCCCCTGATCGCCGCCCTGTGGCTCGCCACGACCGGCGCGGCCCTGGCCTGGGGCCAGGAAGGCCACTCCATCGTCGCCGAACTGGCGCAGCGCCGGCTGAGCCCGGCGGCGGCGGCGCAGGTCGAGGCCATTCTCGGCCAGGGCCATTCGCTGGCTTCGATCGCGAGCTGGGCCGACGACGTCCGTGCCAGCCATCCGGAAACCTTCGCCTGGCATTTCATCGACATCCCGCTGGCCGACACGACCTACGACCCGGCGACCGAGTGCAAGCCCGATCCCAAGGGCGACTGCGCCATCGCCGCGCTCGACCGCCTCAAGCAACAGCTGCGCTGCAGCGCCGACGCGGCCGCTAGGCTCGACGCGCTGCGCTTCGCCGTCCATCTCGTCGGCGACATCCACCAGCCGCTGCACACCGTCGCCGAGGCCCGCGGCGGCAACGACATCCTCGTCAAGGTCACCTTCAAGGGCAACACCTGCAAGCAGAACTGCGACCTGCCGACGAACTTCCACGCGGTATGGGATTCGACGCTGATCACGCGCACCTATTACGACTGGGGCGCCTATGTCGACCGGCTGGAAGCGGGCTGGCTGACGACCCTCGAGGCCAAGGACCCCGCCGCCACCGCCGGCACGCCGACCGACTGGGTGCTGCAGACCCACGCCGTCGCCGTGACGGTGTGGAACCTCAAGCCCGCCAGCAACGAGCTCGACGACGCCTATTACACCGCGGTGATGCCGCTGGTGGACAAGCAGCTCGGCCTCGGCGGTCTGCGCCTCGCCGCGTATCTCAACGACGCCTTCGCGTCCAACGTCTGCACGCCCGACAGCGGCGCGCAAAAATAATTTTCGGCGCAAGGAAATTGCGTTCGCTGCGGCGCGGGTGCCGACTTATCGACGCGCCGGCGCGAAAATTTCCGCGCTCTGCGCGGCTCCGCGCGAGTCTCCTGTTCGATAAGTCTTGCGCGAATTTATTTTCGCGCACCCCTTGAACCGAGTCGGTCCAGACCACACTTCCGCTATATCCCAACAACTGCATCCACGCCGCAGCGCCGGTTTTCCGGCGCGGGAGGATAGCCATGCCTGCAGCACCGAAAAACCTCGCTTCGCGTCGCGCCCCGATTGCGTCCGCGCTACACCGCGGCGGCGCGTTGTTCCTTCACGAACAGCATCAGCACCAGGCCGAGCGCCAGGAAGCCCAGAATCGCCATCATTCCGCCGCGCTGGCTCAGCGTCCAGGTCGTGACGAAGGTCACGGCCATGTTGGCGAGGAACGTCGTCGAGGTGCCCGACAGCGACATCAGGCCGAAGAACTCGGTCATCTTCTCCGGCGGCGCCAGCCGCGCCATCATGGTGCGGGCATTGGCGTAGCCCGCGGTGATGAACACCGCGACGCCGTTGACGATGGCGAGATAGATCACCTCCGGCCAGGTGTTGAAGAAGGGCAGCGAATTTATGTGCGGCGCCGCCACGTCGTAAGGGATGAACCAGAAGATGCGGTCCGGCGCCATGGTCAGTCCCGCCGCGAAGAACAGCAGCGTGCCGCCGATGCTGACGAAGATGGCGCGCTTGGAGCCCAGATTGTTGTCGAGCCAGCCGCCGAAGAAGCCGCCCAGCACCGCGAAGACGCTGAGCTCCAGCCCGTAGATGATCATGGTCAGCGCGCCCCAATGGAACGTGCCGGCCGCATAGATGCCGCCGAACAGCAGCACCGCGCTCATGCCGTCGTTGAAGAAGATGCGCGCCACCAGATACATCGCGACGTTGCGGTAGTGGCGCAGGCTCTTGACTGTGTTCCACACCGCGCCGACGCCGAGCCGCATCTGGCGCAGCAGCGGCACGCCGTTGCTCGGCTTGTCGGGCGTGAACAGGAACAGCGGCAGGCTGAAGACCAGCAGCCACAGGCCCGAGATCGGCCCCGACAGGCGCTCCGGGTCGTGCGCCGCCTGGCTGACGCCGAACAGGGGATGCGCCGGCACGAACAGCCAGTCGACATGGCCGGGCAGCGAGAACGCCAGCATCATGAAGACGAGCAGGACGATGCCCGCGAGGTTTCCGAGCGACAGGCCGAGGCCCGACAGCGGCCCGACGCGCGCATGCGGCGCGATGGTCGGCAGCATGGCGTTGTGGAAGACGGTGGAGAACTCGTAGGCGAAATTCGCCGCGATGATGGCCAGCGAGATCACCAGCAGCTGCAGGCCCGTGGCGTGCGGCACGCCGTACCACATCGCCAGCATGGCGACGACCATGACCGCCGTATAGACGCCGATCCACGGCTTGCGCCGGCCGCCGATGTCAGCGATGGCGCCCAGGAACGGCGCGCACACCGCGGTGATCAGTCCGCCCTTCCACGAGATCGCCGACCACAGAATCTGGCCCTGCACCGGATCGCCGACGATGGTGGTCGTGAAATAGGGCGCGAAAATATAGATCGTGACGAGGAGCACATAGGGAATGCGCGCGCATTCGAACATCGCCCACGATAGCTGGCCGAGCCGGCTGGCGATCGGTCCGCCCGTCGCCGAGGTACCCGCCGGGCGGTGCAACCAGGCCGCGAGTCCGGTTGCCGCAAGTCCCGCCGCGGCGGCGGGATCGGTGGGCTCGCCCGCGGTCGCCGCCTCGCCGTCCGCCAAACGCCGCGCGGGCGCCGAGCCCGCGTCATTGGAAGACTTCACCCGCGTCCACTCCCCAGATGTTTCTCTTGTCGACCCAGCCGTCGGTGCCGGAGGCTTCCACCTCGCAGAGCCGAGGCTCGCACGCCTTGAGCCATGCCACAACGCCGGGCTGCGCATACGCGACGATCTTGGCGTCCGGCGCGTCGCTGCTGCGCAGCGCCGACTTGGTGAAGCCGATGAACAGCACGCTGCGCCGGTCGCTCAATTGCGTGTGATGCATCCAGCCGACGGTGCCGTCGACGTCCTTGACCCGGCGCCAGGCGTCGAAGCTCGCCACGATCCGCACGGGATAGTCCTTGTGCTGATAGATCCACAGAATGCGGTGGGCATAGGACGGCCCCTCGCGCAGATAGGCTTCGGCCTTGCGAATGCTGGCATAGTGCGGCGCCTCGGGCAGCAGCGCCGCGCCGCACGCCGTCAGCAGGACGAAGGCCAGCGCCGCGGCGCGCGCCAGGGTGAGGGAATCGGATGTCATGCCGGATGCATGATACGGGCGGGCCGCGGTTTTTCGAGTGCCGATGCGCCGCAATTGACGGCGCGTCCTGAACGGACATAGGGTCCGCTCACGCGCTTGGTTTTGGGAACGCGGTTTGAACCCGCGGCTGCCCCCGCAACTGTAACCGGCGAGCGAACCGTTCAACTGCCACTGGCGCGCAAGCGCTGGGAAGGCGAACGGCGAGCCCCGACCCGGAAGCCAGGAGACCTGCCTTGCGACGTCGTCCTGTTTCCGGCCGGGTGGGCTGGGGACTGCGGGGGAAACCGTCGCGGCGACACTGTTGGAGTCGTCGCCGTGGGGACCTGGAAGAGACCGCACATCTGAAAACTCTCGCCGCGTAACCGCGTGCCGGCTCCTGAACCCTCGGGAGAACGCCATGCAAAGATCGTTTCTGCTTTCCACCGCGGCGCTGGCCGCCTGCCTGCTCGCGCGGACCGCGAGCGCCGACACCATGGAAACCGTCGTCGTCAGCGCGACGCGAACCGAGCAGCCGCAGGACAGGACCGGCGCCTCGCTCACCGTGCTGGACGCCAGCGCGCTTCAGACGCAGCAGACCGTCGTGCTGACCGATATCCTGAAGGAAGTCCCGTCGCTGGTGGTCAACCGCACCGGCGGTATCGGCCAGACCACGACGGTCTCCCTGCGCGGCGCCGAACAGGGCCAGACCGTGACCCTGATCGACGGCGTCCGCATCAACGATCCCTCCGACGTGTCCGAGGGCGCAGTCTATGGCGACGTGTTGGCCAACAACATCTCGCGGGTCGAGATCCTGCGCGGCCCGCAATCGACGCTCTACGGCAGCGACGCCATCGGCGGCGTGGTCGATATCATCACCAGGCGCGGCGGCGATTCGCCGTTCGCCCTGGACGCGAGCGCCGAAGGCGGCTCGTTCGGCACATTCCATGCCAATGTCGCGGCCAACGGCACCGACGGCAGCGTCGAATACGGCACCGGCGTGAACTACTTCACCAACACAGGCATCTCGATGGCGGACCGGCGCAACGGCAACACGGAAAACGACGGCTACACCAATTACGGTGCCACCGCCAATGTCCGCGTCCATATCAGCGACACGGTCAGCGCCGACCTGCGCGGCTACTACACCCATGGTCACGCCGATTTCGACGACAATTTCGGCGGCCCGCCACTGTTCGCCGTCGCCGATTCGGGCGCCAACAACAGCGACGAACTGAAGGCCGGCTATCTCGGCCTCAACGCCGATTTCTTCGGCGGCAAATTCCAGAGCCGCATCGCGATCATCGCCACTTCGAGCGGGCGGCAGTACTTCGACTCCGCGTTCGACACGATCCACCTGAACTTCGACGACTATGGCGACGCCGTACGCTTCGAATATCAGGGCATCGTCGACCTCGATCCCGACACGCAGGTCACGTTCGGCGCGGAAACCCAAGAAAGCTCGTTCCGCGGCGACTCGTTCAGTTCCTTCGCGCCGCCCGACGTCACCGTCGGCCAAGACCGCATCTCCGGCTACTACCTGCAGGGCCAGGCGACGCTGTTCGCGCAGCTGACGCTGACCGGCGGCGTGCGTCTCGACGATGACGACGAATTCGGCACGCACACGTCCTACAAGCTCAACGCGGCGTGGAACATTCCGGGCTGGGATGCCACCCTGCGCGGCAATATCGGCAACGGCTTCAAGGCGCCGAGCCTGTTCCAGCTGTTCTCGGCCAATTCGAATCCGATCGCCAGGCTCAAGCCAGAGACCGCCACCGGTTGGGAAATCGGTTTCGACAAGCAGTTCTGGGACGATCGCCTCAAGGCCTCGCTGACCTATTTCCAGCGCCACACGTCGAACCAGATCGACTTCCAGAACTGCTTCGCGCCCGGCGACGCACCCGGCTGCCCGCAACGCCTGGCGGCGTTCGGCTACTACGTCAACCTCGACCGCACCCGCGCCACAGGCGTCGAGGCCGAACTGGCCGCAAAACTCAGCGAGACGCTGAACCTCTCGCTGAACTATACCAACATGTCGGCGACCAATGTGGTGACGCATCTCGACCTCGCCCGCCGGCCGCAGAATCTGGCGAGCGCCGTCGTCACCTGGACGCCGTGGAGCGGCACGTCGCTGGGGCTCTCGGCCACCTACGAGGGCAAGCGCTTCAACGACAATGCCAACCTCACGCCGCTCACCAGCAACACGCAGGTCAACCTGTTCGGCGCCTACGACCTCACCGAGCGCTGGCAGCTTTTCGGCCGCATCGACAACGTCTTCAACGACCGCACCGAAGAAGTCACCGGTTACGGGGTGCCGGGGATCGGCACCTTCGCCGGGATCAGGGCGACTTTGTAAGCCCCGGCCGCGCATGGCAGAGTCCGGGGGACCGCTATCCCCCGGACCAACGCCATGACCTTCAACAGTATCCTGATCGCCAATCGCGGCGAGATCGCGGTGCGCATCGCGCGCGCCGCCGCCGACCTCGGCATCCGCACCGTCGCCGTCTATTCCGGCGACGACGCCGCCTCGTTGCACGTCAGGTCCGCGGATTCGGCGCAGGCGCTCGGCGCCGACGGGCCGGCCGCCTATCTCGACATCGCCCGCGTCATCGCGGCGGCCAAGTCGTCGCATTGCGAGGCGGTGCATCCGGGCTACGGCTTCCTCAGCGAGAACGCGCTGTTCGCCGAAGCCTGCGAGAAGGTCGGGCTCACCTTCATCGGGCCGTCGCCCAAGGTCCTGGCGATCTTCGGCGACAAGGCGAGGGCGCGCGACCTCGCCGGCAAGTTCGGCGTGCCGGTGCTGGCGGGCACGCCCGGCCCGGCGACGTTGGAGCAGACCCGTGCCTTCTTCCGCAAGACCGGCGGCGCCATCATCATCAAGGCCATCGCCGGCGGCGGCGGCCGCGGCATGCGCATCGTGACCAGTGAGGACGAGATCGAAAGCGCCTATGCCCGCTGCCAGTCCGAGGCGCTGGCCGGTTTCGGCAATGCCGCGGTCTACGCCGAGGCGCTGATGCCGGGGGCGCGCCATGTCGAGGTGCAGGTCGCCGGCGACGGCAAGTCCGCCAGCCATGTCTGGGAACGCGACTGCACGCTGCAGCGCCGCCACCAGAAGATCGTCGAGATCGCGCCGGCGCCAGGCCTTGATCCGGACCTCGGCAAGCAATTGCGCGACGCCGCGGTGTGGCTCGCGGACGACGTCAATCTCAAGGGCCTTGCGACCTTCGAATTCCTGGTGGACCCCAATCCGCCGCGCCACGGCTCGGCCTTCGCCTTCATCGAGGCCAACCCGCGCCTGCAGGTCGAGCACACCGTGACCGAGGAGGTCACCGGCATCGATCTCGTCGGCGTGCAGATCGAGTTGGCGCGCGGCAGGAGCCTGCGCGAGATCGGCCTGCACCAGGACGAAGTTCCGCCGCCCCGCGGCACCGCCGTGCAGCTGCGCATCAATATGGAGAAGATCGCGGCCGACGGCACGATCAAGCCGTCCGGCGGCACGCTCACCCGCTTCGTGCCGCCGTCGGGCCCCGGTGTGCGCGTCGATACGTTCGGCTATGAAGGCTACAAGACCAATCCGGCATTCGATCCCCTGCTCGCCAAGCTGATCGTGCATGGACCCGACTATGGCGCCGCCCTGGCGCGCGCCCGGCGGGCCTTGAGTGAATTCGTCATCGAGGGCGTCGCGACCAACATCGCCTTTTTGCATGAACTGATCTCGCGCGAAGACGTCGCCGCCGGCCACACCCACACGCGCTATGTCGAGGAACACACGGCGGACCTCGTCGCGGCGGCCGCCAACTGGAGACCGGCGGCGCCGATGGCATCGACGGCCGCCGCGCCGGTCGCGGCCGCCGCCGCCGCGCCAGCGGGCACCGTCGCCGTCGCGGCCCCGATGCAGGGCAAGATCGTCAGCATCGACGTCGCGCCCGGCGACGCGGTGCGCCGGGGCGCCGCCATCGCCGTGCTGGAGTCGATGAAGATGGAGCATCTGGTCGCCGCCGCCGTCTCGGGCCGTGTCCATTCGCTGGCGCACGCGCCGGGCACGGTGCTGTTCGAAGGCGATGCGCTGCTGTTCCTGACGCCCGAAGAGGTCGGCGGCGCCGAGGAAGCCGCCGCGGTCGCGCGCGATCCCGATGTTATCCGGCCCGATCTCGCCGAGTCCAACGCGCGTCATGCTTTCAGCCTGGACGAGAACCGCCCGGACGCCGTCGCCCGCCGCCGCAAGACCGGCCAGCGCACCGCGCGCGAGAACCTGGCGCAGCTGTGCGACAAGGACAGCTTCATCGAATACGGCGCGCTCGCCTTCGCGGCCCAGCGCCGCCGCCGTTCGCTGGACGACCTGATCAAGAACACGCCGGGCGACGGCATCATCACCGGCATCGGCACCGTCAACGCCGCCGAGTTCGGCGAGGCCAAAGCCCGCTGCGCCATCATGGCCTATGACTACACGGTGCTTGCCGGCACCCAAGGTTCGATGAACCACCAGAAGAAGGACCGTCTGCTCAAAGTCGCCGAGGAATGGAAACTGCCGATCATCTGCTTCGCCGAGGGCGGCGGCGGACGGCCAGGCGACACCGATTATCCCGGCGTCGCCGGCCTCGACACGCCGACCTTCCGGCACTACGCCAAGCTCTCCGGACTGATGCCGCGCATCGGCATCAATTCGGGACGCTGCTTCGCCGGCAACGCGGCTCTGCTCGGCACCAGCGACGTCATCATCGCGACGGCGAATTCGAACATCGGTATGGGCGGCCCGGCGATGATCGAAGGCGGCGGCCTCGGCGTCTACAGGCCCGAGGATGTCGGCCCGATGTCGGTCCAGGTGCCCAATGGCGTCGTCGACATCGCGGTCGCGGACGAGATCGAGGCCATCGCGGTCGCCAAGAAATATCTCGCCTATTTCCAGGGGCCGCTCACGAACTGGGATGCCGCCAACCAGAAGGAACTGCGCCACCTGATCCCGGAGAACCGGCTGCGCGTTTACGAGAGCCGCAAGGTGATCGCGGCGCTGGCCGACACCGGTTCGGTGCTCGAACTGCGCCCCGACTTCGCGCCCGGCATGCTGACGGCGCTGATCCGCATCGAAGGCGCGCCGTTCGGCCTGATCGCCAACAACCCGATGCACCTCGCCGGTGCCATCGACGGGCCCTGCGCCGACAAGGCGGCGCGTTTCCTGCAGCTGTGCGACGCCTTCGGACTGCCGATCGTCTCGCTGTGCGACACGCCGGGCTTCATGGTCGGCCCCGAGCATGAGAAGACCGCGCTGGTGCGCCATGTCAGCCGCATGTTCGTGGTCGGCGGGAGTTTGAGCGTGCCGATCTTCACGGTGGTGCTGCGCAAGGGCTACGGCCTCGGCGCCCAGGCCATGGCCGGCGGCAGTTTCCACGCGCCGTTCTTCATCGTTTCCTGGCCGACCGGCGAATTCGGCGGCATGGGCCTCGAAGGCGCGGCGCGTCTGGGCTACCGCAAGGAACTCGAAGCGGAGCCGACGCCGGAAGCAAAGGAGGAATTGTTCAAGAAGCTCGTCGCGCAAAGCTACGCCCGCGGCAAGGCGATCAACATGGCCGCTTATCTCGAGATCGACGACGTCATCGACCCCGCCGACACAAGGCGCTGGATCCTGCGCGGATATCGCAGCCTGCCGCCGCACGATGCGAGCAAGCGAAGGGCGTTTCTGGATACGTGGTGAGGGTGGTTCAGCAGCCTCATGGGGCCGACGTTTTGAAAATGGACGAAGCAATATGAGCGAACTGATCATCTGGACCTACGACTGGGTGCCCGAGGGTCCCCGCGGTTTTGTACGCGATCTAAGGCTAAGGTGGGCGTGCGAGGAAGGTGGACTTGCCTATTCAGTGCGAACAGTCCCGTTTGACGGACGGGAGACCAATCACCTGTCGCGCCAGCCCTTCGGCCAGATTCCATTTCTGAATGATGGCGAACTAGAAATATTCGAGAGCGGTGCCGGGCTCCTCCATCTGGCTCGGAAAAGCGAAAAGCTGATGCCAAATGATCCGGTTGGAGAAGCGGAAACGGTTCAGTGGACGATCGCCGCGCTTAACAGCATCGAGATGGTTACGGTTCCCTGGTGGTTCCTCGAAGTAACCGGCGAAAAGCACAATGGTCTTACCGACTGGATGGGAAATCGCCTCGACCGGCTCGAGAAAGCCCTAAGCGAGAGAGAATGGCTGGCGGCTGATCGTTTCACCGTGGCGGACCTGCTGATGGCAGATGTCCTCCGCGTCTCGAAAGTCCGCGCCTTCGGCGATCGACCTGCGACGGATGCTTATTTGATTCGCGTACTCGACCGCCCGACATTCAAGAAGGCTTGCGCTGACCAATTCGCGCATTTCGCGGCTGCCGATATGAGCAGATCGGCTGCGAGCCCGTAATCGACGGGAAATTTCTGGAATGCGAGTTCAAGCGAACTCCAGGCGCGCCGCGCCAAACAGCATTCCGTTTATCACTATGTCGATTGGCTTGCCCGGCTCTGCGGCACGGGAGTCACGTTTGGGTGTGGCAGCAGCAGCCGCTTATCCCGCCTTCACCAGTCGCGTCGCCGCGGCCTTGCCCTTGACGAAGATGCTCGGCGCATCCTCGACGGCCACGAAGACGCTGGAGAGGCCGCGCACCGTCTCGGCATGTCCGAGCATGAGGGCGCCGTCGGGCGCCAGCATCTCGGAGATCTTCTCCACCACCGCCGCCTTGGTCTTGCGGTCGAAATAGATCAGCACGTTGCGGCAGAACACGACGTCGAGATCGTCGAGCCAGCCATAGGAATCCAACAGGTTGAACTGGCGGAACGTCACCATGCGGCGCAGGTTCTCGTGGATGCGCCAGCTGCCGCCGTCCTGGTTGAAATGGGCGACCAGCCGGCGGATGGCGAGGCCGCGCTGCACCTCGAAATGCGAATAGACGCCCTCTTCCGCGCGCGCGATCATCTCGGCGCTGAGATCGGTGGCGATCAGGTCGACGCTCCAGCCCTTGGCGAGCAGCCTCTGGTCGTCCAGCAGCATGGCGACCGAGTAAGGCTCCTGCCCAGCGGCGCAGGCGGCGCACCAGATGCGCAGGCGCTTTGTCGCGGCGCGGTCTTCCAGCAGGCGCGGCAGCACCAGGTCGCGGAACTGCTCGAAGGCGCCGCGGTCGCGGAAGAACGAGGATTCGTTGGTCGTCATCGCCTCGGTGACCGCGCGCGCCAGCGTATCGCGGCCGTGGCGCAATTCGGCGATCAGCGCGTCGGTGCTGCGAAAGCCGAAGCGGCGCATCACCGGGGCGAGTTGGCCTTCGATGAATTGCGGCTTGTGCGGCGGCAGGTTGATGCCGGAGCGCCTTCGCACCAGCTGTGCCAGGAATGTGATGTCCGTCGGCGTCATGGCGGGGATTACATCAGGCCCACTTCGGCGAGCTTGGCCTCGATGATGCCGCGGTCGAACGGCTTCATGATGTACTCGTTGGCGCCGGCGCCAAGCGCCTCGGTGATATGGGCGACGTCGTTCTCGGTGGTGCAGAAGACCACGATCGGATGCGCGCCGCCCTGCTCGCGGCGCAGGGTCTTGAGGAATTCGATGCCGTTCATGTTCGGCATGTTCCAGTCGAGCAGGATCAGCTCGGGCATCCGGGTACGGCAGGAGACCAGCGCCGTCAGCCCGTCTTCGGCCTCGTCGGTGGCGAATTTGAGGTCCTGCAAGATTCGGCAGGCGACCTTACGGATCACGCGGCTGTCGTCGACGACGAGGCAATTTCTCATGGCGCGCGGAGTCCCTTGCGGGCGCAAAGACACTGCGCCCCACTTTGATTCCCGCGCCAGTCTAGACGCAAGACGGTAAAGAGGGGGTTTAGCCGGCGACCAGTTCGACCGCGCCCTCGCGGGCCGTCAGCGTCAGGCCGGCATTGAGGTCGCGCGACAACTTGTGGGCAAGGTAGGGCTGGATGCCGCGCGCGTCCAGATGGGCTTCCTCGCCGCGCACCGCGTTGGCGACCTCGTCCTGCAGGCGGGCATAGGGGCTGGTCGCCACGATCCTGAACGACGGCGCCGCCGGATCGGCGCTGACTTCGACCACGAGCTGGCCGCCGCGCGGCAGGCAATCGGCGCCCAGAAGGGTGGCATTCATCAGCAGCTTGGCCCAGTTCTTCGGCCAGTTGACCTGCTGCGCCTGCCAGGTGAGCTGCACCTTGCCGCCTTCGAGCAGGCCGGCCACCAGGCGGCCGACCTCGCCGACGTCGAGTTCGGCGCCGGCCGAGCCGGCCGCGCCGAACGCGATGCGCAGGAATTGCAGTCGCGCCAGCGCCTGCAGCGCGCTGGAGGTGACGATTTTGAGGGCGTCGGCGCGCATCGCCGCGTCGCGCTCGTCCTCCATGACTTCCAGGCCGTTGACCACGGCGCCCAGGGGGCCGACGAGGTCGTGACAGACGCGGCTGACCAGGAAGGCGGCGAATTCGATGTCATCCATGGAGCGAAAATCTCCGTGTGCGCGGTATGGTTTTCAATTGGTAACCATGATCGACGCCTCTTAAGGAATGCTTAAGACACACGCAACTGCGCAAAGGCTGGTGGGCGGCCGGCCTCAGTTGGCGGCGCCGAGCTTGGCGCGCAGCTCGTCGAGATGGGCGATCAGGCTCGCAATGCTGCCGCCGTTCTGGCCGAGGAAGGCGACGAACTGGTCGCGCTCCTCCAGCGCCAGCCAGACGCCGGCGACATTGAAGTCGACGATCACCGGCGTGCCGGTGTCGGAGCGGACGCGGAAATCGACCTCCAGCGGCCGGCCGCCTTCATTGGGATCGACCAGCGTCGTCGTGACGACGTCGTCGCCGGGCGCATATTGCTTTGAGCCCGTCACCTTCAGCGTCTGACCGGCATATTTGCCGAGATAGGATTGATACACCGCCACCGCGTAGCGCTGGAACGCCGCCGCGAAGGCATCGCGGTCAGCCTGCGAGGCGCCGGCGCCATACTGCCCCAGGGTGAACGCCGCGATACGCTTCATATCGGTGATGCCGAGCAGGAAAGTCTCAAACTGGGCGCCGCGCTGGGCCTGTGTCAGCTGGCTGTTGTTCAGTATCTCGAGACCCTTGTGGATGTTGTCCGAGACCAGCGCTTCGGCCGGCGTCGCCGCCGCGGCCGGGCTCGCTGCGGCGATCAGGGGGAACGCCAGCGCCAACAGGACGACGGCGCGGCGCGCGAGGGCGGCGGGCTTGAAGGACATGGCGTTGCGGTCTCCGGCGAATGCCCGCGGCCTTTGATCCGTCATGATGGCAGCAATGCGGCCGACCGCAACGATCGGCACGCACTGCGCGAAGTTCCCGAGTGTCGCATTGCCGCATGAGAGTGTGCTAGGGAAATTGCGCTTTCGTAACGTGTCCTAGTTTGAGGATTTCCCCCGATGGTGTCATCGCCTTCGCCGCAACTCGTCGCGCTTGCCGTGCTTGCGCATGCGGCCGGCACGATCGTCATGCGGCACTACGAGGCCGGCACGCAGGCGCGGCGCAAGACCGACCACTCACCCGTGACCGACGCCGACGAGGAAGCCGAAGCGCATATCCTGGCCGGCTTGCACGTCCTTGCGCCCGGCGTGCCCGTGGTCGCCGAGGAAGAAGTCGCGGCGGGGCGGCTGCCGCAGGTGGGACACCGGTTTTTCCTCGTCGATCCGCTCGACGGCACCAAGGAGTTCATCAGCCACAATGGCGAGTTCACCGTGAACATCGCCGAGATCGAAAACGGCATCGCCGTGCGCGGTGTCGTCTATGCGCCGGCCAAGCAGCGGCTGTTCCTGGGCGAAACGCCGGGTGGCGCCTGGGAGATCGAAAGCGACGTCGCCGCGCTGCCCGATTTCGGGCTCGCCCGCGCCATCGCCGTGCGCCAGGCACCCACGGCCGGCCTGACCGCCGTCGCAAGCCGCTCGCACCGCGACCAGAAGACGGAGGAATATCTCGCGCATTATCCGGTGAAGGATTTCATCACCGCAGGATCGTCGCTCAAATTCTGCCTGGTGGCGGCAGGCGAGGCCGACATCTATCCGCGTCACGGCACGACGATGGAATGGGATACCGCCGCCGGTCATGCCGTGCTGTCGGCCGCCGGCGGCAGCGTCACCAATCTTGACGGTTCGCCGTTCCTCTATGGACGCGTCGCGGACAAGTTCACCAATCCGCACTTCGTGGCGCGTGGAAGGACCTAGCGATCGTAGTGATTGCGGTCGGAATAGAACATCAGCGCCATCAATCCGCCGCCGACGCCGATGGTGATCAGGGAGCCCGCGATCAGCGCGAACCAGCCGAAGGCGCTCATATGCGCCGGCCCGATCGCGCCCCAAGTGTAGACCGCGTACCAGATCGAGACGGCGAGGAACCCGATCAGGATCGCCAGCGCCAACCAGCCGCCGCGGCTGAGATGGGCATGGTCGTCCTGCTCTTTGTCGTTCATGACGCTGGTGCTCATGCGGTGATAACGCAGAGGATGGCGTGTCGTTCATTTGCCGGACGGCCCGTCGCGATGCGGCGGCGAATTAAGGCCTCATTAAGTCGCCGCTGCACCCAGCATCAGGGAACCGGGGGCGAGTTGCACCTTCAGTTCCGTGCCGTCGGCGCCGGAAATCTGCAGCATGTCGCCCTTGGCCGGCGCGGAACCGTCGACGACGCTGGCGTTCCAGCGCGTGTCGTCGACGCGCACGGCGCCGCGGCCGTTGACGAAATCATCTTCCGCCTTCACGACGCGGCCGACATATTGCGCGCTGCGCTGGTTGAGATTGCTGTGCGTCGTGCGGTCGGCGCGGCCCCAGGATGAGCGCTTCCACACCACGGTCGCGACCACCGCGATCACCGCGAAGAGGAACACGGCGAGGCGGCCGTCGAGCGCCGGATCCAGCGCCTTCAAACCGCCGACGAACAGCGCGGCGATGCCGGGCCATAAGAGGTATTGCGTCGTGCTGGCGATCTCGAGCGCCAGCAGAACCGCGCCCAGCGCCAGCCAGTGCCAGGCCGGCTGGGCATTCAGAAATACGGCGATGGCTTGCATGAAGGCCTCCTCAGGTTCCGGCCGGGCGTCCGGGCGGCGGCGCGTTCGGCGTCGTGCCGGCCGGACGGCCCGGCGCGACGCTGGGGACGGTGCCGGCGGCGGGGCGCACCGCGCGCGGCACCGCGGCGACCTGCTCGGTGATCGCCTCGCGCGTCATCTCGGCGATTCCGGCGATGGAACCGAGCAGCCCCGCCGATTCCATCGGCAGGATGACGAATTTCTGGTTGGGGCCGCTGGCGAGTTGTGCGAAGGCATCGATGTATTTCTGGCCGAGAAAATAGTTGAGCGCATTGACGTTGCCGGCCTCGATCGAGTCCGACACCATCTGCGTCGCCTTGGCTTCGGCCTGGGCCGAGCGCTCGCGCGCTTCGGCGTCGCGGAACGCCGCCTCCTTGCGGCCCTCGGCCTGCAGGATCGCCGATTGCTTGGCGCCCTCGGCGCGCAGGATGGCACCCTGCTTCTCGCCGTCGGCCTGGGTGACCTCGGCGCGGCGGAAGCGCTCGGCCTTCATCTGGCGCGCCATCGCCTCGGTGATGTCGGTCGGCGGCGAGAGGTCCTTGATCTCGATGCGCGTGACCTTGACGCCCCACGGGCTCGTCGCCTGGTCGACCACGGCGAGCAGGCGCTGGTTTATCTCGTCGCGCTTGGAGAGAACTTCGTCGAGGTCCATCGCGCCGATCACGGTACGCGCATTGGTCAGGCACAGATTGGTGATGCCGGCCTGCAGATTGGCGACCTCGTACGCCGCCTTGGCGGAGTCGACGACCTGGTAGAAGGCGATGGCGTCGGCGGTGACGGTGGCGTTGTCGCGCGTGATCACCACCTGGCTCGGGATCGTCAGCACCTCTTCCATCATCGACAGCTTGCGCCCGATGCGGTCGACATAGGGCACGATGATGTTGAGGCCGGGCCGGAGGATTTTGGTGAAGCGCCCGAAGCGCTCCACCGTCCATTCGCGGCCCTGGGGCACGCTTTTGACGCCCGCGAAGATCGTGAACAGCGCGAGAAACAGGACCGCCAGAACGAAGATGGTGGCGCCTTCCATGCGTATTTTCTCCCCTGAGCGGCTTGTGTCGCCAGACTAGCGCGCCTCTACATAATCACGCCATGGGCCATCAAAAGGCCTTGAAGCCGGACAATTTTGCCCTAGCGCGGTTTGTCGTGCCCGCCCGGTCCGGGTCAGGATGCGCACGCGGGGATTTGGTGATTCGTCAGGAGACAGACATGAAACCGCTTCGGATCGTAAGTGCCATATTCGCCGGCCTTGCCGCGCTGGCGCTCAGCATGACGCCGACCGCCGCCGACAACGTGCCCACCAACAACGACACGTTCTCGCCCAACGAGATCGTGCAGGCCGGCTCGGACTTCTTCGGCGTCACGACCGAGGTCATGGCCAAGGCGGTGCAGCGCGTCACCGAGGATCTCGGCCTACCGGACGGCTACATCAAGGGCGACGAGGGCTCGGGTGCATTCGTCGTCGGCCTGCGCTACGGCTCGGGCTGGCTGATCCGCAAGGGCGTCGAGCCGAAGAAGGTCTACTGGCGCGGCCCGTCGGTTGGCTTCGACTTCGGCGGCAACGGCTCGAAGGTCTTCACCCTGGTCTACAATCTGAAAGAAGAGCGCCGCCTCTATCAGCGCTTCCCCGGCGTCGAGGGCAGCATCTATTTCGTCGCCGGCATCGGCGTGAACTACATGCGCTCGGGCGGCGTCACGCTGGCGCCGATGCGCACCGGGGTCGGCCTGCGCGCCGGCGTCAACGCGCACTACCAGGTTTACAGCGACCGCCGCGACTGGTTCCCACTCTAAGGCCGCGTCGTCTCTAGGCGGGCACTTCGGCCACGCCGCCGCCGGCGTCGATGCTGCCGGCGGGCGCCGGCAGATAGAGCAGCAGGGCTGCCGCGACGTAGATCGACGAGAACGTGCCGACCACGATGCCGAACAGGATGGCGGCGGAGAAGTCGAACAGCGACGGCCCGCCATAGATCAGCAGCGGCACCAGCGACACCGCCGTCGCCACGCTGGTCAGGATGGTTCGCGTCAGCATCTGGTTGGTCGACAGGTTGATGAGATCGCCGAGGCCCATGCGCTTGAACTTGCGCCGGTTCTCCCGGATCCGGTCGAACACCACGACGGTGTCGTTGATCGAATAGCCGGCCAGCGTCAGCAGCGCCGCGATGCTGGTCAGTGTGAAGTCGAGATGCAGGATGGAGAACAACCCGGCCGTCACCAGCACGTCGTGGCCGGTGGCGAGCGCGGCGCTGATGCCGTACTGCCACTCGAATCGCACCGCCACCCAGATGCCGATCGCCAGCACCGCCAGCAGCGTCGCCAGCACGCCGGCATGGAACAACTCGCCGCTGACCTTGGGGCCGACCGTGTTGTTGGCGCGGACGGTATAGGAACTGCCGAGCTTGGCGATGATGTTCTTGGCCGAGGCGTCGTTGGCCGCGTCCGATTGCGGCTGGACGCGAATCAGAGCGCAGGATTCCGCCGGCGTGTCGCATTGGCCGCCGCTGACATACTGAATCTCAGGGTCCTTGAAGCCGAGGCCCGAAATCTGCGACCGCAACTGGCCGACGTCGATGTGCTGCGCCGACTTCATCTCCAGCGACACGCCGCCGGTGAAGTCGATGCCGAGGTTGAAGCCGTGCAGGGCGATGGAGACGATCGAGGCCAGGAGCAGCAGGCCGTCGATGGCGAACGCGATGTAGCGGACGCCGACGAAATTGATCTTGGTGGCTTCGGGCAGGAATCGTAAGAGGGGCATGGGACGGTCCAAAAAGGCCCGGCAGACATATAGGCTGGCGCGCCTACGGACAAGATAACCGGGCGATTTGCATAATTCCCTGTATTTGCGACACTTTCGCCGGAAGTCCAAAGGATCGACCATGGCCGCCGCGCTGCACGGCCTGCCCGAAACGCCCAAGGTGACGCCCAGCGAGACCGGCTTGCGGGAAACTGCCTATGCGGCGGTGATCTCGGCGGTGGTGGTGGCGCTGGTGTATTTCGGCCGGCCGCTGCTGGTGCCGCTGGCCCTGTCGATCCTGATGGCGTTCGCGCTGGCGCCGGTGGTGGAGTTCCTGCGCCGCCTGCGTATGGGCCGCATCGTCGGCGTGATCCTGACGGTGACGATGGCGGTGCTGCTGATCTGCGGCATTGCGGCGTTCATCGGCACCCAGCTGGCCTGGCTCGCGGTCGGCCTGCCGCAGTACCAGCACAACATCGTCGACAAGATCCAGTCGGTAGAGGGCTCGGCCACCAACAATGGCCTGGTCCGCGGCGCCGTCGGCATGTTCAACAATCTGAGCGAGCAGATCGCGCACGTGCCGCCGGCGCCGGGCGGTGGCAGCGAACTCCAGTCCAAGACGACGTCCCAGCGCAGCGATCCGGCGGTGCCGGTCGTAATCCAGGAGCCGCCGCCCGGACCGCTCGAGGTGATGAAGACCTTCGCCGGGCCGCTGCTCGAGCCGCTGGCCGACCTGACGATCATCATCATCTTCGTGATCTTCATCCTGCTGCAGAAGGAAGACCTGCGCGACCGCTTCATCATGCTGGCCGGGGCCCGCGACCTGCAGCGCACGACACTGGCGATCGACGACGGCGCCGAGCGGCTCAGCCGCTATCTGCTGCTGCAGACCGGCGTGAACACGACGTTCGGCCTCCTGGTCGGCCTCGGCCTGTGGGCCGCCGGCGTGCCCAATCCGGCCCTGTGGGGCCTGATCGCCGGCATGTTCCGCTTCGTGCCCTATATCGGCGTGCCGATCGCGGCTCTGTTGCCGCTGGCGCTGTCCATCGCGGTCGATCCCGGCTGGACGGTGACGCTGTGGACGCTCGGCGTCTTCGTCGTGCTGGAATCGATCACCGGCCAGGCGGTCGAGCCCTGGCTCTATGGCCGCAACATGGGGCTGTCGGCCCTCGCCGTCGTGGTCGCCGCGGGCTTCTGGACCTTCGTCTGGGGACCGGTAGGCCTCCTGCTGTCGACGCCGCTGACCATGTGCCTGGTGGTGCTCGGCCGCCATGTCGACCAGCTGCGCTTTCTCGACGTGATGCTGGGCGATGCGCCGCCGATGGCGCCGGAGGAAAGCTTCTATCTGCGCATGCTGGCGGGAAATCCCGACGAAGCCGCCGAACAGGCCGAGACCTATCTGCAGGATCACAACCTGCCCGCCTATTTCGACGACGTCGCCGTCAAGGGCCTGGCGCTGGCGCAGCTCGACGTCAATCGCGGCGCCTTGACCGAGGAGGGCCGCCAGCGCATCGCGACCACCGTCGAAGGCTTCATCGACAATCTGGCGGTGCACGAGGATCCCGAGGCGCGCGACGCCAGCATCGCGCACGTCCTGGCGCCCCCCGAGTGGCAGCACAAGCCGGTCTTGTGCGTCGCCGGCCGCAGCGTACTGGACCATGCCGCCGCCTCGCTGCTGGCGCACCTGCTCGAGCGTCAGGGCATCGGGGCGCGGCTGGCGCCGTTCGAGGAGGTCTCGCCGACCACCATCCAGGATCTTGCCTGCGACGGCGTGCGCGCGATCTGCGTCTCCTATCTCGAGCCGGGCAGCCCGAAGAACGCGCGCTACCTGGTGCGGCGGCTGCGCAAGCGCATGCCGGGCCTGCCGCTGATCGCCGGCTTCTGGAGCGTGATCGAGGACGACACGCACTATCTCGACAGTTTCGAGGCCACCGAATGCGATTTCCTCGCCAACAATCTGCGCCAGGCCGTGGAACAGGTCATCGCCTTGATGAGCAAGCCCGGCGCAGAGGGGCGTTTCGTCAGCAAGGTCAGGCAGACGGACGAGGAGCCGGTGACCGACTGATGACGATCGCGACCGCCGACTTCCAGCACGTGCTCTATGCGGTGGAGAACCACGTCGTAACGATCACGCTCAACCGCCCGGAGCGGCGCAACGCGCTCAATCCGCGCGCCTATGCCGAGATCGAAGCGGCGTTTCGTGCCGTGAGCGCTGACGAAGATGTGCGCGTCGCCGTCGTGACCGGCGCCGATCCCGCCTTCTGTTCCGGCGAAGACGTCAAGGACATGATGACCGGCGAAGCGCGGCCCGCCGTGCCGGCCGCCGCAGCCACCGGCCGGCCGCCGACACCGGCCGCGATGGCGGCGCTGGAGTGCGAGAAACCGGTGATCGCCGCGGTGAACGGTTCGGCCGTGGGCTGGGGCATGGAGCTGGCGCTCTACGCCGATATCCGTCTCGCCTCGGAGAACGCAAAATTCGCCGAATTGTTCGTCAAGCGCGGTCTGGTCTCCGATGTCGGCGGCTTCTACCGCCTGCCGGCGCTGGTGGGACCGTCCAAGGCCGCCGAACTGCTCCTGACCGGCGACCAGATCGACGCGCGCGAGGCGCTGCGCATCGGCCTCGTGTCCGAAGTCCTCGCCCATGCCGAACTGATGCCTCGCGCCCAGGCGCTCGCCGCGAAGATCGCCGCCAATCCACCGCTCGCGACACGCGCCATGAAGGAAGGGCTGAAGCGTGCCGCGCACGGCGATCCGCGCCAGATCGGCAGTTGGGCGATCGACACGATCTACCGGCTGTTCCAGACCGAGGATCACCGCGAAGGCGTGAAGAGCTTCCTCGAAAAACGTGAAGCGGTGTTCAAGGGCCGCTGACGCGCCGCACCTGGACCGGCACGCCGCAGATGTCGAGCACCGGCGGCGGCTTGCGGAAATAGAACGGCGAGGTCGGATGGCGCCGCGCCTCCAGCGCGTCGGCAAAGCTCTTGGATTCGGTGCGCAGGACCTGGAACGTCTCGCGCTCGGTCACCGGCTCGTCGGACGCCAGATGCATGCGTATGATGGGGTCGCGCTTGCTCGCATCCGCGATCACGCCACTGTCGACGTCCGGATCGCCGCGCTCGAGCTTCTGCAGGTACTGCATGCCCGACAGGACGCGGCCGAACGCGGTGAGGTCGCGGTCGAGCCGGCGCGGCGACTGTCCGATGACGATGTAGAACTCCGTCGCGGCGGTGTCGGGATCGTTGTCGCGCGCGAAGGCGAAGGTGCCGGGGCAATGGATCAGCCATTCGCGGCCCGCGGCCGGATCGCGGGCCACCGGGAAGCCGTCCTCGAAACCGACCTCGGGCGCCATCGGGTCGGCATTGCCAAGCGGCGTGAACGCCGGTGCCGGCGCCGAGGCGCGGTCGAACTCCGCCTTCAGCGGCGGCCATCGCGTCAGGCCCTTCGCCTCCAGCGGATGATCCTTGGTCGACGCGGTGCCTTCGCCGATGCCGCCCTGCGCCACGAAGCCGTCGATGACCCGGTAGAACGACAGGCCGTCATAGAAATGCGCGCGGATCAGAGCGCGCAGGCGGGCCGCATGATTGGGCGCGAATTCCGGCGCGATCTCGACCGCGACCTGCCCGTATTTGGTGTCGATCAGGACGAGGTTTTGCGGATCGACCGTACGCCAGGCTTCGGGCGGCGGGGGCGCGGGCCCGTCGGCAGCCGAGACGGCGAGCGCAAAGCTCGCCCAGAATGTCAGCGCGAGCGGCCAGTGCGTGATTTTACGGGACACCATGACCATCAATTCCCCTTGCGCGGGCACAGTTTACGACTTCTATTCCAACAGCGACCCGCAAGCCAGCATGCCGGACTTAGACCGCAGCGACCGGCTGTTGCATCGAAAAATTCCGTGGCGACCGGCATGCGACCGGACGCGCCTTGCGCCCGCCACCGAAGGCGCCCGATAAGACCGCTCCGCCATGACCGCCGACAACCCGAACCCGAAGATCGCGCCCGTCTCGGCGGCAGCGCTGCCGACCTTGCTGTCGGTGATGTTCATCAACCTGCTGGGCTTCGGCATCATCGTGCCGCTGCTGCCGTTCTATGCCAAATCGTTCCAGGCGCCGGTCTGGCAGATGGCGCTGATCTTTTCCGCCTACGCCATCGGCTCGTTCTTCGGCGAGCCGTTCTGGGGCCGCCTGTCGGACACGATCGGGCGCAAACCGATCCTGATCAGCACGGTCACCGGCAATTGCCTGTGCTACCTGGCGCTCGCCTTCGCGCCCAACATCTATGTCGCCTTCCTGGTGCGACTGCTCGGCGGCATGGCCAGCGGCAACGGCGCGGTGATCCAGGGCTATATCGCCGACATCACCCCGCCGGACGAACGCACCGGGAAGATGTCGCTGCTCGGCGCGGCGTACAATATCGGCTTCATCGTCGGGCCGGCGCTCGGCGGGTTGCTGGCGAATCCCGCGGCGGGCCATGCGGGGTTTCGCATTCCGCTGCTGATCGCTTCCGGCCTCTCGGCGCTCTGCGTCATCGGCCTGATCGCCTTTCTCAAGGAAAGCCGCGTCCACCGCCGGGTCGGCCACAAACCGAGCCGCTGGGCCGTGCTCAGCAGCGCAGTCACCAATCCGGTGATCGGCCGGCTGATGCTGGTGACGCTGCTCGCCGGCTGCGCCTTCAACGGCATCGAATCGGTATTCGGCCTGTGGGCACAGGCGCGTTTCGCCTGGGGCACCTGGGAGGTCGGACTGACCTTCGCCGTCACCGGCGTCGTCGCCGCGATCTGCCAGATCTTCGTCACCGGACCGCTGTCGAAGCGCTTCGGCGAAGCGCGCATGCTCGCCTGCGGCATGGCGCTGACGACGGTGTGCGCCACGTTGCAGCCCTTCTCGGTCGGGCCGGTGATGATCGTGTCGCTGCTGGCGATTTCGGCGTTCGGTCAGTCGGTGGCATGGCCGAACGTCTCGGCGCTCCTGTCGCGCAACGTCGATTGGGAGCACCAGGGCCAGTATCTCGGCCTCAACAACGCGGTCGGCGCGCTGGCCCGGCTGATCGGGCCCTCCATCGCCGCGCTCACCTTTTCCAACATCGGCGTCAACGCGCCGTTCTATTCGGCCGGCCTGATGGTCCTGCCGGCGATTTTCTTCGCCTGGTACGCCGCGACGCACAAAAGTCGCAGGACGTTGTCCCCGCCGGGCGGCGAGCCTACGCTCCCGGAAAATTAACCGGAGGACGGCATGGCGGGACATCTCAAGGGCAAGGTGGCGCTGATCACCGGCGCCAGCCGCGGCATCGGTGAAGCCATTGCAGTGCGCCTGGGCATGGAGGGCGCCAGGATCGTGGTCTCGGCCCGCACCGCCGAAAACGGCGAGAGCCGCCTTCCCGGCACGCTGCACGAGACCGTCGACCGGGTGAAGAAGACCGGCGCCGACGTCACCTTCATCAAGGCGGATCTGGCGCAAGCGCGCGAACGCGAGATGCTGATCGAGAAGGCGCAGGCCGCCTACGGCCCGATCGACATCCTCGTGAACAACGCCGCGATCACCTATTTTACGCCGGTCGCCGACTTCACCGAGAAACGTTTCAAGCTGATGATGGAAGTGCAGGTCTATGCGCCCTTCCACCTAGCGCAGCTCGTTCTGCCGTCGATGAAGGCACGCAAATCCGGCTGGATCGTCAACATCTCCTCGCCGGCCGGGCTTCATCCCAAGCAGCCCTACATGGCGGGCGGGCGCGGCGGCACGGTGTACGGCATGTGCAAGGCGGCGCTGGAGCGCTTCACGACGGGCCTCGCCTCGGAGGTCCATGACGACGGCATCGCCGTGAACGTCGTCTCGCCCGGCCTTGTCGATACGCCCGGCGTCGCCGTGCACGGCCTGATCAACGAGCGCACCCGCAGCCGCGTGCAACCCATCGAATATATCGCCGAAGCGGTCTATCAGCTCGCATCCGGCGATCCCAGGACGATGACCGGCCGCATCGGCTATGCCGAACCTCTGCTCAAGGAACTGGGCCTGAAACCGTCCGAACTCGTCGCCTAGGATATTGCCATGCGTCGCCGATTTGTGCTTTGCCTCGGCATCCTGTCGCTGCTGCCCGGCGTCGCGGCGGCCGCCATTGTCGGCACGAATCAGCCGGCGCAGGCGATCACCGCCGATCGCATCGCGGCACTGCCGGCGGAGCAGCGCGGCGCCTGGCAGGCCTATCTCGCGCGCTCCGAAACGCAGCGCCTGGCCGATCGCGCGGCTCTCGCCGCCGAACGCAAGCCGGGACAGCCTATCCCGCCGCCGCCGGAGGAAAATGCCCGCAGCGCCAGCATGCCGCTGGACCGCGACGCCACCTGGTACGGCACGCCGCAAGCGCGTCACGTCGCCGACGTCATCGCCAGCTTCCAGACGCCGGCCGGCGGCTGGGGCAAGAACCAGAGCCGCAGCGGCGCGCTCCGTCTGCCCGGACAAGCCTATGTCCCGAACAACATCTCGCACTATCTGGCGCCCGGCGACTTCGACACACCGCGCGATCCAAACTGGAACTATGTCGGCACGCTCGACAACGACGCGACGACGACGGAGCTGAATTTCCTGGCTCTCGTGGCAAAGCAGGCGGCCGGGCCGGACGGCGACGCCTACCGCGCCAGTTTCGTGCGCGGCGTGCGCTATCTGCTGGCGGCGCAGTTTCCCAATGGCGGCTGGCCGCAGGTATGGCCGCTGGAAGGCGGTTATCACGACGCGATTACCTTCAACGACAACGCGGTGACGCTCGCCGCAGCCTTGCTGACGGCGGTCGGAAGCAATGAAGGCGGCAGTTACGAATTCGTGCCGGGCGATTTGCGCCGGCAGGCCGCGGCCGCGGCGCATCATGCGCTCGATTGCATTTTGGCGACGCAGATCGTGGCCAATGGCCGCCGCACGCTGTGGGGCCAACAGCATGATGCCCTCACGCTGCAACCGGTATCGGCGCGAAACTTCGAGCCGCCCATGCTGGCGAGCGAGGAAAGTGCGGATCTCCTGGTCTATCTGATGAGCCTGCCGGATCCATCGCCCGAACTGGTCGGCGCCATCCATGCCGGCGCGCGCTGGCTGAAGGATGCCGCCATCATGGGTTACGCCTGGACCGGCCGCGACACGCCGCAAGGCCGTGAGCTTGTGCAACAAGCCGGCGCCGGGCCGCTCTGGGCACGCTACTACACCGCCGATACGATGAAGCCGGTGTTCGGAGATCGCGACAAGACGATCCACGACGCTGTCGGCGAACTGACGCTCGAACGCCGCAACGGCTACAACTGGTATTCCGGAGATCCGCAAAAAGCGCTGACGGCTTACGAGACCTGGAGCAAAGGGCACCCGCTGCCGTCGCGCTAGCGGCTAAAACGCTAAGCCGGAACGCCGGCGCCAAGATCGATGTACCGATGGGTCACGGCGGTATCGGCGGCCATGGCCTTGTCGCCGGTCGGAGCGGGCATGATCAGACCGCCCAGCGACTGCGTCAGCACGAGCAGCAGATTGACACCGTCCGGCCCGGGCCCCAGCGGAAACAACGTGAGCTCGACATGCTGCGCATAACCGCGCTCGTAATGCAGCGGCGTGATCTGCCACAAGCCGCAGGGGCGCAGGACGACTTCGCGGGCGGACTCGATCGCCGCCTGGCGATACGCCTCGGGGAGATATTGCAGATAGTCGTGGCCTTTGAGGCTGCGCTGGATCTGCGCCTCGAAGTCGCCGCCGACCAGTCGCATGCGGATAGCCGGCCCGCCGTCGAGCCGCGCCTCGCAGAGCACAATGTGGCGCAGAAAGCGTGCCGCGCGCTCGGGGCGAAACGCGCTGCGGTTCGGCACCAGGCCCTCCTTCGGCAACGCGCGCCAGAACCCCTCGAACGCTGCGCTCAGCGCGGTGCGTGACGGAACGGCCGGCGTCTCATGCAGGAAGCGGGCGTTTGATTGGGCCGACATTCTCTCGTTCAGTCCGCAAACACGGCGATCGGCATGCTGGAAGATGCAGATAAACATTGCGTTGACGCGGGGTGCGTCAAACTACCCAAGCCAGGCGGCCGGCAGACGTTGGCGCACCGGACAGAATGAAACGGCGAACTCAGCGGCGACGTGCGATGGGTTGGCGGGCGGCATTGCGCGTCGTCGACAACAAAAAGGTATTCCCACGGGGAAGAAAGAAATTAACGGAATCAATGTGCTAGCCGAAAGTGAGGCTAACGATTCTTCCAATTGTTTCTAATGTTTTCTCCGTATAAGCATGGCATGACTTTGTTGCACAACTCAGCAGGATAGAGCGGCGGTTTGCCGAACCGCCGGCCGGGTTCGAACCCCGGAGCGCTATGCTGTGCCGGACATCCTATGGGGGCGACCATGCCGAATGTCACGCCGATTCAGACCAAATATGCGACAGTGCGCTATGTGGACAGCGTAGGTCCCAATTTCCTTTTTCGCGGCGGCGAAACGCTGACTACCTGCCCCAAGACCGGCCAGCAGGTTTTCGATTTCACTGGACTCAATGATGCCATGCAGGCCGCGCCCAACCTGCCGCCATCGATACTGCTTCCCGCAATGTACTACCTAGTCGTCATCAATCTTGAACATTCGAACGAGAAGACGAACCTGGTCGCAGAGATCACATCCTTTTCAGACCATCCCAAGAAGGGACAGATTCACCTCTGGGACACGAACGGCACGGCGCAATGCTATTTCGAGACCGCCCCCGAACAGCGCGACATCCTCACGATCAACCTCGAGCAATGGTTGCCCGATCCCTTGATCTGGCGTGTGGCGACGATCCGCAACTGGCTCGAAGGCACGCCGCTGCCAACGCCCGCGCCGCCGTTAATGCCCATCGTCATCTATGTCCATTGCGACGGTGGCTGCGACCGCACCAGCGAAATGATCGGAGCCTATCGGCTGCGCTATATGCCGCCGTCGTGGGCGATGCAGAATGGTTGGATCAATATGTACAATGAGCATCCCTGCTCGCTGCCGATGGGCTGCAACAACTACCGAGCCGTGCAGTGGTACGCCTACTGGCTGAACCGGACGCAGGGCTTCTCGCTCACGGGCATCGGCGAGGATGATGGCTGCAACAACGCCGGAACCCAGGAGCGAAAGTGTTCGCCGCTTCTGTTCTGATGCCCGGATAAATTGGAAATAGGGCCAGACTCGATTTTCTCTTCTAAGCTGCCCTTCGCTCCTGCGGAGATTCGGGAGACACCCCTGCGCCGAATGCAATCGGCTTGGCCCGGCCGCACGGCGCCTCGACCGGCCCGCCTTCGCATGTCGGGCTACGGCGGATGGACCTCGCGAGCGAAGGTTGGCGCTCCCACGGGGAATTGAACCCCGGTTTCAGCCTTGAGAGGGCCGCGTCCTAACCGCTAGACGATGGGAGCCCGCGGCAGGCGGCGCTTATAGCCTTGGGCCCCGCGCCGGATCAAGCGCGGCGCGCACCGGCTGGGCCATTGCGACGATCGACAGGGCGGCCAGAGCGGATTTCATCGCGTCGCCGTAGGTGGTTTCAGGCGATCTCGATAGGATGAAAGTCGGAGTTTTTGAAGACGAAGGCGGCCAACAGGCACACGGTCTCGCGACCGGCGGCCAGGATGAGCCATACGAAATCGTCCTCGCCGGCGCCGGCGCGGTCCAGAGCCGACGGTTCGGCCATGCCGTCCGGATGGGAGTGATAGCAGCCCACGATTGCGTGCCCGCGCCTGCGGGCGCCGCGCCGAATTCGAATGTGATCGGACGGATCGATTTCGAAACGACGGGAAGCGGCCGCCAGATTGCGCGCCGGATGCAGGGCGACGGCTTCGATCCGGGCACCCTCGCGCCGGCCTTCGATGAGACCGCAGCATTCTCGCGGCAGCGCCGCACGCGCCTCCCTCTCGAACTGCCGGCGCATGCCGTGCGGCAGCACAAGCCTCATCATGGCTGCGATGACGGCGCTTTCAGCTGGGCGATCAGATGACCGTCCTCGGTGCTGACGATGTCGATCTCGTCGCCCTCGGCCGAGCGCACGTGCAGGATCAGGCGGCCGGGCTGGGTTTCGCTGGAGAGGATTTTCGCTGCCCGCGGCAAGACGAACGCCGCACCGCCGGAACCGCCGCCCGCAACAGGGACCGGGCGCCCCGACAGCTTCAGAATGCCGCCGACGACTAGCCCGATCAGCGCGAGGATGATAAGCGCGGACAGCACGATGACGGCGAGCTTTGCCGCGCGATAGGCCATCGTGCCCCTGGGATCGGCCGGCGCGTCCATGTCTGACACAGAATCCTCCGAAGAAGCCCCGCGCCGTGCCGTGGTCGGCGCCGAGCAGGCCGGCTGGCGGCTGGACCGTTTCCTGGCCTCAGCGCTTGGCGATATCAGCCGCTCGCGGCTTCAGCAACTGATCGAGGGCGGCGCGGTCACGCATACCCGCAAAACGATAAGAGACGGCAATTTCAGGGTCAAACCCGGCGAAGCCTACACCGTCTCGGTGCCGCCGCCGCTCCCCGCCGCGCCGCTGGGCCAGGACATCCCGCTGGACGTGGTCTACGAGGACAAGGACCTCATCGTGATCGAGAAGCCGGCCGGGTTGGTGGTCCACCCGGCGGCGGGCAATCCCGATGGCACGCTGGTCAATGCCCTCATCGCCCATTGCGGCGCCTCGCTGCAGGGCGTCGGCGGCGAGGCCCGGCCGGGCATCGTCCATCGCCTCGACAAGGACACGAGCGGCCTCCTCGTCGCCGCCAAGAACCAGCGCGCCATGACCAGCCTCGGCAAGCAATTCGCCAACCACACCATCGAGCGCGCCTACCATGCTGTGGTCTGGGGCGCGCCCCGCGCCGGCGAAGGTGTCATCGAAGGCCAAATCGGGCGCAACCCGTTCGACCGCAAGCGGATGGCGGTTCTGCGCGGCGGCGGCAAGGACGCGCGCACCCGCTATCGCCTGGTCGAGAAATTCGGCGATCCCGAGCGGCCCCTCGCCAGCCTGGTCGAGTGCCGCCTGGAAACCGGACGCACGCACCAGATCCGCGTGCACCTGACGCATATCGGCCACCCGCTGATCGGCGATCCCGCCTATGGCAAGTCGCGCCAAGCACCCCGGCCAAAGACCCTTACCGAAGAGGTGGCTTTCGCCGCGGCAACGGCGTTTCCACGGCAGGCCCTGCATGCCTATGTGCTGGGTTTCCAGCACCCGAGCCTGCATAGGACGCTGCGGTTCGAGTCCCAATGGCCTGCCGATTTCGCCGCACTGATAGCAGCGCTACGCGGCTTGAAAACGGCCAAATAGCTCCCATTTGATGTTTGGATTTCGGCGCTTTTGTCGACTGCCGTTGTCCAACTGCGGGCTCGGGCGTTGTAGAGTAGGAGCCACGCAGCCGCCGGCCGATGCGCTTGGGCATCGCAAGGCGGAGGAAAGGGGACCTGATCCATGAGCAGTCGCGGCTTGCCGGCCCTGCAGGGTGAAGGCGGTCTTTCGCGCTACCTCTCCGAAATCCGGAAGTTCCCGCTTCTGGAGCCGGAGGAGGAGTACATGTTCGCCAAGCGCTGGAAGGAGCATGAGGACCCCAGCGCCGCCCGCAAGCTGGTGACCAGCCATCTGCGCCTCGTCGCCAAGATCGCGATGGGCTACCGCGGCTACGGCCTGCCGGTGTCGGAGATCGTCGCCGAGGGCAATGTCGGCCTGATGCAGGCGGTCAAGCGTTTCGAGCCCGACAAGGGCTTTCGCCTGGCGACCTATGCCATGTGGTGGATCCGCGCCGCGATTCAGGAATACATCCTGCGGTCGTGGAGCCTCGTCAAGCTCGGCACCACGGCCAACCAGAAGAAGCTGTTCTTCAACCTGCGCAAGGCCAAGAACAAGATCAACGCCATCGAGGAAGGCGACCTGACGCCGGAACATGTCGCCGAGCTGACCGACAAGCTGGGGGTCAGCGTGCAGGAGCTGACCGACATGAACCGGCGCCTGTCGGGGCCGGACTCGTCACTCAACGCCCCGTTGCGCTCGGATTCGGAAAGCGAATGGCAGGACTGGCTGGCGGACGACACGCTGGACCAGGAGACCCGCATGGCCGACCGCGAGGAACTGGGCGACCGCCACTCGCTGCTGACCGGAGCGCTCGGCGAATTGACCGAGCGCGAGCGCGACATCATCCAGGCGCGGCGCCTGCTGGACGAGCCGGCGACGCTGGAGGAGTTGTCGCAGAAATACGGCATCTCCCGCGAGCGCGTGCGCCAGATCGAGGTCCGTGCCTTCGAGAAGCTGCAGAAGCAGATGAAGAGCGCGCTCAACGACCGCCGGCCGGTGCCGATCGAGGCGACGCCGTAGCGCCGCGTTCCTCGCCGTCCTAGTCTGGCCGCATGGTCTGGTTCAGCTATCATGGTGGGCATAGCGGCGAGTTTTGCCGTCATGCCAAGGACACGCTGGAAGCCGTCGTCGGCCGCGCCGTCGAAGCGGGCTTCACGCATTATGGCTTGTCCGAGCATGCGCCGCGCTTTCGCGCCCAGGACATGCTGAGCGACGAGACGGACCTCTCGCCAGCCGACCTGGTCGATATTTTCCAGCGCTATGCCGCCGAGGCGGTGCGGGTGCGCGCCCTTTTTGCCGACCGTATCGACGTCTTCGTCGGTTTCGAGACCGAACGCCTGCCGCCGGACGACTGGGCCCGTCGCATGCGCAAGATCCGCAACCAAGGGCCGTTCGAATATGTCATCGGCAGCGTCCACGACGTGGACGGCTGGGTTGTCGACTACAGCGCCGAGCAGACGCTAGCACTGGCCGATGCGATGGGCGGTGCGGAGGCGATGCAGGTGCGTTATTTCGCGGCGCTGGCCGATCTCGTTGAGACGCTGAAGCCGGAGGTCGTCGGGCATATCGACCTGATCCGCAAATTCGAGCCGGCGGGCTTTTCCTTCGGCGCCCGGGCGTTCCGGGAGATCGAACGCGTGCTGGAGGCGGCGCGGGCTTCGGACAGCGCACTGGACGTCAATTGCGGCGCCTGGCGGCGCGGCCTTGGCCCGGTCTATCCCCTGCCCGCGATCCTGGACCGCGCGCGCGCCATGGGGCTGCGCGTCACGCTGGGCGACGACAGCCACGGCACCAAATCGGTCGGCATTGGGCTGGAGGCCTGTCTGCGCGCCATCGCCGAGGCCGGTTTCCAGACCGTGTCCTATCTCGAGCGCCGCGACGGTGGCGTCCAATGGCGCGATGCGCCGCTCGCCAGCGTGGCGCCATAAGCGAAGCGAGTGGCCGCTATGCACATTCGCGCGTTTCATCGCGGTGGCGATAGGCATTAGCGTTTGCCCTTCTCGAAGAGGCAGTCCCGATGAAGCTGAACATCTGGCAGGTCGATGCGTTCGCCGCCAAGCCGCTCGAAGGCAATCCCGCGGCCATCGTGCCGCTCGAAGCCTGGATCGACGCGGCGTTGATGCAGAAGATCGCCAACGAGAACAACCTCGCCGAGACAGCGTTCTTCGTACGCAAGGCGGAAGGGCAATATCATCTGCGCTGGTTCACGCCGGAAGCCGAGGTCGATCTGTGCGGCCATGCCACGCTCGCCAGCGCCTGGCTGATCTTCGACCGGCTGGCACCCGAGCTCGAAGCCATCGCATTCGAGACGCGCTCCGGCACGTTGACGGTGGCGCGCGGGCGCGGCGCACGGCACGTGATGTCCATGCCGTCCGATCCGATCGAGCCGTTCGACGCGCCGGGCCTGGCGCGGCAGATCGCCGAGGCACTCGGCGCCGCGCCACCCCAGTTCATCCTCAAGGGCCGCTATGTCGTGGCGGTCTGGGACGACGCCCGGGCCGTGCGCGGTCTTGCGGGCCCAGGCGAGATCGAGCGCGTCCTGCGCAGTCACGGGTTCTGGGGCCTGATCGCGACGGCACCAGGCGACCAGGGCTATGATTTCGTGTCGCGGTTCTTCGCGCCGAGCAAGGGCGTACCCGAAGACCCGGTAACCGGCTCGGCGCATTGCGCGCTGACGCCCTATTGGGCGAAACGGCTGGGCAAGACGACGTTGACCGCGCGCCAAGTCAGTCCGCGCGGCGGCGATCTGACATGCACAATCGAGGGCGACCGTACCGTGCTCTCAGGGCCCTGCGCGCTCTATCTGACGGGCGAAATCGAAGTCTAGGCCGTCGCGTTGGCGTCGGAAATGGTTTCGCCGAAGGCGGCAAGACCCTCTTCGAGATAGTCGCCCAGCAACGGCATCGACAGCAGATATCGCGCCGGGCGCTTGCCGTGCTCGACATAGGCGGTATCGAGTGCTTCCTGCCATTCGTCGAGGCTGAAGGTTCCCCGCCCAATCCAGGCAAGGCCGATCAACTCGATCCGCTCGTCTTCGTTGAGGCCACGAATGGCATCGAACAATTCCTGCTGCGTGGAATCCCCGGGCTGATCTTCCAGGACATCGGTCACGCCGTCGTCGGTCGGATTGGAGCCTGAATCGGGATCGGCAACGCCTTCTTTGCCGTCGAATTCGCGTGCCTTGACGATGATGAAACCGACCTTGTCGATGGGGATGTTCAATTCCGGCGCCGGTGCGTCCGGGGCGGCGGCAGCGGCTTTCGGCATGACGGAATCCCTGTTTCAGCCAACTGGGAACGCCCGCCGCGCCGTCCTGTTCCTTGCGGGGCTCAGAGTTCCTATGGCTTTCCGTCCCAGCCATATTTCAGCATCAGCGACAGCACCCAGGGATCGTTGGCCACCGAGCGTACATCGTCGAGCTTCCAGCCGGCCGCGGTCTTTTCGAAATAGAAGTGGATCTCGTTGGGCGTCTTCTCGTTCTTGAACTTGGCGACGACGATCAGGCGATCCTTGGCGTTGTCGACGTCGACCTTGGAGATCGCGACGCCGCTGATCGTGCCGTCCTGTCCGTTCATCCAGAAGTCGAAATCGACGCGCCCGACCTCGCCGCCGGCTTCCTTGGTGTCGAGCTTGAAGAGCGCGTCGAGCCTGGGCGAGTAGATATCGTCCGGCTCGGGCTTCTTGCCGACCGTCGTGGCGTAGACCGCTTTAACGAACTTGACCGGGTCGTCGATCCGGGTCGGTGCCGCCGTGGCGGCAGAGACGCCAAACGCAAGGACGGCAACCGCCAAAATTCCCAGACGCATTCTCAGTCTCCCCATTTTCAAATCGACACTAGCGACCGTAGCGCAGGATGAGCGACAGCGCCCAGCCCTCGGATACCGACGTCACATCGTCGAGCTTCCAGCCGGTTGCCGATTTCTCGAAATAAAAACGGTTTTCGTGAGGCGAGAAGTTCGTGAACGTCACATCCACCACCCTGCGGTCCGGAGCGCTCGGCGCATCGTCCGCCGTCACCTTCACCACGCCCGGCATGCCGTCCGCGGTATCCTCGGCATCGTTCCAGAAGTTGAAGTCGAGGCGGCCGTATGTCGGCGGCGCGGTGCCGGTTTCCCTGCGGTCGGCGGCAAACAGCCCTGCGAGCCGCGGGGTGTAGATGTCCTGTGGCGGCTGATAGCCGGGATTCTTCTTGAAGCGCGCATAAATGCCGGCAATGAACGCGGCGGGATCGTCGATCCGCGTTGCGGCAGCGGCTGGATACGACATGAGCGCGGCCAGCGGCAGCGCCATCAGCACACGAAACGTCATGACGAATTTCCAAATATGTCGCACCGCGACCTTACGGAATTGACGACGCCCGGGCGAATCTCTACATAGAACGCGGGCCACGCCTCCCCAACGAGGTGCGATCATTCTGAAAGGAATGAACATGACCGGGACAGTTACGCCGGCCGTGCGACCCGCACGGCCTTTTTTTTCGTCCGGACCCTGCGCCAAGCGGCCGGGGTGGACGCCTGAAGCGCTCAACGCGGCGCTGTTAGGACGCTCGCATCGCTCCAAGCCGGGCAAGGCGAAGCTCAAGGATGCCATCGACCGCACCAAAGCGCTGCTGGGAATTCCGGCGGACTATCGTGTCGGCATCGTGCCGGCATCGGACACCGGCGCCGTCGAGATGGCGCTATGGTCGCTCTTGGGGCCGCGCCCGGTCGACTGCTTCGCCTGGGAAAGTTTCGGCGAGGACTGGGTCACCGACACGATCAAGCAGCTCAAGATCAAGGACAGCCGCGTCCTGAAGGCCGACTATGGCGCCCTGCCCGATCTGACGCAGGCCGATCCCAAGCACGACATCGTGTTCCTGTGGAACGGCACGACCAGCGGCGTGCGCGTTCCCGACGCCGACTGGATCGCCAAGGACCGCGAAGGCCTGACGATCTGCGACGCGACTTCGGCAGCCTTCGCCATGGACCTGCCGTGGGACAAGCTCGATGTCACCACCTTCTCCTGGCAGAAAGTGCTGGGCGGCGAAGCGGCGCATGGCATGCTGGTTCTGTCGCCCCGCGCCGTGGCACGGCTGGAGAGCTACACGCCGCCCTGGCCGCTGCCGAAGATCTTCCGCATGACCAAGGGCGGCAAGATCGTCGACGCCATTTTCGAGGGCGAGACCATCAATACGCCGTCGATGCTGGCGCTCGAGGATTATCTCGATGCGCTGACCTGGGCCGAAGGCATCGGCGGGCTGAAGGTGCTGATCGCGCGGTCGCAGGACAATCTGGGCGTGCTCGACCGCTTTGTGCGACAGTCAGACTGGGCGGCATTCCTCGCCCAGGAACAGGGTTCGCGTTCCAACACCAGCGTCTGCCTGAAGATCGTCGATCCCTGGTTCAAGAGCCTCAACGAGGACGCGCAGGCCGACGCCGCCAAGAAGATCGCCACGTTGCTGGAGAAGGAAGGCGTCGCCTATGACGTCGCCGGCTACCGCTCGGCGCCGCCGGGCCTGCGCATCTGGTGCGGCGCCACCGTCGACAAAGCCGATCTGGAAGCATTGACGCCCTGGCTCGACTGGGCCTGGTCGCAAGTCAAGAAAGCCTGAGCCATGCCCAAAGTCCTTATCGCCGACAAGCTGTCGCCGGCCGCCGTCGCCATCTTCAAGGAACGCGGCGTCGAGGCCGACGTGAAGACAGGCCTCAGCAAGGAAGAACTGCTCAAGATCGTCGACCAATATGACGGCATCGCCATCCGCTCGGCGACCAAGATCACCGCCGAGGTGATCAAAGCGGCGAAGAACCTCAAAGTCGTCGGCCGCGCCGGCATCGGCGTCGACAATGTCGACATCCCCGCCGCCACTGCGGCCGGCGTGATCGTCATGAACACGCCGTTCGGCAATTCGATCACGACGGCGGAGCACGCCATCTCGCTGATGCTGGCGCTGGCGCGCGAGCTGCCGGCCGCCAACGCCTCCACCCAGGCGGGCAAGTGGGAGAAGAACCGCTTCATGGGCGTGGAGATCACCGGCAAGGTGCTGGGCCTGATCGGCGCGGGCAATATCGGCTCGATCGTGGCCGACCGCGCCCGCGGCCTGAAGATGCGCGTCGTCGCCTACGATCCCTACCTCTCGGCGGAGCGGGCACAGGACCTCGGCGTCGAAAAGGTCGAGTTCGGCGAGTTGCTGACGCGCGCCGATTTCATCACGCTGCATGTGCCGCTGACGGCAGAGACCAGGAATATCCTGTCCGCCGACGCGATCCACAAGACGAAAAAGGGCGTGCGCATCGTCAATTGCGCGCGCGGCGGTCTGATCGACGAGAAGGCGCTTAAGGCCGCGCTCGATTCAGGGCATGTCGCCGGCGCCGCGCTCGACGTGTTCGAGGAAGAGCCGGCCACGGAAAACATCCTGTTCGGCAACGACAAGGTGATCGCAACGCCGCATCTGGGCGCCTCCACCAGCGAGGCGCAGGAGAACGTCGCGTTGCAGGTGGCCGAGCAGATCTCGGATTACCTGCTCACCGGCGCGATCACCAATGCGCTCAACATGCCGTCGATCAGCGCCGCCGAGGCGCAGAAGGTGCGCCCCTGGATCGCGCTGGCCGAAAAGCTCGGCTCCTTCGCCGGGCAGGTGACGGACACCAGCATCGTCGGCGTGGAGATTCTCTACGAAGGGATCGCCGCCGACCTCAACCAGCGGGCGCTGACCCAGGCGGCGCTCGCCGGACTTCTCAAGCCGACGCTGTCGGGCGTGAACATGGTCAACGCGCCGATCGTCGCCAAGGAGCGCGGCATAAAGGTCAGCGAAACGCGCCGGTCGCGCCAGGGCATCTATGAAGGGTATATCAAGGTCACCGTCGATCTCGGCGGCACCACGCGGCGGGTCGCGGGCACTGTGTTCTCGGACGGCCGTCCGCGCCTGATACAGATCAAGGACATCAACCTGGACGCCGAGTTCGCGCCGAACATGCTGTACGTCGTCAACGAGGACAAACCGGGCTTCATCGGCAAGCTCGGCACCATGCTGGGCGACGCGCAGGTGAACATCGCGAACTTCAACCTGGGCCGCAGCGGTCCGGGGCAGGATTCCATCGCGCTGGTCGAGATCGACGGGCCGATCAGCGAGAAAGCGCTGGGCGAAATCCGCAAGCTTCCGCTGGTGCGACACGCCAAGGCGCTGGCATTCTAGGGTCTTGCAATAAGCGCAATGGGGACCAAAACTGACGCGCTGGCGGGGGGCGAAGCGCATGTGGCCGACGGACGCGGTTTATATCCCCTGGGATATCTGGGCGGTGACGTGGATTGCTGCCGCGCTCTGGTCCAATCGAACGCTCAAGCGGCCAGGTTTTCAACGCGAATGGCTCTATCGCGTCGTGACGCTGACCGGCTTCGTTCTGCTGTTCGGCGTGCCGGTCAAAATAACGGCGCATGGCGTGCAATTTCTGACTTTTCCCGGAAACCTGGACCGGCCCTTGGGATATCCGCCGCTCGTCGTCGGCTGGACAATGGTCGTCGTCACGGCGCTGAGCTTTGTGTTCGCCTGGTGGGCCCGCCTTTACCTGGGCCGTTTGTGGTCCGGCTCCATCACGCGGAAAGAAGGGCATCACGTCGTCGACACGGGGCCATATCGATTCGTACGCCATCCGATCTATACCGGCATCATCTTCGCCGGCTTCGCGACCGCTATCGTGATGTCCACACCGCGTGTCTATAGCGGCGCCGTGCTTGTCCTGATCGGCTATTGGATGAAGGCGCGGATCGAAGAACGCTTCCTGCGCGCGGAATTGGGCGCCGAGGCGTATGACGCCTATGCGCGCAAGACCGCGATGCTGGTTCCGTTCGTTCGAATTTAGACCGTATCGAAGTACTGGACGTCCGGACGGCCGGCCATCGAGGGGCCCATCTTGGGGCCGATGCTGCGGAAATGATCCGACTTGCCATGCGCCTCGAGCGCGGCCTGGTCGGCATAGATTTCCATGACGACATAGGTGGTCGGCTCCGTCTTGGACCGGCAGAACTGGTAGACCTTGTTGCCCGGCTCGTTGGCGCGCACCGCCGCCATCATCTCGTTCGCAACGGCCTCGAACGCCGCATTCGTGCCTTCCTTGATCTTGATCGTCGCCACCACGCCAACGGCCATGTTTTCCTCCGATTGTCAGCCAGCCGGAAGGGTAAACCGGACGTTAGCAAACCGCAAAGCGCCTTTAACCGACCTTAACCTGCGCCGCGCCATTCTGCGCGCCATCGCCTCGGCGGTGCCGTCAGGGAAAGTTATGTCCGCAAACGCGCCACTTGCAGCAGCCGTACCCGGCATGCGCGAACACAAGCTCGTGCTGGACCAGCTCGGGCTGGCGCTGCGCAACCTGCGGCCCAATGCCTGGATGATGCCGGCGCTCGCGGCCGTGATCTGCGTCATGTTCCACGAATGGATAGCGACGCCGCGCCTGGCTGTATGGTTCGCCATCGTGGTGCTCGCTTGCGTGCCGCTGGGCATCGTGGCGCGGCGTTACGGTCATGTGACGTCGGTGGCGCGCGATCCCAGACGGCGCGTGCTGGTCGCGACGGCCGCCTATTTCACCTTCACGCTGGGCTGGTCGTCGCTGGGTCTGTTCCTGTGGGTGCCGCACAACGACCTGGCCTGCCTCATCGTCATCATGCTCATGGCCTGCACGGTCGCCGGCAACGGCGCGCTGGTCGGCGCCAGCCGGCCGCTGACGGTCGTCTCCTACGGCAGCTACGGCGCGTCGCTGGTGCTGGCGCCGCTGCAATCGGGCGGCCTGGTCTATGACGGCATCGCGATCCTCGCGCTGCTCTATATCGGCTACATGATGTTCATGTCGCGCCAGATCTACCTGACGGCGCGCGACATGCTGCTGCTGCGCTACGAGAAGAACGACCTGATCGACGCCCTAGCGCGCTCCAAGGCGGAGTCCGACAAGGCCCGCGAACACGCCGAGGCCGCCAGCCGCGCCAAGTCCCAGTTCCTGGCCAATATGAGCCACGAACTGCGCACGCCGCTCAACGCGATCCTGGGCTTCTCCGAAATGATCACCTCGCGCATGTTCGCGGACAAGCCGGAGAAGCAGCACGAATATGCCGGCCTGATTCACAGTTCCGGCGCGCATCTGCTGACGCTGATCAACGACATCCTCGACCTGGCGAAAATCGAGTCCGGCAGCTGGCGCCTGCGCGAGAAGGACGTCGACCTCGGCGCGCTCATCGCCGATGCCTGCACCATGATGGCGCCGCGGGCGACGGCCGGCGGCTGCACGCTGCTCACCGAGATCGATGCCGGCCTGCCGCTGCTGGTCTGCGACGAACGCGCGCTGATGCAGATGCTACTCAACCTGACGTCCAATGCGGTGAAATTCACGCCGCCGAACGGGCGCATCACCGTCTTTGCGCACCTGTTGCCGAACGGCGAGATCTGCCTGGGCGTCAGCGATACCGGCGTCGGCATCGCCAAGGAGGACCAGGGCCGCGTCTTCGAGAATTTCGGCCAGGGCCAGCATGACGTCGTCGCCACCGACAAGGGCACGGGCCTCGGGCTGCCGATCGTCAAGGGGCTCGTCGAAGCCCATGGCGGGCGCATAACGCTGGCCAGCGAGATCGGAGAGGGCACGACCGTGACGGTCTATTTTCCCGCCGGCCGGGTCAGCATGGACGCCGCGCGCAAGGCCGCGTCCTAGGACACCCCGCCGGACCTTCGGTCACCGCCCTTTATAGTCGCCCGCGCGCTTGTCGAAGAAGGCCGCCACGGCTTCCTGGTGATCCTCTGTCAGATGCGCCAGCGCCTGATAGGCGGCGGACATCTCCATGATGATGTCGAAGCTGACATTCTGACCCTCGCGCATCATGCGCTTGGTCATGCGCAGCACGTCCGGCGGCTGGCGGGCGATCTTGGCGGCCAGCGCCCGCGCCTCAGCCATCAAGGCGGCGGCGGGAACGACGCGGCTGACGAGCCCCCAGGCCAGCGCCGTCGGCGCGTCGATCGTGTCGCCGGTGAAGAACAGTTCGGCGGCGCGCGCATGGCCGATGGTGCGCGGCAGTATCCACGAGCCGCCGTCGCCCGGCACCAGGCCGATGCGCAGGAAGGTCGCGCCGAAGATCGCGGTGTCGGCGGCAAGCCGCATGTCGGCAAGACAGGCGACGTCATTGCCGAGCCCGATGGCGGGGCCGTTGACCGCGGCGATCAGTGGCACTTCGAGATGCCAAAGGCTCTTGACGATACGGTGGATGCCGCTGCGGTAGTGCTCGCGGATATGCACGCCGGCGCCGGCGAAGCTGCCGCTGCGCTCGCGCATCGCCTTGACGTTGCCGCCGGCCGAAAAGGCCGTGCCGGCGCCGGTCAAGATGGCACAGCGGACATCGCGGTCGGCGTTGATGGCGGCACACGCCTCGGCGAACAGCGGGCCGTCACCCTCCTCGCCCAGCGGATTGCGACTGTCCGGCCGGTTGATCGTCAGTGTGACGATGGAACCCGTTTTTTCGACCAGCAAGGCGGACATGTTCTTCCCCGGAAAATAGCGTGAACGGCAATTTACCATTGTTCGCGGCGCAAAGCGAAAAACTCCATTAACAGGTGACGGCTCATGCTGCCTGCCGGGATGAGACCCCGTTGGAGCCCCGCTTTCGTGACAATCGCCGCCTTTGCCAGAGGAAGATTCGCAACGCTCGCGGAGTTTCGCGATGCGATCCTGCGTTCGCTGTTTCCCAGCAGCGCGGCCGACCTGCGCCTGGTCGACGAGCAGCTCGCCCTGGCACGCCATGCGAGCTGGGCGAACGTCTTCGTCGTACCCGTCGGCGCGATGCTCATCGCCCTGTGCGACATCCATCTGCTGCCCGCCTGGCGCCTGGTGGGCTGGCCGCTGCTGGTCATCGTGGTCTGCGCAGGCAGCGAACTCCACTATCGCAGGCTGCTCAAGGTTGCCGACCATTCGGCGGCCGATATCTCGCGCCGTGCCCGGGCCCATGCCCGGCTCACCCTGCTGCAGAGTGCCGTGTGGTGCGCCATGGCGGTGACGATGTGGGTGCCGGGCAATGTCGCGAGCCAGGCCCTGCTGCTGCTCATCATCGCCTGCTCGCTGTCGGGCTGGAGCTCGATGGGCGCCTTTCACCTGGCGACCGGCGCCGCCGGCATGCCGGTCTATCTCGTCACGCTGGTCGCCATGCCGCTGGCCGAAGGGGGAATGGCAGGTATGCTGCTGGCCGGCCTGTGTGCCGGTTTCTGGCTCCTGATGCGGGCGCTGCTGATGGCCAACTACAAGACCCGCGCGCACATGCTGCGGCTGGAGCAGGAACGCGGCGGGCTGATCGACGGCCTCAGGATTGCAAAGGCGGACTCCGACGCCGCACGCCTGCGTGCCGAATCCGCGAGCAGGGCCAAGTCGGAGTTTCTGGCCAATATGAGCCACGAATTGCGCACGCCGCTGAACGCCATCCTCGGCTTCTCCGAGATCATCAACACCAAGGCGATGGGCCCGAACGCGCTCGACCAATATGCCGAATATGGCGGCTATATCCACGGCTCGGGCGAGCATCTGCTGTCGCTCATCAACGACATACTGGACCTCGCCAAGATCGAGGCCGGCCGCCTCACGCTGCGCGAGACGGAACTGGATTTGCGGGCCCTGATGGATGACACCGCCCACATGATGAGCACCAAGGCGATCGCCGCCGGCGTCTCGCTGGCGGCGCATGTCGACCGTTCGTTCCCCAACGTCTATGGCGACGAACGCGCGCTGCGCCAGATGCTGGTCAATCTCGTCTCGAACGCGATCAAGTTCACCCCGCCAGGCGGCCGCGTCACCGCGTTCGCCAACGTGCTGGCGGACGGCGCGCTGTCGTTCGGCGTCGACGACACCGGCGTCGGCATCGCGCCGGAGGAGCACGACACAGTGTTCGAAAGCTTCGGCCAGGGACGCCATGACGCGATCATGGCGGACAAAGGCACCGGCCTCGGCCTGCCCATCGTCAAGGGCCTCGCCGAAGCGCATGGCGGCAGCGTGCTGTTGAACAGCGTGCCCAACGAAGGCACCCGCATCACGGTCATCCTGCCGCAGAGCCGGGCACGGACGCGGCTGCGGCCGACGGGATAATTCAGCCCAGCGCGGCGTAGCGCTTGAGATGATGATCGGTGCTGCCGAACAGCGTGTCGATCAGCGTCAAGCGCTTGAAATAGTGGCCGACATTGAGCTCGTCGGTCATGCCGATGCCGCCATGGACCTGGACGGCCTGCTGGCCGACATAACGGCCGGACTTGCCGATCGTCACCTTGGCGGCAGAGGCGGCCTTGGCGCGCTCCACGTCGCTTTCGCCGAGCTTCAGCGTGACCATCAGCGTGATCGAGACCGACTGCTCGTAATTGACGAACATGTCGACCATGCGGTGCTGCAGCACCTGGAACTTGCCGATCGGCACGCCGAACTGCTTGCGGGTCTTGGAGTATTCGACCGTGGTGTCGACCAGCACCTTCATGCAGCCGGTGGCCTCGGCGCAGGTCGCGGCGATGGCTTCGTCGACGACTTTCTCGATCAGCGGCAGCGCGGCGTCGGCGGAGCCGATCAGATTCGCCGCCGGCACTTCGACGTTCTCGAAGGTGACTTCCGAGGCGCGCAGGCTGTCGACGGTGGGATAGTCGCGCAGCGAGATGCCCTTGGACTTCTTGTCGACCAGGAAGACGCTGACGCCATCCTTGTCGCGCTGGCCGCCAGCCGTGCGGGCGGTCACCACCAGCGTATCGGCCCAGGGCGCGCCGATGACGACGGCCTTCTGGCCGTTCAGGACATAGCCGCCGCCCTGCTTCCTGGCGGTGGTCGACAGATCCGCGAGATTGTAGCGGCCCTTGGGCTCGGCGAAGGCAAAGGCGATGATGGTCTCGCCGGCCGCGATCTTGGCCAGCCATTCGGATTTCTGCGCCTCGCTGCCCGCAAGCCTGACGAAGCCGCCGCCGATCACCACCGTCGGCACGAAAGGCTCGACCACCAGGGCCTTGCCGAACTCCTCCATGATGATGAGCGTGTCGACCGGACCGCCGCCGAGGCCGCCATGCGCCTCAGGCAGCGGCGCGGCGAGCAGGCCGAGCTCGGCGAACTGCTTCCAGTGGTTCGGATCGCGTCCCGCGTCGCTGCGCGTGAATTTGCGCCAGGCGTCGAATTTGTAATTGTCCGCGAGATATCTCGAAACGGAATTGCGGAGGAGCGTCTGCTCCTCCGTGTAGGAGAAGTCCATGAGCGTTTCCCTTTAAAGGCCGAGAACGGCCTTCGCGATGATGTTGCGCTGGATCTCGTTCGAGCCGCCATAGATCGAGGTCTTGCGCGCGTTGAAATAATGCCCGGCTTCACCCAGCGCATAGTCCGGCCCGATGAACTCGTTGCTGCCGAGGCCGCGTTCGTTGGGATAGGCGAAGTAGCCGATCGCCTCGACCGTCAGCTCGGTAATGCGCTGCTGGATCTCGGTGCCGCGGATCTTCAGGATCGAGCTTTCGGGGCCCGCCATCTGGCCCTTGGATTCGGCAGCCAGCGTACGCAGCTCGGTGAATTCGAGCGCCGCGAGATCGATCTCGAGATCGGCGACCTTGCGCGCGAAATCCCCGTCCTCGATCAGCGCCGAGCCGTCGATCAGCTCGGCGGCGGCGATTTCCTTGAGGCGCTGGGTCGCCTTCTTGGAGCGCGCCACGCCGGCGATGCCGGAGCGCTCGTTGACCAGCAGGAATTTGGCGTAGGTCCAGCCCTTGTTCTCCTCGCCGATGCGGTTCGCCACCGGCACCTTGACGTTGTCGAAGAAGACTTCGTTCACTTCGCGGGCGCCGTCGAGCACGATGATCGGCTTGACAGTGATACCGGGCGTCTTCATGTCGATGAGCAGGAAGGTGATGCCCTCCTGCTGCTTGACGTTGGGATCGGTGCGCACGAGGCAGAAGATCATGTCGGCGAATTGCGCCAGCGTGGTCCAAGTCTTCTGGCCGTTGACGATGTAGAAGTCGCCCTCGCGGACCGCCTTGGTGCGGAGCGAGGCGAGATCGGAGCCCGCGCCGGGCTCGGAATAGCCCTGGCACCACCAGTCCTCGCCCGAGAGTATGCGCGGCAGGTATTTCTTTTTCTGCTCGTCATTGCCGTAGGTGAAGATCACCGGCGCGACCATGTTGAGGCCGAAGGGCAGCGTGGTCGGCATCTCGGCGTTGGCGACCTCTTCGTTGAAGATGTAGCGCTGCGTCACGTTCCAGCCCGTGCCGCCATATTGCTTGGGCCACAGCGGCGCCACCCAGCCTTTCTTGAAGAGCAGCTTGTGCCAGGCGAGGTAATCCTCCTTGGAGCGGTCCGCGGTCTCGGCGAGGCCCAGACCTTGCGGCAGCTTCGGCTTGACCTCGGCGATGAAGGCGCGGACCTCCTGGCGGAAGGCTTCTTCTTCGGGCGAAAAGCTGAGGTCCATGGCGGGCTCCCGTCGATACGCGATGTTTTGTCGGCGCATGATAACGACCGCGAGGCCGCCTTCAAGCGTCCGGCCCGCTAAATCCGGTCATAACCGAAGGCGGCGAACTCGTCGGCGAAGAGTGCGTTGATCCGGCCGATCTGGTCCGGCCTGAGCATCGCGCGCGGATCGAGGCCGTCCGACATCAGGCCCTTCTTGGCATGCGGCAGCGGCGGCACGTCTTCGACGCCGAGGCTGCGGACGAAGGCCCCGAAATCCTCCTGCAGCGCGGCGTAACGCATGAGCTGGGCCGCCAGCTTGCCGTCCGGCCCGCGGTAGCGGTCGATGTTGCGGGCGTCGCGAATGACACCGGTTTCGAAGCCCTGGTCGATGCACGCTCGCAACGCCTCGATATCCGCCCGCATCTCGCCGCCGACGCGATAGCGGTCATAGGTGAGCCGCATGTTGGCCCAAGAGATCGCTTTGGCGTAAGGCGAGCGCTCGACGCCGACGACGCGATAACCCACCAGCGGCCTGGCGTATATCCGCAGCACGTCGCGCAGCGGCATGTGGTTGGCGTAGACGAGCGGCGGCTGGCGGAGCGCCGGCAGATCCTCGGGCCGGGCCGCGGCCAGGCGCGCGAGATAGTCCGCCTCCAGCGCGCGATCCGCCGAATAGTTGCGGCAGCTTGCGCCGAGGCGCAGCCGCTCGCGTTCGTCGATCGGCGAGATCGGCGTGACGATGTCGTCGGGCCCGCACAGCAGGGCCAGCGCCATCTCGACGCTGGTGCCGGCGACCTTCATGCCCTTGATGAAGACGAATTTGTGCCGGTGCGACAGGATCATCGCGTCAGACGACCAGGGTCGCCGGCAGGATGTCGCACATCAGGTGGATGCGCGGCGCAGCGCTGTCGTTGTCGACCGCATGCGGCCGCGTATTGTCGAACTCGTAGGCGACGCCGGCTTCCAGATAATGCGGCACGTCGCCGATGAAGAATTTCACCGCGGGATTGGTCAGCACAGGAACGTGCAGGCGGTGCACCAGCACGACGCCGGCGCCGTGATCGGCATGACGCGAAATCTTGCCATGCGGCACGAGCTCCGCCAGCAGCAGGCGCACGATCTTGCCGCGGTAGCGGGCATTGAGCCGCGCGGCGCAGGCATAGACGGCATCGGTCAGGTGCGGCAGGCCGCAGTCGGTGCGCACGACGTCGGATTTCTGCCCGGGCTGCCAGGCATCGCCGATCCATTCGAAGATGATGGAGCGGGTCTCGCGGTGCACTTGATGCTTGGTCTGGCGATGCGGATTGGCGTCCCATAGCGGCGACGACAGGTCGGGCATAGCAGCCAGGACATCGCCGACCGGACAGTCGAACAACCTGACGAGCGGTTCGGCGAGCTTCATGCCTCAGGCCTGCTGCTGACGGATCGCCTCGTGGTGGCGAATGACTTCCTTGACGATGAAATTGAGGAATTTCTCCGCGAAATCCGGGTCGAGCTTGGCATTGTCGGCGAGCTGGCGCAGGCGCGCGATCTGCTGCGCCTCGCGGCCCGGATCGGCCGGCGGCAGGCCGTGCGCGGCCTTGAACTGGCCCACCGCCTGGGTGCATTTGAAGCGCTCCGCCAGCAGATGGATCAGCGCGGCATCGATGTTGTCGATGCTGTCGCGCAGGCGCAGAAGTTCGGACTGTGCCGTTGCCATGACGGGCCCCTGTTTGCCGCCGCCAGTCATAGCCACGGCCCGGTTTGACAGCAACAGCCGGACCATAAAACATCCGGGCCAACCAATATCGGAGGGGACGATGAAGGACTTGTTTTCGCTTGCGGGCAAAGTGGCGCTGATCACCGGCGGCAGCCGCGGCATCGGCAAGATGATTGCCGAAGGGTTCCTGCACCAGGGCGCCAAGGTCTACATCTCGGCGCGCAAGGCCGGCCCCTGCGAGGAGACCGCCAAGGAACTGTCCAGGCTCGGCACCTGCATCGCCCTGCCGGTCGACGCCTCGGGCCTCGCCGGCGCCAAGAAGATGGCGGCGCGCTATCTCGAGCATGAAAAATCCCTCGACATCCTGGTCAACAATGCCGGCGCCGCCTGGGGCGCGGATTTCGACGAATTCCCCGAGAGCGGCTGGGACAAGGTCATGGACCTCAACGTCAAGACGCCGTTCTTCCTGACGCAGGCCCTGCATGCGGCGCTGAAGGCGGCGGGCACCAAGGAACGCCTCGCCAAGGTCATCAACATCGCCTCGGTCGACGGCATCTCGGTCAACATGCAGGAGACCTATTCCTATGCCGCCTCGAAGTCGGGCCTGATCCACCTGACCAAGCGCATGGCGATGCGCCTGATCCGCGACAATATCGCCGTCACCGCGATCGCGCCCGGCGCCTTCGCCTCCGACATGAACCGCGACGCGCGCGACCATGGCGAGACGGTCTCCAAGGGCATCCCGTCGCGCCGCATCGGCACGACCGAGGACATGGCGGGCGCCGCGATCTTCCTGGCCAGCCGCGCCGGCGACTATGTCGTCGGCTCGACGGTGATCGTCGACGGCGGCGTGACCTACGCGAGGGGCTAGGTACGCCTGAGCGCCGCCATGCCGAGGCCGGCACCTATCAGCAGGCTGCCGGCGACGCGATCGGCGAGGCGGGCGAAGCGTGGCTGGGCGGCGAGATGCGCGGCGCGGCCGGCCAGCATCGCGTAGGACAGCTGCACGCCGAACTCGATGACCACCGAGGTGAGCGCCAAGATCGCGACCTGCGGCACCAGCGCCGCGTGCGGGTTGATGAATTGCGGCACCAGGGCGGTGAAGAACACCAGCGCCTTGGGGTTGGACATCTGCAGGACGAAGCCGTTCAGGAACAGGCGGCCGCCGCGCACCGGCCGCGCGTCGCCGGTTCGGATCGAGAGCGCCCTGGACGTGCCGCGGAAAGCGCCGACCCCGAGCCAGACGAGATAGGCGGCGCCGAGCCATTTGATGGCGAAGAACAGGTCGTAGGACGCCATCAGGATGGCGCCGATGCCGGTTGCCGAGAGCACGAAGTACACGGTGTTCGCCGCCAGGATGCCGCCGATCGACCAGATCGTCTTGCGGGCGCCGCGAGTCAGCGCCTGGCTCAGCACCAGCAGCACCGCCGGCCCCGGCGTCAGGCACAGGACGGTCTCGATGACGAAGAAGGCGCTCCAGATCTGCCAGGTCATGAGCCGGTTTCCAAAACGGACTTTCACTTTATCTAAAGCCCGATCCCGCGAAACACCAGCGATGGATCTTTGAGACCCCTCCCCGGCATCGCTAGATGCGCAGCCAGCTTCCGATACTGGCGCGCAAGAGTCTCCAGAGCAGTTTCAAAGGGAAGCCGCGATACGCGGGCACGTCGTCCGGGAGGGTGGCTGGGTCCTGGGCATGCTGGACATTGTTTCTCATCTCGAGCGGTGGCGCGGCGTCTCCAAACCTCACGCGATACATCGATGTCCACCGCCCAGGAGCGAATTTGAGATAGATGGCCGATTTGCAGCACGTCGTCATGAACCGCGTCGTGCCCGACCCCTCGCGCAGCTTGAAGCCCCGGAGCAGCGACGCGCCCGCGAGGCATTCGAGGCGGTCGTCCCTGTAGGTGAGATATCCCGTGCCTTGCCAGGCGTCGCGGAAGTCCCGGCGCGCGCCCGCCGCCTCGATCTGGCGCCCGCCCGCCTGGCAATCGGTGCAGTAGCAGACCGCGCTGACGATCGGCTTTCCCATCGCCTTGAAGCGGACCTTGCCGCAGTCGCAGGACGCCATCCGCCCGGTTTCCGGCACCATGCTGGCCATTCAGGCGGTCCCCGTTTTTTCAGAATTCGGCACTCAATTTCGCCGGAGCGTGACGGTCGTCGGCCCCGCCGCGAGGGCGCGCAGGTGCAGGACGGTATGGCTGAGCCACTGCGTATCGCAGCCGGCCGCCTCGACCTTGGCGCCGTCCGGGAAGTGCAGCGGGGGCACATAGATCTCGGTCGGCGCATCGATGGCGGGATCGGCGTCGAACACCAGCGTGAAGCTGCCGGCGGCGGCGTCGAACGTGACCGTCTTCGGCTCGCCCTGGATGCAGCGGGCATAGGGGCGCGAGAAGCCCTTGACGGCGCGGCCGCCGGAATCGGGATCGTTCGGCCCGGTCGCCTGGTCGTGCGAGTAGATCGAAAGGTCTTCCTGGTTCCAGCCGTCGCCGGTGGCGGCATCGTTGCGGTTGGCGGCGGTGTAGTTCCACTGCGTCGAGGAGATCAGCAGACGGTCCATCGCCTCATACATCAGACGCAGAGCAAGCTCGTGACTGCGCCAGGGCTTGGACGAGCGGTCGCCGCTGGCCCAGGCGGCATAGGCTTCGCCTTCGTCGAGATCGTAGGGAATGCCGAACTCGCCGATCAGGGTGGGAGCGCCGTCTGCAGCGAGCGTTTCAGCGAGCTTCGCAATATGCGCGAGCTGGGCGGTGTATTTGCCGGCGACGGCGTCCTGCGCTGCGGGATCGTCGGGGTTGTCGCGCAGCTCGCGCGGACGAAAGCGCTTGGAGCCCAGCGTCTGGATGTCGTACCAGTGGCTGGCGTTGACCGTGCGCTCCGGCGCGCCGGGCGCGAAGCCCTCACCGGCGAAGGCGCGGAACGGGCTGACTTCGGCGAACAGCATCCAGTCGTCGCGCACGGCACGGATCGCGCGCGCCACGCGGCCGAAGAACGGATTCATGCAGTCGGCCTCGATGGCGAGCTTGCGGCCGCCCCGGTGCGTGAAGAATTGCTCGTCGAGCGGCACCCCGCCCTGCATCATGGTGTAGGCGCCGGCCATTTCGAACGGACATTCAGCGTTCTCGCGCCAGATCGCGACGCCATTCGGATTCAAGGTCTCGCGGCGCAGCTCCTTGAGCTGGCGCGTCTCGCGGTCCAGGGCGAGGAACGGCACGTCACGCGGCACGCCACGGGCGGCGAGCAGCGCGTCGAGGGGACTGATGGCGAGGCCGGGACGCAAATCCGCCATGCCGGTCGAATCATGGTGCTGGCTGTGGGTCAGCGCTTCGCCGATCCAGCCCTCGCCGGGTTCGTTCAGCGTGTCGAAGCCGATGACATGCGGCATGTCCTTGACGCGCCCGGCAACCGCCTGCATCGCGCCAACGTAATGTGCCTGCAGATAATCCTGAACGTTTTCGCCGTCGATCTTGAACGACGGCGTCAGGTCGCGGCCGGCGAAGAACAGCGTCCACATGATCGCATTGGCCGGCAGGCGGTAGTTCGACGACCAGCTCATCTGCGGATAGGCGTCCTGCCGTCCGCCTTTTGCGTAGTCGTATTTGTGCTGCATCACATGCGCGGCGCCGGCGGCGTGGAATTTCGTGAAGTCGAGACCCACCGCCTCAAAGGTCCAGCCGGGCGCGCCGTCGCCGCCCGACATGCGGCTCCAGACGTCCTGGTGGAAATCGACGAAGACGTACAAACCGAATTCGCCGGCCTTGGCGCAGACTGCCGCGAAATAATCGAGATAGGCTTCGTCATATTGCCCGGGACCGGCATGCGCGACGGCCTCCCAGGTCGTCAGGAGACGCAGGCAATTAAAGCCCCAGTGCCTCAGGCGCGCGAGGTGTTCGTCGGCCTCGGCGAGCGCAAACGGCCGGCCGATGAAGGAGACCGTGCGGTGGTCCGAGAAATCGGACGGCCGGTCGGTGCCGCCGTCCGGAAACGGCACCTTGCAGTCGCCGCCCAGATTGACGCCGCGCAGGATGACGCGCCGGCCGGCCGCGTCGACGAACCAGCGGCCTTTCATGCCGAGCTTCGGCAGTGGCGATTTCGGCATGGCGTTTCACCCCGGCATTGCTGTTATGCTCGCAAAGAGAACAAAAACGGTGGCCGATGTCCACGAACCTGCAAAGCCGCGAGATCAAGCCGCATCCGCTGAACACGGACTTCGCCTGGTCGATGCCCGCGCCGAAGGGGCTGCGGCGGCTGACGCCGGCGCAATATCGCGCCTTCGACACCGAAGGCTTCGTCAAGCTTGAAGGCGTGTTCACGCCGCAGGAGGTCGCAAGCGTGATCGCCGCCATCGATCCGCTCGAGCAGCAGAGCGAAGAATATGTCCGCAGCCAGGGCGGCCGCATCAGCATCTCCGAGGCCGACGTCATCACCTTCACGACGCATCTGGTGACGCGTTCGGATGCGCTGCGCGATTTCGCGAGCCATCCCAGGATCAAGGACATCTGCCACGACCTGATCGGCGACGACGTGCGGCTCTATTGGGACCAGTCGGTCTACAAGAAGACCGGCAAGGAACAGGAATTTCCCTGGCACCAGGACAATGGCTACACCTTCATCCTGCCGCAGCAATATCTGACGCTGTGGATTCCGCTGGTCGACGTCGATGCGGAGAACGGCTGCCCGTGGATCGCGCCGGGCGTGCACAGGGGCGGGACGCTGACGCATTGGCTGACGGGGCTCGGCTACAAATGCCTCGAGGACGTGCCGGGCGCGGTCTGCGTGCCGGGCAAAGCGGGCGACGTGATCGCGTTCTCCTCGCTGGCGCCGCACCGCACCGGACCGAACCTCAGGAAGGGCTCGGTGCGCAAGGCTTACATCCTGCAATACGCGCCGGACGGGGCGTATACGAACCGCAACGGCCTCAAGACGATGCAGGACGATCCCGAGCGGCAGTTCAAGGTCCTCGAAGGCGGCGTCTAGCGCCCGCTAAGTCCTTGAAAAGTCTCAATCGGTGTACATTCGAACCATAGATTCGCGAGGGGGGGGTGGGGGTACACCCCTATTCCTCCTCGGGCTCCGGCGCGTCGAATTCGAGCCACATGGCGTTGAGGACGGCGAAGGCGACCGCGAAGCCGAGGCCCAATATCCAGGCGAAGTACCACATAGCGCTCTCCTAATAGCTGCTAATAGCTGCCGTGGTCGCGCGCCACGTCTTCGGCCTTCACCGGCCCCTTCATCACGCGATAGACCCAGCCGGTATAGGCGAGCACCAGCGGCAGGAAGACCACGACCGCACCGAGCATGAGCATGAGCGTCAGCCTGCTCGACGAGGCGTCCCAGACGGTCAGGCTGGCGTTCGGGTTGCTCGACGACGGCAGCAGGAACGGGAACAGCGCGAAGCCGGCGGTGGCGATGGTGGCGGCGCAGGCGAGACCGGACGCGATGAAGGCGAGCACTTGCCGGGTGCGCAGCAGCCACGCGCCGGCCGCGCCCAGGACGGCCACAAGCGGCATGCTCCAAAGCAGCGGGCGCGCGGTGTAGTTCGCGAACCAGGTGCCGCTGCGGACGACCGCCTTCAGCATGGGATTCGAAGGGCCGTCATGCGCGAGAACCGTGGCGTAGCCGCCCAGCGTGCCGAGCCAGGCGCCGGCCAGCGCGAAGAGCAGGACGAAGGCGATCGCCGCGATGGGGATTGCCCGGCGGGCGCGCGCGGCGACGTCGCCTTGCGTCTTCAGGGCCAGCCAGGTGGCGCCGTGCAGCGCCAGCATGGCGAGGCTGACGAGGCCCACGAGCAGCGCGAAGGGCGTCAGCAGCGAGACCAGCGAGAAATCGGCGTGGAAGCGCAGATCCACGTCGAAGGTGAACGGCACGCCGAGGAACAGATTGCCGAAGGCGACGCCGAAGACCAGCGGCGGCACGATGCCGGTCGCGAACAGCGTCCAATCCCAGGCGCTGCGCCAGCGCGGATGCGTCAGCTTGCTGCGATAGGTGATGCTGAGCGGGCGGAAGATCAGCGCCGCCAGCACCGCGAACATCGCAAGATAGAAACCCGAGAACGCGGCGGCGTAGAGCGCCGGCCAGGCGGCGAAGATCGCGCCGCCGCCGAGGATGAACCAGACCTGGTTGCCCTCCCACACCGGGCCGATGCTGTTGATGACGACGCGGCGCTCGATGTCGGTGCGGGCGACATAGGGCAGCAGCATGGCGCTGCCGAAATCGAAGCCGTCCATCACGGCGAAACCGATCAGCAGCAGGCCCAGCAGTGCCCACCAGACCACGCGTAGGACCTCGTAGCTCATCGCCAAGCCCTTGATTTCATTGAATCGGCGTACATTCGAACCTCACTTGGCGAGGGAGGGGGTGGGGTCCCTCCAGCCGGGCGCGGCGACGGGATGGCCGATGGTCTCGTCGGGTCCGAGGCGGATATATTTGACCATCAGGTAGAGGTCGGCGACGGCGAGGCCCGAGTAGAACACGACGAAGCCGATCAGGCTGAACAGAACGTTGTGCGCGTCGGTGCCGGAGACGCCGAGGAAGGTCGGCAGCACGCCTTCGATCGCCCAGGGCTGACGACCGTATTCGGCGACGATCCAGCCGAGCTCGATGGCGAGCCAGGGCAGCGGCAGGCTGAGCAGGGCGGCCCACAGGAACAGGCGATAGCGCGCGAGCCGACGCGTCGCCGAGAAATAGAACGCCGTGCCGAACAGCGCGATGAACCAGAAGCCGCAGGCGACCATGATACGGAACGACCAGAACAGCACCGGCACGTTGGGGATCGTCGATTCGGCGGCGCGGGCTATGTCGGCGTCGGTGGCGTTCTCGATGTCGCCGCGATAGCGCTTGAGCAGCAGGGCGTAGCCGAGATCGGCGACATGGGCGTCGAGAATTTTGCGCAGATCGGCATTGCCGCGGTCGGCGCGCAGCTTCGCCAGAGCGTTGTAGGCGACGAGGCCGCCCCGGATGCGGCCATTGGCAAGCTTGACCAGGTCGTTGATGCCCGGAACCGGTGTGTCGACGGAGCGCGTCGTGATCAGGCCGAGGACCCAGGGAACGCGGACGGCGTAGTCGGTGCGCTTTCCCGCGAGATTGGGAATTCCCACCAGCGTGAACGACGCCGGCGCCGGTTCCGTCTCCCACATCGACTCGATGGCCGCGATCTTCATCTTCTGGTTGACGCTGGCGGTGTAGCCGCTCTCGTCGCCGAGCACGACGACACAGAGGGCGCCCGCGAGACCGAAACTGGCGGCGACGGTCATCGAGCGCAGCGCCAGCGGCCGGTGGCGCTTCTGCAAGAGATAGAGCGCGCCGATCGCCAGCACGAACATCGAGCCGGTGACATAGCCGGCGGCGACGGTGTGGACGAACTTGGCCTGCGCCACCGGATTGAACAGTACGGCGCTGAAGTCGCTGACTTCCATGCGCATCGTGTCGGGATTGAATTTGGCGCCGACCGGAAACTGCATCCAGCCATTGGCGATCAGGATCCACAGCGCCGAAAACTGGCTGCCGACGGCGACGCCGGCGGTGACGACCAGATGGCCGACCTTCGAGAGGCGGTTCCAGCCGAAGAAGAAGAGGCCGACCAGCGTCGCCTCGAGGAAGAACGCCATCAGGCCTTCGATGGCGAGCGGCGCACCGAACACGTCGCCGACATAGTGCGAGAAATAGGCCCAGTTGGTGCCGAACTGGAATTCCATGGTGATGCCGGTGGCGACGCCCATGGCGAAGTTGATGCCGAACAGCGTGCCCCAGAACTTGACCATGTCGCGCCAGATGGTGCGGCCGGTCATGACATAGACGCTCTCCATAATCAGCAGCATCAGCGCCAGGCCGAGCGTCAGCGGCACGAACAGGAAGTGGTAGAGCGCGGTCAGCGCGAATTGCAGGCGCGAGAGCGTGACGATGTCCATGGTTCAGCCCGCCCCGCTGCCGAGGATGTGCGCGCCGACGGCCGGCGCATCTGACGGCGTGCGATGATCGGGCGCGAAGAACAGAAAATAGAGCGCGCAAAGCAGGACAAGCTTGGCGGCAATCACCGCGCCGATCTCCCGTCCAAGTCTTTGGCGCATCATGCGAGACACCTCTCGTCCGCCGCGCATTCTCTGCCAATGCGCGCGCCGGACAATACCGTTCGCAACCACGCGCCGAGATGCCGCGACAGCTGAGCAAAAATGACCATTACCGGCACCAAAACGGAATCTTGGTTCTCTTTTTCCTTTTGAAGTGCTATAGCGCGCCAAAGGCTGAGGGGCTTTGCGGCATGGCAATCAAAAAGCGCTGGATCGCGCTCGGCGCGGTCGTCGTCGCGGCGGCGGCGGGTTACGCCGCGTTCCAGCAATACTGGTATTACATCCCGGGCATCCTCGACCGCATCCGCGACCCGGTGGAAGCCAATCATCCGGTGGTCTGGCAGGAGGGTCCGGCGGTGGCGCCGGCGGGGCCGAGGCCGCCCAATGTCGTCTTCATCCTGGCGGACGACCTCGGCTTCAACGATCTCTCCTTCAACGGCGGCGGCGTGGCCGGCGGGGCGGCGCCGACACCGCATATCGACGCCATCGCGCACCAGGGCGTGATCTTCTCCAACGGCTATGCCGGCAACGCGACGTGCGCGCCGTCGCGGGCGGCGATCATGACCGGGCGCTACGCGACGCGCTTCGGCTTCGAGTTCACCCCGACGCCGGGCGCCTTCGAGAAAATGATCGCGACCTTCGATTACGCCGGCCGCCACGGCTATTACGACGCGGCGCACGAGCACGACCTGCCGGCAAACGCCAATGACGAGGCGGTGCCGGGGGGCGAGATCATGATCCCCAAGCTGCTGCGCGCGCGCGGCTACCACACGCTGTTCCTCGGCAAGTGGCATCTCGGCGGCACGCCGACCTCGAAGCCCGAGGCCAAGGGCTATGACGAGACCCTGGGCTTCCTCGCCGGCGCCTCGCTGTTCGCGCCCCAGGGCGATCCCGGCGTGGAAGAAGCGCACCAGGATTTCGACCCGATCGACAAATTCCTGTGGGCCAACCTCACCTTCTCGGTCGAGAACAATGGTGGCCAGCGCTTCGCGCCGTCGCAATACATGACCGATTATCTCGGCGACCAGGCCGTGGCGGCGATCCACGCCAATCGCAACCGGCCGTTCTTCATGTACCTGACCTTCAACGCGGTGCACACGCCGTTCCAGGCCCTGAAGAGCGACTACGACGCGCTGCCGCAGATCGCCGACCACCGCCTGCGAGTCTATGCCGCGATGCTGCGGGCACTGGACCGCAATGTCGGCCATGTCATGGACGCGTTGAAGCGCGAGGGGCTCGACGACAACACGCTGGTGATCTTCACCTCGGACAATGGCGGCGCCTATTACGTCGGCCTGCCCGACATCAACAAGCCCTATCGCGGCTGGAAGGCGACGTTCTTCGAGGGCGGCATCCATGTGCCTTTCTTCATGCGCTGGCCGGGCAAGCTGCCGGCCGGCAAGACCTATCCGAACCCGGTGGCGCATGTGGACATCTTCGCGACGGTCGCCGCGGTGGCCGGCGCGCCGCTGCCGACCGACCGCAGGATCGACGGCGTCGACCTGATACCGTTCGTCACCGGCGCGAGCCAGGGCCGGCCGCACCGCACGCTGTTCTGGCGCTCGGGACCCTATGCGACGCTGCTCGACGGCGACTGGAAGCTGCAGGTGATGGACAAGCCCTATGCCAAGCTCTGGCTCTACGACCTGAGGAGCGATCCGTTCGAGAAGACCAATCTGGTAACGGCCAACGGCGCCGAGACCGGCGCGCTGCTGAAGGAATTGCGCGGCATCAGCGCCGAACAGGCCAAGCCGCTCTGGCCGTCGCTGGCGCTGGTTCCCGAGACGGTGGATCATCCTCTCTCCTATCCCGACAGCCCGAACGACGAACTGGTGTATTGGGCAAACTGACGCTGCGTCAGGCCCACTCGATTTGCGCGGCGCGGACGGGCTAAGGTTCTCGCCACAGACCATCGGGAGACGCCTATGACCGACGCCCTTGCCACCGCGCCGATCACGGACAGCGACGACGTCATCAAAAACGCGATCGAGCAGGCACATCTGCCGAGCCTGATCGCGGCGCTGGTGCATGTCACCGGCGACGAGGCCCTGGTCACCGGCGAGATCAAGCCGGTCTACGACTTTTTCGGCGACGGCCAGGGCGGGTTGACCGAGGCGCAGCGCGCCGCGACCAAGGCGCGGGCGCTGGCGGCGCTCAAGAGCCTGCGCGACGGCGCCAAGCTGCCGCCGCAACCGTCGCGCGACACGGTGCGCAAGATGATGAACTTCGTCGCCGGCGCGGAGATTCCCGAGCGCTATGTGCCGTTCCTGGAGGAGGAACTGGCGCTCGGCGCCAAGGACGTCAAGGCGGTGCAGACGCTGGAGGCCCTGCCCGACAGCGCCAAGAAGGATTTCCGCGTGCTCATCATCGGCGCGGGAATGTCCGGCCTGCTCGCCGCCATCCGTCTCAAGCAGGCGAAGATCCCGTTCACCGTGGTCGACAAGAACACGGAGGTCGGCGGCACCTGGTTCGTCAACACCTATCCCGGCTGCCGCGTCGACAATCCCAACCATCTGTATTCGTACTCGTTCGAGCCCAACCACGACTGGCCGTATCATTTCTCGACCCAGCCGATCCTGTGGAAATATTTCCAGGGCGTCGCCGACAAATATGGCCTCCGGCCGGACATCCGCTTCCAGACCGAGGTGATCGAAAGCGTCTATGACGAAGCGCGCGCGCTGTGGACGACACGGGTGCGCCTGGCGGACGGCAAGGAAGACACCATCGTCTCCAATGCGGTGATCACCGCCGTGGGCCAGCTCAGCCGCCCGCGCCTGCCGGACATCAAGGGAATCGCGACGTTCAAGGGCCGCTCGTTCCATTCGGCGACCTGGGACCACACGGTGCCGCTCAAGGGCAAGCGCGTCGCGGTGATAGGCACCGGCGCTTCCGCCTTCCAGTTCGTGCCGGAGATCGCACCCGAGGTGAGCCAGCTTTATGTCTTCCAGCGCACCGCGCCGTGGCTGGGACCGACGGCGAACTATCACGACAAGGTCGACGATGGAAAGAAATGGCTGCTGAAGCACGTGCCGTTCTACGGCAAATGGTACCGCTTCTGGCTGTTCTGGATGCTGACCGACGGCATCTATGAGTTCGTCAAGGCCGATCCCGATTGGACGGCGCGCAAGGATTCGGTGGGGGCGCAGAACGACATGCTGCGCGAGATGCTGACGCAGTACACGCGTGGCCAGCTCGAGGGCCGGCCGGAGCTGCAGGACGCCGCGACGCCGAACTATCCGCCGGGCGGCAAGCGCAGCGTGCGCGACAACGGCGTGTGGCTGGGCGCGCTGAAGCGGCCCAATGTCGAGACCGTCACCGATCCGATCGCGGAGATCACGCCGAGCGGCCTGAAAACCAAGGACGGCCGCAGCTTCGACGTCGACGTCATCATCTACGGCACCGGCTTCACGGCGAGCGAATTCCTCAGCCCGATGACCTTCAAGGGCAAGGGCGGCGTCGACCTGCACCGGCAATGGGACGGCGACGCGCGCGCCTATCTCGGCGTCACGGTGCCGAATTTCCCGAACCTGTTCATCATGTACGGGCCCAACACCAACATCGTGGTCAATGGCAGCATCATCTTCTTCTCCGAATGCGAGATGCGCTACATCCAGGGCCTGCTCGAACTCCTGCTGCGCTCCAACGCCAGCGCCATCGAGGTCAAGAAGGACGTGCATGACGCGTTCAACGTGAAAGTCGATGCGAGCAACCAGCAAATGGCCTGGGGCGTGCCGCAGGTGACGAGCTGGTACAAGAACAAGAAGGGCCGCGTGTCGCAGAACTGGCCCTATCCGCTGGTCGATTACTGGAGCGCAACGCGGGCGCCCAATCCGGCCGATTTCGAACTCAGCGGCGCGCCGGATGGCAAGGCCGCGACGCGGTAGGAGTTTCGCCTTGCATTTCATCGATGCCCTGCATGCGCGAAAATCCGTTCGCGCCTTCCGCCCCGATCCCGTGCCGCGCACGCTGGTCGAGGACTTGCTCGTGCTGGCGTCGCGCGCGCCGTCGGGCACCAACATCCAGCCCTGGAAGGTGCATGTCGTCGCCGGCGAGACGCGCCACGCGCTGGAGCGCGAGGTGCTGGCGCATCGCGACACAAATCCGCCCGACGACCGCGCGGAATTCCCGCGCACCGGCAAGCGCAAGGAGCCGTATATCGGGCGCATGCGAAAGCTCGGCAAGGACATGTATTCGCTCATCGGCATTCCAAAGGGCGATCCGGCGGCGAACTGGGCGCAGTGGGGCCGCAACTACAAATTCTTCGACGCGCCGGTCGGGCTGATCTTCACGATGGACAAAGAGCTCGACGCGATGAGCTTCGTGGATCTCGGCATGTTCATGCAGAGCTTCATGCTGGCCGCGAAGGTGAAGGGCCTCGACACCTGCGCCCAGGGCGCCTGGAACAATTACTGGAGCGTGACGCGCCGGGTGCTGAACGTGCCCGATGACGAGTACATCATCTGCGGCATCTCGCTGGGCTATGCCGACGAGAGCCACCCGGTAAATACGCTGGTGTCGGAACGCGAGCCGGTGGAAAGCTTCGCGACGTTCCACGGATTTTGAACGCACGCCGCGGACGAGGCCCTAAAGAGGCTTCACGAAGAAGACCTCCGCTGTCGTCTGCAACGCGCCGAAGGTGAGCGATCCCGATTCCACAAAGCCGTTGCGGCGATGCCAGGCCTGCGGCTCGGGCTCGTCGGACATGCTCGAGGTCATCAGCAGCTTTGCGCCGGCCGCGCGCATCGCCGTCTCCCACGCCGCGAACAGCGCCGTGCCGATACCGCGGTTGCGGGGCGTGGCACGAACGAGTTCCATGTAGGGTATCGCGCGCCAGAACCATGAAAAGCGCAGGAAGCCCGCCGGCGCACCGTCCACCATGGCGACGAGATATTCCCCGGCAGCGATGCAGCGTTCGACGCAGGCGGGCGGGATATGCGTGTCCTCGGCCAGCAGCCAGTCGCGGTGCGCGCGGCCCGCCAGCGCGATTTCGACGTTCATGGCAGCCTCCTACCAGGTCTCCCGGAACGGCCGGATCTCTACGTTGAACGACCACGCCGATTTGTCCTGGTGCGCCAGGTGGAAGACCTCGTCGGCGATGGCGGCGCTCTTGATGAAGAAATCCTCCGGCTTGTCCTTGTAGCGCTCGCGGGCCCAGGGCACGTCGATCACCGCGTCGATCACGACATAGGCGACGTGGACGCCTTTGGGGCCGGCGTCGCGGGCGATGGCCTCGGCGAGGATGCGCTGCGCCGCCTTGGTCGGCGCGAAACCCGCGAAGCCGGCGCGGCCGCGCTGCGCCGCGGTGTTGCCGGTGACGATCAGCGCGCCTGCGCCGCGTTCGATCATCGCCGGCACGAAGGCCTGTGCGAGATACAGCAGGCCCATCGTGTTGGTCTGGAAATTCCGGTCGAGGACTTTCGGATCGATCTCGAGAAAGGTGCCGAAAGCGCCGCCGACCGCATTGTGGATGACGATCGACGCCGTGCCCATATCCTTTGCGATGGCAGCGGCAGCGCCTTTCACGGCATCGGGATCGGAGACGTCGCACGGATAGGCCCGAGCGCCGGCGATCTCCTTTTCGAGAGCGGCGAGGCGCTCGGCATTGCGCGCCAGCAGGGCGACGCGATAACCGCCGCCTGCGAAGCGGCGGGCCAGCGAGGCGCCGGTGCCGGGGCCGACGCCGGTGATGACGGCAATTTTGTCCATCGTGTTTCTCCTCAGCGCAGGAAATCGAGCGAGTCGAGATCGACGATCTGGTCGGCGGCGCTGTGCAGCATCGCCATGAACATGTCGTCGCCGCGCGGCGTCTGGGTGACGATCATCGAGGCGTAGAACGCGACGATGAAGAGCCCGAAGGCGCGGCTGCGATAGTCGGTCCAGCAGGTCTCGTAGTCGTAGTCTTTCACGCCGAGCGCGCACAGGCCGTCGTGATATTCGCGCAGCAGCTCGCGCTCCAGGGCGCGGCGCCGGTCGCGCGGCAGGGCGCCGGCGAGGAAATAGGCGACGTCGGTGACGCCGCAGCCGAAGGCGAGCGACTGCCAGTCGAGCACCGTCAGCGGCCTGCCGCCTGCGGGCGTGGCGAACATCATGTTGTCCGGCCGGTAGTCGATATGCACCAGCGACTTGGGGCCGGTGTAGAGCGTGCTGTAGCGCGCGAAATTCGCGGTCAGCGTGTCGCCGATGCGGCGCGCCTCGGGCGCGATGCGGCCTGTGTAGCGCGCGCAGAACGCCTGCCACAGATGGACGATCGCCTGCGGATCGGCGGAGCCGAAGGCGGCGGCGGCTTTGGTGCCGCTGACCCAGGCGAGGTCCTCGATGGCGGCATCGTTCCAGTGCGAGGCATGCAGCTTCGCCGCCTCCGCCAGCGCCAGCCGCGCCTGCTCGAGGCTGCAGCCTTTGAGCTGGTCGCCCTGCTCGGCGGGCGCAAGGTCCTCCATCATCAGCACGAACTCGCTGGTCGCCGGATCGACCTCGGTGAAATAGCATTTCGGCGTCGCGATCAGCGCGGTGGGCGCGAGGTATTTGTAGAAGTTCACCTCGCGGATGTAATTGCCGAGCGCAACGCCCGTGCCACGGCTTTCCTCGCCCGGCGCGGGAAACTTGCCGACCAGCGAGGCCGGCGCGCCGGGGGCCGGCGCGGCGTAGTCGAGCGTGAACTTCACGCTCTGGCCGATCTGGCCGGTGCCGACGGGCCGGGCGGCAAAGCTGCGCACCCGCGCCGCGACGCCGCCCCGCGCCAGGACGCGCGTCAGCCAGTCCGGCGTGACCGCCGCGGGCCGCAGGATGGGAATGTCTGTCATTCAGGCGACGGGCAGCTGGTGCACATAGACTTCGTTGAGCGCAATTTTGTCCGCCTTCAGCACGACGAGATCGAAGCCGCGCATCCTGCCCACTTCGCCCCTGGCGCCGATGGCGCAATACCAGCGGCCGCAGAAACCGTTCGGCGTCGGCCAGATTTCCTCCGGCGTGTAGGTCATGGGCGGCGTGGCGGCGAACAGGCCGCTGAGATAGGCGCCGAGCGCGGCGTGACCGGTGACGCCGGCGGGCACCTGCGGGTCCTTGTAGACCGCGTCGCCCGCGTAGAAGTCCAGGAGGCGCGGCACGTCCTTGTCGGTCCAGGCCTTGAGCCAGTCGGCGTTGAATTTTTCGAGGTCCATGCGCTGCTCCTAGAGACCGAGAACGCGGGCGCGGTGCGCGGCGGTGAAGATTTCGGGCGGCACGACCTCGGGCCCGCCCATGACGGCGAAACCGTGCAGGCCGAGCGACGGGTCGGCCGCCGAGCGCTCGTGATAGGTGCGGCGGCGCTCGCGCGCAGCGTCGCCGAACTCCATGTCGAGCGCAGCCTGCAGCGCGGCGGCGAAGCGCAGCCGGCGCATGCGCTCGCGCCGCTCCTCGGCATAGGGCGCGAAGGCGGCCGGCGACCAGTCGTCGCTGCTTTTGAGGATGTCGCTGACGACGCGCACGTCGCGATAGGCGATCGACAGGCCGAGACCGACGATGGGATCGTTCCAGCCGGCGGCGTCGCCGACCAGGACGACGCCGGGCGCGAAAGGCTCGTCGGTCCAGCTGTCGTTGTTGAAATAGCTGTAGAGCGGACCGGCCGGCACGGCGCCCGCGAGCGCCGCGTTGCCCGGCGCCGAGGTCATGCGAAACGCATCGAGGAACAGCCGCGCGCCGCCGTCGCCGCTGAAGCGCTTGCGCTGCTCGAGCGCGTAGCCGCCATAGACGCGCACGCGGCCGCCGCCCTGCGGAAAGGCGAGGAAGCCGAAATCGCCCTCGGTGCCGATGGCCTGGAGGTCGTCGGCCCAGGCGTCGGCGCCGTCGACCAGCAGGCCGGCGAACCAGTGATGCGGCTTGTCCTGATGCAGCCGGATGCCGGCGGCCTCGCGCACCGGCGACAGGCGGCCGTCGGCGCCGACGACGAGGCGCGCCGTCGCCTGGTGGCTGTGGCCGTCCAGCGCATAGCTAACGGCGGGCGGCGCGATGGCCGCCACGCGCACGCCGCGCAGCGCCGTGGCGCCGCAGCGAACGGCCTCGTCGAACAGGGTCTGGCAGTGATGCGGATGGCCGATGCAGAGCGGCCCCGGCACGTCGGGCGCGAAGATCGAGAGCGGCAGCGTCCGCTGCTCGGAGAGCTCGGGGCTGCGGCTCTCGTCATAGGTGACGTGGCGCAGCAGGTGATGGCCGCCGGCGGCACGCAGCAGGTCGTAGAGGCCCAGCCGGCGCGTCTCCGTCACGCCCCAGGGCGCGATCCATTCGCCGCGCACCCGGTCTTCGTAGACCGTGGATTGCTCCAGCAGCAGGACGGATTTTCCGGCCTTCGCCATGGTGGCGGCGAGCGCGGAACCGGCAATGCCGCCGCCGACGATGATCAGGTCGTAAGATGTCATGGCGCGATCCCGGTTGCGGAAAGGCTAGCACGACGGCGCCGTGTTGCGGCACACTGGCCGGCGTGAAAGAGACACTTCCCATAATTGACGTAGCGCCACTCTTCGGGCGCGATGATGGCGGCCGGGCGCGGGTCGCAGCCGCGATCGGACGCGCCTGCCGCGACAACGGCTTTTTCTATGCCACCGGGCACGGCGTCGATGCGGCGCCGCTGGAAGTGTTGGCGCGCGACTTCTTCGCCCTGCCCGAGGCCGAGAAAATGCAGATCGCGATGGCGAAGGGCGGACGCGCCTGGCGCGGCTATTTCCCGGTCGGCGGCGAGCTGACCTCGGGCAAGCCCGACCGCAAGGAGGGCCTCTATTTCGGCAGCGAGCTGGGGCCGGGCGATCCGCGCGTGCGCGCCGGGGTGCCGCTGCACGGCGCCAACCAGTTTCCGGCGCGGCCGGCGGGCCTGCGCACAGCGGTGCTGGACTATCTCGAGACCAACACGCGCGCGGCGCATGCGATCCTGGAAGGCATCGCGCTCAGCCTGGGGCTCGAAGCGCAGTATTTCCGCGAGCATTACACCGCCGATCCGACGATCCTGTTTCGCATCTTCCACTATCCGCCGGATACGCCGGGCTCGCAGCAATGGGGCGTCGGCGAGCACACCGATTACGGTCTCCTGACGCTGCTGGCGCAGGACGCGACCGGCGGGCTGCAGGTCAAGGCGCCGGACGGCTGGACCGAGGCGCCGCCGCTTCCCGGCACGCTGGTGTGCAATATCGGCGACATGCTCGACCGGCTGACCGGCGGGCTCTACCGCTCGACGCCGCATCGCGCCAAGAACACGAGCGGGCGCGGGCGCCTGTCGTTTCCGTTCTTTTTCGATCCGGCGTTCGCCGCCAAGATCGTGAAGCTGCCGCTGCATGGCGGCCAGGCGCGCGACGACCGCGAGACGCGATGGGACAAGGAGAGTGTGCATGAATTCACCGGCTCCTATGGCGATTACCTGCTCGGCAAGGTGGGCAAGGTGTTTCCCGACCTCAAACGCGACGTGATCGCGTGAGACGCTGCCGTGCAGATGCGGTTGTTGGGATATAGCGGAGATGTGGTGTGGACCGACTCGGTTCAAGGGGTGCGCGAAAATAAATTCGCGCGAGACTTATCGAACAAAAATTCGCGCAGCGCCGCGCAAAGCGCGGAGATTTTCGTTTCGCGGCGTCGATAAGTCGGCGCGTGCGATGCAGCGAACGAAATTTTCTGTCTGCGAAAATAAATCCCGGGCCGCGCCTCAGGCCGTCCAGCCGCCATCGATGACGAAGGCCTGGCCGGTGATGAAGGCGGCTTCGTCGCAGGCGAGGTGGACGGCGATGGCCGCGATCTCCTCGGGCGTGCCGAAGCGGCCCATGGGCTGGCGCGCGAGGAATGCCCGCAGCGCCGCCGCGGGATCGGGCTGGGCTGCGATGCGCGCCCGCAGCGACGGGGTGTCGACGGTGCCGGGACAGATGGCGTTGCAGCGTATGCCCTGAGCGACATAGTCGGCGGCGACCGACTTGGTCAGGCCGATGACGGCGGCCTTGGTGGTGCCGTAGGCGCTGCGGCCGGGCACGCCGGTGATGCTGGAGGCGACCGACGCCATGTTGACGATGGCGCCGGCGCCGCGTGCCAGCATGCCGGGCAGGACAGCGCGGATGGTGCGCACCATCGACAGGACGTTGAGATCGAAGGCGGCGGCGAAGACGGCGGGCGGGCTGTCCAGCACGCTGCCGTTCGGCACCATGCCGGCGCAGTTGAACAATACGTCGCAGCGCCCGGCGCCTGCGAAGAACGCGGCGACGGCGCCGTCGTCGCGGACGTCGAGCAATGCAGTGCGGATGTTTTCGGCCGCGAGCGACGTCAGCGCCGCCGCGTCGATGTCGGTGGCGATGACCTGCGCCCCCTCGGCGGCGAAAGCGAGCGCCGTGGCGCGCCCGATGCCCGCGCCCGCCGCGGTGACGACGGCCGCCTTGTCCTTGAGACGCATGCGAGGCTCCTGTTGGCGGAAGACAAATTCCGTTCGCCAAATCGTCGCCCCTTTGAATGTGGGCGATCCAATTTTCTTTGGTAGGGAAAATGGGTCGCCCGGACAAGCCGGGCGATGATGGATTGGGTATGGGACGAGCCGCGGCTTGCCTAGGCTCTGCTCGCCATCATGAATTGCGCCAGCTTGAAGCGAAGCTCCTTGCGGCCGTAGTCGATGGTGAACTGCGACAACTGGCGCAGGAAATTCATGCCGATGAACAGCGCCGGCTTCTGGTCGAGGCCCCAGATCTCGAACACCGGCAGGTCGGCGATGACCAGCGCGCTGTTGGCGAAACGGATGGAGCCGAGCTTGATCGATTCGATCGCCGCGACGCGGCCGGCGGCGGCGCCGCCGGTGACGCCGAGCAGCTGGATGGTCTCGTCATTGGCGAAGGTGGCGCCGTCCTTCTGCAACTCGGCGAACAGCCGTGTGTTGCCGATGGAGATCTGCGCCCCGGAATCGACGAAGGCATAGGCCCTGATGCCGTCGACGCTGCAATTGACCGCCGTCAGCCGCCCGTCCGAGCCGTCGACGCGCACCAGCGCCTGGTCGGAAAAAGCGATCCAATGGGTGGCGTGGTCGGACGGCTCGATGGTGAGGCGGTGATTCTGGAAATCGAAGGTCACGGACTGGCGGTCGATGACGTCGAGCCCGAGATAGCCGTCGGCGCCGAGCCAGCTTTTGGGCAGCACCGGCATCGGCAGGCTGTCGATGGTGATGCGGCCGATGCGCAGATTGTCGAGCTGCACCGAGGCGGCCGGCATGGCGCGGGCGATCCCCTGCACGATCATGTCGTCGCCATGGGCGAGGCCGAGGGCGGTGGCGAGCTCTTCGGAGATGACGCTGCGGTCCGCGCCGGTGTCGACCACGAACTGGAACGGTCCCTTGCCGTTGACCCAGGTGTCGACCGTCAGGCGGTTCTGCGCGTCGGCGCCGCCCTGGATGTTCTCGGCACCGGCCGGCGCCGCCGCCGGCGGCGGGAGGCGCGTGCCGGTGACGGCGCGGGCGAGCTGCGGTGCGAGCGCGAGGCCAGCGCTGGCCTGGGCCAGCAGCGCGCGGCGGTTTGCCAAGATGGTCATGTGCGTCCCCACGGACCGGTTCGGTGCGCACTCTATCACCGGGCGGTGCGCGGTGGGAGCGGCAAGCGATCACGCTCCTGTCAGCCGCCAAGGAAGGTTACCGCGCCTTGATTTCGACACGCTTGGCGCGCGGCGCCGGCTTTCGGTGCCAGAGCCGCATTCACGTCGTTTGAATCGAAATGCGGCTCTAGCTTTTGAATTGTCGCGCAATTTTACGGAAAACCGGCCTCCACTTTGCCGAATTGCGCTCTAGGATGCGCCAGACCGTCGGGGACAAACCATGACCTATGCCCAGCGCGCCATGTACGACGCGGACAGCCACATCATGGAGCTGCCCGATTTCCTGCAGAAATACGCCGATCCGGCACTTCGGCCCGAGATGCCGGCGGTGAATTATTCGGCCTCGATCGTCACCGACGAGGAAGTCGCCGAGATCGTGGCGCGCGGCGGCCGCCACAGCGACGCGCACAGGGCGGAACTCCTGGCGCTGGGCGACAAGCTGATCGAGAAATCCAAGGAAATCCAGGCGCTGGGCGCTTTCGACGGTGCCGAGCGGGCCCGCGCCATGGACCTGCTGGGCTTCAAAAAGCAGCTCGTCTTCGCCACCCATAGCGTGGCGATGCCGTTTTCGCCGAGCTCCAAGATCGCGCCGGCGCTGCGCTATGGCGGGGCGCGGGCGCACAACCGCCACATGGAGGAATTCTGCAGCCACGATCCGCGCCTGATGGGCGTCGCCATCGTGCCGCTCGACGAGCCCGAGCACGCCATCGCCGAGCTGGAGCTGGTGCTGAAAAGCGATCTGAAGGCGGTGTGGGTGCCGCACCGGCCCTGCGGCGACAAATCCCCGGGCCATGTGGCGCTGGAGCCGTTCTGGGCGCGGCTGGCGGAGGCGGGCGTGCCGTTCCTGCTGCATGTCGGCGGCTCGCCGCTGCAACTCGCCAAGGCGTGGGGCAACAATGGGCGGCCGGCGACCAAGGACTGGCTCGGCGGCGGCGAAAACCTGCGCACCAAGGATGTCGCGGTGCTGCATCAGGGGCCGGAGACGTTCCTGTCGATGATGCTGATCGAAGGCATCTTCGAGCGCTTCCCCAAGCTGCGCGGCGCCAGCGTCGAACTCGGCGCCGGCTGGGTGCCGCAGATGCTGACGCGGCTCGACTGGGTGGCGCAGCATTGGGGCCGCACCGACCAGAACCTGGCGCGCTTCACGCGCACCCCGACCCAGCAGCTGACGCAGCAGATGGCCTTCACCCCCTTCGTGTTCGAGGCGGTCGGCGCCTTCATCGACCAGTCGAACCCCGACCTCTATCTGTTTTCCAGCGACTATCCGCACATCGAGGGCGGGCGCAATCCGGTGGCGCGGTTCGAAGGGGCGCTGGGCGAGCGGCCCGCCTCGGTGCGCGACAAGTTCTATGTCGACAATTTCCTGCGCATCTTCCCGGATGCGCGCGCGGCATAGACCCGTCATGCCGCCCGAACCGGCCGACCGCAGAGCGGTCACGCAAGAGGAGCTGGACGCGACGCTCAAGGGCGGCCGCGTCTTCGAGGGGCGCCGCTTCACCGCCGCGCTCGATTTGGAGAGCTTGGACGGCAGCGACGCACGGTTCGCCGATTGCACGTTCGAAGCGCTGACGCTGCACGGCGCCAATTTTTCCGGGGCGCAGTTCGCCAATTGCCGCTTCGCGCAGGTACGGTTCGCGACCTGCGAGTTCATCGGCGCGCGCTTCGCCAAATGCCTGTTGTTCGACGCCGAGGCGAAGAAGGGCTGCACCTTCTCGCTCTGCGAGATGCGGGAGGCCTCGCTGACGGCATGCAATTTCGCCGACTGCGCCTTCGAGCGCTGCGATCTGTACGCGGTGGAAGCGCGCGATTGCAGCTTTCGCGGCGCGCGCTTCAAGGGCTCGCGCTTCGAGAAGGTGCTGTCCAGGAAGGTCGTGCTCTGCAAGGCGACGTTCGACGCCTGCAATTTCAGCTATGCCGATTTGAGCGGCCTGGCCTTGCGGACCTGCGCCCTCACGGCCTGCAAATTCTCCGAGACGCTGTTCTGGGACTCCGACCTCTCCGAGGCGGTGCTGACGGGATCGACCATCGACCGCGCCGAATGGGACCGCGCCAGACTGCGCGGCGCCAATCTCGAAGGCGCCTCGCTCGCCGGGCTGAACCTCGCGGTTCTCGCCGACTATGCCGGGCTGATCGTCAGCCAGAGCCAGGCCCACGAATTGCTGCGCGAGATCGGTGTTGATGTCAGGCCCGACTAGTCTATTTTGCCCGGCAGACAAAACCGGGGAGAGACCGTCATGCGCCTGCGCCAGGCCCGTATCGCGCCGCTGAGCGACGCCGAACTGAGCGACGACCAGAAGGAGGTCCTGAAGCCGTTCGGCAGCCGCGTGCTCAACATCTTCCGCACCCTGGCGCACGCGCCCAAGGCGCTGCAACGCTTCAACGAATGGGGCGGCTATGTGCTGTCGCGGCGCAACGACCTGGCGCCGCGCGAGCGCGAGATCGTGATCCTGCGCACCGGGTTCCTGTGCAAGTCGGGCTATGAATGGACGCAGCATATCGCCATCGCCAAGCGCGAGGGCCTGACCGACGACGAGATCGCGCGCCTCAAGAAAGGCGCCGAGGCCGGCTGGAGCGCCGCCGACGCGGCGCTGATCCGCGCCAGCGACGAATTGCACAAGGATCAGTTCGTCGGCGACGCGACATGGGCCGCGCTGGGCGCGCATTTCACGCCGAAGCAGTGCATGGACGTGGTGTTCACGGCCGGCCAGTACACCCAGGTGTCGATGATGCTGAACACATTCGGCGTGCAGCTCGACGCCGGGCTGACGCTCGATCCCGACCTCAAAGGCTTCTGACGCATGCGCCTCAAGGACAAGACCGCGGTCGTGGTCGGCGCCGGCCAGACGCCCGGCACCACCATCGGCAACGGCCGCGCCATGGCGATCCTGTTCGCGCGCCAAGGCGCCGACGTCTTGTGCGTCGACCGCGACGGGGCGCGAGCCGCCGAGACCGTGGCGCTGATCCAGAAGGAAGGCGGCCGCGCCGCCGCGCTCGAAGCCAACATCGCCAAGACGGGCGCGGCGGAGGCGCTGATCGCGGCGGCGGTGGCGCGCCTCGGACGCATCGACATCCTGGTCAACAATGTCGGCATCGGCGGCGGCGACGGGCCGGCGCACAAGGTGGCGGAAGACGCCTTCGACCGCATCATGACGGTCAACCTCAAAGCCATGTGGCTGACGATAAAGTGCGCGATCCCGGTCATGCGCGCGGCGGGCGGCGGCGCGATCGTCAACATCTCCTCGCTGGCCTCGATCGCCGGCGGCAACCAGGTCGCCTATGAAGTGTCGAAGGCGGCGGTCAACCGGCTGACCACCAGCGTGGCGCAGTCCAACGCGCGGCACGGCATCCGCTGCAACGCGGTGCTGCCCGGCCTGATGGACACGCCGATGGCGGTCGCCGGCATCGCCGCGGCGAGCGGGCAGGATCAGGAGGCGGTGCGCCAGGCCCGCAACGCGCGCGTGCCGCTCGGCGGCAAGATGGGAACGGCGTGGGACACGGCGCATGCGGCGCTGTTCCTCGCCAGCGACGAGGCGCGCTTCATCACCGGCGTGCTGCTGCCGGTCGATGGCGGCATGTCGAGCCGGATCGGCTGAGGCATGAGCGTCGCCACCGCGCTCGCACTCTGGCAGGAGGGACGCTCGCGCGAGGCGCTGGCCGAGGCCTGGGCGGCCTATGACGCGGCACCGGACGGCCGCGCGGAGAAGGTTCTGGCGGCGCGCATCCTCAAGGAGTATCCCGAGGCGCTGACCGCGGACCGCGTGCCGGCGCTGCTGGCGCTGCTCGGCGACCGCGATATCAACCCGGGCGCGCTCAGCGCGGCGGGCTGGCGCCATCTGCGGCGCGACAGCGATCTGCTGGACGCCGCGCCCGAAGCGATGGCGCGGCGCCTTGAGGCAAGCCCGCTGGCGCTGGCGCTACTCAACGAGGACATCGTCGCGGGGCTGGAGATCGAGCTGCCGCTGACGGCGATGCGGCGCTGGATGCTGCTCGCCGAACGCTGGCGCGATTTCCCGCGTCTCGCCGACGCGCTCCGGGCGCAGGCGGCGATGAACAGCGGCGCCTGGCTGTTCGGCGACGACGAGCGCGCGCGCCTTAGCGCCGCCGGCGCCTTCGCCGACGCGTTCCTGCCGCCACGCCCGTCGCTCTCGCGCCATGCGGAGCTGGCCGATCCCGTCACCCGCGCCGTCGCCGAGCAGTACGAAGTATGGCCGTACCCGATGTGGAAACGCGTCATGGCCAACACCCCGACCAGCATGGCGACGCGGGTGCGCGAGATGGATCCGGACGGGCCGGACACGATCCCGACGCCGGCGGACATCCTGATCGCGGGCTGCGGCACCGGACGCCAGGTGGCGTTGCAGGCGCGGCGCCTGCCCGGCGACAGGCTCACCGCCATCGACGTCAGCCGCACCAGCCTGCGTTATGCCGCCGAGCGCTGCGCCGAGGCGGGATTGGACGGCATCGCGTTCCGCGAGCTCAACCTTTTGGAGGTCGGCACGCTCGGCCGGCGCTTCGACGCCATCCTGTGCACCGGCGTGCTGCATCATCTCGCCGAGCCGGAAAAGGGCTGGGCGGCGCTGGCCGCCGCGCTGAAACCCGGCGGCGTCATGCATGTCATGCTGTACAGCCGCATCGCGCGGCTGAGCATAAGGGCGCTGCGCCGATCGCTCGGCGCGCTCGCCGGCGAGACGGTGGACGACGACGTGCTGCGCGCGATCCGCCGCCGCGTCATGGCGCTGCCGCCCGCGGCGGTGCCGCGGAGCCGGGACTTCCACACCCTGCCCGGCGTCTACGACCTTCTGGTGCACCAGCACGAAGATCCCTTCGACGTGCCGCGCATTCAAAAAGCGCTGGGCGACCTGGGGCTGCAGCTCATTCATTTCGGCATGTCCAAGCAGCGCTTCACCGCGCGCTACCGTGCCGAGAACCCGCATGATCCGCTGCAGCGCGACTTCGCGGCCTGGGCCAGGGCCGAGCGCGACAACCCGCGCCTGTTCGCCTCGATGTACGATTTCTGGTGCCGCAAGCCTTTGGCATGACGATAAAATCCGCCGTCCGCGTCTTCGAGGTGCTCGAACTGTTCGAGCGCGAGCGGCGGCCGCTGACGCTGAAAGACATCTGCGGCGCCTTCGGCTATGCACCGTCGAGCGGCGCGGCGCTGCTCAAGAGCCTGGTGGCGCTCGGCTATCTCGACTATGCGCGCGAGAAGCACTCGGTGCGGCGCGGCGTCGGCATCGTCGCGATGCTGCTGGCGCCCGGAACGCTGAGCCGCACCGCGGCGATCGGCGTCGCCGGCGCCGTGGCGCGGCTGGAGGAGAAACAGGCGCCGATCCTGGCCGCGCTGCGCCGCGGCATAGCCGCAATTGCGCAAGGTGCGCCGCGGCGCGGAGTGCGCTAGTGTGCCTCTCCAGGGACGGGGGATAAAATGAGTTTGCGTAGAGTGGCGGCGTTTGCCGCGTTTGCTGTCGTCGGCGGTGTGCTGGCGACGGGCGGCGGCGCGGGCGCGCAAGCGCTGCCGCCGGTCGAGGCCTTCGGCCAGCTTCCGTTCCTCAGCCAGCCGCAGCTTTCACCCGACGGCAAGCATTTCGCCGGCCTCCAGTCGCTGGACGGCAAGCCCGCCGCGGTCATCTACACGGTGAATTCGCCCGACCCGCCGCAGGTGTTCGCCTCCACGGACTGGATCATCACCGACGTGCGCTGGGCGAAGAACGACCGGTTGGCGATGTTTACCAAGACGATCCGGGCCTATCCGCTGGGCGCCGATCCGGAGCTCTATACCTGGTACCGCGTGCTGTCGCTGGAGGTGGGCGGCAGCAATTGGGTGCAGCTGTTCGGCAACAATATCGATTCGAACGCGGTGAATTTGGGCACCGGCATCGTGGACAGCGATCTCGGCGATCCCAACATCGTGCTGATGCCGTTGTGGACGCGGCCCGCCGACTCGCGCATCGACAACGACGCGTCGGAGCGCAACGCCGGCGATTTCCGCGAATATCGCTACAGCCTCTACAAGGTCGACATCCATACCGGGCACGCTGCGGTGCTGCAGGACGGCGCCATGCTGCCCGGGCATTGGATCACCGACGGCGAAGGCAACATCGTCGGCCGCGTCGACCAGACCAGGAGCCCGCTGACCGATCATCTGTCGCTGTACAACGACGGCAGCTGGCACCATGTCCGTGATTTCGACGCGCGCGAGGACCGCGGCGCCAATGTCGAAGGGTTGAGCTTCGATGCCAAATCGCTGGTCATCGCCGCGCTCAACGGCGCCGGACGCAACGCGCTGGTGCGGCTGGACCGCGACAGCGGCGCGACGGGCGCGGCCTTGTTCGACGATCCCGCCTACGACGTGGCCGAGGTGCTGACCGACGACTGGACCGGGCGGGTGATCGGCGCGGGCTGGCTCAAGGACAAGATGGAATATGTCTATTTCGATCCGGCGCGCGAAGCGCTGCAGCGCGGCATCGAGCAGGTGTTTCCGGGCCTCGACGCGCACGCCGTGTCGGTGACGCAGGCCGGCGACAAGGCGATCGTGGCGGTCGAGGCGCCGACCCAGCCGCGCACCTTCTATTTCCTCGATCGCGACACGCACAAGGCGACGATGATCGCTTCGGAATATCCGGGCCTGAAGGCGAGCGACCTGGGCCAGATGCAGCCCTACCCGTTCAAGGCGCGCGACGGGCTGGACATTCCGGCCTATCTCACCCTTCCGCCGGGCCGCAGCGGCAAGAACCTGCCGCTGGTGGTGATGCCGCATGGTGGGCCGGACGCACGCGACCGTATGCAGTTCGACTGGTGGGTGCAGTTCCTGGCCAATCGCGGCTATGCGGTGTTCCAGCCGAACTTCCGCGGCTCCACGGGCTATGGCCATGCCTTCGACGCGGCCGGCTTTCATCAATGGGGCCTGAAGATGCAGGACGACATCAGCGACGGCGTCAAGAAGCTGATCGCCGACGGCGTCGTCGATCCCAAGCGCATCTGCATCGTCGGCGCCAGCTATGGCGGCTATGCGGCGCTGGCGGGGGCGACGTTCACGCCCGAGCTCTATGCCTGCGCCGCCAGTTTCGCCGGCGTCTCGGACCTTGGCGGCATGATGGCGATGGAGACGCGCCGCAACGGCTCCAACTCGCAGACCCTGTCGTTCTGGACCTCGCGCATCGGCTCGGCGTCGGACGACAGCGTGCGGCTGGACGCGACGTCGCCGGCGCAGCATGCGGGCCAGGTGCGGGCGCCGATCCTGCTGATGCACGGCAAGCTCGACACCACCGTGCCGTTCCTGCAGAGCGAGGAAGAGCGCGACGCGCTGACCCGCGCCGGCAAGAAGGTCGAGTTCGTGGCCATGGAAGGCGACGACCACTATCTCAGCCTGGCCGAGACGCGCATCCAGATGCTGCGGACGCTGGAAGCGTTCCTCAAGGAGAACATCGGGCAATAGGGCGGCCGCTTTCACATCCGTGAAAATGGCGGCCGGCGGTTGCGGCGGGTTCGAAGGGCGGCCTAGCATGGCGGCGCGATGTCCGATCCCGCCCAGAAGTCCGGTCCGCTCGCGGGCCTTCGCATCCTCGACCTCACCGCAGTCGTGCTGGGGCCGTATGCGACGCAGATATTGGGCGATTACGGCGCCGAGATCGTCAAGATCGAGAGCCCGGCCGGCGACCTGATGCGGCTGAACGGCGTGTCGCTCCATCGCGGCATGAGTTCGATCTTTCTGACGCTGAACCGCAACAAGCGCAGCCTCGCGCTCGACCTCCAGACGCCGGCGGGCGCCGACGTGCTGCGGCGGCTGATCCCGACGGCGGACGTGCTGGTGCACAACATGCGCGTCGAGGCGATCGCGCGGCTGGGCTTCGGCTATGACGCGGTGGCGGCGCTTAAACCCGACATCGTCTATTGCGCGGCGACCGGTTTCGACCAGGACGGGCCGGACGCGGCCAAGCCGGCGTTCGACGACATCATCCAGGCGGGATGCGGCCTTGCCGCCGTCGCCAGCATCGGGCGCGAGGCGCCGGACTATGTGCCGAGCCTGATCGCCGACAAGACGGCGGGCATGGCGGTGGTCAACGCCGTGCTGGCGGCGCTGCTGCACCGCGCGCGCAGCGGGCGCGGGCAATATGTCGAAGTGCCGATGCTGGAGACCATGGTCGCCTTCGTGCTGACCGAGCATCTGGGCGGCCTCGCCTTTGAGCCCGCGCCGGCGCCGCCGGGCTATGCGCGGCTGCTGGAGGGTGGGCGCAAGCCGGCGCCGACCAAGGACGGCTACATCGCCCTCTTGCCCTATTCGGCGCCGCATTGGCGGGCGTTCTTCGCCGCCGCCGGCAAGCCCGAGATCGGCGAGGAACTGGCCGACGACGACCGCGCCAAGCGCAATGCCAACAACGCCAAGCTCTATGCCGCGATGCGCGCCACGACGCCGGAGCGGACGACGGCGGAGTGGATGGCGATCTGCGCCGCGTGCGACATCCCGGCGACGCCGATCTACGCGCTGGACCAGCTGCTGGAGCATCCGCAGCTGCAAGCGGTCGGCCTGTTCCAGATGACGCAGCATCCGAGCGAAGGCGCGGTGCGCCAGGTGCGGCCGGCGACGAAGTTCGCCGACTCGCCGGCGGCGATCCGCAGCCCGGCGCCGGCGCATGGCGAACACAGCGATGAAATCCTGCGCGAGGCCGGCTACAGCGACGCCGAGATCGCCGCGCTGCATACCGACAACATCGTCATACAGAAGGAATAGGCCGATGGATTTCGAGCTCAGCGAAGAGCATCGCATGCTGAAGGACCTGGTGCGGCGCTTCGTCGACGACGAGCTGTTGCCGCTGGAGGCCGGCGTGCTGGAGCGCGAGGCGAAGGGACAAGGCCTCTCCATCGGCCCCGCCGAGCACAAGCGTATCGACGAGATTTCGAAAAAGCTCGGCCTGTGGGGACTGGACGCGCCCGAAGACGTCGGCGGCGCGGACCTGCCGGCGGTGGCGCTGGTCGGCGTCAACGAGGAACTCGGCCGCACCGTCACGCCCTACACGCTGCCGCCGGACTCGCCCAATCTGCGCATGCTGATGGCGACGGTGAACGAGCGCCAGCGCGAGGCCTATCTGGCGCCCTATGTGCGCGGCGAGACGGTGTCGGCGATCGGCATCTCCGAGCCCGGCGCCGGCGCCGACCCGGCGGGCATGATCACGCGCGCCGAGCGCGACGGCGAGGACTGGGTGCTGAACGGGCGCAAGATCTGGATCTCACGCGCCGATCACGCCGATTTCACCATCGTCATGGCGGTGACCAACAAGGAGAAGCGGGCGCGCGGCGGCATCTCGGCGTTCCTGGTCGATCGCGGCACCAAGGGCTTCAACGTCCTGCGCCGCATCGCGATGATCGGCGGCGCCGCGACCTATGAGATCGCGCTGGAGGATTGCCGGGTCGAGGGCTGGAAGCTGCTCGGCAGCGAAGGCGCCGGCTTCGCCCCGATGCAGATCCGGCTCGGCACGCGGCGGCTGGAGATGGCGGCGTGGTCGATCGGCATGGCGCAGCGCGCCCTCGACATGATCTGCGCCTTCGCGCCGCTGCGCGTGACCTTCGGCCAGCCCCTGTCGGAGCGCCAGGCGATCCAGTGGTGGGTGGCGGACGCGGCGACGAAAATCCACGCGGCGCGGCTGATGACCTACGACTGCGCCTGGAAGCTCGACACCGGGCGCGACGTGCGGCTGGAGATCTCGATGATCAAGGCCTTCGCCACTGAGATGGCCTATGAGATCGTCGACCACGCGATGCAGGCGCATGGCGCTATGGGCATGACCAAGGAGCTGCCGCTGCAGCTGATGGCGACCAAGCTGCGCACCATGCGCATCTATGACGGCCCGACCGAAGTGCACAAATGGGTGGTGGCGCGCAACCTTCTGGGGGCCAAGCGATGAGAGATACGTTCGGCGACGTGTCCCTGAAGCGGGACGGCCATATCGCGGTGCTGGAGATCGACCGGCCGCCGCACAATCATGTGTCGGTGGAGTTGATGCGCGACCTGGCGGATGCGCTTGACATCGTCGATGTCGAGAAGGAGATGCGCGTTACCGTGCTGTGCTCGGCGGGCAAGAACTTCTGTGCCGGCGCAGACCTGACGGCGCCGACCGGCATCGCGCATCCGGGCGCCGGGCCGGGGATCAATGCGCTTTATGTCGAAGCGGTGCGGCTGTTCTCGGCGAAGAAGCCGGTCGTGGCCGCGGTGCAGGGCGCGGCCGTCGGCGCGGGCCTTGGGCTGGCGCTGGTGGCGGACTTCCGCGTGGCGTCGCGCGAGGCGCGGTTCGCGGCGAATTTCGTGAAGATCGGCTTTCATCCGGGTTTCGGCATCTCCTTCACCCTGCCGCGGCTGATCGGCGACCAGCGCGCCGCACTGATGTGCCTGACCGGACGCCGTATCAAGGCGGACGAGGCGCTGGCCTGGGGCCTGGTCGACGAGATGGCCGACGATCCGCGCGCGGCCGCCATGACGCTGGCGGCGGAGATCGCCGAGAACGCGCCGCTGGCGGTGCAATCGACGCGCGCGACGCTGCGCCAGGCGTTGGCTGGGAAGGTGAAGGCACAGACCGACCACGAATTCGCCGAGCAGACGGCGCTGCGCAAGACCCACGACTATGCCGAGGGCGTGCGCGCCGTCGCCGAGCGGCGGCCGGGGAATTTCACGGCGAGCTGAGTCGTGTTCTAGAGTTTTTGCCGTCATCCATTTGTCTGTGTGCGGGGTGCGCCTTCCCGAACCATCCAATGAGGACAATCATGGCCGATTCCAAGAACGAGCACCCCGGCGTCGACGTCTCCGCGCTGAGCGCTTTTCCCCAATCCATTCCCGGCGTCGCCACCGCGATCCCCATTTTCATCGGCTACACAGAGGCCGCTGCCATCGGCGGCAAGGCGGCCTTCTTCAATCCGATCCTGATCAATTCGCTGACGGACTATCGGCAGTATTTCGGAGCCGGCTACGAGCCGCGCTACCTGATCACGGCGGCCGCGAAGGCGCCCTACGACGTCACCGCGATGCTGTGGGACGGCGCCAACTTCCAGCCCGCCAATTATCGTCTCGCCAAGAAGGGTTCGCCGCCGGTCCTTGCGTCGTTCAACCTCTACAACAGCGTGCGCCTGTTCTACGCGAATGGCGGCGGCCCCTGCTACGTCGTCTCGGTGGGCGCCTACAAGGATGCCGTCGATGCCCAAACGGGCAACGTCACGATCGATGCCGCGACGCTGACCCAGGGCCTGACAGTGGCCGGCGAACAGGCCGGGCCGACCATCACCGTCATTCCCGACGCGGTCCTGCTGAAGGGGACCGTGCCGAAGGGCGGGCGGGTGCCGATTTCCAGCGATTTCCAGACGCTCGTCCGGACAATGCTGGGCCAGTGCGGGACGCTGCTGGATCGCGTGGCGCTGCTCGACGTCTACGGCACCGAGGCCATCGACACGGCCGACAAGGCGCAGCGCGATCTCGACCTCGCCGCGTGCATCGCGAATTTCCAGGCCGCGGTCGGCGAGGCCAATCTGAGTTACGGCGCGGCGTATTTTCCGTTCCTGGAAGCCACGGTGGTTCCGACCAGCGAGGTCGACTACACCGTCTTCAATGCCGGCGCGGACAATCTGGCTCTGCTGCAGACCATCCTGACGAGCCAGGCGGCCTATCTTTATCCGAGCGCGGACCCCGCCAAGGCCGGGCCCGCCCTGGACGACAACCCGATCTTCCTGGCGCTGGCCGCGCAGATCAAGGCGATCGCGACCACGCTGGCGCCGGACAATACGCCTGAAGAATTAAAAGCGGTGCGGCAGCTGAACCAGAACCTGGTTAACGCAGTGCCGCTGCTGCAGCAGATGGAGAACATCGTGGCCGCCAAGATGAACCTGCTGCCGGCCAGCGGCGCCATGGCGGGCATCTTCGCGCTCAACGATGCGACGCGCGGGGTGTGGAATGCCTCGGCCAACATGGCGGTCAGCCAGGTGCTTGCGCCGAGCGTGCCGGTCAACGCCGAGCAGCAGGGGCCGATCAACGTGCCGGTCAACGGCAAGTCGGTGAATGTCATCCGCGACTTCGCGGGGCGCGGCACGGTGGTATGGGGGGCGCGGACGCTGGACGGCAACAGCCTGGACTATCGCTATATCCAGGTCCGCCGCACGCTGATCTACATCGAGCAGTCGATCACGCAGTCGCTGCAGCCCTTCGCCTTCGCGGCCAATGACGGGGCGACCTGGGTCGCGGTCACGGCTATGATCTCGGGCTTCCTGCAGAACCTGTGGGCGCAAGGCGGGCTGATGGGCGACAAGGCATCCGACGCCTATACCGTGCAATGCGGCCTCGGCAGCACGATGACGGGGCAGGACATCCTGAACGGCTATATGATCGTGCAGGTGACGCTGCAGATGGTCCGGCCGGCCGAATTCATAGAACTGACGTTCAAGCAGAAGATGCAGAGCCTGGGCTGAGAGTCCTCAGCCCGGCATGCCGTAGCCGCGCGCCATGGCCGCGGCGGAAGCGGGAATGAGGGCGAAGAGAAAGGCCGCGGCCACGCCCTATCCCACCGCGCCCAGCGCCCGGGCACTGGTCTTGACCAGATCGATTGCGCCGGCGGTCACGCCGGCGGCAAGGCCGGGCGCCTGTGCCAGCACCTGGTCGGCGAAGACGCGGGCAAGACCGATGCGCGTCTGCCACCATTGATCGCCATCGTCCGCCGGCGCGTGGCCCGCGGCGGCGAGCGCGCCCTTGGCCAGCAGCCAGCCGCCGGTCAGATCGCCGAGCAGCTGCAAGTAAGCGGTCGCGCCAGCGAGCGCATCGGGCTGGGCGTGGCCGCGGCGCTCGACCATCCAGCTGGTGGCGGTCTGGGCCGCGCCGGCGGCCGCTTCGAGCCGCGCCCCGACCGCGTGCAGCCAGGCATTGGGCGAGGTCTTGAGCGCGCCGATGGCGGTCCAGATCTCCGCCAGCAGGTCGCGCACCGCCTCGCCGTTGCCGAGCGCCAGCTTGCGGCCCATCAGGTCGATGGCCTGGATGCCGTTGGTGCCTTCGTAGATCGGCGCGATGCGCGCGTCGCGGTAGTGCTGCGCGGCGCCGGTCTCCTCGATGAAGCCGGCGCCGCCATGCACCTGCAGCGCCATGGAAGCGACCGCGACGCCGGCGTCGGTCGACCACGCCTTGGCGATCGGCGTCAGCAGTTCGGCACGCAGCTGCGCCTTTTGCCGCAGCGCCGCGTCGGGCGCGGCGGCGGCCAGGTCGGCCGCCAGCGCGGTCGCGAGGCAGATGGCGCGCGCCGCCTCGATACGCGCCTTCATCAGCATCAGCGAGCGGCGGATGTCGGGATGATCGAAGATCGGCGCCGAGGCTTCGCCGGTCCAGGCCGAGCGGCCCTGGCGGCGCTCCAGCGCGTAGCCGAGCGCCTGCTGATAGGCACGCTCGGCGATGCCGACGCCTTCGATGCCGACCTGCAGCCGCGCGGCGTTCATCATCGTGAACATGTGGGCGAGACCCTGGCCGGCCTCGCCGACGAGCTCGCCATGGGCGGCGTCGAAATTCATCGTGCAGGTCGGCGAGCCGTGGATGCCGAGCTTGTGCTCGATGCTGAGCGGTCCGGCGCGGTTGGCGGCGCCGAGCGCGCCATCCTCGCCGACCAGGCGCTTGGGCACGAGGAACAACGAGATGCCGCGGCTTCCGGCCGGGGCATCCGGCAGGCGCGCGAGCACGAGATGAACGATGTTCTCGGCCATGTCGTGATCGCCCCAGGTGATGAAGATCTTCTGGCCGGTGATGCAATAGAAGCCATCGCCGTCCGGCTCGGCGCGGCTGCGCAAGGTGCTCAGGTCCGAGCCCGAGGACGCCTCGGTGAGGTTCATCGTGCCGGTCCAGGCGCCCGAGATCAGCTTGTGCAGGTAGAGCGCCTTCTGGCGCGCCGTGCCGTGCTCGGACAGCGCCTCGACGGCGCCGCGCGTCAGCATCGGGCACAGTCCGAACGCCATGTTGGCGCCGTGGATCATCTCGAACACCGCGATCTCGAGCGTCTTAGGCAGGCCTTGGCCACCGAACGCAGGATCGCAGGCGAGCGCGCACCAGCCGCCGTCGACCAGCCGGCGATAGGCATCGGCGAAGCCCGGCACCGCGCGCACCTGGCCGTTGGCGATCTGCGCCCCGATGGTGTCGCCGGCGCGATTGAGCGGCGCCAGCACGTCGGCTGCGAATTTGCCGCCGGCCTCCAGGATCGCGGCGACGGTGGCATCGTCGCAATCGGCGAAGCGCGGCGCGGCGCGCAGCTGCGAAAAGCCGACGATCTCGGTCAGCGAGAACAGAATGTCCCGCACAGGCGCTCTGTAGGTCATGCCGAAAGTCACTTGCTCCGCGAGGCGGCGCCAGAATAGGCCGAGACGGCGCGATTGGGGACTCGTTTCGCGTGGCGCCCGCCGATCCGCGCCGCGACCTCGGCCAGCGCCTCAACGCCAGCGATCGCCCGCCGCCTTCAGGTAATTGGCGAACACGTAGGGCCAGGGAATGACGAGGGGAAATATGACGCCCATCAGACAGGCCTGGACGGTCTCCGCCGTGTCCGCGTCGATCCGGTGGGCGGCCCACAGCGGATAGGCGATGGCGATCAGCCACGTCGATTTCCAGACCAGTTCGAAAAACAGGATGGGCAGCATCCGCAGCGGATAGCGAAGTCCCAGAATCGCCAAAGCCGACATCGCCCCGAGCATGCAGGACGCGACGCCATGCATCAGGTCCCACGGCTTGGCGTGATGAACGATGGCCGGCCAGATCTGGAATCCCATCCCTACCACCAGCAGAAGATACGTGGCCCGCAAGGCGTAGAGGCGGAGCAGAGAGACTTCGGAAACCGCCGTGGACACGGCGAAAGCGGCTCGCGGGCTCAAGGTTGCGGACATCATCCGACCTCCTTCAGGATTTTCTCGACCGACGCCATGCGGATCTTGATCTCCGCAAGCTCGGACTGGATGGCGCCAAGCGTGGCCGCGTTGCCGGACTGCGCGGTGACGGCGTCCGCGGCAAGCCGGCGATAGGCGCCCTCATCGGCAATACGCGCGCGCGCCTGCTGCGTTGCGGACCAGTACTTCATGCCGAAAATGGCCAAGGGCGTTCCAAATAACAGGCCCAAGCTGACCAGATAGAGATGTTCGGACATTTTGCGTTCCTTTCACTTGTCGGTATTGGAAGCGGTGAGGGACCTAGCAGCCTTGACGATGGCCGCCGGCGTGAGTTCGAAGACGAAATCGGCGACCTCGAAATAGTTGAGCGCCTTGCCGTCGCCGGACAGTTCGAGCTTGTTGGTGACGAGACCGGCCTCCTCCAGTTTGTGCAGGTGCAGATGCAGCAGGGGCCGGCTGATGCCGACCTCGCGCGCCAGCTGGCTGACGTAATTCCTGCCGCCCGACTTCAGCGCCGCGACGATCCGCAGCCGGTGCGGACTGGCGAGCGCCGCGAGCGCGGCAAGCAATTGATCTCCGCTGACCGCCAACTGAAAGCTCCAACATTCATGTGTAAGATATTACTTACATATGACAGAAGGCAGTGTCAATAGGCCCGACGCAGCGCTTGCGCCGCGCCCGGCCGGTACGTAAAGCAGGCGGAATGAGCGGCTTAACCCACAGATTCTGCGTCGCGCCCATGATGGAGTGGACGGATACGCATTGCCGGGTGCTGCACCGGCTGCTGAGCGCGCACGCCCTGCTCTACACCGAGATGGTGACGGCGGAGGCGGTGCTGCGCGGCAATCGCGTGCGGCTCCTGGGGTTCGCTGCCGCCGAGCATCCCGTGGCGCTGCAGCTGGGCGGCTCGGACGCGACCAAGCTCAGCGAGGCCGCGAAGATCGCGGCGGATTTCGGCTATGACGAGGTCAATCTCAATGTCGGCTGCCCGTCGGACCGGGTGCAGTCGGGGCGCTTCGGCGCCTGCCTGATGCGCGAGCCGGAGCTGGTGGCGGATTGCGTCGCGGCGATGCGCGCCGCGGTTTCGATTCCCGTGACCGTGAAATGCCGTCTGGGCGTCGACCAGCAGGAGCCCGAGCGGTCGCTGCGCGCGATGATCGCGCAGTGTGCCGCGGCCGGCGTCACGACCTTCGCCGTGCATGCGCGCAAGGCGTGGCTGGACGGGTTGTCGCCGAAGGAAAATCGCGACGTGCCGCCGCTCGACTACGACCTGGTCTATCGCGTGAAGCAGGAGAACCCGGCGCTCGCCATCGTCCTCAACGGCGGCATCGCGACGCTGGACGAAGCCGAAGCGCATCTCGCCAATGTCGACGGCGTGATGCTCGGCCGCGCCGCCTATCACGCGCCGGCGCTGCTGGCCGAGGTCGATGCGCGCTTCTTCGGCGCGGCACCGCGCGCTGTGAACGACGCGGTCGGCGAATATGTCGACTACATCGCACGCAAACTCGGCGAGGGCGTGCCGCTCCACGCCATGACCAAGCACATGCTGGGCCTGTTCAACGGCCAGCCCGGCGCACGCCTGTTTCGCCGCCACCTCAGCGAGAATGCGACGCGCAAGGGCGCCGGCGTGCAGACCCTGCGCGATGCGCTGGCGCTGCTGGCGCGCGAGCCCGTCGCCGTCTAGAGCATGATCGCATGACGTTGAATCGGATCATGCTCTAGATTCTCCGATTGACGCGCAATTTTCGGGTGAAGCTGAAGTACGCCTCACCCGATTGCGCTTTAGAGGGTCACATTCTTGAAAGCGCCGTGGCGGGCGCCCCAGCGCAGCAGCAGATCCGGCCAGATCGCCGCCGGCCTGCCCTGCGCCAGGCGCAGGCCGAAACCGTGGCCGCCTTCCTCGAACATGTGCAATTCGCTGGGCACGCCGGCGCCACGCAACGAAGCGGCCATGGCGAGGCTGTTCTGCGGATCGACCTCCTTGTCGTCGGCGGCGAGCGCGAGGAAGGTCGGCGGGGTCCTGGCGGTGACCAGGCGTTCGCAGGAATAGGCCGCCTGCTGCGCCGCGCCGGGATCGGCGCCGAGCAGTTTCTCGCGGCTGCCGGCATGGGCGATGGGCGGGATCATGCTGACGACGGGATACATCAGCCCGGCGAAATCGGGCCGCGCGTCCTGCTTGTCGATGGCGTCGGCGGGCGCGTAGACCTTGGCATCGAACCGCGTGATCAGCGAGGCCGCGACATGGCCGCCGGCGGAGAAGCCGAGGACGCCGACGCGCCTGGGATCGACGGCGAATTCGCCGGCCCGGGCACGGATCAGGCGCATGGCGCGCTGCGCATCCTGCAGCGGCACGTCGGGACCGTTGGCCCAGCCCTCGAACGGCAGGCGATAGCGCAGCACGAAGACGGTGACGCCGGCGCCGTTCAGCCGGCGCGCCGCCTCGAAACCTTCCTTGTCGATGACGACGCGCTTATAGCCGCCGCCGGGCGCCAGCAGCAGCGCCGAGCCGTCCGGCTTGTCGGGACGAAAGACGGTGAGGACAGGCTCCTGGATGTCGGTGACGGCGCGGTCGCGAAAAAGCTCCGGCGTCGGGCTGCGCTCGAAGATGTCGAGCTTCAGATGCACGCCCTTGCCGCCCGGCGGCGTCTTCGGCCACAACGGAACGATCTCGGCGGGATCGCCGGGGAGGCGGTCGCTGCTGGGGACATCGGCAGCGCGCGACGGCAGCGCGGCGCCGGCCAGCGCCAGCGCGCCAAGGCCGAGGACGGACCGGCGATCCATGGTGTCGCTCCTTCGTTGATACCGGTGTCAGAATCCTTGCATGAGCGTGCAAATGCAAGTTCACTGTTTTTCGTTGGCCTACCGCTTCGCTACATGAGGCCGGTCCGCCAAAACGCGGGTGGACAATGGAATTCTTCGCGGCAGCGTCGGGCGGCGAACTGGGGACCTTCGCGCTCGGACTGGTGATCGCCGGCGTGGTCGGCGGCCTCGTCGCCGGCATGCTGGGCGTCGGCGGCGGCATCGTCATCGTGCCGGTGCTCTATCACGTGCTCGACCTGATGGGCATCGATCCGGGCGTGCGAATGCACATCGCGGTCGGCACCTCGCTTGCCACCATCATCCCGACCTCGTTCTCCTCGACGCGCTCGCACAACGCGAAGGGCGCGGTAGACTGGACGCTGTTGCGGCGCTGGGTGGTGCCGATGCTGGTCGGCGTGCTGATCGGCAGCGCGCTCTCCGGCTTCGCCAAGGGCCAGGCGCTGGCGCTGTTCTTCGCCTGCGTCGCACTGCCGGTGGCGGTCTACCTGGCGTTCTTCGGCGACAGCAAACGCCTCGCCGACCATCTGCCTGGCGGTTTCGGCGGCCTGCTGCTGCCGGCGGGCATCGGCGGCGTCTCCACCATGATGGGCATCGGCGGCGGCACGGTCGGCGTGCCGGCGATGACGCTATGCGGCGTGCCGATCCACCGCGCCGTGGGCACGGCGGCCGCGTTCGGCGCGATCATCTCGATACCCGGCACCATCGGCGCGGCGATTAGCGGCTGGCAGGCACATGGCCTGCCGCCCTATTCGCTCGGCTACGTCAACCTTCTGGGTTTCGTCCTGATCGCGCCGGCGAGCTTCGTCGTGGCGCCGTTCGGCGCGCGGATCGCGCATGACATGGACCGCAAAAAGCTGCGCCAGATGTTCGCGCTGTTCATCGGCATCACGGCGTTGAAGATGCTGTACGACGCGCTGGGGCTGAACTGGTTATAGATACGCTCAGAGAACGTTCGCCGCCATCGCGCTCAGCATCGCGACAACGCCGGCGAGCGTCGCAATATGGTGCCAGGGGCGAATCGGCTTGAGCCGACTTTCCCAGGGAAGGTCTCGCATGGCGAGGGATTGGGTCCGGGAGAAGAAGAAATCGTGATGCCGAAAATCGGCGGTGGCGCCGATCACGCTGTACTTGGAGATGGCGCGCCCTGAGGCGCGCAGACCGATGGCTGACATGGCACGTTGGTTTCCGCTCTTTTCGTCCCTCCGCGCCATACAACGCAACTTGCGGCTTGCTAGTTCCCTCGCCTGCAAAGCGGTAGCATCGGCCTCAGCTATCGCGCGCCGCCGCGAGCGCCGACGGGCTAAGGGAGAGCGCCGGCATGTTGCCGAGCGCGCCCGAGAAGCCGGCTTCCCAACGCGCCCGCTGCTGCGCGTCCTTATAGGGATTGCGCGCGGCAAGATCGCGCGGATCGGACGCGACGCTCTCGTCGGCCGACAGCGCATTGGCGGCGCTCCAGCCCTCGGCATAGATTCGGCTCAGCCGGAATTCGCTCGTCGGCGTCAGGGCGAGTGCCGGTGAGGCGTCGTCGCCGGCTTGTGCCTTGGCGGGGCGCCGGATCGTTCTCATCAAGATCCATCTCCTCGTAGAAATTGCGCGTTGCCCTGCGTCACATTCGCGCCAAAGGGTCCGTCCGGACGATCGCCGTGGCGAGCGGCGGCGGCTGTGCCGTCGATACGACGTCGATGACCGCATAGCCGAGGGCTTTCAGCCGGTCGACCTGGGCCTTTGCCGCGTCGGCGCCGGGCACGACCATCTTCACCACGCTCCAGGGCGCTTCGGGCCGGCGATAACGGATGGTGAAGCTTTCGGTGATCGCAAGGCCCGCGCTGCATCTTGTTGGTGGAAGACCGGTGCGGGAGGGCGAGAGCGCTCGCCCGTCGAATCAACTCGGGTCGTCCACGATGTGACTCCCCGCATCACATATGGTGCGGAATACCGGCATTACAATGGCCGGCGCGAGGAATCGGGGCCAGAGCCGGCGTCAGATCTTCTGGTCGTATTCGCCGACCTCGGGATGTTTTTTCAGCCGCGCGTCAATATCGGCGAACATGGCGCGCATCTGCCGTTCGGAGACCGGGCTCTCGACCACGACGACCAGGGACGGCTTGTTGGACGAGGCGCGGACGAGCCCCCAGGTGCCGTCTTCCAACGTGACGCGGATGCCGTTGACGGTGACCAGCCCCACGATCTTCTGGCCGAGGACTTTTTCGCCACGCGCCTTCAGCCCCTCGAATTCGGCGACGATGGCGTCGACGACGCCGTATTTGCGGTCGTCCGGGCATTCCGGCGCCATGGTCGGCGAGCCCCAGGTCTTGGGCAGGTCTTCGACCAGCTCGGATATCTTGCGGGCGCCCGCGCGGTCGAGCATCTCCAGCACCGCGATGGCGGCGACGATGCCGTCGTCATAGCCGCGGCCGAGCGGCGGGCTGATGAAATAATGACCGCTCTTCTCGAAGCCGGCGAGCGCGCCCAATTCGTGGGTGCGGCGCTTCATGTAGGAGTGGCCGGTCTTCCAGTAGTCGGTGGTGGCGCCGTTGGCCTTCAGCACCGGATCGATCTCGTAGATGCCGGTCGATTTGACGTCGACGACGAATTTGGCGTTCGGATGGCGCGAAGACATGTCGCGGGCGAGCAACACGCCGACCTTGTCGGCGAAGATTTCGTGGCCCGCATCGTCGACCACGCCGCAACGATCGCCGTCGCCGTCGAAGCCGAGGCAGAGCTCCGCCTTGTGGGCGCGCACCGCGTCGCCCATGGCGTGCAGCATGTGCATGTCCTCGGGGTTGGGGTTGTATTTGGGGAAGGTGTAGTCGAGCTCGGCATCCATCGGCACGACATCGGCGCCGATGCGGCGCAGCGCCTCGGGCGCGAAGGCGCCGGCAGTGCCGTTGCCGCAGGCCGCGACGACGCGGATCGGGCGGGACAGCCTGTGGCCCCCGGTGACGGCCTCGAGATAGGTCTCGCGGAAGTTATCGACGCGCGTGTACGAGCCGCCGGGACGCGGCCTGGCTGCGCCGCCGAGCACGATGTTCTTCAGCCGCGTCATCTCGTCGGGGCCGAAGGTCAGCGGCCGCGCCGCGCCCATCTTGACGCCGGTCCAGCCGTTCTCGTTATGGCTGGCGGTGACCATGGCGACGGCGGGACAGTCGAGCGCGAACTGCGCGAAATAGGCGACCGGCGACAGGGCGAGGCCGATGTCATGCACCGCGCAGCCGGCGTTCATCAGGCCGAGGATCAGCGCCTGCTTGATCGACAGCGAGTAGGAGCGGAAATCGTGGCCGACCGCGAGCTTCGGCTCGACGCCCGCCTCGTGCAGATAGGTGCCGAGCGCCAGGCCCAGAAGCTGGACGCCGACGAGGTTGAGCTCCTTGCCGAATTGCCAGCGCGCGTCGTATTCGCGAAAGCCGTTGGCAGTGATGAGCGGCAGGTTTTCGTAGTCGAAACTGTTGGGCGTGAGATCGGTGCGCAGGGTCATGGCGCTATGTCGCCCGACTGCCTCGCGAACGCAACGGGAAGATCGGACGGCGCGCCATTCCTCGGCTGCGCTCAGGTCCCGTCCGGCTCCGGCTCGTGCGGGCCGAGCGTGCCGTCCTTCTTGTCGAAGCGCGGATTGGCGATGTCGAAGACGTCGAAGCCGCAATGCGGACATTTGTTGAACAGCGTGTCGATGACGAAATGGGTGGTCTTGTGGCAGCGCTCGCAGCGGTAGTCGCCCGTGGCGCGGACGGCCTCTCCGGTCTTTTCGGTCATCGCGGAATCCTATGCTGAGGCCTCAGGTAACGCCGGCCCGGTAAGGCCGTTGCGTCAAAGACTTAGCAGAATTTCAGCAATAGGATTGTTTTTCGCGGAAGCGCGGCTTATTCCCGCGAGTTTTTTGTGATATAAAATCTCGTACAGAGTTTTAGTGTGAAATGACCGATCCCAAGCCCCTGCACAATGAGATGCATGCGCTGGCGCAGGCACTGGGCCTGCCCGTCTTCGACAAGGGCTGGGTGTGGCTGACGGGCGCGGGGCCAGGCGATCCGGGGTTGATCACAGCGCTCGGCCTGCACGCCATCCAGAACGCCGACGTCATCCTGTACGACGCGCTGATCAACCCGGCGCTGCTGGGGCTGGCGCGGCCGGGGGCGGAACTGGTCTTCGCGGGCAAGCGCGCCGGCGTGAAATCCTGCAAGCAATCGGACATCTCCCGCACGCTCGTCGCGCTCGCCAGGAAGGGCAGCCGCGTCCTGCGGCTGAAGGGCGGCGATCCGTTCCTGTTCGGCCGCGGCGGCGAGGAAGCGCTGGCGCTGGTGCGCGGCGGGGTGCCGTTCCGCATCGTGCCCGGCGTCACGGCCGGCATCGGCGGCCTCGCCTATGCCGGCATTCCGGTGACGCACCGCGACACCAACCACGCGGTGACCTTCGTTACCGGCCATGGCGCAGACGGAAAGCTGCCCAAGCTCGATTGGACGGCGCTCGCCAAGGGCTCGCCGACACTGGTGCTGTTCATGGCGCGCCGCCACGCCGGCGAGATCGCGCAGCGCCTGATCGCGGGTGGGCGCGCGGCGGACGAGCCTGCCGCCATCGTCGGCGACGCGACGCTGGCGCAGCAGACGGTGACCGTCACGACGCTGGGCGCGCTGGGCGCCGCGGCCGTGGCCGGCACCGCGCCGGCGATCATCGTCATCGGCGAGAATGTGCGGCTGCGCGAGGGGCTGGACTGGCTCGGCGCGCTGGCGGGTCGCGCATTGGAGCCCTGGCCGCTCGGTCGCGCGAAACTCAGCGACGCCGGTTGATCAGGGGGCAGGCGGCGGCGCGAGGCCGTTGGCCTTCATGCGTTCGGCAAGGCCGGCCATGATCGCGCGGCGCTGGTCTTCGCCGAGGCGACCCCATTGCGCGATCTCCGGCAAGGTGCGGCCGCAGCCGAAGCACAAGCCGGAAATGCCGTCGACGACACAGAGCTTGATGCAGGGCGAGGACAGGGCTTGCGTCACGGTGGATATTCCGGCGGCGGCGCGACACTATCGTCGCGTTGGCGGGCGTCTTCTTCCGCACCAGGGGAGATAAGCCATGAATATCGTCGAGGCAACAAAGAGCTATGAGGCGTGGCTCGGCGCCAGCCTGCCGCTGGTCGCCGCAGACGTGACGCACAAACACACGCTGATGCACGAAAGCGCGTTGTCGCTGCTGCGCGGCACCTATTACCGCTGGCTGCAGCTGTGGCCGAAGGTCTGCCCCGCGCTTGCCGGGACGCCGCGCGTACTCGGCGTCGGCGACCTGCACCTGGAGAATTTCGGCACCTGGCGCGACGCCGAAGGGCGCCTGGTCTGGGGCGTCAACGATTTCGACGAGGCGCACACGATCGCCTTCGCCAACGACCTGGTGCGACTGGCGGCGAGCGTGCTCGTCGCCGTCGCCGAAGACAGCCTCGCCATCGACGGCAAGAAGGCCTGCCGCGAGATCCTGCACGGCTATCAGGCGACGATCGGCGCGGACAGCACCGCGCCGTTCGTGCTGGAGGAGAACAACGACGCGCTGCGCCTGCTGGCGCTCGGCGAAGACCGCAGCCCCGCCAGTTTCTGGGGCAAGCTGGTTTCCGCCAAGCGCGCGACGCCGCCCGCCGCGGTGCGCACGCTCCTGACGCGGCACCTGCCGGCGCGAACGCAAGGCATCCTGTTCGCGCGGCGGACGGCGGGCACCGGCTCGCTCGGCGTGCCGCGCTTCATCGCCTACGGCCTTTGCGACGGAAGCTTCGCGGCGCGCGAGGCCAAGGCGCGGCCGTCGATCTCGCAGGCCTGGGCCGCCGGCACGCGGGCGCAGGAGCCGAACGACCGCAAGATGTTCGCCCAGGCGGCGCGCGCGCCCGATCCGTTCCTGCATGTCACGCCGCACTGGATCGTCCGCCGCCTGGCGCCGCATTGCGAGCGCATCGAGCTGCCCGCCATCGCCAACGCGAAAGCGCGCCGCGAGGTGCTGCACGCGATGGGACGCGAGACCGCCAACATCCATTGGGGCGACCGCGCCGCCGCCAAGAAGATCGCCAGGGACCTCGCCAAGCGCAAGGAGAACTGGCTCTACCACGCCGCCAGCGACATGGCGGACGCGACATTCAAGGACTGGAAGGCATGGCGCAAGGCCGCCTGAGCGGCGGGCGCGTCAGGCTTCGGCGATCACGGCGACGGTGAGCAGGATATTCTTCGGCCGCACCGGCAGACGCGCACCCTGCCGCGCTGGCGGATCCTTCGCGAACCACTTGGCCCATTCCTCGTTCATCGCAGCGAAGTCGGCTTCCTCGGCGAGGATGACCGTGGCACTGACGACCTTTTCGAGCGAAGAACCGGCCGCCTTAAGGATCGCGGAGACGTTCTTGAGGCACTGCGCGGTCTGCTCGCCGGTCGTGGTGCCGACGACGTCGCCGTTCACATCCATCGGCGCGGTGCCGGAGACGAAGACGAGGCCGGCGGCCTTCACCGCCTGGCTGTAGCCGGCCCAAGGCTTGGGCGCGGCATCGGTCGAGACGATCGTCTTGCTCATGCGGCCATCCTGTAGACGCAGACCTTGTTGCCGTCGGGGTCGCGGAAATAGGCGCCATAGAAGCCGCCGCCGCGGTCGCCGGGCGGGCCGTCGTCGGTGGCGCCGGCGGCGAGCGCCGCGGCATGGACATTGTGGATGATCTCGGGCGACGGCGCGGCGAGCGCCACCATGTTGCCGTTGCCGGCGAAGGCACGCTCGCCGTCGAAGGGCCGGCAGACGGCGAGCATCGGGCCGCGCCGGCCGCCCCAGCACTGCATGCGCTCCCAGCTGTGCGTGCGTTTCGCGCCCAGGACGGCGAGCACTGCGTCGTAGAATATCTTGGCGCGCTCGAAATCGTTGGTGCCGAGCGTGACGTAGCCGATCACGGGCGTCAGCCGATCTTGAACATGGCAATCTTGTTGCCATCGAGGTCGCGGAAATAGGCGCCGTAGAAGGTGTCGCCGCGCAGGCCCGGCGCGCCTTCGTCCTTAGCGCCCGCCTTCAGCGCGTCGGCATGGACCTTGTCGACGATCTCGCGCGACGGAGCCAGTAGCGCGATCATAGTGCCGTTGCCGAAAGACGCGGCGCCGTCATGCGGCTTGCCGACGACGAGCATCGGCCCGCTTGCCGGCGCGAACCAGGTGCGGGTGTCGTTGCTGTAGGTCGGGTTGATCTTGAAGCCGAGCTGCGACAGCAGCGGCTCGTAGAAGGCTTTGGCCTTCGCCGGATCGCCGGCGCCGAGCATGATGTAGCCGATGGTCATGGGGTCTCCATAACCTCTCCCGCTCGCGGGAGAGGTTGATTGACGCGAAGCGGCAATCGGGTGAGGGGACGTCCGACGCAGCTTGCTTGAAACAGAATTCCCTCACCCGAAATTCGCTTCGCGAATTTCGACCTCTCCCGCAAGCGGGAGAGGTTATTTTCACCGCCCCGTCGGAATCTTGTTGAAGGGGACGTCCTTGTCGACGCGGATGTCGCCGGGCAGGCCCAGGACGCGCTCGGCGATGATGTTGCGCAGGATCTCGTCGGTGCCGCCGGCGATGCGCAGGCCCGGCGACGACAGCCAGCCGCCCTGGAACATGCCCTGCATCGGTGCTTCGTCGCCCTGCAGGATGCCGGCCTCGCCTTCGAGCTCCATGGCGAAGGCAGAGAGGTCCTGCAGCTTGGAGGCGACGACGATTTTCGCGATGGAGGCTTCGGGGCCCGGCTGCTTGCCCTGGCTGAGCGCCGTCATGGTGCGCATCGTGGTGTAGCGCAGGCCCGCCGACCGGACATACCAGTCGGCGATCTTCTCGCGCACCGCGGCGTTCTTGATCGCCGGACCGTCTTCCAGTTCGAGGCTGCGCGCCAGCTGCATCAGCTGCGGCACGTCGAGGCCGCCGCCCTGCCCGCCGCCGACCGCGAGACGCTCATGCATCAGCGTGGTGAGCGCGACCTGCCAGCCCTGGCCAACCTCGCCGAGGCGCTGCGAATCCTTGACCTTCACGTCGGTGAAGAAGATCTCGTTGAAGCCCGAGCCGCCGCTGGCCTGCTTGATGGGGCGGATGTCGACGCCCGGATCCTTCATGTCGATGTAGAACATCGTCAGGCCCTTGTGCTTGGGCACATTGGGATCGGTACGGGTAAGGATGATGCCGTAGTCGGAGAACTGCGCGCCGGTGGTCCAGATCTTGGAGCCGTTGATGGTCCAGGTGTCCCCGTTCTTCTCGGCGCGGGTGCGCAGGTTGGCGACGTCGGAGCCGCCGGCCGGCTCGGAGAACAGCTGGCACCAGATCTCGTCGCCCTGCACCGCCGGCCAGACGAAGCGCTTCTTGGCGTCCTCATTGCCATAGGCCATCAGGGTGGGGATGCACATGCCGAGGCCGATGGCGAAGGGGCCGCCATTGGCGACGTCGTATTTCGCCTCTTCCTGGCTGAAGATGATGCTCTGCATCGGCGTGCCGCCGATGCCGCCCATGCCCTTGGGCCAGGTGATGCGGGCATAGCCGTCCCTGGCCTTGGTCTTCTGCCAGGCCCTGGAGGCCGCCATCTGGCCGGCGGCGCCGTTCTCCATGTCCTCGGCGCTGATCTCGCGCTTGCCGCTGCGCTTCTTGGCGTTGGCGTCGAGCCAGGTGCGCACTTCGCTGCGGAACGCGGCTTCTTCGGGGCTGTCTTCGAAATCCATGGTGTTCTCCCGTGCCTTCAGTGTGCGTGTTGTGGTTCGTCGAGTTCGAGCGTCAGCGCGCCGCCCGGCGCGGTTTCGTCCCAGGCTTTCGAAAGCCGATCGATTTCAGCGCGGATGGCCGCGATGTCGGCCGGCGTGACCGGATAGGCCTTAACGCGGCGCGCCTCGCAGGTGACCCTGTACATGTCGATCAAGTCGGCCGGCGGCGGGCTTCCGCTGATCCGGTCCGCCTGCATCACCTCGACCAGGCGCTCCATCTGGTCGCTCTCGACCGAGGCCGCCATGCGCATGTCGAGTTTCTCGCCGCCGGCGACGCGGCGCGCGAAGCCGGCCCGGCCCATCACCGTATCGACCGCGACATGGATCATGTCGTGCGGGATGCCGCCGATCTTCGGGCACGGAATTTCCTCCGCGCTCCCGTCGCGTTCGATGCGCAGACGGTCGTATTTGCCGTCCTTCCGTTTTTCGAACACGAATCTCATGTCAGGCGGCGTTGGTCTGTTCGAGTTCGGTGACGAGCTTGTCTTTCCAGGCGCGCTGCGGGCCGAGCGCGAGGCCGAGCTCCTTGGAGCGCTTGTAGTAGAAGTGGCAGTCGACCGCCCAGGTGAAGCCCATGCCGCCATGGGTCTGGATGTTCTCCTTGGAGGCGTAGTCGAAAGCCTGCGTCGCCGAGACGCGCGCGCTGGCGGCAGCCAGCGGCAACTCGCGGGCGCCGGTCGACAGCGCCCAGGCGCCGTAATAGGCATTCGAACGCGCCAGCTCGTTGTTGACATACATGTCGGCGAGCTTGTGCTTGATCGCCTGGAACGAGGCGATGGGGCGGCCGAAAGCATAGCGGTTGAGGGCGTAGTCCTTGGCCATGGCGAGGCAGACGTCGGCGCCGCCGACCTGCTCGAAGGCCATCAGGATGGCGGCGCGGTCGAGCGTGCGGCTCATGTCGCTCCAGCCCTCGCCGGCCTTGCCGAGCGGCTCGCACGCCGCGTTGTCGAACACGATGTCGGAATGGCCGCGCGACGCGTCGAGCGTGGTGCAGTCGGTGCGCTTGACGCCGGCACCTTTCAGATCGACCAGCGCCAATTGCAGGCCGCGCTCGCCGGCGCCCTCGGAGGTCTGCGCCAGCACGACGGCGTAATCGGCGATCGGGCCGTCGACCACGGCGATCTTCCTGCCCGAGAGCTTGCCGCCCTTGAGCGTGGTCTTGATGTTCTTGGGCAGCACGGCGCCGGGGCCTTCCGCCCGCGCAAACGTGCCGACGACCTCGCCGGCTGCGACCTTGGGCAGGTATTTCTTCTTCTGCTCCTCGGAACCGGCGATCAGCAACGCCTCGGCAAAGAGGTAAACCGTCGAGGAGAACGGCACCGGCGCCAGCGCCCGGCCCATCTCCTCGGCGATGACGCAGAGCTCGAGATAGCCGAGCCCGAGGCCGCCGTAATTCTCCGGGATCGCGGTGCCGGTCCAGCCCATCTCAGCGATCTGCTTCCACAGCGCGGCGTCGTGATGGCCGGCGCCTTCGAACACGGCGCGCACGGTCTTGGTCGTGCTCTTCTCGGAGAGGAATTTGCGCGCCTGGTCCTTGAGCATTTTCTGGTCGTCGGAGAAATCGAAATTCATCGGGCTCCCTGCCTCGTTATCTTTTGGCGTTAACCGACGATAGAACACGCAATCGGTGCAAAGCGAGTCCATGTTTTAACGCCGGTTTAATGCGCTTTTGGTAGGTTCCGCTGGGTAAACGCGGGTTCACCATGGCCAAAGCACAATTCCACAAAAGCCAGCGCGTCTTCGTGAAGCCGGTCGGCACCTGGGCGCTGATCGAGCACGTCGTGCCGCATTGGGCCAAAGGCCTCGATGAACCGATCCGCGTGCATTACGACGTCGGCCTGGGCCGCGAGTTCACCGCCGACGAGTTGCAGTCCGAGGAGCCGCTGAGCGGCGAGAAGAAGAGCGTCGGCGAGAACTGGCGCGTCGTGCGGGCGCGTAACAAGTGGCAGCCGGCCGAGGACTGCGCCCGCCATCCGGTGCCGGGGAGCTATCCGGTGGTCGTCACCGGTCAGGCCGAATGGGGCGGCTGGCGCGTGCCGGGCGCCGAATACGACCTCGACCCCGCCAAGGTCGAGCGCCAGGCCCGCATGATCGCGAGCGCGCCCCGGCTGGTCGCCTTTGCCAGCGGCCTGATCGACTGGGCCCGCAAGTCGGGCGAGGACATGCCCAACGCGCTGGTGGAACTCGCGCATGAGGCGCAGGACGTACTCACCGCGATCGAGGGCGACGGTTAACCCTGTTCCCTAACCCTGTATCGCGCCACGGTGGCGGGCGGCGCGCAACCCCATCATAGTGCGCTCCTGAACGGGGGAGCGGGCATCAGCCTATGTCGGATTCGCACGCGCTGGCCGAGGCCGCGCCAACGATCCATAGCGTCGAGTTTCGCGGCCGGGGCGGCGAATATTTCCGCATCTGGATCGTCAACGTCGCGTTGACGGTGCTGACGCTCGGCATCTACAGCGCCTGGGCCAAGGTGCGCACCCAGCGCTATTTCTACGGCAACACCTTCGTCGCCGGACATTCGTTCGAATATCACGCCTCGCCATGGCGCATCCTGATCGGCCGCGCCATCGCGCTGGTGCTGTTCGTCGGCTATTCGCTCAGCGTCGTCGTCCTGCCGGTGTCGTTCAGCCTGTGGCTCCTGATCCTGGGCGCGGCGCTGCCGTGGCTGGCCAATTCGTCGATCCGCTTCAATGCCCGCAACACGTCGTGGCGCAATGTGCGGTTCAACTTCAACGCGACCTATTTCGAGGCCTTCATCGCTTATGTCGTGTGGTCGGCGGCTGCGCTCGCCCTGTTCTTCCTCATTCCCTACACCAGGCGGGTGCACGACTATTTCTACATCAACCATCACCGTTTCGGCGGCCGCGGCTTCAAGACCGAGTTCTCGGCGGGGCGGATCTACGCGATCTACGCCTTCGGCTTCATCCTGGTGGTCGCGATCCTGATCGCGGTGCTGGGCGGCGCCGCCGGCCTCGTGGTGCTGGCGACGCGGCTGCACAACGTGCTGGGCAAGTTCAGCATCCCGCTGGGACCGGAGGATTTCTCGATCCTGTTCTTCTCGCTGTTCGGCCTCGGCATCGGCTTCGTGACCAATTTCGTCACCACGCTGGTCACCAATTTGTCGATCAGCAACACGGTGATCGAGGGCGGCTTCACGCTGTCGTCTCGCGCCTCGGGGATCCGCGTCGCCTGGATCGTGCTGACGAACACCTTCCTGACGCTGCTGACGCTGGGGCTGTTCTATCCCTTCGCCCGCGTCCGCCTGGCACGCTACCGCATGGGCCGCTACGCCCTGATCGCGACCGGCGACCTCGACGATTTCACCTCCGAGGCGCTGGAGACCCAGAGCGCCATCGGCCAGGAGATCGCCGGCTTCTTCGACTTCGGGTTCGGCCTATGAGCGAGGCGCTGGAAGGCCGCTATTTCTACCCCAACGAGGCGCGCCATGTGCCGGCGCGCGCCGTCGTCGTGCCGAAGCGCATCCTGCAGATCGAGGACGAGCATGGCGACGTGCTGGCGCAGGTGCTGGGCCGCCAGGTGAAAGTGACGCCGCGGCTGGCCTCGCTGCTGCGGCGCTTCGATCTGCCGGATGGAGCGCGCTTCGAGACCGCCGACAATGACGGCGCCGACATCGTGCTGCGCCAGTTGCGCAAGCGGCGGCGCGGCGGCGTCACCGACCGGCTGGAGCGGGCCTGGCCGGTCGTCGGCCTGGCGCTGATCGTGACGCTGGTCGCGGGCTTCTTCTTCGTCGTGCAGGCGATACCGCGCGCGGCGGAGTGGCTGGCGCTGCGCACCCTGCCGTCGGTGGCGCACACCATGTCGGAGCAGACGCTGATGGCGCTCGACCGCTTCGCGCTGCGTCCGACCGCGCTCACCGCCGCCGACCAGGCCAAGGCGACGCGCCTGTTCGCGCGCACCGCGGCCCATGCCCGCGGCGGCGTCGGCGCCTACCGGCTGGTGTTCCGCGGCGGCGGCGCCATGGGCCCCAACGCGTTCGCGCTGCCCGACGGCACCATCGTGATGACCGATCCGTTGTGGGTCCTGGTCAAGAACGACGCCGAGATCGAAGGCGTCTTCGCGCATGAGATGAGCCATGTCGACCACGCGCACGGGCTGCAGCGCGTCTACGAGGCGTCGCTGTTCCCGGCGGCGCTGGCGATCTTCACCGGCGACATCTCGCAGATCAGCCAGATGGCCGCGATCCTGCCCGGCATCATCGCGCAATCGGCCTATTCGCGCAGCTTCGAGCAGCAGGCCGACGACGACGGCGCCGCCACGCTGCGGCGCATGGGCGAGAAGCCGTCGCACATGGCGGACCTGCTGGAACGGCTCGACAAGACGCTGTGCGGCAAGCACGCCTGCCCACCGAGCTGGATCGGCGATCATCCCGACACGGCGAGCCGCGCGGCGCGGCTGCGCACCGAGGACAAGGGCCCGATCACGGCGGCCCAGGACTGCACGCTCGACTGGTGGCACAGGCTCTCGCCCTTGTGCCTCGCGCTGCGGCTGCACTGAGCGGCGTTACCGCGTAAATCTGCGCGCCATGACAATCGCGGCGCCGGCCCCTATATAGGCCGACGTCTCCGCGATCTTATCAGGGAACCTGCCATGCGCACCGAAGAGCCGCGCGCCATCCATCTCAAGGACTATCGCAGCCCCGACTATCATATCGGCGAAATCGCGCTGGATTTCGCGCTCGCGCCGGCGGCGACGCGGGTGACGGCGACGTCCAAGGTCAAGCGCCGCGGGGCGGCCGCGCCGCTGGTGCTCGACGGCGAAGAGCTGAAGCTGATCTCGGTCGCCGTCGACGGGCACAAGCTGGCCGAGGGCGACTACGCGCTGGACGCGGCGACGCTGACCCTGCACAGGCCGCCGGACGCCTTCATGCTCGAGATCGTCACGGAGATTTCGCCCGAGAACAACACGACGCTGAACGGGCTCTATACCTCCAAGGGGATGTTCTGCACCCAGTGCGAGGCGGAAGGCTTTCGCCGCATCACCTATTTCCTCGACCGGCCGGACAACCTCGCCGTCTACACGACACGCATCGAGGCCGACAAGCGGGCCTATCCGATCCTGCTGTCGAACGGCAATCCGGTCCGGCGCGGCGAGCTTGCCGGCGGTAAGCACTTCGTCACCTGGAACGATCCGTTCCCCAAGCCGTCCTATCTTTTCGCGCTGGTGGCGGGAGACCTCGGCGTGCTGAAGGACACGTTCACGACCATGACCGGGCGCAACATCGCGCTCGAGATCTATGTCGAGCACGGCAACGAGAAGCGGGTGACCTACGCCATGGATTCGCTCAAGCGGGCGATGCGGTGGGACGAGGAGAAATACGGCTGCGAATACGACCTCGACATCTTCATGATCGTCGCGGTCAGCGCCTTCAATTTCGGCGCCATGGAGAACAAGGGCCTCAACATCTTCAACGACAAGCTGTTGCTGGCAAGTCCCGAGACCGCCACCGACGACGACTATGGGCGCATCGAGAGCGTGGTGGCGCACGAGTATTTCCACAACTGGACCGGCGACCGCATCACCTGCCGCGACTGGTTCCAGCTGTCGCTGAAGGAGGGCCTGACGGTGTTCCGCGATCAGAGCTTCTCCGGCGACATGCGAAGCCACGGCGTCTGCCGCATCAACGACGTCAAGGCTCTGCGCATGCGCCAATTCGTCGAGGACGCGGGGCCGCTGGCCCATCCGGTGCAGCCGCAGAGCTACATCACGATCGACAATTTCTACACCGCGACGATCTACGAGAAGGGCTCGGAGGTCATCCGCATGCTGCAGACGCTGGTGGGGCCCGAAGGCTACCGCAAGGCGACCGATCTCTATTTCAAGCGGCACGACGGCCAGGCCGCGACGGTCGAGGACTGGGTCAGGTGCTTCGAGGACGCCTGCGGACGCGATCTGAAGCAATTCCGCCTGTGGTACCAGCAATCGGGCACGCCGACGCTGGAGGCCGAGGGCAAATACGACGCGGCGAACAAGACCTACGATCTCACGCTGACGCAGAGCCAGGGTCCGACGCCGGGCCAGCCGCGCAAGCAGGCGATGGTGATCCCGGTGCGCCTGGGCCTTTTGGGCGCCAAGGGGCCGCTGCCCTTGACGCTCGAGGGCGAGAACGCCGCCGGCCCCGAGGAGCGCGTGCTGGAACTGGATACGACGCAGCAGACCTTCCGCTTCGTCGGCGTCGAGGAGGCGCCGCTGCTGTCGCTGGGCCGGCATTTCTCCGCGCCGGTGCATTTCAAGGTGCCGGTCGACCGCAAGTCGCTGGCCGCCCTGATGGGCCGCGACGTCGATGCCTTCAACCGCTGGGAAGCCGGCCAGTCGCTGGCGACCGACGTGCTGAAGGCGATGGCCGGCGGCGCCAGGGCCGACGCGACCTATATCGAGGCCGTGGGCAAGGCGCTGGCGCGGGCCGACGAGGACCATGCGTTCGCGGCGCTGATGCTGGCGCCGCCGCTGGAAAGCGAATTGGCGGTCGCCATGACGACGCCCGATCCCGACGCGATCCACACGGCGCGTGTCGGCCTGATCCGCGCCGTCGCGGTGGCGCATGGCGCGGCATTCGAGACGTTGTATCGCAAGCTGTCGGCCGCAGCGGCGTTCAGCCCGGATGCCAGGGCGGCGGGACGGCGGGCGCTGCGCAATGCCTGCCTGCGCTATCTCACGGCGATGGACGACGAGGCCGCCGCGGGCCTGGCCGACGCGCATTACCGCGCCGCGACCAACATGACCGACATGATTGCCGGGCTCGCCGCGCTGACGCGGATGGATTCGCCGCTGACCGCCGCGGCCTTCGCGCATTTCCACGACCGCTTCCGCGACGATCCGCTGGTGCTGGACAAGTGGATGAGCCTGCAGGCCGGCTCGCCCCTGCCCGGCACCGCCGCGGCGGTGCGCGAATTGATGCGGCACGGCGCCTTCGACATCAAGAATCCCAACCGGGTGCGCTCGCTGGTCGGCGCCTTCGCGGCCAACCACCTGCGTTTCCATGCCGGCGACGGCACGGGCTATGCCCTGGTCGGTGAGACCATCGCGGCCCTGGACAAGATCAATCCGCAGGTGGCGGCGCGCATGGCCGGCGCCTTCGAGGCCTGGCGGCGCTACGACACGGTGCGCCAGGGGATGATGCGCGGGGAACTCGAGAAGCTCGGCAGGCTGGAAGGCCTGTCGGCGAACCTGTTCGAGGTCGCGGGCAAGATGCTCGAGTAAGATTTCATTAACCTTCGTGACAGCGACTCGGCGATTCGCATAATCGGCCTGGGGCGAATCAGTCGCCAGGGGTCGCCAGGTCATGGCGCAGTTGAGCGCAGGCGTGAGTTCGACGCTGGCCGCGGGCGCGGTGCGCCTGGCGACACGCAACATCCGCTTCACCGTTCTTCTGTGCGTGGTGCTGATCTGCGGCTGCTTCGCCGCCGCAGCGGGCCTGCAGATGCGCAACGACCGGATGCACGCGCTGGCGCAGGCGCGCTATTTCGAGGCGCAGCGGGCCCTGGACGTCGCAGCGACGGCGGCGAGCGGACTGGACCGGCTGGCCGCATCGGGGCGGGCCTTCGCGGGCGGCAAGACGATCGACGGCGCCAGCGCCGGCGTGCGCAACATCACGGTGTTCGACTCGACCGGCCTCGCCCTCACCACGCTGGGCGGCGGCGACAGCCAGAGCCTGCCGCTCGACGCCATCACGTCGGGCAAGCCCGGGGTCTACGCGCCGGGGACGCTGACGCTGCCTTTTGGCGACAAGATCGTCGCGGTGGCATTCGATCCGCGCGCGCTGGTGCCGGCGCGGCTGCTGTCGCGCGCCGCTCTGGTGCTGAACAGCGGCGAGGTGCTGCTGCGCGACGCGGCGTGGTCCGGCAGCGGCTCCGCCTTCGCGGTGGCGGGCTGGCCGGTGGCGGTGCGCACCTCGGTCGACGAGGACGCAGCGCTGGCGGCATGGACCGGCGCGCTGCCGCTCTACCTGTTCGTGATCCTGGGCCCGTCGCTGGTCGGCGCGGCGCTGGCGGCGGTGTTCGTGCGCGAGTTCGAGCGCCGGGCGCGCGCCTCCCAGGCCATCCGCAGCCTGCGCGCGACGCGGCCGGTCGAGGCCAGGCTGCTGGTGCGCCTCGCCGGGGCCGAGCGCCGCGCGGTGGAGGACGGCCGCGCCAAGTCCGAATTCATCGCCCATATGAGCCACGAGCTGCGCACCCCGCTCAACGCCATCATCGGCTTCTCCGAAGTGATCGAGCGCGGCTTCTACGGCACGGTCGGGCACGCGAAATACGTCGAATACGCGCACGACATCAACGAGGCCGGGCGCGCCCTGCACAACAAGATCGGCGACATCCTGGAGTTCGCCAATGTCGAGGCGGGGCGCTATCCGCTGCAGCCGGCGACGATCGACGTCGCGGCGGTGGCGGCGGCGTGCGTCGCCGAGCATGCGGGCCGCGCTTTCTCGCGGCGCATCGCGCTGGAGCTCGGCTTCGCCGATGCGCGCCCGACGCTGGCCGATCCGCTCGCCGTCAACCGCATCCTGACCAGCCTGATCGGCAACGCGCTCGCCTACACCCAGGAGGGCGGGCTGGTGCGCGTCGAGGTGCGCGAGGAGGAAGCCGCCATCGTGGTGCGGGTGACCGACAACGGCCACGGCTTCACGCGCGCCGAAGTCGCCAAGGCCGGCACGCCGTTCCGCCGCTTCGACCGGCCGGGCGCCACCACCGGCGCCGGCATGGGGCTGGCCATCGCCATGTCGCTGGCGCGGCGCATGGGCGGCGCCATTCGGCTGGACGGCACGCCCGGCGGCGGCAGCATCGCCGAGCTCCGGTTGCCGAAGATGTAAGTCGTTTACGAGTTGTTAACCGAAGTTAACGACGATTCACCAACTGCTTCGCGAGAGGGGACCGTGGCACTTGCACCGCGTGGTTTGAGTCTGCGTATCGCCGCCCTCGCGGCCGCGCTGGCGTGCGCCGGCGCCGGGGCACTGGCGCAGGACGCGCCGCCGGCAGCGGACAGCGCGCTCACCATCACGGCGCGTTCGCCCGACGCCGAATTCCGCATCCGCGGCGTGTCGCTGAAATCGGTGCGCGCCGACGACGCACAGAACGCGGTCGCCTTCGACTTCAACGGGCCGGTGAGCGACGAAGCCTTTGCGCGGCTGCAGGACGAGCTGCCCGACTGGATCGAGATGGCCTATGCCGGCTACGACAACGCGGTGATCCGCGCCAAGCGGCCGGTGACCTTCCTGACGCGCGCCGAGAGCGACGGCTTTTCGCTGCGCATGGTGCCGCGCGACGGCGGCGCCGGCGCAGCGCCGCCGGGCCTGCGCGGTGCGGACGATACGGCGCGGCCGGCAGGCCCGCCGCCGGCGCGAGCGCATGACTGGAAACTGGTGCAGACCTATCTCACGCGCGCCGCGGCGGAGCGGCCGTTCGACGTCGCGCTGCGCGGCGGCTACGACGCGTTGCGCCACGGCGACGCCGATATCGTCACGGTCGCCGGCGACTGGCGGCACACCAACGGCACCACGCTGATGACCGGCGACGCCCATGCCGACGTCGCGGCGTGGGACGGCGTACGCCTGCTCGCCGACGCGCGCGAGGTGGTGGTCAACGCCAAGCAGGTGCGCCAGCCGAGCCTGACCGTCACACCCTACGACCACAACGACCTGTCGGGCGGCCTCGGTCTCGCGCTACCGCTGGATGGCGTGCTGGCGAGCGCGCAAGTGCTCTATGGCCGGCGCGGCCTCGGCGGACGGATCGGCCTGGACCAGGTCAATGACGACGGCCAGCTCGGCATGCGGCTGGCGTGGCACGAGCCCTACACCGATACCGCCGAGGCGATTTCGCTGCGCGGCACGCGCGACTATTCGGCGGTCTATGCGGCGGGGCAGATTCTCGACGGATTGTGGGGCGCGGGCGAGATTCAGGCGACACGCTATGGCGTCAAGGGCGACGACAACGTCGCCGACACGGCCGGCTTCCATGCCGGGCTGCGCTACGACCTCGACGGCTGGCCGCTCAGCCTGACCTACGACGCGGACGGCGAATATCTGCTGAGCTCGCACAAATATGCCGGCGGGCCGCCGACGCCGTTCGTGCCGCTGTCGATCCGCAACCGCGAGGTGCACCAGTTCGGCGGCAGCTTCAGCGACCGCTGGGACAATGCGTTCTGGTTCGACCTGTATGGCGGCTATGCCGTCGACCGCTACAGCAACAACGGGCCCTATGGAGGTCTCGCGCTGCGCTTCACGCCGGGGCCCGGCTTCGACGTGGCGCTGAACGGACGCTATTCCACGGTGGCCGAGCGCCAGGGCGAACGGGGAGACGCGCTGAGCGCGGGCCTGACGCTGAGCTATGCCTGGGGCGGCAGCGGCGCGCCAATCTTCAACAATCTCTGAGCCGCGTTTAGAGCCGGTACAGCTCGGTGGCGGCCGCCGAAGGCTCGTCGGCAACGAACACGCCCATGGCGCCGACGGCGCGGTCATAGGCATCGCGGATGAAGACGAGCCGTCCGGCGAAGGGCCGGGCGACGCCGTCCCGGCACAGGATCGGCAACACGAAGGGCTCGTCCTGCGAAGTTTTGCGTGCCGCGACCGCGGCACGAAAGCCTCGCCAATGCGCTTCGCGATAGGGCTCCGGCACGATGAGATCGAGCGTCTTGCCGACTGCCTCGGCCGCCGGATGGCCGAACAAAGCCTCCGCGCCGGCGTTCCACGACCGAATCCTGCCTTCGGTGTCGGCGTGTACGATCGCGACCTCAGCCATGTTCCCTCCGCCGCAAAATCCGCGACGGATCGTTGTAGCAGGACGCGCCAAGCGTGGAAACGCGCCGACGCTAACGCGCCCGCGGCCGGAACATGCGGAAAAGCCAGGAGCGATTGCGCCGGCGGATTTTCTCGACGATGGCCTGGCGCTCGGCCGGCGTCAGCGCGGCGAGACTGTCGCCCAGCATGGCGATGTTCTCGGCCTCGAGCGCGCCGTCGGCCGCCGTGACCGCCGCCAGCGCCGCCGACATCTGCTGCGGCGTGTAAGCCGGCGCGGCCATCAGCATGAAAAGATCCTTGCGGGCGCGCGCCGAGCCTTTGCGCAGCTCCAGGACTTTGGCCGTATGCGCGTCGATGATCTTCTGCAGGTGCAGGCGCTCGTCCGGCAGCGCCGCCATCAGCGAGCGCGGCGCCAGCACGCCGCCCGAGCCGACCTCCGTGTCGCGATGCAGGGCGCGGATCACCACCGCGGCAATGACCGGCAGCAGCGCGATGTTGAGGCACAAAGACACGATCAGCAGCCAACTGACGCGGCGCCTCGGCCTGGGCGGGAGCGGCTCGCTCATCTCAGATGCCCTGCCCGGCGTCGATGTCGGGCGCGCCGTCGAGCGCGAAGGCGCTGCTGGCGGCATCGTCCTGCTGTGGGATGTCGAACGGCGCCAAGGCGGCGACACCGGTGCCGATCAGGAGGGCAAGCGCGAAGGCGCAGGCCGGCTGCCAGGCGGGCGCATCGGGCCACACCGCGTCGGCGGCGCGGCGCAAGACTTTCGCGAACGTCCAGCGGGCGTGAAAGTTGTCGAAGTCCGCGAGGATGCGGCGCTCCAGCCGGGCGGGCACGGCCGGCACCACCGCCGCCGCCAACAGACGGTCGAGCCGCGCCGCAGCCTCGGCGCTCTCTGCAATTTCCCGATCCATCGGTTCCATGCCCCAATCTTTCCTATTCGTCCTTCAGGTGTTCCAGCCTGGCCCGAAGCGCGCGGCGGCCGCGCGCCAGCAGCGATTCCAGGGCTTCAACGCTGATCGACAGAATATCCGCCGCTTCAATATTGCCACAGCCCTGGAAATGGCAGAGCTGGATGGCGACACGCTGGCGCTCCGGCAGGGCGGCCAGCGCAGCCTCGATTTGCACCGACAGGGCGGCGTTTTGCAGGCTGGCCTCCGGTCCGGGCGCCGGATCGACGACCTCGGCGGCCTCCTCCAGGCGGGCGGAGGGCCGCCGGCGCAAGCGGTCGTAACATTTGTTCACGGTGACACGGTAAAGCCAGGTGCCGAACTTGGCCCGCCCCGGCTCCCAGCGTGCCGCATGGGTCCAAAGCTGGATGAAGGCGTCCTGGACGGCGTCGTCGGCCTCGACCGGATCGGGCAGCATGCGGCGCGCCAAGGCGAGCATCCTGGGCAGGTGGCGCGCCATCAGCGCAGCGGCCGCGTCGCGGTCCCCCCGGCCGACGCGCGCGACGAGGTCGGCGTCCGGATCAATCATCATTCCGGGCCGAATGTCGCCTGCGCATGCGCAGGTTTCAACGCTTGGCCGCGGTTTTTCCGTCGGCGAGGACGCTCGCGGTCCGCTTGAGGATGGTCTTGTGCTGGGCCGCGGTCATGGCCGGCAGGCGCTCGAACGCGCTGCCGAGGCCGATATCGGCATAAAGCTCATCGACGCCATGCTCATGAAAGTGCAGGAAGCTGCGGCCGCGGATGTAAAAACAGCCGCGCGATTTTTCCTTCAAGCCGTCCTGCAGGCGCAGTTGCTCGAGCAATGGCGCCAGCCGATCGAGCGCCTTGGTGCCGGCATGCTTCATGCGGGAATTGGAACCGGCGGCGGCAAGAAAGGCAAGTCCACGACCTGCGCCGCTGCCGCACCTGGCAGCAGCATGCCGCGCGTGGGCGGCGGCGTAAGGCTGAGCATGGTTCCAGCCGCGGCGTGCGCCGCGTCGAGCTGAACCAGCGCGATGGCGCGGCGCAGCAGCGGCGAATAGCGCGAACTCAGCGTGCATCCGACGACGGCCGTGCCGGCGAACACCGGCGTGAAGGGCGCGGGCCGGTGCGTGTCGAGCACCAGGCCCATGAGCCGGCGCTGCGGCGCGGCGCCACGCGCGGCTGCAGCGCCGTTGAAGTCCGCAGGCTCGGCATCGATGAGGCCCGCGAGGCGAAGCGCGCCCGCCTGCGGCTCGCAAGCATCGGCAGCGGCGGCGCCATCGTAGTCGCGTCCCGGGCGCGGTATACCGGCCTCAAGATCGAGCAGATCCATGGCGTCCTGGCCGGCGGGCAGGATGGCATAGGGCGCGCCGGCGTGCGCGACGCGGTCCCAGACCAGCGAGGCGTCATCGGCCTTGCACCAGATCTCGTAACCGCCATGCTCGCCGAAGCGCGACAGCGTGATGTCGAGATTGCGCCAGAACAGCTTGCGGAACGACAGCGGCTCGAGCGCGGCGTCGAGGCCGAGATCGGTGAGCAGACGCGCGGCGTATGGCCCGACGACGGCGAGGCCGCCTTCGTCTTCGGTGACGTCACGGAGCGTGACGCCGAACAGTGCCGCGGCGGCGGCGATCCAGTCCGCATCTTCGCCCGCCGCGGCAAGCTGGAACGACTGGCGGCCATGGCGCGCCACGACACCGGCGCCGCGCACGCCGCCGCCATCGGCCAGCCACAGCGCCTTCAGCGCCTGCCCCGGAACCAGCGCCGCAACATCGCGGGTGAACAGGCGCTGAACGAGTTCGCGGGTTCGCGCCCCTTCCAGCATGACGCGCCAGCGCCAGGAGATGTCGGCCATGACGACGCCGAAGCGCGCCGCAATCGTCTCGGCCTCGTGGCCGCCGAACGCCGCCGCCAGCGTGAAGCGGTTGCGCTGTGTCCACAGATTGGCGCGATTGGCCTCAGCGGTGCGGGCGTGGAACGGCGTGGCGCGGACGAGGCTCATCGGCCCCCCCGCTTGCGGTGCAACGCCAGCGCCAGGCGGACGGCGTGGCGCGCGGCGCGGCCTGAGATGGCGTCGACGGGTTCGGCGTCGACCCCGCAGAGCAGCAGGCCGGGGATCGACGTCAGGCTACGCTCGGCAGCGCCCGACAGCAGGCGCGGCAGCGAGAAATCCGCGCTCCCTTCCGGCAGCAGCACGTCACGGCTCGCGACGCTGCCGGCAAAGCCCGGCGCATGGCGCTCGATCAGCGCGACGACCTTGCTCGCCAGCGCCTCGAGATCGCTGGCGGCGGCGACCGGCCAGGCGCGGACGGCGAGCAGCAGGCGGCCGGCGCGTGGTTCGGCGAGGCTGCCTGGCGGCGGCAGGATCAGTTCGAGCGCCATCTCGGAAGGCATCTGCCCGAGCCGCGCGGCGGCATGGGCCGTCTCATAGGTCTCCGGCCGCTCGGCGATGACGAAGCGTGTTGCCATCGCGGCGCCGGCGAAATCCGGCGCGCGGTCGAGGCCGAACAGCAGCGTCGCCGCGCCGATGCCGGGTGGCGGACGCGCCAGCGCCTGCGCCGCGCCAAGGCCGATCAGCGCGGTGGGCGCGAGTTCGCCGAGCGTGCGCCGGCGCGGCAACGCCGAGAGCACCAGCGGCGCCTCGATCTGCTCGCCCGAGACGAGCTCGACACCGCTGACGCCGCGCTCCGTCACGACCAGGCGCGAGACCGTCGCGCCGGTGCGGACGACGGCGCCGCAGACCTGCAGCGCCTCCGACAAGGCCTGCAGCAGGCCGCGCCGGCCGCCGCGCGGGATTGCCGTCGCATCCTGCAGGCCGCACATCTCCTGCGACGCGCTCCACAGCATCGCCAGTGCCGAGCCGGCTTCGCACGGCGCAGCACCGCACGCCGCGGCGGGGAAGGCGAGCACGGCCCTGAGCGTTTCGGACTCGAACCAGGTGGCGAGGAAGGCGGAGGCGCTGGTGACGGCGAGGCGCTCGACGCGGTCGCGCTCGCCTGGCTTCAGCAGCGCGATGGTTTCCGCCGCCGGGCGTCCGTCCCACCAGGTGGGGCGCATCGCCCGCGCCAGCGCGTGGAGTTCGCGGCGATAGAGCGCGAAGGCGGCGGCGTCTGCCGGCGACAGTACCGCGATGCTGCGCGTCGCGGCATGGCGGTCGCGGCCGATGACGATGCCGGGGCCGCCGGCGCGCAGCGCGGTCAGCGTCAGGTCGCGCGAGGCGAATTTCAGGCCGCGCCGCGCCAGCTTGAGCTCTTTGACAAGCCGCGGATCGAGGGCGTGCAGCGACGGCTCGACATCCGCGCCGAGCAATGTCTGCGAACGTTCGAGCAGCAGCGTGCGCAGGCCCTGCTTGGCGAGCAGCGCCGCCGCCGCCATGCCGTTGACGCCGCCGCCGATGACCGCCGCGTCGAAGCGCTCGCTCATGCGAGCCTGCCGGCCTGGCGGTCGGCGATGATCGCGGCCGCGGCGACGGCGCCGGCGGCACAGGTTGCAAACGGCGCGGCGGCGGCCGAGGGACCGGCGAGATAGAGGCCTGCGACCGGCGTGTACGGGCTCCTGCGCGCAAAGCCGGGGCGGAAGGCGAACATCTGGTCGGGCGCGACCTCGCCGCCGCCGAGATCGCCGGCGGTGACGCCCAGCGCCTCTTCGATGTCGGGCGGCGTGACGATCTGGAGGGCCGCAATGGTGGCGGCGAGGCCGGGAAAAACGCTCTCGATGTCGGCCAGCGCGGCGGCGGCGAGGCCTTCGCGCTTGTCGTGTGTCCAGGTGCCGTCGAACGGCGTGTGCGGCACCGCGCCGATCGTGACGGTCATCACGGCGGCGCCGGCCGGCGCCAGGCCGGGATCGACCGACGATGCGAAGCGCAGCGTGAGCGGCAGATGCGCGGCGACGACGCCGCTGCGCCAAGCCGCATGCGCCTCGGCGAGGTGCCGTATGTCGGGCATGAGATGGATGGGCCGGCGCAGCAGGTCGGCCGGCGCGTCCTTCGCGGCAGCCTGCGGAACGGCACCGAGTGCGACCAGCAGGCGCGCCGTGCCGCCGGCGCTGCGGAAGGCGCCGATCTGCCTGACGATCTGGCCCGGCAAGGCGCTCCAGGCGAACAGCGCCAGGAAGGTGCGCTTGAGGTCGAGTGTCGAGACCACGGCGCGGGCGGCGACCGCGCTGCCGTCCGAGAGCGTGAGCCCGGCGACGCGGCCCTTGGTGCAGCTTATGTCGCTCACCTCCAGCCCGCAGGAGATTTCGGCGCCGGCCGCCCGGGCGCTCGCCGCCAGCGCGGCGCCGAGGCCGCCGAGACCGCCGCGCCAGACGCCCTCGCCGCCGGCGGTCAGCAGATGCAGCGCACTGCCCGCCGCCAGCGGATCCGCGGTACGCCCGGCCAGCACGCCGGCGGCCAGCAGCGCCCCCTGGTCCGCGTCCGGCAGGACGTCCGCCAGCGCTTGCTGCGTCCAGCTCTCGGACGGCCAGGGTGCGCGGCCACGCCTGGCGAACGGGTTCCAGCGCGAGGGCGGCGGCGGCTCGGCCAGCCGCGCCTGCGCCAGCGCGGCGGCACGGCGAGCGCCGGCTTCGGCGCATAGGCGCGAAGCGGCAGGCGAATCGCTGGCGACGGCTCTGCCCGGCCACAGCCCGACGGCGCCGGATGACGGTGCGTAGAGCGCGCCATGGCGCGCCAGGTCGAGCGACCAGAACAGGTCGTCGGGAATCGGCGCGACGTCGTCGGCGAACGGCGCGGCGAAGTAGCCGGGATGGAATTGGCGCGTCGCCAGCCGCCCGCCGGGCTCGGCGTGACGCTCGAGCACGATGGTGCTGAGGCCGGCGCGCGCCAGCAGGACCGCGGCCGCCAGGCCGTCCGCGCCGGCGCCGATGATCGCAGCGTCGTACCGTTCCGCCACTCGCACACTCCGTTCGATCGCCGCCGTCCGCGGTTAACGGACGCTAACGCTCAAACCGGACAGTATCGGGGCAAACGCAAAGGGCGGAAACAGCCGGCGAGGCTATTTCCGCCCTTTGGTTAACGTCGGTCGCGCCGCCTTAAAGGACGCCGCGCTTGTGCTCGCCAATCACGATGCGGCCGGGATTGAAGGCCGCCTTGAAGACGCCAAGCGCCTTGCGAGGCTCCGCATCGCCGCACATGAAGACATCGAACGCCGCATAGCCCTTTTCCGGCCAAGTGTGGACGCTGATGTGGCTTTCGGCCAGGACGGCAACGCCCGAGATGCCGCCGCCTTCCGAAAAGGTGTGCAGGTGAATGTGCAGGAGCGTCGCGCCTGCCGCCTTCACCGCGTCGATCAGCGCCGTCTCGATCCGGTCGCGGTCGGCCAAACCCTCGGCCTCCCACAGATCGATGATCAGGTGGCTGCCCGCGTAAGTCAGACCGTTGCGGGTGATAAAGTGGTCCTTGTGGTCGTCGTTGATCGGACGAGCAACGACAGTGGGAACGGTCCTCGCGGAAGTACGGACGCGAGGCGCCCTTGCTTCTTTGGTCGCCGCAACAAGTTCGAGTCTAGCCATTTCGGGCACCTACCCTGTTAGAGTTGACACCTGCGCCTTGGCCTTACGGACTTCCGGACGCGTCTCAAGAAGAAAGCGGCGGACGGAAGGCCGCCTCGCCGCTCTGTCCCCTTGCAGGGACGAGGGGGAATATATGCAAGCTGACCCCCCATGCAAGAAATTTTGTCACCCAATCGTAAAATTTCTCCTGACGCGTCTCTGGTCGGCACCGACCGCCTCTCTCTCGACTCCGTTTCGAACGCGCCTTAGAAGGCGCATCCCGTCCTCGCGTCGCTGTCACAATTTGTACGGAGCAGAGCCATGGCGAACAGTTTCAAGGAGCGTCTTCACAAGGGCTACGCCCAGTCGATGGAGTTCGCCGGCAAGCCGATCGTCGAGGAAAAGAGCCCGTTTCAGCGCATTAAGATCTTCGACAGCGTCGCCAACGGACGCGTCATGGTGCTCGACGACATCGTCCAGATCACGACGCGCGACGAGAGCGCCTATGCCGAGATGTTGACACATTTGCCGCTATTCGAACACGGCAAGGGCCAGCGGGTGATGATCGTGGGCGGCGGCGACCTCTCTATCGCCGACGAGGCGCTCAAGCACAAAACTGTGCGCGAAGTGGTTTTGGTGGACATAGACGGGCGCGTGGTCGAACTGTGCCGGGAACATTTCGCCGAGATCAACGCCAAGGCGTTCGCCGACAAGCGCCTGAAAATCGAGATCGCCGACGCCTTCGAGTATCTCGGACGGCCCGCCAGCAAAGGCCGTTTCGACCTGATCGTGGCCGATCGCCCCGATCCGGTCGGCCCCGGCAAGGCGCTGTTCGGCGAGACCTTCTACGACCGCGTGCGGGGCGCGCTAAAGCCCGGCGGCTTCGCCACGTTCCAGACCGGCGTGCCGTTCTACCAGCCCTGGGAGATCAGCGAGGCGCTCGCGGAGCTGGCGGCGTTCTTCCCGCAATCGGGGCTCTACCTGACGGTGGTGCCGAGCTATATCGGCGGCTTCATGGCGCTCAGCTGGGCCGGCAAGGGCAGGAAGCTCGGCACGCCCGCCGGCCTGCGCAAAGCGGCGGCCGCGTTCAAGAAGTCACGCATCAAGACGGACTATTACAATGCCGAGGTCCACGCCGCGGCATTCGCGCTGCCCCAGTGGATCAAGCGGCTGGTGCCGTAGGCGTGTCCTTGCCGCCGCCCGAGGCGCGCGAGGCGGCGCTCTATGCGCGCTTTCGTACACTCGGCATCGGCTGGACGACGCACGCGCATGCGCCGGTGTCCACGGTCGAGGAGGCGACGGCGCTGTATGACAGCCAGCCCGGCGGCCATACCAAGAACCTGTTCCTGAAGGACAAGAAGGACGGGCTGTGGCTGGTCGTGCTGCGCGACACGGCGCGCGTCAACCTGAACGCGCTGGCCAAGGTGCTGGCGAGCCCACGCTTCTCGTTCGGTTCGGCGGAACTTCTGATCGCGACGCTGGGCATCGCACCGGGCGCGGTGACGCCGTTCGCAGTGATGAACGATGCCGAGGGCAAGGTCCGGCTGGTACTCGACGCCGCAATGCTGGCGCTGGCGCCGCTCAACTTCCACCCGCTGCGCAACGACCGCACCACGGCGATCGCGCCGGCGGACCTCGTCGCCTTCGCGCGGGCCTGCGGCCACGAGCCGACGATCGTGGATATTCCGGAGCGGGGCGTCTAGCCGGCGCCTCTGCGTCTCGTCCGATTTATTGTCAAAACGCGTGCCGTCGCGCGCACGGGATTGCGAGTCGCTGTGGGGCGCTGGGCATCTGGACTTTCACAAGTGCTGAGATCCTGCCTGGGTTTTCAACCATTGCGGCGCCGCAAGGCCGAAATGGGATTGCAGCATCGTTTCGGCGCGCTCGAGCGCCCCTTCGACCCAGCCTTGGGCGCGCGAATAGGCTTCGCCGCAGACATAGAGTTCGCGGTTCGCCAGAGGTTTCAGCATGGCAGCCGAATCCGCGGCGCCGTCATGGCCGAGCGCATAATAATGCCAGCCGCCGCCATGGGGATCGGCGCTCCAGTCCTGGAAGCGGGCCGCGAGCGGCTTCAGCGGCGTGCTGCCGAGGACCAGCTGGGCCTCGCGGTGAACCTCCGCCGGCAGCGGCGCGTCACCGGCCAGCGGCGTGAAGCCGGAAGGATCGGGCGCGGCGACGCGCGCCTTCCAAGTCGCGACGGATTTGGTGTCGCTATAGGCCATCAGCACGCCGTAGCCATTGGTGTCCTCGCTCGGCAGCCGCGTGGTCTCCGAGCCGAGGCAATAGAATTGGCGGGCCGGCAGGTCGGTGATGCTGCGGCCCTCGACGATGCCCAGATCGCGCCACCAGGGGCGCTTGTAGAGCAGCAGGGTCTTGCAGGCGGGAACCGGCGTCACCGAGGCGATCAGGCGCGCGAAGGCAGGGTCGCTGCGCGCCGCGGGGAAATTCTCGATGCGCTCCAGACCGCGGCGCGGCAGGGCGAGGACGACGCGCGCCGCGGTCAGTTCGGTCTGCCGGCCGGACGCGTCGCGGACTGCGAGGCGATGGCCGGCACCGTTCGCCACCAGGCTGACGAGCCGCGTGCGCGTGGCGATGCCGGCGCCGAGCATCTCCGCCGCGAGCGCCAGCGTCAGCGGCAGGCGCTGATAGCCGCCGGCGACGGTGTAGAAGGGTTTGCTCTCGTCGTCATGGACGAAGGCGTAGTCCATCTCGTCGAGGCCGGTCTCGTCCTCGATCCAGTCGTCATAGCCGGATGCATCCTCGGCCAGCGCCAATTCCTCCGGCGTCATGCCCTGCAACAGCAGGTCGCGGTTGCGCCAGTCGCGCAGCAGACGGTTCTTGAAGCGATAGCCGGCGCGGATGCGCTGCCAGTCGGCGGGCTTCATCCGCGCGATGCCCGGCAGCACGTTGGCGAGGGCGCGGTCGAAATAATCGGCCTCTTGTGTCTGGTCCTTGTCCGGCACCGCATAGGCAAAGCGCGCGCGGCCGGCATGAACGTCCTTCAGCGAGAAATTCCGCCCCCGCAGGCGCATGCGGTTGGGATCGCGGTCGATGGGATAGAGGCGCGTCGGCAAGCCCAGCGCCTCGATCAGGCCGAAGACATGGGCGTGGACCTGCAGGAAGCGCATGCCGCCGGCCTCGGCGACGAGATGCGGCGCCTCGGGAAACGCGACAGAATGCAACCGGCCGCCGATGCGGTCCGAGGCCTCGAACAGGCGGATGCGCAGATGCGGCCTCTCGCGCGCCAAGCGCCAGGCGGCATAGACGCCCGAGACGCCGCCGCCGACGATCGCGACATCGAGGTCGGGCGCCGACTGGGCGCGCGCCAGCAACGGCGCGAAGACGAGCGCCGCGCCGCTGCCCAGAACCTGTCGCCGGTCGAGGCGCATCGCGGCTCAGGCCGGGGGCTTGTTCAGCACCGCGAGGCGGTCCTGGTAGAATTTCGTCAGGCAGACCGCTGCCTCGCCGCAGGCCTTGTCGCGGCGAACGAGCCAGTCGCGCTGCGACTGCTTCAGCTTGTCGGCGGCGCCCGGCTCATAGGAGTTCTTCAGGCCGACCGCGTAGGTCTCGGCCACCTGCCGGTCGAGCCGCGCCAGCGCGGCGTCGGCGCAAATCGCTTTCTCGACCGGCGTCCTGGCCCTGGCGCAGGCGAAGGACGGCGCCGGCGCGCGCCAATCGGCGCGGATGACATCTTTCAGCGCGCCCAATGGGAGGAACGCTTCCTGCGGGCCGGCGGCATAGGACGCGACCTGATATTCCGGGAAGTAGAGATGCAATTTCGTCGGCAGCCAGACGAAGACCTTGAAATTGTCGGCCAAGGGGCCGGCGCCGCCCGTGACAGTGTCCTTGTCGGACGCGGGCTCGGGACCGCTCGCGATCGTCCTGATCAGCTCGGCGGTGGCAAGCTGGCTGATCCGGGCGATACCGCGCGCACCGTCGACGATTTCGGGCAGGAAGACCCGCGACCCGTCCGGCAGCAGGAAATTGAACGCCTCGATGGTGTGACTGGGATGGGCGCCGCCGATGTCCAGATCGCTGGAGAATACCACAGCGAACAGCGTGCCGTCATTGCGCTCGACCGCGTAGGTGGTCTGCAGCGTATAGGCGTCCTGGTCCGCCTGGCGATCCGTGCCGTAGCCCTTGAAGTCGGCGACGGCGCGATGGACATAGGCCAGCAGCGTCGCGTCGATCGCCTTGTTGCCGGTCTGCGGGTATTCGACGGAGACGTCGATGGCGCGCGTCTTGACGGTGAGCGTCTTCTTCGCGACCGGCAGGCCGGCGGCAGCGCCAAGGCTGGAGCATACCAACAGCGCCGCGGCGAGCCAGACGGCATGAAGACCCGTTCGCATGATGGGAACCTCGGTGGCGTGCGCGCGGATGGTGAAGCCTGGCTCCGGCGGCGGCAAGCCGCGCCGGACGCGGCAAAGCTCTTTTCTTTCAAGCTCCGAACGCCCATCTTGCGGGGGAGACCATGAGAAAGTCACTCCAATGGCATTGATCGGACCGGGCGGCAGGCCCGTGGCGTCCCCCAAGCCGGCCGGCGAAGCGGCGACGGCGACAGCTTCGAGCCCGCACATCAAGGACAGCGGCCTTGCGACCTTCGCGGCCGACGTGCTGGAGGCGAGCCGCGAGGTGCCGGTGATCGTCGATTTCTGGGCGCCGTGGTGCGGACCGTGCAAGCAGCTCGGCCCGGTGCTGGAGAAGGTCGTCGGCGAGGCGGGCGGCGCGGTCAAGCTCGTCAAGGTCAACATCGACGAGAACCAGGAGATCGCGCAGCAGCTGCGCATCCAGTCGATCCCGGCGGTGTTCGCCTTCAAGAACGGCCAGCCGGTCGACGGCTTCATGGGCGCCATTCCCGAGAGCCAGGTGCGTGCCTTCGTGGCCACGCTCGCCGGCGGCGACGGCCGGCATGGCGGCCATGACCACGCCGAAGAAGTCCTGGCGATGGCCGAGGAAGCGTTCGCGGCCGGCGACGTGACGCAGGCGGCGCAGGCCTTCGCGCATGTGCTGCAGGACGAGCCGGGCCACCCTAAGGCGGTGGCCGGGCTGGCGCGCTGCTACCTCAAGAGCGGCGATGTGGAGCGCGCCCGCACGACGCTGCAACTGGTCCGCCCCGATGCCGCGACCGACGAAGCCGTGGTGGCGGTGCAGGCGGAACTGAAACTGCGCGAGCAATCCGCCGCCGCGGCGAGCGGCCTCGAAGCGGCCAGAGCCAAGAGCGAGGCCGACCCCAAGGACCACCAGGCGCGTTACGACTATGCCCTGGCGCTGGACGGCGCCGGCGACCGCGAGGCCGCGCTGACGCAGCTGCTGGACATCGTCCGCCGCGACCGCAAATGGAACGAGGAAGCGGCGCGCAAGCACCTGGTGACGCTGTTCGAGGCGATGGGACCGGCCGATCCGCGCACGCTCGACGCCCGGCGCCGGCTCTCCTCCATCCTGTTCTCGTGAGGCCGTCATGGCAGGGCGTTATCACGGCATCGACGACCTGCCGGCGACATTGGGCATCTTTCCGCTGACCGGCGTTCTGCTCCTGCCGCGCGGCCAGTTGCCGCTCAACGTGTTCGAGCCGCGCTACCTGACGCTGGTCGAGGCGGCGTTGTCGGGCAGCCGCATGATCGGCATGATCCAGCCGACCGAGAACGAGGAGAAGACGCTGAAGCCGGCGCTGTCGGCGATCGGCTGCGCCGGACGCATCACCGGCTATCGCGAGACCGACGACAACCGCTATCTCATCACGCTGAGCGGCATCTGCCGCTTCCGCGTTTCGACCGAAATCGCGGTCGCGACGCCGTTCCGCCAGGTGGCGGCCGACTATGCGCCGTTCGCCGGCGACCTCGCCGAGGGCGACGACAGCGACTTCCCGCGCGAGCGGCTGCTGGCGGCGCTCAACGACTACCTGCAGCGCCGCGAACTGAAGGCGGATTGGAAAAGCGTGATGAACGCGCCGGCGGAGACGCTGGTCAATGCGCTCGCCATGCTGTGCCCGTTCGAGCCGAACGAGAAGCAGGCGCTGCTGGAGGCGCCGGGCTGGCTCGAGCGCGTCAACACGCTGCTGGCGCTGCTCGAGATGGCGGGCGCCCCCTCCGGCTCGAACACGGTGAACTGACATGGAGCCCGATCCCAAGCTCCTGGAGATCCTGGTCTGCCCCGTAACCAAGGGGCCGCTCGCCTACGACCGCGCGCGCGCCGAACTGGTGAGCCGGCAGGCCGGCCTCGCCTACCCGATCCGCGGCGGCGTGCCGATCATGCTGGCCGGCGAGGCGCGCGAACTCTCCGACGTCGAGCGCGACGCCAAATGACGGACGCCGCCAGGAGGCCGTGGCCGACCGAACTCCGGCTCAATCCGGCCAGGAACCAGTTGATCGTGGAATACGACAGCGGCGAACGCTTCGCGCTGGCGGCGGAATATCTGCGCGTCGAGTCGCCCAGCGCCGAGGTCCAGGGCCATGGCGCCGGCCAGAAGCAGATCGTCACCGGCAAGCGGGCCGTGACAATCGAAGCACTAGAGCCGGTCGGCAATTACGCGGTGCGCATCCGCTTCGACGACGGGCACGACACCGGGCTGTTCAGCTGGGACTACCTGCACGAGCTGGGACGCGAGCACGCCAAGCGCTGGGCGATCTATGTCGAGGCGGCCAAGCATCGAGGATAGAAATGCCGACCGTTTTAGTTTGGCGAGGATACAGGTTCTATTTCTACAGCAACGAAGGCTTCGAGCCACGCGTATCCATGTTGATAAGGCCGGAAATAGTGTAAAATTCTGGCTTCGACCAGTGGCGGTTGCGCGCAATCACGGATTTTCGTCACGCGAACTCAGCGTCATTGAAGGCAAAATTGCGGAGCAGCGGAAAGCTTTTATCGAGGCCTGGAATGGGTACTTCAACAGCAATAGCTGATCCTCGCGTGGCCGATGTCACCGTCAGCGACACAACGCTTACAGTAACGTTGCGCGACGGCCGCAAAGTCAGTGCGCCGATCGACTGGTTTCCGAAGCTGAAGGCTGCCTCGCAGAAGGATCGCAACGCCTGGGAGCCCGCCGGTGCCGGTCATGGCATTCACTGGCCGAAAATCGACGAAGATCTGAGCGTCGAGGGCCTGCTCAAGGGCTGCCCCGCGCCCCGCGCATGAGCAACGAGCGCGACAGGCCGGCGAATCCGCCCAACCTGGTGCATGCGCGGCCGGGGCAGCGTGTCGCCATCGTCAAGGGCCAGGACGGAACGCGCTGGACCGACGTCTACCACGCCGTGCTGACGGCGCCGTGGTGGCTGTTCTTTCTCGGGCTTCTGGGATTCTTCGTCGCCGTCAACCTGGTCTTCGCCCTGCTCTATCTCGCCGATCCGCAAGGCCTGGCGCACAGCCGGCACGGCAATTTCTGGGACGTCTTCCTGTTCAGCTTCGAGACAATCGCCTCGATCAACTATACCGGCTTCCTGCCGCAGACGACCTACGCCAACATCGTCGTCAGCATCCAGGGCTTCTTCGGCATCCTGACGACGGCGCTGTTCACCGGCGTGCTGTTCGCGCGGTTCTCGCGGCCGTTCGCGCGCATCGTGTTCTCGCAATGCGCCATCATCATCCCGTTCGACGGCGTGCCGACGCTGATGTTCCGCACCGCCAACCAGCGCGGCAATTCGATCCTCGACGCCGAGATCAAGCTGTCGATGGCGCACCAGGCGACCAGCCGCGAGGGCCTGGTCATGCGCCGCTTCGAAGATTTGCGCCCGGTCCGGCAGCGCAGCTCGCTGTTCGCCCTGTCCTGGACGATCATGCACCGCATCGACCGCTCCAGCCCGCTCTACGGCGTGACCAGCCAGATGCTGCAGGAGCGGCAGATCGAGATCATCGCCATGCTGAGCGGCGTCGACGAGACGCTGGCCGACCGGGTCTATGCCCGCCATTCCTACGCGCCCGAGGACATCGTCTGGGACCGCCGCTTCGTGGACGTGATCTCGCGCACGCCGCACGGCCAGCGGCTGGTCGACCTGACGCGCTTCCACGACACGGAGCCGTGCTGAGGGCTTTGCGACATTTTCGTTCGCAAAACGCGCTCCACATCGCGGCAAAATGCTTTATGGTCCGGCCGCCATGGAAAAGTTCACCAGACTCTCGGGCGTCGCGGCGCCGCTGAACATGATCAATGTCGACACCGACATGATCATCCCCAAGCAATTCCTGAAAACCATCAAACGTACCGGCCTCGGCTCGGCGCTGTTCCACGAAATGCGGACACGGCCCGACGGCAGCGAGAACCCGGATTTCATGCTCAACAAGCCTGCCTACAAGAAGGCCCAGATCCTGGTGGCGGGCGCCAATTTCGGCTGCGGCTCGTCGCGCGAGCACGCCCCGTGGGCGCTGCTCGATTTCGGCATACGCTGCGTGATCTCGACCAGCTTCGCGGACATTTTCTACAACAACTGCTTCAAGAACGGCATCCTGCCGATCGTGCTGCCGCAAGCCGAGATCGACAAGCTGATGGACGACGCCGATCGCGGCGCCAACGCCGTCGTCTCGGTCGACCTGGAGGCCCAGGAGATTCGCGGCCCCGACGGCGGCTGCATCCGGTTCGAGATCGATCCGTTCCGCAAGCAGTGCCTGCTCAACGGCTGGGACGATATCGGCCTGACCTTGCGCAATGAGGACAAGATTTCCGACTTCGAGACCAGGCGCAAACGCGAAATGCCGTGGGCATAGGAGGCGAAGATGAGCGAAGCGATATTGCGCGAACTGCATGACGGTCTGCTGACGCTGACCCTGAACAAGCCGGAAAAGCTCAACGCGCTCGGCTTCGACAGTTTCAAGGCACTGGCGGCAGCGGTCGAGTTCGCGGGCGCTAATGTCGACAAGGTCGGCTGTGTGGTGCTGAAGGGCGCCGGGCGCAGCTTCTGCGCCGGCAACGATCTCTCCGATCTCGGCGGCGTGTTCAACGACGGCGACAATTCCAAATTCCGCAGCGACACGGTCGAGCGGCTGGCCAGCCTGCCGATGCCGGTGATCGCGGCGGTGCAGGGCCACTGCCTGACCGGCGGGCTGGAGCTGGCGCTGGCCGCGGACATCATCATCGCGGCCGAGAACGCGAAGTTCGGCGACACGCACGGCAAATGGGACCTGGTGCCGGTGTGGGGCCTGTCGCAACGCCTGCCGCGCCGCATCGGCCGCGCCAAGGCGCTGGAGATGTCGTTCAGCGGCCGGCATTATGGCGGCCGGCAAGCGGAGGTCATGGGGCTCGCGAATATCTGCGTGCCGGATGCGGAGCTCGACGCCGTGGTCGGCGGCTTCGTCAAGGACGTGCTGGCCAATTCCTGGCGCTCCAGCCGGGCCATCAAGAAGCTGGTCGACGACACCGACGGTCTGACGCTGAAGGCGGGCCTGGCGCACGAAGTCCATCGCAGCGAAGGCCGCGGGCCGGAGACCGCAGCGCGGCTGGCGAAGATGCGAAAATGACCTATCGGATATTGCTCACGCCCGGCGACGGCATCGGGCCGGAAGTCATCGACGACACCCGGCGCGTGCTGGGCTGGTTCTCGGCCAACCGCAACATGGCGTTCGAGACCGAGGAAGCGGCGATCGGCGGCATCGCCTATGAGACGCTGGGCACGCCCGAGCCGGATGCGACGATCGCCAAGGCGCGCGCCGCCGACGCGGTGCTGTTCGGCGCGGTCGGCGGGCCGAAATGGGACGCCCTGCCGTTCGAGAAGAAGCCGGAGCGCGGCCTCTTGCGCCTGCGCAAAGATCTCGGCCTGTTCGCCAATCTGCGGCCCGCAATCTGTTTCGATGCATTGAAAGATGCGTCGAGCCTGAAGCCGGAACTTGTCGCCGGGCTCGATATCCTGATCGTGCGCGAGCTGACCGGCGGGGTCTATTTCGGCGAACCGAAGGCGATCACGACGCTCGCCGACGGCCAGCAGCGCGCCGTGGACACACAGGTCTATACGACAAGCGAGATCGAGCGCATCGCGCGCGTCGCGTTCGAGCTGGCGCGGCTGCGCGGCAAGCGCGTGCTGTCGGCGGAGAAGAACAATGTGATGGTCTCGGGCGTGCTGTGGAAACAGGTCGTGCAGAAGGTGCATGACAGGGAATTCCCCGACGTCGCACTCTCCCACATGCTGGCCGACGCGCTCGCCATGCAGCTGGTGCGGGCGCCCAAGCAGTTCGACGTCATCGTCACCGACAACCTGTTCGGCGACATCCTGTCGGACGAGGCGGCGCAGCTGACGGGCTCGCTCGGCATGCTGCCCAGCGCCTCGCTGGGCGCCAAGGACGCGAACGGCCGGCAACTGGCGCTGTACGAGCCGATCCACGGCTCGGCGCCGGACATCGCGGGCCAGGGCATCGCCAATCCGATCGCCTGCATTCTGTCGTTCGCGATGTGCCTGCGCTATTCGCTCGGGCGGGCGGACGATGCGCGGTTGCTGGAGAAGGCCGTCGAGCGCGTGCTCGCCGACGGCTACCGCACGCCGGACATCATGCAGAAGGGGATGACGAAGGTCAGCACGAGCGCGATGACGGCGGCGATTTTGAAGGCGCTGGACAGACTGGCGGCATAGTTCATGCGCTCGCGCCACACGATCCTACTGCAGGCGGCGTTGACGATCGGATCTCTAATACTTGTCGGTTGCGATGGTCCCGGTCCCGCGCCAGATGTGAAATGCATCGATGGCACCTATCATCTGCAAGGCGCGGATGATGTGACCCTGAAAATTGCGCACGGACAGTTCACGGCACAGGTGCGTCACAGCCGCTTGTTCGGCGATGCGACGTATGACCCGAAAAATCAGAGCCTCGGGTTCAGCGGCGGTGCGCGCGCGATTGTGCGATCCGACGTCGACTCAATCGTGAACGAAACACGCGTTAACGGCGATGCGCGAGCATCGCTAGAGGCGCTGCGAGATGGTGGCGCCTGCGATGTTTATCAATCCGGCGGCGAGGTCGTTATCGAATGCGACGTCGACTCGTCCGTGAACTTCACGAAGGAAGGTTGCGGTTTGTGGCCGCTGCGAGCAGCGGTATTTTCCTTCTCACGCAGCTTCACAACCACCTAAGGCTCGATCACTACTTTTCCGATCACGCTCCTGTCCTGCAGCGTGCGCATCGCGTCGACCGCCTGCGCCAGCGGGAAGCGTGCGTGGATGTGGGGGCGGATTTTCTTTTCGGCGAGGAGCTTGGTGATCGCGAACATGTTCTCGCGGCCCTTGGCGGGGAATTTGCGGTCGTATTCGCCGGCGCGGACGCCGAGGATCGAATAGCCCTTGATCAGCGGCATGTTCACGCCGATCTGCGGGATGCGGCCCGAGGTGAATCCGACGATCGCGATGCGGCCGTCGAAGGCGATGCAGCGCGTCGATTCGTCGAACACGTCGCCGCCGACGGGATCGTAGATGACGTTGGCGCCTTCGCCGCTGGTTGCTTCCTTCACGGCTTCACGGAAGCCGGATGAGGGCAGGACGAGATCGGCGCCGTAACTCTTCAGGAAATCGCGCTTGGCCTCGCTCGAAGCGGTGGCGATGACCTTGGCGCCCAGGTGCCGGCCGAGATCGACGGCGGCGAGGCCGACGCCGCCGGCGGCGCCATGGACCAGCAGCCATTCGCCGGCCTCGAGCCGGGCGCGGCGCACCAGCGCGACATAGGCGGTGAGGTAGGCGACGGTGAACGCGGCGGCTTCGGCGTAACCGATGCCGCCGGGGATCGTCCGCAGCGACGCGGCCGCGACCTGCATCTCCTGCGCATAGCCGCCGAGCCCGCCGCAGATGACGCGGTCGCCGAGCCTCACGTTCGTCACCGCGGCGCCGACCGCGACGACGTCGCCGGCGGTTTCGCTGCCGGGGATGAACGGCAGCGCCGGCTTGTGCTGGTACTTGCCCTGCACGGTGAGGATATCGGGGAAGTTCACGGCGGCGGCGCGGATGCGGATGCGCACCTCGGCGGCGCCGAGCGGCGGCAGTTCGATGTCTTCAAGCTTCAGCGTGCCGATGTCGTCGGCGATGGCGCGGCAGAGAATGGCTTTCATGCCGAGCCGGTCTTGGCGCCGGGATGGTCGGCATGGGGCAGCGTGCGAAGGCCGCCCATGAACAGGGCGGTGGCGAAGGTCGCGGCCGCGGCGGGATCGGGCGTCTCGCGGCTCATCATGCGCTCGGCGATCTCGAAGGCGACGCCGACGATGGCGGCCATCAAATAGTCGGCGTCGACCGGCGGGAACAGGCCGTCGGCGGTGGCACGCTCGATATCCTCGCGCAGCTCCTCGAAGCCGGCGACAACCTCCGGCGTGTCCATGCGCACGCGGGTGGTGTCGGCGCTGTGGCGCACGGTACGGAAGCTGACCTTGTCGTCGGTGACGAACTCGAAAAAGGTGCGGAAGGTGCTGCCGATGAAATCCTCGACGGTCTTGGCCTTGAGGCGCTCGTCGCGCAGGCGCGGACGGATGGTCAGGGCGACGTCGTCGCGGATCGCCTGGTACACCTCCTCCTTGGACTTGAAGTAGTTGTAGAAAGTTCCCGAGGCGAGCGGCGTGGCGCGGATGATGTCGCGCACGGTGGCGGCGCCGAAGCCGAGCTCGGCGAAGACCTGGCGCGCCGCCTCCAGGATCAGCTCGCGGTTCTGGACCTTGGTCTGCTCGCGCTTGCCCAGGGGTTCGGCGCGGGACGGCGAGGCGGGCGACTTGGCAAGCGGGGCATCCATGGGGCGCTCAAATCCGGTGACACCGCTGGACTTTAGCGATTGGTGACACGCCGTCAATTTTTAACGGTCGGATGAGCGAAGGGTGGCACAAGATGTAGTAGGCCTTTGAACGGCCACCACATCGTATTGTTTTTGAGATCTCGCGCGTATCCCACTCGGCAGTTTTTCGCCCTGCGATTCTCAAAACATTCGGGGCGTCCCCCGTGCGGCAGGCCACGGCAGCGGCCGCGCCACATCCCAAACATGGGGGCTTACATGGTCCGCGGCAAGTGTCGAGTTTGACAGGCCGCTTGTCCCATCCCCACCCTGAAATATGACCGACGCGGACCTTTTGCAGACCTTGATGAAGTCGCAGGGCGGCGCCGCCTATACGCGGGCCCTGGGCGCCGAAATCGTCGAGGCGGCGCCGGGGCGCTGCCTGATGCGCCTGCCCTATTCGCGCGACATCGTCGGCAATCCCGATACCGGCGTCGTGCATGGCGGGGTGATCACCGGGCTGCTCGACCACGCCTGCGGCATGGCGGTGGGCTCGGGGCTCGCCACGGTCATCCTGGCGCCGGAGGCCCGCATCGTCACCAGCTATGCGACGCTGGATCTGCGCATCGACTACATGGCGGCGGCGAAACCGGGCGCCGACATCTTCGTCGCCGGCGAATGCGTGAAGATCACGCGCCAGATCGTCTTTGCGCGCGGCCTGGCCTATCAGGCGAGCGCGGACGACCCCATCGCCACCGCGACCGGCACCTTCATCATGACGGTGCAGCGCCCCGCGGACACGACGGCCTGAGCGCGATGGAACTCCTGGCCCGCGCCGCGCGAGACGGCACCCTTCCCGACATGGCCGCGCTCCTGGCGGCGGTGCCCTATTGCGCCTTCCTTGGGCTGACGGCGCGGGTGGAAGGCGGCCGCGTGATCCTCCAGATGCCGTTCGCGGAGAAGCTGGTCGGCAATCCGGGAATCCCGGCGCTGCATGGCGGCGTCATTGGCTCGCTGCTGGAGACCGCGGCGCTGGTGCAGACCGTGTGGGACACCAGGAGCGCCGCCTTCGCCAAGCCGGTCGACATCGCCATCGACTATCTGCGCACCGGCCGCGCGGTGACGAGCTTCGCCAGCGCCCGCCTGGCACGCCAGGGCCGCCGCGTCGTCAACGTGCACGCCCAGATGTGGCAGGAAGACGAGAGCCGGCCGATCGCCGCGCTCCGGGGGCATTTCCTGTTGAAGGCATAGCGCGGGCAAGCTTTCCCGCGCGCCGGACTGTGCCTATTTCTTCTCGAATGCCGCGCTGATGTCGATCGTCGTCTCGTCGCTGACGATGGGAACGAATTTACCGAGGCCGAAATCGGAGCGCTTGACCACCGCCTCGCCCTTGAAGCCGATGGTCGCGACCTTGTTGAAGAAATTGGGGCCGGCGCCGGTGAAGGTGACGTTCAGCACGACCTCCCTGGTCACGCCGTGAATCGTCAGATTGCCCGTGACCTTCGCGGTCGCCGGGCCGGTGCGCACCACGCCGCTCGAGACGAAATGCATGGTGCGATATTTTTCGGCGTCGAAGAACTCGTCGGAGAAGAATTCGCCGTTGAGCTCGCGGTTGGTGGTCTCGACGGTCGCCACCGGCACGGTGACGTCGAGCTTGGCATCGCCGACGGCCTTGGGATCGATGGTCAGCGTGCCGGTGGCGCCGGGAAAAGTCCCCCAGAACGCGTTGATGCCCATATGGATGGTGCTGTAGCGCACCAAGGTCTCCTTGGTGTCGATGGTGTAGGTGCCGGCCTGGATGTCGTCGGGACCGAGCGGCGCCTCGGCCGCGGACGACGTCAGCATGGCGGCAAGCACGGCGGCGACGGCGAGGGCGCGTTTCATCTTTTCCCGGACGTTCGATGCGGATGCCAGCATGTCGCGCCGACGCGCCGGCTCAACTCACATCCGCGTGAAAGCGGCGCCGTATACGCCGTATTGCGACCCGGCCGGACGCGAAGTCAGTTCCACCGTCCGCCGATGTTGAGGCCGAAGCGGCCGGCGCCGATCAGTGCGACCGAGAGGCCGCCGAGCAGGTAGAAGGTCTCCAGCTCGAGCGCATAGCCGCCCATCGCGTTGAGCTTGAACAGGCTCGCCATGCCGGCGAGCGCGATGGCGACGAGCATGTTGAGCACGATGAGGACGCCGCCGAGGCGGCTGAACAGCCCCAGGATCACCAGCACCGGTCCGACGATCTCGCCCATATAGACGCCATAGGCGAGCAGGTCCGGCAGGTGCGCGCCCACCACCATCGCCTTGATCGGCGCGATGCCGGTCAGGAGCTTGTGAACGCCGTGCAACAGCAGCAATCCGCCGACGCTGAGGCGCCCGACGAGTTTACCCAGATCTTCCTGCATGATTTCCCCCCAACGCCAAGACGGGGGATCATAGCGCGTCCGACAGATCCATTGGAGCGTCGGCGAGGCTTTGCGTCAGCTCGCTCGCGCCGGCGAACTCCAGCATTCCGTAACGCCGTATGGTCGGCCTGGGGCTGCGGAACTGGCGGGCGCTTACGGTTAACGGCTTGCGCTTGCGCACTATGCGCGCCGCGGCGCGCGCCGCCGGCGGCGAAAATAAACTTCCTGAAAGCGGCGCCGCAGCAGGCCCCGACGACGCGCGCGCCTGCTCTTTCGGCGCCGGCAGGTGCTGCGCCGTGCGATGGGCGCGCCACATGGCCAGGAGGCTGGTGCGGACGCCCTCGAGCGCCATCACCGCGACGAATACCGCGCCGGTCGCGATCATGATCTGCAAGAAGGGCGGCTGGCGCGCGACAATCGCGGCCACCAGATGCCACACCTGCGCCCATCCGGCACTTGCCATCGCCTGCCCCACAACACCCCGAGATCATTGTGCCTGAAATGCGCCGCCTCCGCCATGCGACGCCCGCGGCGCAGCGCCGCTATTTTCGACATGGTTGATGCCCAACAAGCGTGCAGAGCGCGCAGAAACTATGCGCCGCACGTCAGCGCGCATCGGCACCGATGGCGTCGGCGAGCCGCGCAAAACCGTCTCGCACCAGCAAGGCGACGAGCTCGCGCTGCAGCCGCAGGACGAGGCCCGGGCCCTCATAGGCGAGCGCGGAGTAGAGCTGCACCAGGCTGGCACCGGCGCGGATCTTGGCATAGGCCTCGGCGCCGCTGGCGATGCCGCCGACGCCGACAAGGACCAGCGCGGTGCCGACGCGGCGGCGCATCTCGCGCAGGATCGCGGTCGACGACGCGAACAGCGGCGCGCCGGAGAGGCCGCCGGTTTCGCGCGCCGCCGCGCTTTTCAGCGACGGCGGCCGCGCAAGGGTGGTGTTGGAGACGATGAGGCCTTCGATGCCCGACGCCAGGACGACGCCGGCGATGTCGTCGAGCGCCTGGCCGTCGAGATCGGGCGCGATCTTGAGCAGCAGCGGCACGCTCGGCGCGAGCCGCGCGCGCAGCGTCGTCAGCGCCGCCAGCAGGCGCGCCAACTCATCCTTGTCCTGCAGGCCGCGCAGGCCGGGCGTGTTGGGCGAGGAGACGTTGACGGCGACATAGTCGGCGAACGGCGCCAGGCGCTCGAAGGCGGCACGATAATCGGCGACGCGGTCGGCGGTGTCCTTGTTGGCGCCGATGTTGATGCCGACGATGCCGCGCCGCGCCCGGCGCGCGAGGCAGATCGCGGCTTCCTCCATGCCGTCATTGTTGAAGCCCATGCGATTGATGACGGCGCGGTCCTGCGCCAGACGGAACAGGCGCGGCCGCGGATTGCCCTTTTGCGGCCGCGGCGTGACGGTGCCGCACTCGACGAAGCCGAAGCCGAATCGCAACATCGCGTTGGGCACGACGGCGTTTTTGTCGAAGCCGGCGGCGAGGCCGATGGGATTCGCAAAGTCGCGGCCGAGGACGCGCAGCGCGAGGCGTTTGTCCGGCGCGGGTGCCGCCGGCAGCGCCGAGGCGAAGCTGCGGGTCAGCGCAATCGTGGCGCGATGGGCGGTTTCCGCGGGAAAAAGCCGCAAAAGAGTGGCTGCGGCATCCAAAATCATTGCATTTGCCTCTGGACCTATGGGCAGCGAGAGTGGTAATTCCTACCATTAACTGTATTCTAGGAAGAATTACCCTGAACGACGGACCGGGTTCTTACAATGCTGACTCACAATCAAATCTGGCACGCCCTCGATTCGTTGGCGGCGCGACACGGCCTCTCGGCATCGGGTCTGGCGAAACTCGCCGGCCTCGATCCCACGACATTTAACAAGAGCAAGCGCGGCGGCGCCAACGGAAAGCTGCGCTGGCCGTCGACCGAGAGCGTCTCGAAAGTCCTGGCGGCGACGGGCGCGAGCCTCGACGAGTTCGTCACGCTGGTGATGCGCGACGGCACGCAGCGCCGCTCGTTCAGCCGCAGCGTGCCGCTGATCGGCCTGGCGCAGGCGGGCAGCCAGGGCTTCTTCGACGATGCCGGCTTTCCGGTCGGCGCCGGCTGGGACGAGATCCCGTTCCCCGAAGTCGCCGACGAGCACGCCTATGCGCTGGAGATCGCCGGCGAGTCGATGCTGCCGGTCTATCGCGACGGCGACCGCATCGTGCTGTCGCCCGCCGCCAATGTCCGCCGCGGCGACCGCGTCGTGGTGCGCACCCATGCCGGCGAGGTGATGGCCAAGCACCTGGCGCGGCAGACGGCGCAGCGCATCGAGCTCAAATCCTTCAACCCGGCGTTCGAGGACCGCAGCTTCGCGCTCAGCGAGATCGCGTTCATCCACCGCATCATCTGGGCGAGCCAGTAGCGCGGTACTAGGGATAGCCCTGGTATTTCCGCACGCGGGCGTCGAACGCGGCACGGTCGCCTTTGGCGAGCAGGCCGGCGAGCTCGGCGGCGCGGGCCCGGGCGAGGCCCTCATAAGCGGTGGCCGGTTTTTCCCGGGCAATGCGGGCGAAGGCGTCCCTGATCTCGCGGCCGAAGCGGTCGGCGTCGTAGCCGGACAGCGACAGCGCGTATTGATAGCGCACCGAGAGATTGTCGGGTTGCGCGCGGAAGGCGGCGGCGAAGGCGGCAAGGCCCTTGTCGACGGTCGCCGCGTAAAGCCAGCTCGCCAGCGTGTCGCCGCCGGTGCGCACGATCTCGACGTTCCAGCCGCCGAGCGCGCCGAGCGCCCAGGGGCTCCTGGCATCGATGGCAAGCGCGGCATCGAGCTCTTCCTTCGCCTTGCCGGGATAGTCGTGGGCGCGGGCCCAGACCGGACCGACGATGCGCGCCTCGTAGCCCATCGCCACGGCGAGATAGACATGCGCGTCGGCGAGATGCGGATCGGCGGCGGTGGCCTTGCGCGCCAGCTCCTCGGCATGGCGCAGGCAGTCGAGGCAGGGCGCCGGGCGCGTCGTCGCGTCGGCGAGCGCGGCGCGCGCCGCGACGACATAGCCCTGCGCCGTGGCCGCGGCGGCACCGGCCTTCATGGCGTCCGCGTAGCGGCCGGCGGCGTAGAGATCGTAGGGCGTGGCGGCGGCGAGCGCGGGAGACGCGATAATGAGCGTAAGTACAAACACCATCACCGCTGTCATCCCCGGCGAGCGAAGCGAGGGAAGGGGACCCAGGATTGGAAACATCTGAGATGCGGGTAAGCCTGGGTCCCCTTCCCTCGCCGCGCGAAGTGCGCGGCTCGCCGGGGATGACAGTCGTGTTCGATGCCTCATCCCGCAGCTGCCACGAATTCACCCGCCAGTGCCCGGCGGATCAGGGCGGCGGTCTCGGCGCAGCCATAGAGCGCCGCGAAGGAGCCGAAGCGCGGGCCGGCGCTCTGGCCGAACAGCACTTCATAGAGCGCCTTGAACCAGTCGCGCAGCGGCTCGAAGCCGTGCGCCTTGCCGATCTCGTAGACCACGTTCTGCACCGTCTCGGCATCGCGCTCGCCGGCCATGGCCTCGAACCGGGTGGCAAGCTCGGCGAACGCGGCGCGTTCCTTGTCGCTGGGCGCGCGGTACTGCTTGGTCGGCTTCACGAAGTCTTCGTAGTAGCGCAGCGCGTAGTCGACGAGATGCGCGAGGCCCGGATTGTGCGCGGGCGAGGCATGCGGCGCGTAAGCGCGGATGAAACCCCACAGGACGTCGTGATTGTGCGCGTTCGACGCGGTGACGAGCGTCAGGAGCAGCGCGAAGCTGACCGGATAGCGCTCGGCCGGCGGGGCGCCGGCATGGATATGCCAGATCGGGCTTTCCAGCCGCTCGGCCTCGCTCATTTCATTGGAATGATAGGCCTCGAGCAGCGCGATGTAATCGTCGACCGCCTTGGGGATGACGTCGAAATAGAGCCGCTTGGCGACACGCGGCTTCTGGAACATGTAGAGCGCCAGGCTCTCGCGCGGCGCATAGGTCAGCCACTCGTCGATGGTCAGGCCGTTGCCCTTCGACTTGGAGATCTTCTGGCCGGTCTGGTCGAGGAAGAGCTCGAACATGAACTGCTCGGGCGGAGTGCCGCCGGCGATTCTGCACACCGCGTTGTAAAGAGGCGCCGAGGGCAGGTGCTCCTTGCCGTACATCTCGTAGTCGACGCCGAGCGCGGCCCAGCGCATGCCGAAATCGGGCTTCCATTGCAGCTTGCAATGGCCGCCGGTGACGGGGACGGTCTCTTCGCTGCCGTCTTCCTCGATGTAGGTGATGGTGCCGTTCGCGGCATCGTGCGCCACGACGCGGGCGAGCAGCACCTTGCCCGAGCGCGGGCTGACGGGGAGGAACGGCGAATAGGTCTGCTGGCGCTCCTCGCCGAGCGTCGGCAGCATGACCTTCATCACCGCGTCGTAATTGGCGAGCACGCGCAGCAGCGCCGCATCGAAGGCGCCGGCCTTGTACATCTGCGTCGAACTGCGGAAATCGTAGTCGAAGCCGAAGGTGTCGAGGAAGGCGCGCAGCCGCGCGTTCATGTGATGGCCGAAGCTCTCATGCGTGCCGTAGGGATCGGGCACCGCGGTCAGCGGCTTGCCGAGATTGGCGGCCAGCATCTCGGGATTGGGCAGGTTGTCGGGCACCTTGCGCAGGCCGTCCATGTCGTCCGACATCGCGATTAATCGCGTCTTAACGGGCGACAGCGTCTTGAAGGCGTTGCGCACCCAGGTGGTGCGCGCCACCTCGCCGAATGTGCCGATATGGGGCAGGCCGGACGGGCCGTAGCCGGTCTCGAAGACGATCTCCTCGACCTTTTGCCCAGCCTTCTCGCGCTTTTCGATGCGGGCCACCAGCTTGCGCGCCTCCTCGAACGGCCAGGCGCGCGCCGCCTCGCCGAGATCGGGCCGCAACGCAGGGGACACGCCGGAAGGCATTGGAATCGCTCACGCTTAATCGTTGGGAAAGGGCGCCGAAGCTAGGCTGACACCAGGAAGGCGTCAATGACCGGAACCACGGAGCCGGGGCGGGACAGGGGCGCGGTTTTCGCAGGCCGCATCGACATCCTGTTTGCGCTCGGCCGCCACTACCTGTCGCTGCCATTCGCAGCGCTGTGCATTCCGGCGACGCTGTTCGCGGGGCGCGAGCCCGGCTGGCTGCCGCTGATGCCGCTGGTCCTGCAGATCACCGTGGTGATCGCCGCCGAGCAGCTCACCACCGCCTACAAGCGCCGCAACCGCAGCGACGATCCGAGGTTCTGGGCCTGGCGCTACACCTTCGTGTCGGCGATCGCCGGCGCGACCTGGGGCGTCGGCGTGCTGTTCTGGTTCGTGCCGGGCTCGTTCGCGGCCGAGGCCTATCTCGCCCTCGCCTTCCTCGGCATGACGGCGACCGAGTTCATCGCCCGCTCCGCCTACCGCCCCGCCTATCTGATGCACGCGCTGTTCTCGCTGGGACCGCTGGTGGCGGTGCTGCTGCTGGCCGGCGGACTGTACCAGGCGCTGACCGCGGTGCTGGTGACGCTGTTCGGCGGCGTGCTGTTCACCTATTGCAACGGCATGGGCCGGCTGCTCGACGAAAGCATCTTCCTCAAGCTGGAGAATGTCGGACTGGTGACGCGGCTGAGCCGCGAGAAGCAGGCGGCGGAAGCCGCGCGCGACGCGGCGCAGGCGAGCGGGCGGGTGAAATCCTCCTTCCTCGCCAATATCAGCCACGAATTGCGCACGCCGCTCAACGCGCTGCTCGGCATGACGCAGCTCCTGGACCGCGCCGAGCTGGAGCGGCCGCATCGCGACCATGTGAAAGTGATGCTGGAAGCCGGCCGTGGCCTGCAGATGCTGCTCGACGACGTCATCGCGCTGGCGCGCGACAATGCCGACGAGACCGCGTTCGAGGACAGCGACGCGGCCCAGGCGGCGCGCGCCGTGGGACGGCTGCAGCAGCCCCGGGCGTGGGAGAAGCGCCTCCGGCTCACCGTGACGGCGCCATCCAACCTGCCGCATGTCGCCATCGACGGGCGCCGGCTGCGCCAAGCGCTGCTCAAGCTGGTCGACAATGCGCTGAAATTCACCGAGCGCGGCGGCGTCGAGATCCGCGCCGAGGAATGCGCCGACAGCGTTCGCTTCCTGGTCAGCGACACCGGCCAGGGCGTGCTCGGCGAGATCGCGCCGACGCTGTTCAAGCCGTTCACGCCCGGCGACGTCTCCTATGCGCGGCGGCAGCAGGGCATGGGGCTCGGCCTTGCCGTGGTCAAGCGCATCGTCGAGACGGCGCGCGGCGAAGTCGGCTTCGAGAGCACGCCCGGCGAAGGCTCGACCTTCTGGTTCACCATCCCGCGCTCGGGCGCGGCCGAATACCCGGCCGCCGATGCGGCGCCGTCCGACAGCGCGGTGCCGCCGTCGAAGCATTCCTTCCTGGTGTTCACGCGCGACGGCAGCGTCGACGCGCAGATCGCGCGCTATCTGGAGCCCTTCGGCAATCACATCCAGGGCGCGGCGAACCTCGCCGAGGCCATCGCGCAATCGGGCCGCGCGCCCTATGACGCGATCATCGTCGGCGCCGGCGACGCCGACAACTGGGCCGCGGCGCCGGGCATCAGCGCGCCGGTGCTGGCGCTGCTGGCGCGCGGCGAGCGGGCGCCGGTGACGGCGAGCGAAGTGCTGCGCTGGCCGGCGAGCGCGCAGGACCTCTATGCCGTGCTGGCCTTGCTGCATGAGCGGCGCAAGGCGGACACGCAGAAGAGCGCCGAGCCCGAGGCGGTCGCGCTGGCACCGATCGACGCCGACGCTTTTGCGGCGCTGGAGAAATCGGTCGGGCTGAAGGCGCTGCTCGAGATCCTGCAATCCTATATCGAGAACGCCGAGCTTCTGTGCAGCGGCCTGGCCGAGGCCTGCACGGCGGAGCGCTGGGACGATGCCGGGCGGCTGGCGCAGGACATCGCCGGCGCCGCGGGCGGCCTCGGCCTGATCGCGGTGACGGCCGCGGCCCGCGGCTTCACGCAGAAGACGCGCGCCGGCGAAAGCCGCCACGAATTGCGCAACGCGGCGCAGATGGTGGTCGGCGAACAGGTCCGCGCCAAGCAGGCGCTGGGGAATTTGTATCCGGATCTGGTGGCGTAAGGCTCACGCCGCGTCGTCATCGTCCGGCAGCGCCGCCAGTTCGTCGGCCAGGCGGGTCATGAGACGGATCAGGTCGGCGAAGTCCTTTTTGCTCCAGCGCGCGACGATCGGACCCGCGATCCGGCGACGGGCGGCATCCAGCGCATCGGTCATGACCCGGCCCTTGGCGGTGATCGCCGCTTCGTGGACGCGGCGGTCGGCGACAGCCGCACGGCGCTCGACGAGGCCGAGACTCACCAGCTTGGCCACCTGCCGGCTGACGGTGGTGTGATCGCGGCCGGCGCGATCCGCCAGCTCGACGACGCCGATGGGACCGAAGCGCTCGATGCCCGACAGCAGCGGAAAGAGCGCCCGGTCCAGCGCGATACCGGCTTCGCGGATCAGCGCCGCGTCGCGCTGCGGCCGGTTCATGAAGGCGGCGAGCCCGAGCATGGCGCGATGGAGTTCGCGCAACTGCGCCTTGATATGTGTATTTTGCACGCTTTTCCTTGACTCCGGCCGGCCCGGCTATTATGTGCATAATACACATAAAGGCGAGACTCGATGCCCAAGCCTTTTACCACCGATATCCTGATCTGCGGCGCCGGCGCGGCCGGGCTGACGCTGGCCATCGCACTGGCGCAGCGCAACGTCGCCTTCCGGCTGATCGAGAAGGCGCAGCAGCCGTTCGCCGGCTCGCGCGGCAAGGGCATCCAGCCGCGCAGCCAGGAAGTGTTCGAAGACATGGGCGTCATAGACCGGCTGGTCGCCGCCGGCGGCCTCTATCCGCCGCAGCGCTCGTGGCGCGCCGACGGCACGTTCGAGGACGAGGTCGTCGTCGACCCGGGCGCGCCGACGGCCGCGGAGCCGTACAAGATCGCGCTGATGGTGCCGCAATTCCTGACCGAAGCGGTGCTGCGCGAGCGCCTCGCCGAGCTCGGTCACCGCCCGCAATTCGGCTGCGAATTGACGGGCTTCCAGCAGGACGCGGCCGGCGTCACCGCGCGCACCGCCAGCGCCGGCGGCAAGCAGACGATCCGGGCGCGCTATCTGATCGGAACCGACGGCGGGCGCAGCTTCGTGCGCCACGCGCTGGGCATCGATTTCCCCGGCCAAACGCTGGGCGTGCGCGCCGTCGTCGCGGACATCGCCGTGACGGGCGTCGGGCGGGATGCCTGGCATCGCTGGGGCGAAGGCACGCCGGCGCAGATTTCGCTCTGTCCGCTGGCGGGCACCGAACTGTTCCAGCTGCAGGGGCCGGTGCCGCTGGACGGCGAGATCGATCTGTCGCCGGCCGGGCTGACGGCGCTGCTCGCGGCGCGCAGCGGCCGCAAGGACATCGTCGTGCGGGCGGTGTCGTGGGCATCGGCGTTCCACATGAATGCGCGGCTCGCCGCGCGTTACCGCGTAGGGCGCGTCTTCCTGGCCGGCGATGCTGCTCATATCCACCCGCCGACCGGCGGCCAGGGCCTCAATACCAGCGTGCAGGACGCCTACAATCTCGGCTGGAAGCTGGCGGCGGTGCTGCGCGGCGCGCCGGACGCCGTGCTGGACAGCTATGAAACCGAGCGCCGCCCCGTCGCCGCGGCGATGCTCGGCCTCGCTACGGGCCTGCTCGAAGCGGCCAAGCGCGGTTCGATGCGCCGCGGCCGCGAGGTGCATCAGCTCGACATCGGCTATCCGGGCTCGCCGCTGGCGCTGGAAGCACCGGAACGGAGCGGCGGCGTGCTCGCCGGCGATCGCGCGCCCGATGCGCCGGTGCGCGGCGCGGGCGGCTTGCCGACGCGGCTGTTCAAGCTGTTCCAGGGCACGCACTGGACATTGCTTGGCTATGGCGTGGAGCGGCTCGGCGCCGTCCAGCCGCGCGCCGGGCTGCACATCCATGCCATCGGCCCGCGCGGCGATGTCGAGGACGACGGCGGCCACGTCCGCGCCGCCTATGGCGTGGCGCCCGGCGACTGGGTGCTGGTGCGGCCGGACGGCTATATCGGGGCGATGGTGTCGTCGCAAAATGTTGCGGCGCTGGAGGCCTATCTGGACCGCGCCGGCGTAACGCGGGACGGGCCCCTGCCCCGGCGCCGCAGCTGGTTCGGGCGGTAGCGCACGGCTATTCCGCCGGCGGCGTGCGCTTGTGTTCTTCGCGCCAGACGACCCATGCAGTGTACAGGCCCGCCAGAAAAACAGGCAGCGTGACGAAATAGATCATGAACGCGAGCGGATTCATGACGGCTCTCCGTAGGGCGCAATATAGATCGCGGGCGGCTGTTGTCGAGCCGATTGCATTGCCTACGCTGCCTTCAAATTTGAAGCACCAAAACTTCAGTGTCATGGCCCGCGAATGCGGGCCACCCAGGTGGGTTCTGCACGTCGAAGCCAGGTTTGCGAGGTCCTCCTTCGAAAGAAAGCGCAAGCGTCACCTGGGTGGCCCGCATTCGCGGGCCATGACAGTTTTTTTGTTTCCCGCATCCGCAGATTTTCGGCAGCGGTTTGCGATTGCAGATAAAGTGCCGGACATGTCTTCTCCCCCGATTCCCTTTCGCGACTTGCCCGCGCTCGTGCCCGCGCCGGGAGGGGCGGTGGTGTGCGACCGCGACGGCGCGTGCGCGCGACTCGGGATCGACGAAGCGCGGCGGCTGTTCCGCTCGGGCAATGTCCTGATCGCGCATGCGGCGTTCGTCTCGGGCCGGCTGAAGACGCCGCCGGCGGCGGCACTGTTCGACGTGCTCGAGCTCTTTGCCTTCGTGCGGCCGGGGGCGCCGTTCGTGCCGAGCGCGCTGGGCATGGCGCGGGCGATGGGGCTCGCCCAGCCGCACACGGCCGAAGAGCAGGCGGCGGCGCTGCGCGAGACGGCGACCGCGCTGATCGACCTGCTGCAGCATGCCCCCGAAGCGGCGCGCGCGAACATGCGGGCGCTGGCGACGACCTTGCGGCGCGCCGGCTGGCGCTGGGCGGACGCGATCCTGGGCACGCTCGGCGAAGCGGACGGCAATTCGCCGCTGCTGGCGGGGCTGGAGACCTGGCGCGGCCTGCCCGAATGGGAGGATACGCAGGCGCCCGACAAACCCGGCTCGCTGCCGGTGTCCGCCGAAGACGCGCAGGCGCGCCTCGCGCAACTGGTGCAGCGGATGGGCGAGCTACGCCCCGAGCAGGAATCCTACACCGCCGCCGCGGCTTATGCGTTCAGCGCGCGCGAGACGGCAGGGAGCCCGCGCGTCGCGCTGGTCGAGGCCGGCACCGGCGTCGGCAAGACGCTGGGCTACCTCGCGCCGGCATCGCTGTGGGCCGAGAAAAACGGGCCGGGGCTTTGGATCTCGACCTACACGCGCAATCTGCAGCGCCAGATCGTGCAGGAGATCGGCCATCTCTATCCCGACCCGGAGGAGCGGGCCGAGAAGGCCGTGGTGCGCAAGGGACGCGAGAACTATCTCTGCCTGCTGAACTTCGAGGAGGCCGCCAAGCGCAGTGCGCTGGCGCCGGGGCAGCGCAGCGTTGCGCTGGGGCTGATCGCGCGCTGGGTCGGCACGACGCGCGACGGCGATGTCTCGGGGGCGGGCTTTCCCGCGTTTCTCGGCGCCTCGATGAGCCTCGGCGAAGTCACCGACCGGCGCGGCGAATGCGTCTACGCCGCGTGCCCGCATTACCGCACCTGTTTCATCGAGCGCGCGATCCGGCGGGCGCGGCATGCGCCGATCGTGGTGGCGAACCACGCGCTGGTCATCGCCCAGGCGTCGCAGGATTGGCTCAGCGACGACGAGACCACGGATGCGCCGCCGGAACGGCGCGTGCGCTATGTCTTCGACGAGGGCCATCACCTGTTCGACGCGGCGGATTCAGGGTTTGCGCCACTGGTCTCGGGTGCCGAGATGCAGGATCTCAGGCGCTGGATCCGCGGGCCGGAAGGGCGCGCGCGGTCGCGGATGCGCGGCCTTCAGGAACGCTTGCGCGATCTCACACAGGACGATCCGGAGGCCGAGCGCGCCCTGGACGAATGCATCGCCGCCGCAGGCATGCTCGCCGCCGAAGGTTGGATGTCGCGGCTGCAGGGCGGGGGCCCTCGCGGGCCGGCGGAGATTTTCCTCGCCGCCGCCTACCAGCATGTGCGGGCGCGCAGCGAAGACGCGGACGGCTTCTACACGCTGGAAGCCGACACCCAGCCGCTCGGCGACGAACTGGCGGCGGCGGCGCGCGAGCTGTCGCGCGGGCTGAAGCGGCTGGCGGCGCCGCTGATGCGGCTGGCGGCGATCCTGCGCAAACAGATGGACGCGAAGTCCGAGGAGCTGGAGAGCTTCAGCCGGGCGCGCATCGAGGCGGCGGCGCGCGGCCTGACCTGGCGCGGCAAATTCGTGGTGCCGACCTGGATCTCGATGCTCGACGCGCTCGAAGGACCGCGGCCGGCGGAATTCGTCGACTGGTTCGAGATCGCGCGCGAGGACGGGCGCGACGCCGATGTCGGGCTGGAGCGCCACTGGGTCGATCCGACGATTCCCCTGGCGCGCGACGTGCTTAGCCCCGCGCACGGCGCGCTGATAACGTCTGCCACGCTTCGCGATACGGGTGACGGCGTCGACGACTGGGCGAGCGCCGAGGTGCGCACCGGCGCCGGCCACCTGCCCGAGCCGGCGCGGCGCGCCAGCTTCGGCTCGCCGTTCCGCTATGCCGAGCAGGCCCGCATCTTCATCGTGAAAGACGTCAACCGGCGCGACGCCGACCAGGTCGCGGCGGCGTTCCGCGAGCTGTTCCTGGCCTCGGGCGGCGGCGCGCTCGGCCTGTTCACGGCGGTGCGCAGCTTGCGCGCGGTGGAGAGCCGCATCGCGGCCCCGCTCGCCGAAGCCGGCCTCACGCTCTATGCGCAGCATGTCGACAAGCTGGACACCGGCGCGCTGGTCGATCTGTTCCGCGCCGAGGAGAATGCCTGCCTGCTCGGCACCGATGCCTTGCGCGACGGCGTCGACGTGCCGGGACGCTCGCTCAGGCTCGCCGTGTTCGACAAAGTGCCGTGGCCCAAGCCGACGCTCCTGCACAAGGCGCGCCGCGCGCGCTTCGGCAAGGGGTACGACGACCTCCTGACGCGCTTCCGCCTCAAGCAGGCGTTCGGCCGGCTGATCCGCGGCGACGGCGACAAGGGCTGCTTCGTGATCCTGGAGCCGGCGACGCCGACGCGGCTGCTCAGCGCCTTTCCGCCCGACGCGCCGGTGAAACGTTGCGGATTGGCGGAGACGATTGGGGATATCAAAGCGTTTCTCAGTTGACAGGCTGCGCCAGCACCCAGTCCAGCACCGGGTCGCGGCCGCTTCGCACGTCGTCCCAGGTCGGGATGATTTCCGCACCGGGTCGCACGGCGTTCTCACCCGTCTTGCGGAACGTGTAGTAGAGCGTCGAGGCGCGCACGACGAGATGGGAATTCGGCAGGCGGAACTGGCGCGGCTCCTGGTAGGAATTCGGCTTCTCGCCGATCGTTTCGCCGGCCAGGATGGCGTTGGTCTCGTCCTGGAACTGCGCGGCATTGTTCATGGCGGCCGAAAAGGTCAGCGGCCCGATCAACACGAAGAGATGGCCATGCGCGTTCAGATCGGCGCGCGCCCGGATCGGCTCGACGAGTTCGCCGTCGCCCACCGTATTGTCGCCGCCGCCATTGTCGCGCATGTCGATGATGAGCTTTTGCGGTTTCACGCGCGCGATCAACGCGAACATGGCGGCGGCCTTCGCCTTGAGGTCCTGATAGGAATGCCAGCCGCAATAGACCGCGCGCCGATCGGGAAGGTTCTTGCACCAGAACGGGTCGTCCGCATTCTGGAAACGCAACGCCGTGTCCGAATAGCCCGACTTCATGGCCACGGTTTCCCCCGGCTTGAGCCCGGCGACGTCCATGGCGAAGGTCCGCCCTGCATCGTCCATGAGCGTGTAAACGGCATGATTGCGGTCGGCGATGACGTCCAGCCCGTGCAGCGCATAGCCGCGTGCGAGATAGATGAGCGCATCGCTTTCCCGCAATTGCATCAATTCGCCCTGCGGCGTCAGCGTGAGGACGCGCCGCCAGACATCGCCGATCGGCACGCCGCCTATCGCCACGATCCGCGCGCCGAGCGCCTTGTCGAGGCCGGGGCCCGTCGCCACGATGCGGAAGTCCTCGCCAAACCGAGCGATGGCGATCGGCATCACGCGGCGGTCGGGCGGCGGCGAGCCCAAGCCGGTGTGTCCGTCGCCGATGGATTTCACGATTTGCTGCAGGCCGACGAAGATTTCGTCGCTGTTCGCCGTGTCGAGCCGGGCGTCGAGGGCCGCGATCTCCGCGTCGAATTTCGCGCGCGGCAGCAGGAAGAACGCATTGGCGTGACGCCGGGGCAATTCCGCCGCCAGGACGTGCAGATCCTCGCGCCATTGCGCCGGCGTCAGGTCCAGCCTGGGTGTCATCGCGTCAGCGGCCAGCGCCTCGCCCGTGCGGGTCAGCGCTACCGTTCCCTTGTCGTCGGCGAGGGTGAAACCGCCGGCCAGGACCGTTCCGTTCGCGGTGAGATCGAACGTGCCGAGCGAAGCGCCGCTGTCGAAGCTGACCTGGACGCGGCTTTGCGTGGCGCTCGCCGCCTTGACGGCGAAATCCCCCATGGAGGTGAAAAGCTGCGCCGCATAGTCGTTCTTGTCGCAGAACAGATTGAGCGTGATGTCGGCCCTGACGCCGTCCGGCGTCTGCGCCGTTCCGGTATACAGGCCGGTTACGCCGCCGCAGGGCGCGGCCCGAACGGGCGAGACGGCGGCAGCCAGCACCACAAATGCGACGATGGCGGGACGGATGACGGTCATGGCGGCTTCCCCAGGGCGTCAGCAGGCTAAGCGGGCCGCACTATTTTCTCCGCGTGCGGGGCGCGCAGGCGAGACATGCCGCCGCGCGGTTCCAACTGGGGATATGTGGCGCTCGGCGTGTGCCGACGCGGCTGCTCGGCGCCTTTCCGCCCGACGCGCCGGCGAAGCGGCCTCGCCGAAACGATTGGGGATATCAAGGCGTTTCTGGCCTAACGTCCTCCATAGGCTGCCGGGCGATTGTTTCAAGTCGAAGTCGGTCAAACTGACGGTCGAGCGGGCATGAGTGGGTCGGCGGTTACTTGCCTTGCTTCGTCTCGCGCACATAGGCCGGATTGAGCGTTCCCAGCGCGGTCGCGGCGGGCAGGAGTGTCGGATAGAATTGCACGAAGGTGGTGTCGGCCGCGGCGTGCGCCTGGTGACAGGAATAGCAGCTCGCGGTGTAGGCGATCTGCTCGGCCGGCTTGTCGCCGTCGAAGGCGAAGAACGCCCAGCCACCCTTGAAGCGCGCGGTGTCCTTCACATGCACTTCAAGGCCCATGATCTCGCCGGTCTGGACGACGCCCTGCCGCGCGATCGAGACGTTCGAGCCGCCGCTGCGGCCCTCCAGCATGAGCATCGTCTTGTCCGGCCATACGCCCGTCTTCAGGAAAGCGCGATAGGCGGCGCGCGGCGCGAACACGTTGTTGAACATGTGCGCCCCCGGCATCGCCGGCGTAGCGCTGTAGCTCATGTCGAGGCCCGAACTCAGGAACACCCATTCGCGGTAGTCGGCGGGAAAGACCAGATGGCCGTCCGCGTCGTACTGCGGCGTGCCGGCGGGCGCGCCGACCTCGGCGGCGGCGCCCAGCAGCGTCGCAGCAAGCACGGCAGCGATGGCGACGGTGAAGATGGAACGTGATGTCATGGCCCCTGGCCCCTTCGGCGATTTCCCGTCTTCAGCCTAGCGCGAACATGGGGCACGCCGCCCGACAATCTTCGCGCAAATTCCGCCATCCGGCGGGAGAAGGCGCTGGGGATATCCGCGCGTTTTTGGGGGCGGATGCGTGAAGGGCGCGCGATCTGCTCTATAGTTCGAGCATGTCGAACCGAGCACAGCATTTTCCTCCCCCGTCGTTACGGCCTTGGTACGCTGTCGCTACCAAGCCCGTAACGACGGGGGAGGGTAAGAGACGCCCATGACCCAACCCGACGACACCCTGCTCGGCGAGGCGGAGGGCGACGGCTATGGCCGCCATTCGACCGGCATCCTGCCAAGCCATGTGCTGAGACGGCTGATCCGGGCACGGCGCGAGGTCCTCGCCACCGAAGACATCGAAGAGGCGCAGATCCAGCCGGCCAGCGTCGATCTCCGGCTGGGGCCGGTGGCGTGGCGGGTGCGGGCGAGCTTCCTGCCGGGACCGGGCGCGACGGTGGCGGACCGCCTGCCTTCGGTGTTCATGCACGAGATCGACCTGACGCGCGGCGCGGTGCTGGAGACCGGCTGCGTCTATATCGTGCCGCTGCTGGAAGTCGCCGATTTCTCGGCGCGCGTGTCGGGCACCGCCAATCCCAAGAGCTCAACCGGGCGCATCGACGTCTTCACGCGTCTGATCACCGACCGGGCCCAGGCCTTCGACCGCATCGAGCCGGGCTATCGCGGGCCGCTGTTTGCCGAAATCAGCCCGCGCACCTTCCCGGTGCTGGTGCGCAAGGGCAGCAAGCTCAATCAATTGCGCGTCCGCAAGGGCACGCCGCAATTCACCGACACCCAGCTGCGCCGGCTGCATGCCGAAAGCCCGCTGGTCAGCGGCGAGGCCGACATCGACAACGGGTTGGCGCTCTCGATCGACCTCAAGGGCTCCGATTTCGGACGTGGGGGCGGCGGCCGCATCGGCTGGCGCGCCAAGCGGCACACCGGAATCATCGACGTCGACAAGCGCGGCGCCCTCGCCGCGCACGAATTCTGGGACTCGATCGAGGCCAACAGCGCGGGCAACCTGGTGCTGGACCCGGACGAATTCTACATCCTGGTTTCTCGCGAGGCGGTCGCCATCCCGCCCGACCACGCCGCCGAGATGGTGCCGTTCAACCCTCTGGTCGGCGAGTTCCGCGTCCACTATGCCGGATTCTTCGATCCGGGCTTCGGCTATGAGCCCGGCCGGCCGCCGGCGTCGCGCGGCGTCCTGGAAGTGCGCTCCCGCGAGGTTCCCTTCATCCTGGAGCACGGCCAGGTCATCGGCCGGCTGGTGTTCGAGCGACTGACCGACCCGCCGCCCGAGATGTACGGTCAAGGCATCGGTTCGCACTACCAGCACCAAGGGCTCAAGCTCTCCAAGCACTTCAAACTGCCTTAAAAAGACAGTTCCGTGACTACACCGTCACGAATATTGTTGCTGTAAATCAACAGCCAGCTTTTATGCGCATAACAGCCCTGCATGGCCGTTGCGTCATACAGGCTTCCCAGCACAGTTAGCGCGCCGCGGGTCCGAACGGCTTTGGGGGCTAAGCCTCGCGGTTACTAGGGTCCGCATTGAAGGGGGCAGCGTGAGGCGGCTACGGCGCGAAAGTGCCGGCCGCCTCATGATTTTCTACCCCTCCCCTGCCATTTCGGTCGTATATCCCCGGCAGGCTTGCGCTAAAGCTTGCGCGCGAACCCGAGGTGACATCCGCATGCGCTTTGTCTGGGCTCTCCTGGTGGCGGCCATCCTGTGTCCGGCGGCGGCCTCGGCCGCGTCGGGCCTCAATCCGAGCTGGGGCGTCATCTTCCCGGCCGCCCAGGCGCCGACGCTGGCGCGGCAATGCTCGCGCGCGGCACCGCGGGCGGAAGGGGTGTGGCTGCCGACCCCGGCCGACATAGCCCGGCTGGAACCGGGGCTGGCGCGGGTCCTGGCCGATGCCAAGGTCCAGCCCGGCGCCTATTACCGGCAATATGGCGGCCTGGTCGTGGGCGGGCGGCACATCGTCTATGTGAACGGCGCGCGCAACGCGGTGACGCCGGCGGACTGGCGGACAAGCCCGATCTCGATCTGCGACGGCGGCGCGCTGGCCTTCGGCGTCGAGTACGATCCGGCCAGCGGCGCCTTCGCGAACTTCGCCTTCGACGGCCATCTCTGACAGCCAGCCCTGCGCCGCGCCATGAACCTCGAGACCAAGCGCCTGTTCCTGCGGCCGATCCAGCTGCACGACGCCGCCGACCTGTTCGCGGCGCGCGGCGACGCCGAGGTCATGCGCTATTGGGACTGGCCGGCGCAGAGCTGCGTCGACGAGGTCCGCTCCATCGTCGCGGGACACGTCGCCGAGATCGAGAGCGGGACGGTGATGTGGTGGGTTGTGGCGCTGAGCCCGCGTGGGCCCGCGATCGGCGAATGCGACCTCAGCGCCATCGACCTGCACCACAAGCGCGCCGAAATCGGCTTCCTGTTCCGGCGCGATGCCTGGGGCAAGGGCTATGCGCGCGAAGCGATGGAGCGCGTCCTGCGCTACGGCTTCGAGGAGCTGGGGCTGGAGCGGCTGCAGGCGCGCTGCCATGCCGGCAACGCGCCGTCCCAGAGATTGCTGGAGCGGCTCGGCTTTTCCCTGGAAGGCACGCTGCGCGGCCATGTCGTGCGCGACGGGGCGCGGCGCGACTGCATCCTGTACGGCCGCAGCAAGAGCTGATGGAAACCCGGCGACCCGCGCCGGGTTTCGCAGTCATAACCGGCGCGGACTATTCGTCGCCGTCGTCGCGATCGTGCCGCGCGTCGCGGTCGCCGTCGCGATAGCCGTCATCGCCGCGGTCGTAGGCACCGCCCTGGTCGTCGTGGCGCTCGCGATAATATTCGTCGCGTTCGCGGGCGCGCTCGCGATCGCGGTAATAGCGGTCATGGTCGCTTTCCGAGGCGATCGCGCCGAGCGCGAGAAGGCCCAGGCCGATGCCGAGCACCGCACCGCCGTCGCCGCGCCAGCCGCCATGGCCCCAGCCGCGGGCCTCGGCGGCAGTCGAACCGAGCAAGGTGAGCGCGAGGACGGCACAAATGATCTTTTTCATGATGGTCAGGCCCTTCGATTGCGGGCCGGACCATGACGTCCGCCAGATGAACCCAAGCTGAACCGAAAGGACCGCCCGCCAGGCGCCGCCAGGAACGCAAAAGGCGCATCGCGGCTCGTTTGAGCCGGGATGCGCCCTTTTTTTGCGCCGGTTCCGGCGCTGGCCGAAACGGCCGGCAATCAGGGATTGAGATTCCAGACGTAAACCGGCTTGCCGTCGGAGTGGAAGGTCGTGAACTCGGCCGGCTCGCCTTCGGGGCAGGTCGTGTCGTCGGACTTGGTGAAGAAATCGTACGGGCCGGGATATTCGACGCACTGCTTGATGTCGCTGCCCCAGTACTGGTCGCTGTCGCCCTTCACTTCGGCGCGGGCGTAGAAGGTGCGGTTGGCGGTCTTGAAGATATCCTCGCAGGCACCGCGCTGCACCTTGGTCCAGCCCTTGTTGCGCCAGTCATCGGAACCGACCGGGATGAAGCTGGAGGCGACCAGCACCATGCTGTCCGTGTGATTGCAGGCCCGCAGCGTGATCGTGCTGCCGCCCTTCGCCTGGGCCGGCGCGGCCATCGCCATCGCGGCCAGGCCGGCAAGCATGGCGACGCTTACAATCTTGATCTTCGAAAGCATTGGATAACCCCCTTGAGTGGCACGTGGCAGGGACTCGGCCCGTTGCGAGTGACAAAAAGTTTAGAGCAACAACGGCCATGACGCTAGGTGGGTTTTGCGGCTGCATTGGGGCGAAGACGGGGCGCCACTCAGATCAGACCGCCATGGCCGCGGATGACGGCGGTCGCCGCCGCCACTGTCTCACGCACACCCTGGCGCAGGCGCCCGATTCCGATCACGGCGCGCACGCTGGGCGCATATTCGCCGGGCAGCGCGGCGCGGATCGAGAGGACGGCGCCGGCGTCGATCAACACAGCGGTGCCGTCCGGCCGCGTCAGCCGCGCCAGGTCGCGCGCCGAGCCGTGGCGATGCGGCGCGCCGGTGCTGAGGATGCTGGCGATGTTACGGACATAGTCGGTGGTCTCGACCGGCAGCAATTGGTTGAGTCGGCGATGCGCCTCCAGCATCCCCGGCCCATCGTTGTAGGCGGCGAACATCGTGGGATAGCCGTAGGTCAGGTAGAGTTCGTGCAGCACCGCCGCGCCGGCGACGACGTTGTCGTGCGGATCGTAGGGATCGGCGCCGAGGCCGTAGGCGCGGCGCATCTGCGCGTAGGTGTTCGGCATCAGTTGCATCAGCCCCATGGCGCCGGCGCTGGAGGTGATGCGTTGCTTCTCGCTCAGCATGGTGCGGCCACCGCTCTCCAGCATCATCACCGCGCGGATCCACAGGCCCGAGACCGCGAAACGTCGCGAGGCTTCCCGGATCAGCGGATTCCAGCGGTCCATGCGTTCGCGGTAGCTCATCGCCTCCTCCAGCGCGAACACCGACGGCATGGGCTTGGCCTTGGCCGCGGGCCTGACGACCGCAGGCTTGCGGCTCGCGACGCGTTTGGTCGGCGCGGCGCGATGGACCGCCGGTTTCGGCGCGGCGCGGTGCGGCGGATGGACGGCGCGCGCGTTAAGCAGGAGGCCGCCGAACACCGCCGCGCTCATCAGGGCGGCCGCGACGACGGCCGGCGGCAGGTTGGGCCGGCCAAAAAACCTCGTCCAAACGGGCAGGATCGCGTCGCGAAATGGCATTGGCTCTTTCTCAACGATGCCGCGCGAAACGCCCTGGCCCAAGGTAATCGCCCGCGGCGGGTGGTTCAACACAGGCGCGAGGGCGGGCGAAGACACAGATTCGCTCCAATTGGCCCTCGAAATAGCCCCCATTGCCGGGCCGACTGCGGGCGGCGGCGAAGGCTGGGAGGGCGCGATGATCAGGCAGCTTCATATCGCATGGGCGGTGCTGGCGGCCTGCGCCCTGTCGGGCTGCGACGTGGCGGCGGAGGGCACGGCGGCGCCGGATTCCATCGCGATGAAGCAGGATGGCGGCGTCTATGTCGTGCCGGCTTCGGTCAATGGCCTCGTCTCGCTCGACTGCGTCGTCGACAGCGGCGCCTCGGACGTCAACATCCCCGCCGATGCGTTCCGCAAGCTGCTGCGCGCCGGCACCGTCAAGAAGAGCGACTTCCTGGGGACAACGACCTACACACTGGCCGACGGCACCGACGAGCCGTCGCGGACCTTCCGCATTCGCACCCTGAAGGTCGGCAACATCGTCATGCACAACGTCGTCGCCAGCATCGGCGGCACGGGCAGCACCGCGCTGCTCGGGCAAAGCTTCCTCGGCCGCTTCCGCTCATGGTCGCTCGACAACGCGCATCACGCGCTGATGCTGGCGGGGCCGCAGAGCGCCGCGCCGCCGCCCGACACGGACGACGACGACGCCGACGCGCCGCCCGTCCAGACCGCCGGCCCGGGCACGACCTCGCGCGCCAGCCACGGCGGCGACAGCGACGGGCCGGAGCCGGTCTCGGTCGCGCAGGTGTCCGGCCACGGCAGCGGCGCGCCGCATCGCAGCCGCCGGCCGCCCGACCCGGATGACGATCGCCTGACGGCACAACACAGCGAGTCGCACTGAGCGGGGCTGCGTCCGGCAAGATCTCTCATCAACCGGACGTGATTGTCCTCGCGCGCCCAATCGCGGGATGATAGCCGCGCAACCGGGGGGATCTGCGATGCGCCTGACGGGACTGGGCCGGGTTCTTTTTGCCGTGAGCAGCGCGCTGCTGGGCGCGTTCATCGTCGGGTTCCCCGATTTCGCGCAGGCGTGGCCGCCCGTACCCCGGTGGATCGCGTGGCACGACACGCTGGCGACCGGTTTCGGCGCCCTGCTGCTTGCAGGCGGCGCCGCGCTTCTCGTGCCGCGCACGGCCAGGCCGGCGGCGCTCGCGCTCGCGGGCGCCCTGCTCCTGCGGCTGCTGCTCATGCAGGTACCCTACGTGGCCGCGCATCCGCTGGTCGAAGCCAGCTGGTACGATGTGAGCGAGAACCTCACGCTCATTGCCGGCGCCTGGACGATCTTCTCGCTGTTGCCGCGCGGCGGCGGCGTCCTCGCGAAGCTCGGCCAGGTGCGCGCCGGCCAGATCGTCTTTGCGCTGGCGCTGCCGGCGATCGGGCTGTCGCACATGGTCTATCTCGACCAGACGGCGCCGCTCATTCCGTCCTGGCTGCCATTGCACGTGCCGCTCGCCTATCTCACGGGCGCCGCCCATATCGCAGCCGGCGCCGGGATTCTTTTCGGCGTGCTGCCGCGCCTGGCGGCGACGCTCGAAGCGGCGATGGTGAGCCTCTTCACCCTGCTTGTCTGGGTGCCGACGGTGATCGCCGCCCCGACGAATCGTTTCGATTGGTCGGAGATTTGCATCTCCACCGCGATCACCGGCGCCGCCTGGGCGGTGGCGGAGTCTTTTCGCGGCCGGTCCTGGGGCCTGCCCGGCAAGATGGCTGCGCCATGAGCGTGAACCTCCGCTGCCCGAGGATATCCAGTTCGCGGCTGCGCATGCCGTCACCGGTCTCGCGCTTCGTGAAGGGCTTGCGCCGTGCCCCGACAGAACAGTGGCACCAGCCCGGTTCCGACCCGCACCCGGACGTGCTATGCCAAGCCGCGCGCGGGCGTAGCTCAATGGTAGAGCTGTAGCTTCCCAAGCTACTGACGAGGGTTCGATTCCCTTCGCCCGCTCTCTTTATTCCGGCGGGCGAAATTTTGCCGCCCGCCAACCCAAAATTCCGTCCGCCTAGTGCAGGATCCGCTCGATGACGATCGCCGGCGCCATGCCGCCGCCGGCGCACATCGTGACGAGGCCGCGCCTGAGGTCGCGGCGCTCGAGTTCGTCGAGCATGGTGCCGATCAGCATCGCGCCGGTGGCGCCGATGGGATGGCCGAGCGCCATGGCGCCGCCATTGACGTTGACCTTGTCGCGGTCGAGCTTCAGGTCGCGAATGAACTTCTCGGCCACCACCGCAAAGGCTTCGTTGATCTCGAACAGATCGATGTCGCCCAGCGCTAGACCGGCGCGGGCCAGCACGCGGCGCGCCGCCGGCACCGGCGCGTTGAGCATCAGGGTCGGGCAATCGCCCTGGTTGGCGATCGCCACCACGCGGGCGCGCGGCTTCAGTCCGTGGGCTTTGGCGTAGTCCGGCGAGGCCAGCAGCAGCGCCGCCGAGCCGTCCACCACGCCCGAGGAATTGCCGGCATGGTGGATGTGGTTGATCTTGAGGTCCGGATATTTCTGCAGGATCAGCTTGCGGAAGGTGAGGCCGTCGGCGTTGAGCGGCACGTCGGCAAGTTGCTCGAAAGACGGCTTCAGCGCCGCGAGGCCTTCGGCGGTGGTGCCCGGGCGCGGGAATTCCTCACGGTCGAGCGCCACCGAGCCGTCCTCGTTGTGCACGGCGACCAGGCTCCTCGCGAAGTGACCGCCGGCGATCGCGGCGGCGGCGCGGCGCTGGCTTTCCAGCGCCAGCGCGTCGACGTCGGCGCGCGTGATGCCTTCGAGCGTCGCGATGGCGTCGGCGCAGACGCCCTGGTTGGTCTGGGGATGCAGGGCGCGCAGATGGAGGTTGCCCATGTCGAACAGCGGCGGGCCGTCTTCGGCGCTGCGGCGGTTCGGCATCGACATCATCTCCGTGCCGCCGGCGACGACCAGGTCGGCCATGCCGGCCATGATGGTCGAGGCCGCAAGGTTCACGGAGGTGATGCCCGAGCCGCAGAAGCGATCGAGCGTCACGCCGCTGCTGCGCATGTCGTAGCCGGCGTCGAGCGCCGACATCCGGCCGAGGTCGCAGCTCTGCGGCCCGCGCTGCGAACTGGTGCCCCAGATCACGTCGTCGACCTCGGCAGTGTCGATGGCGTTGCGCTCGGCCAAGGCCCGCAGCACCGTGGAGCCGAGCCGCTGCGGATGAATCTGCGACAGCGCACCCTTGGGGTGCTTGCCGATGCCGCGCGGCGTGCGGCAGGCGTCGATGATCCAGGCCTCGGTCATGGTGGTTTCCCTTACGTATCGTTGCTTGCGGCGCTACGCCGTGGCTGCGAATTCGCGACCGCCATCGGGCCGCCAAACGCAGCCTCCGTCAAGGGCGCCGGCGCAGGCGGTCGGCAACGAACCACGGCGCGTAGAGGACCAGGATGCAGACAATGCCGAGCCCTATCGTCACCGGGATGTAATACGGCCAGGCGGGCAGCAGGTCGTAGAACGTGGCGTGGCCCGGCTTGGCGCGGAAGAAGCCGTAATTGACGCCGAGAAACCAGTCGGTGAGGCCGGCCGCCGCGGCATAGGCGAAGGTCCAGGCGGCGACGCGCGGGATCGAGGCCGGCACCGGGCGCATGCGGGCGCCGAAGGTGAGATACAGCACCGCCGCGATGATGGTGGCGTGGCCGAGGAAGAACACGACGAATTGCGGCTCGGGGAAGCTGAAATTCACGTCGGGCGTGACGAGGCCCTGCATGGTGCCGGCCAATGCCCAGAAATAGGCGAGTTCGTAGGCCTTCTGGTTCGGGCGAATGAGCGTGACGATCAGCGCGACGGTCGCCCAATCGCACAGGTTCATCGGCAGTTCGTTGCCGGCGCCGAGCCAGTCGCGGGCGATGAAGAGCGCATACCAGCCGATCCAGGTGCCGATGAGCAGCGCCGCAAAGACATAGCGGATCGCGGCGTCGGCCCTGGGCCGCGCGCGCACCAGACCCGCCTGCAGCGCCGGGATGGCGAAGGTCAGCGCGATGACGACGAGATGCTGGGGCCCGAACAGGACGAATTTGTCGTGCAAGAACGCCCCTCCTCGGCGCGATTGCGGCGCGACGCAAAGGCAATCGCGCTTGCGTGGCAAAATAGTGGCGACGTCAGTCGCCGTATGTCAGGGCGAACAGAAAGCGCCATTCGCCCGCCCGCGTGCCGGGCGCGTCCGCACGCAGCGCATCGGCCGCCTGCAGTTCCAGCCTGGTCTTGGCGCCGACCGGGATGCGAATGCCGGCGCCGGCGGATGCGAGGTCGAAATCGATTGCCGCCGCGGCGTGACGCGCGCGATACCAGGTCATGCCATCGTCGGCGAAGACGAAGAACTCGGTCCCGGTGAGCCAAGACGGCAAGACCTTGGGCGCGAAACCGACCTCGAGGGAGCCTGCGACGGCGCTGTCGCCCAGGGCGGAAGCTGACAGGAAGGCGCGGCCGAATTCGGCGCCGCCCAGCGCATAAAGCTCCGACACCGGAAGGCGGTCGGAGGCGAGCTGCGACACCAGATGCAGACGCACCACCCAGTCGGCGCCAAGCAGATGATTGTAGCGTCCTTGCAGCACGATCTTCTTGAAATCGCTGTCGGCGGCAAGCGGATCGCCGACGCCGGCACCCAGGATGTCGAGGCCGAAATTGGCGCTCGCGCCCAGGGAAAGCAGCCAGTCGGGATCGGTCAGGCTGTAACCGGCAGAGAGGCGAAAGGCGCGCACATGTTCGTTGGCCAGAAGCTGACCCAGGAGCGCGTTGCTGGAATCGATGCTGTCCAGGCTCGCTACCAGCGACAGATTCTCGTCATAGCTGCGGATGACCGGATGGGAGATGTAGACCTGCGCCGTCTGGGCCGTGCCGTCCAGCGCAAAGCTCGGCACGCGGGTGTGCAGATAGCCATAGGAAGCGCCGGCGCGGGTGCCTTCGTCGTCGAGCGCCTCGCCATGCGAGAGGGCGAAGTATTGGTAGCGGCTGACAATCGTCGAGGTGCCGAGCGACAGCGTCGTCTCCTCGCCCTCGCGCAGCAGATTGTAGAGCGTCAAATCCGCCTGCACCTGAAAACGGCCCAGAAGCGAACTGCCGCCATCGTTGAACGACAGCGCAAGCGCATGATCTTTCTGCTTCAAGGTCAGCGACAGCTTGACGGCGCCCGCCGCGCTGCCGGCCAGCAGCTGGGCATCGACCGTCAGGCCCGGCAGGTCGCGGATCAGCGAGAGATAGCGTTCGAGGGTCGAGCGCCGAAGCGGCCGCTCCACAGTCAGCTTGCCCGCCAGCGAGACCACGCGCGAGACATCGCCCTCCACGTCGCCATTGACGTCGACGTGCTCGATATAGCCTTCGGTGACGATGAGACGCAGAACGCCGCCGGCAAAATCCTGGTCCGGCACGGTGACGGTGTAGAGCGCGACATCGCCGCCGCTGGCATAGGCGGCCGACACCTTATTGGCGATCTCGCCGATCGCCTTGGCGTCCACGGTCTGACCGATGAACGCCTTGGTCGCGTCCCCGAGCACGGCGGGCGCCAGGCTGGTGCCCTCGATGCGCACGCCGGTGAGAACGAACGGGGTAACCTGCGCCAGGCGGTTAACGGGCTTGGGTTGCGCCAGTTGATGTTGTCTGTGCCCTGGTTTGGGCTCGGTGCGGTCGCTGCGCGCGCGATCGATGATCAGCGGGCTGGTTTCGGCGAGGGCCGGCGCGACCAGAAGTGCAAGCAAAAGCGCAACAAGAAAACCCCGCACGACAGCCCCCCGACCAAAAGCCGATGGTGGAGGACTGCTCCTCCACCATCAAGGGGGTTATGCCGTGGAACTCTCAGTGCCCGGTCAACGCCTGCGGCGTCGGCCCGATCTTCTTGGGTCCGACATTTTTGCCGGCGAGGTTCACCGTCGCGGGCTGGCCGTTCGACGCGACGCCCGCGGTGACAAGACTGCCCTGGTTCTGCGTCGGCGATACCGCACTGGCGCCGACCACGGCGTTGCTGCCGGTAATGACGTTGTCGTGTCCCACCGTCGCATTGGCGAGCGCGGACTGTCCGTTCAACACACCCGTGGCCGTCGCGGCAGCCGCCGTCCCGGACGGATTCACCGTGACCGTGCCGGTCTGCCCGGCACTCGCCACGCCCGCCGTCACGACGCTGCCTTGCGTTTGCGTCGGCGACAACACGCTGACGCCGACCGGCTGCGTTGGGGAACCGCCAAGCGATGTATTCGCGACAGTCGCAGAGGCCGGCAAGGATGCTGTGGCGGACTGCAAGGCGCCGGTGGTGCCGGTCGGCAGCAGCGCGTTGCCGGTGGTCAGGAGCGATGCCGTCTGGCCGCCGGCTTTGTTCGCCACAGTGCCGGTGGCGCCATTGAGAATCGTCGGCGTCGTCGCCGTGGTGCCGCCAGCGGTCACCGTCACGGTGCCATTGCCAAGCAGGCTCGTTCCCGTACCACCCGATCCCGTTCCCGACCCGGAGCCAGAACCAGAGCCGGTATCGCCGCCGACGGATGTCGATCCGCTGCCCGAACCGCTGCTGCCATTGCCCGATCCGTCGCCACTGGCGGTATTGCCGGGCGGAGTCTCCGAGCTTCCCGCCGAAGCCCCGATACCGTTCGAGGCACCGACGCTCAGGCCGTCAGAACCGCAGCCTGCAAGAAAAAGCGCGCACACCGCTGCACCAAGCAGCAGTTTGGAATTCGTCGCCTGCATTTCGAAGACTCCCTCTAGAATACAAGTCCATTTCGAAAACTGTCCGAAGACGGCTTGCGTTCCGCGGGAACCGCAGCGCGATGACAAAAATTTTACGCCGGCGGCGTCATGAAACTTCGGGCGCCGAATCCGCTTGTCGATTCCAAGGGTTGGCGACAGCCATCGAATATGTCCAGGCGCTCCGTCAGCTCGCGGCGCGGCCGAAATAATTGTGCGCCCAGAGGAACAGCGCGAGGCCGACGTCTTCGGCGGCGCGCAGATGCGCCGCTGCGCTGCCGACCAGGAACGTGCCGCCGGGCGTGAGGTGATGCGCCAGGATGAAACGATCGATGGCGCGGACGAGCACGCGGCTATCGTTGCCGGCGACCACCGCATCGGCGCGGGCAAGGAGTGCGGCGTCCGCGTCGCGCGCGTCGGCGAGGCCGACAAGAATGCGGCAATCGCAGATCGCAACGATGCGTTCGGAGGCAGCGCCCAGCTCCGAAGCGGAGAGGCCGTCCAGCAGGAAGATCGCGGCGCCCAGATGCGTGCCGCGATTCATCAGCACGCCGGCATAGGAGCGATAGTCGAGGCCGAGGCGCTCGGCGCGCTTGAGGCGATGCAGCGCGATGTCGCGGCGCGGCGGCTTCCAGGCCGCGGCGTGCGCCTGGCGCCACAGCCAGGCTTCCCAGGAGAGGTCGAGCGTCGGGCCGCCATTGTGCCCGATGCGCGCGGGCGCCGCCGCGTAGGGCGTGAGCTGTGCCGCAAGGCGCTGCCGATATGGCATGGTGACCCGCAAAATCGCGTCGAACCGAGCATAGCAAGGCGCGCGTCCCGCGTGGAATGCCGCATCGTCGCAGCGGCAGAAACGGTTCGCGCGGCCGGCACCGCGGCGCTATAAGTCATCACCGTGCCCGGCGAATCCCTTGCCGGGAGACTCGTTTCATCCGGGTACGGAATATGTCCAACGTCGCGGTTATCGGCGCCCAGTGGGGCGACGAAGGCAAAGGCAAGATCATCGACTGGCTCGCCAATCGGGCCGAGATGGTGGTGCGCTTCCAGGGCGGCAACAATGCCGGCCACACGATCGTGGTCGGCGACAAGACCTACAAGCTGTCGCTGCTGCCGTCGGGCGTGATCCAGGGCAAGCGCTCGATCATCGGCAACGGCGTGGTGGTCGATCCTTGGGCGCTGATCGAGGAAATCGCAAGGTTGAAGGACGCGGGCGTGGACGTGACGCCCGACGTGCTCGTCCTGGCGGAGAACGCCGTGCTGGTGCTGCCGATCCACCGCGAGCTCGACGCGGTGCGCGAATCCTCCAACTCGCTGCAGCGGCTGGGCACCACCAAGCGCGGCATCGGGCCGGCCTATGAGGACAAGGTCGGGCGCCGCGCCATCCGCGTGGTGGATTTGAAGGACCTGGCGTCGCTGCCCGCCAAGATCGAGCGCCTGCTGGCGCATCACAACACGCTGCGGCGCGGCGCCGGCGCCGAGGAGATCGATGCCGGCGCGCTGCTGGCGGCGCTGAGCGCGATCGCGCCCGCGATCCTGCCCTATATCGGCTCGAGCTGGCGCGAGCTGGACGCGGCGCGGCGCGGCGGCAAACGCATCTTGTTCGAGGGTGCGCAGGCGGTGCTGCTCGACATCGATCACGGCACCTATCCCTATGTCACCTCGTCGAACACGGTGGCGGGCCAGGCGGCGGCGGGCGCAGGGATAGGGCCGCGCCAGATCGGCTATGTGCTGGGCATCACCAAGAGCTACACGACGCGCGTCGGCGAAGGGCCGTTCCCGACCGAGCAGGTCAACGCCATCGGCGAGACGCTGGGCGCCCGCGGCAACGAGTTCGGCACGGTGACGGGCCGCAAGCGGCGCTGCGGCTGGTTCGACAGCGTGCTGGTGCGCCAGACCGCGATCACCGGCGGCATCGACGGCATCGCGCTGACCAAGCTCGACATCCTCGACACGTTCGAGCGCATCGAGGTCTGCGTCGGCTACCGCCTCGGCGACGCCGTGCTCGACTACCTGCCCGCCGACTCGGGCGAGCAGGCCCGGCTGGTGCCGGTCTACGAGACGATGGAGGGTTGGAACAGCTCGACGCGCGGCGCGCGCAGCTGGGCCGACCTGCCGGCCAACGCCATCAAGTATGTCCGCCGGATCGAGGAACTGATCGGCACGCCGGTGGCCCTGCTCTCCACCAGCCCCGACCGCGACGATACGATCATGATGCACGATCCCTTCGTGGATCGCTGACGGCATGATGCGCGCCGCTGCGCATCGACGAATCCTCGCTTCAGGTGATCGTGGAGGGCCCGACGTTCCGTGGCGACAAGGAGCCGCTGAAGAGGTGCGGCTGAAAAGCGTCCCGTCCCTGCAGGACGATGAAATAACCGTCCTTCCCTAGGGGCACCGCTCTTTCGCCGGTCTCAAAAACGCGGCAGGCTTGGTCCCAGAGATACCAGGGAAGGGACAAGCCATGATCAAGACACGCTTTACCGAGATGTTCGGCGTCGAGGTGCCGATCACCTGCGGCGGTATGACCCGCGTCGGCAAGGCAGAACTGATCGCCGCGGTCGCAAATGCCGGTGCGCTGGGCTTTCTCACCGCGCTGACGCCGGGCTCGCCGGAGGCGCTGGTCAAAGAGATCAAGAAGACGCGCGAGATGACCAACAAGCCGTTCGGCATCAACCTCACCATCCTGCCGTCGATCAATCCGATCCCCTATGACGAATACCGCCAGGTGATCTGCGAAAGCGGCTGCAAGGTGGTGGAGACCGCGGGCAACAATCCGCAGCCGCACCTGCCCGCCTTCAAGGCCGCCGGCGTCAAGGTGATCCACAAATGCGTCACCGCGCGCCACGCGGTGAAGGCCGAGAGCATCGGCGTCGATTGCGTCTCGATCGACGGCTTCGAATGCGCCGGTCACCCCGGCGAGGAGGACATCGGCGGCCTGGTGCTGTTTCCCGTGACGACCGCGAAGCTGAAGATCCCGGTGATCGCCTCGGGCGGCATCGCGGATGCGCGCGGCCTCGTCGCCGCGCTGGCGCTGGGCTGCGAAGGCGCCAACATGGGCACGCGCTTCATGGCGACCAAGGAAGCGCCGATCCACGAGAAGGTGAAGGAGGCCCTCGTCGCCAACGACGAGCGCGCCACCGACATGATCTTCCGCACCATGCACAATTCCTCGCGCGTGGCGAAGAACAAGATCAGCCAGCAGGTGGTCGAGATCGAACGCAAGGGCGGCGCCAAGTTCGAGGACGTGCGCGATCTCGTCGCCGGCACGCGCGGCGGCAAGGTCTACGACACCGGCGACACCGATTACGGCATCTGGTCGGCCGGCCAGACGCAGGGCCTGATCCACGACATCCCGACGTGCAAGGAACTGATCGACCACATCATGGCGGAAGCCGAAGCGATCATTCGCGCGCGGCTGGAGAAGATGGTGGCGTGATAAAGAGCGAATAGCGAGTGGTAGCGAATAGGGACAACCCGATTCGCTACGCGCTACTCGCACCTCGCTGCAGGTGATCGATCGGGCCGTTGCCCGCGCCGAAGCCGGGCGCGGCGCGGATCGCGGCCTGCACGAAGTCATGGGCCTGCTGGACCGCGTCGCCGAGGGCGAGGCCGGCGCCGAGGCCGCAGGCGATCGCGGTCGCCAGCGTGCAGCCGGTGCCGTGGGTGTGCGGTGTGTCGACCCGTTTGGCGATATAGGCGCGCGGCGCGTCGTCCGGCGTGAACAGGAGGTCGCTGACGGTGTCGGCGCCGCCATGGCCGCCCTTCAAAAGCACGGCCTCAGGGCCCAGCGACAACAAAGCCTCGCCGGCACGCAGCAGGTCTTCGGGCGTGCGCAGCGTGAAGCCGCAGAGCCGCTCGGCTTCGGGAATGTTCGGGGTGACCAGCGCGGCGCGCGGGAACAGGTCGGCTTTGAGGATCTCGACGACGCCGGCATCCGCCAAGGCGGTGCCGCTGGTCGAGACCAGTACCGGATCGACGACGAGCGCAATGCCCTGGGCGCAGCTGGCGAGTGCGGCGGCGACGGCGCGGGCGATCTCGGCCGAGCCCAGCATACCGGTCTTGATCGCGTCGGCGCCGATGTCGGCGAGGCAGCGTTCGATCTGCTGGCGCACGATGTCCGACGGGATGAGGTGAACGGCGCCGACGCCGAGCGTGTCCTGCGCCGTGACGGCGGTGACGGCGGTCATGGCATAGGCGCCGAGCGCGCTCGCGGTCTTGATGTCGGCCTGCAGGCCGGCGCCGCCGCTCGAATCCGATCCGGCGATGGCGAGAAGCCTGACTGGCTTCAAGCCGCGGCCTCCTGGATGGCGGCGACGACGTCGCTGACCACGGCGCGCACCAGGACCTCGTCGTCGCCTTCGGCCATGACGCGGATGACGGGCTCGGTGCCGGACTTGCGCACCAAGAGGCGCCCCGAGCCGTTGAGGCGGGCCTCGCCGTCCCTGATGCATTCGGCGACGCGGGCATTGGCGAGCGGCGAGCCCTTCTGGAAGCGCACGCTTTCGAGCACTTGCGGCATCGCCTCGTAGAGATGCGCCGCCTCGCTGGCGGGCTTGCCCTGCGCCGCCAGCACCGCCAGCACCTGCAGCGCCGCGATCAGCCCGTCGCCGGTGGGCGAGAAGTCGCTGAGCACGACATGGCCGGACTGCTCGCCACCGACATTGAAGCCGCCCTTCTGCATCTGCTCGATGACGTAGCGGTCGCCGACCTGGGCGCGGGCGAGCTTGAGATCGAGCGTCTTCAGGTAGCGGTCGAGCCCGGCGTTCGACATCACGGTGCCGACCACGCCGCCGCCCTTGAGGCGCCCGCGCTGGCCCCAGGATTTGGCCAGCAGCGCGAGCACCTGGTCGCCGTCGATGATGCGGCCGTTCTCGTCGGCCATCACGACGCGGTCGGCGTCGCCGTCCAGCGCGATGCCGAAATTGGCGCGCATCTCGCGCACCTTGGCCGACATCGCCTCGGGCGAGGTCGAGCCGCAGCCCGAATTGATGTTGAAGCCGTCGGGCGTCACACCGAGCGGGATGATCTCGGCGCCCAGTTCCCACAGCACTTCGGGCGCGACCTTGTAGGCGGCGCCATTGGCGCAGTCGATGACGATGCGCAGGCCCTCGAGCGTCAACTCGCTCGGAAAGGTGCGCTTGGCGAACTCTATGTAGCGCGCCTGCGAATCGTCGACGCGCTTGGCGCGGCCGAGCTTGGGCGCGGTGGCGAGGCCGGTTTCGAAACCGCCATCCATCAGCGCTTCGATCGCCGTCTCGTGCGCATCGGAGAGCTTGCGGCCGTCCGGGCCGAAGAACTTGATGCCATTGTCCTGGTACTGGTTGTGCGAGGCGGTGATCATCACGCCCATGTCGGCGCGCAGCGAACGCGTCAGCATGGCGACCGCCGGCGTCGGCAGCGGTCCGAACAGGAAGACGTCCATGCCGACCGAGGTGAAGCCGGCGACGAGCGCGGATTCGATCATGTAGCCGGAGAGCCGCGTATCCTTGCCGATCACGACACGGTGGCGGTGTTCGCCGCGGGTGAAGATGCGCCCGGCGGCCATGCCGGCGCGCAGCGCGATCGCCGGCGTCATGGCGCCGGAATTGACGCGGCCCCGAATGCCGTCGGTGCCGAAATATTTGCGGCTCATGGGAAACCCTCTCGTGCGGCGCTTTCTACCAGCATTCTGCTGCGGAGGCCCGCAACTTTTGTTAAGGGCGGCGACGAAGTTCCCGTCAGCCGGCAGGCTCGGCGAGCTTTTTTGCCAGCAAAAGCGCGTCCCTGAGCGGCCCCGGCGCATGGCTGCGGATGTAGTCCGCGCCCTCGGCCACGGCGTGAAGCTCGGCGGCCAGGCTGACGGCGCCGGCGGCGGCCGCGTCGCGCCCGGCGAGGCGGCGCAGGAACGACTTGCGCGACACCGAGACCAGCAGCGGCAGGGCGTAGCGGTCCTTCAGGTCACGCAACCGGCGCAGCACGGTGAATGAGGCTTCCGGATCGCTGCCGAGAAAGAAGCCCATGCCGGGATCGAGGATGAGGCGGTCGCGCGCGATGCCCGCCTGTTCGAGCGCCGCAAGACGGGTGTCGAAGAAGCGGACAATGCGATCCAGGATTTCACCGGGCGCGACAGGGACACGCGTCGCGGCGCCCCGCGCCTGCACCGAATGCATGACGATGAGCCTGGCGGGCGAGGCCGCCAGCGCGGGGTAAAGCGCAGGATCGGGAAAGCCCTGGATGTCGTTGAGATAGGCGACGCCCTGCGCCAGCGCCCAGCGCTGCACCGTGGGCGAAAACGTGTCGATGGAGAGCGGCGTGCCGGCGAGCGCCGGCAGGACAGCGGCGAGGCGCGCGATCTCGACGTCCGGCGGCACGCCCTTCGAATCCGGATTGGACGAAGCGGCGCCGATGTCGAGCACGGCTGCGCCGTCGGCGGCAAGCGCCCGGCCATGCGCAATGGCTGCGGCGGGATCGAGATATTTCCCGCCGTCGGAGAACGAGTCGTCGGTGATGTTGAGGATGCCCAGGATGACGGTCATGCGACGTTCGCTACGTGCATTCGCAGGCCATGACGACCAGATAAAATGCAAAAGGCGGCTTTCACATTTCCCGTGAAAGCCGCCCCTAAATGCAACCACATACCTTATCAGCGTCCCGGCTGCGGCTCGGGGACCAGCGGACCGCGCGGGCGGCCGGCGGCCGGCACGCTCGGACCCGGGCCGCGATCCGGCGCCGGTTCCTCGTAAGGCGTGCGGATTGGCTTGATGCCCTTCATCAGGCCGACGATCTCGTCGCCGGTCAGCGTCTCGTACTCGAGCAGGCCCTTGGCCACCGTCTTGAGATCTTCGGCCTGGGTGCTGAGGATCTTGTAGCAGCGCTGGTAGCACTCATCGATGATGCGATGGATCTCGGAGTCGATCTTCTGCGCCGTCGCCTCGGAGATATTCTGCGTGCGCGACACCGAATGGCCAAGGAAGACTTCTTCCTGATTCTCGGCATAGGCGAGGGGCCCAAGCGAATCCGACATGCCGTAGCGCGTCACCATGGCGCGCGCCATGCGGGTGGCGACTTCGATGTCGTTGGAGGCGCCGGTCGTCACCATGTCGTGGCCGAAAGTGATCTCCTCGGCGATGCGGCCGCCGAAGAAGATGGTGATGTCGGCAAGCATCTTCTGCCGCGTCAGCGACAGCCGGTCTCGTTCCGGCAGCTGCATCACCATGCCGAGCGCACGGCCGCGCGGGATGATCGTCGCCTTGTGGATCGGATCGGAGCCTTCGACGGCGATGGCGACGATGGCGTGGCCGGCTTCGTGATAGGCGGTGAGCTTCTTCTCGTCCTCGCTCATCACCATGGAACGCCGCTCGGCGCCCATCATGACCTTGTCCTTGGCGTCCTCGAGCTCGGCCATGGTCACGACGCGCTTGCCGCGGCGCGCTGCCAGCAGCGCGGCTTCGTTGACGAGATTCGCGAGATCGGCGCCGGAAAAGCCCGGCGTGCCGCGCGCGATGGTGCGCGGTTCGACGTCGGGCGCCAGCGGCACCTTGCGCAGATGGACGCGCAGGATCTTCTCGCGGCCGCCGAGGTCGGGATTGGCGACGACGACATGGCGGTCGAAGCGGCCCGGGCGCAGCAGCGCCGGATCGAGCACGTCGGGACGGTTGGTGGCGGCGATCAGGATGACGCCTTCGGTGGATTCGAAGCCATCCATCTCGACCAGGAGCTGGTTGAGGGTCTGCTCGCGCTCGTCATTGCCGCCGCCGAGGCCGGCGCCGCGATGGCGGCCGACCGCATCAATTTCATCGATGAAGACGATGCAGGGCGCGTTCTTCTTGGCCTGCTCGAACATGTCGCGGACGCGCGATGCGCCGACGCCGACGAACATCTCGACGAAGTCCGAACCCGAGATCGTGAAGAACGGCACGTTGGCCTCGCCGGCGATGGCGCGGGCGAGCAGCGTCTTGCCGGTGCCCGGCGGGCCGACCAGCAGCACACCCTTGGGAATGCGGCCGCCGAGGCGCTGGAATTTCTGCGGGTCCTTGAGGAAGTCGACGATCTCTTTCAGGTCGTCCTTGGCCTCGTCGACGCCGGCGACGTCCTCGAACGTCACGCGGCCGGTGCGCTCGGTCAGCATCTTGGCGCGCGACTTGCCGAAGCCCATCGCCTTGCCGCCGCCGGCCTGGAGCTGCCGCATGAAGAAGATCCACACCGCGATCAGCAGCAGCATCGGCAGCGCGTTGAGCAGTACCGCCATCAGGTTGAAGCCGTCGTCCGGCGGCGCGACCGTGACGTTGACGTGGCGGTCGTTCATCAGGTCGGCCATGGCGCTGGCGCCGCCGGCGGGAATGGTGGTGGTGAACGGCTGGCCGTTCCCCGTCGTGCCCTTGATGGTGTCGCCCTGCATGGTGACGTCCTTGACGTCGCCCAGCGTCACTTCCTGGCGGAATTTGGAATAGGTGATGTTCTGGGCGCTGGCATGCTGCGCCGTGCCCTGGAACAGGTTGAACAGGAAGACCAGCAGAAGCGCTACGACGATCCACAGCGCCAGATTGCGAAGATTGTTCAAAGGGCCGTCCTTTCGAGCGGGGGCCAAGGCCTAGTCACGGGAAACCCGTCTTAATAGATAGGTCGTTTCTACCGCATTGCCAGCCTGCAAAACGTTAAGAAATTTAAGCCGGCACCGCAATGATAATGCCACGTCGCGATTAACGCCGTCTGATTGCGGCGGTTCTACGCTTTCGTGCCGTTTTTGGATTTTTTGCCGCGGGCGCTGCCTGTTTCGGGGGCAATCACCAAGGTTCCCGCGGCAAAGACCCCTTTTCGACTGGGGGCAGGGAAGAGCCGGCAGCCATGCAGGGTGCAGCCGCCGCCGAGGCCGGGGCCGGTGAGCCGCGCCAACAGGCGCTCCAAACGCTCGAATCGCGGACGATAGGCCTGTCCCGAAACGGTCATCAGGAGTTCCGCCAAAGCCCGCAGCGCCACCTCACGCGGCGCCGAAACCAGCGCGGCGACATCGACATGCACGCCCTCCGCCCGGCGCCGGGCGACACGTGCCAGCACCGCGGCGGTGACGGTGTCGAGCGCCTCGCGCGCCCGGGCGAGATGCGCAGCGGCGCCGGCGATGCGGGCACGGGTCAGACCGGCTTCCTCCAGCGCCGGCAGCAGCTGGCGCAGGCGGACGCGGGCGAAGCGCGCCTCATCGTTCATCGGATCTTCGAGCCAGGCGCGTTTGCCCGCGACCAGATGGGCGCGCAGGGCCTCGCGCGGCAGCGACAGCAGCGGCCGCACCACGCACAGCCCGGCAAAGCCCGGCATCGGATAGGGCGCGACCGGGCGCATCGCGGCGAGACCGTCGAGGCCGCTGCCGCGCATCAGCCGCAGCAGGAACGTCTCGGCCTGGTCGTCGCGGGTGTGCGCGACATAGAGCGCGGCGATTTTCCGCTTCGCGGCCCAGGCACCCATCAGCGCATAGCGTGCCTCCCGTGCCGCCGCTTCGATATCGGATTTCGGCCGCGGCCCGCGGCGGCGGAGGGTGTGCGCCCTGAGCTTCGCCGCCCTAGCCCAGCGCGCCACCTTGCGGGCGTCGGCGGCGGAGGCTTCGCGCAGGCCGTGATCGACGGTGACGACGAGGGGCGGCGCGCGACGCGTGTCCTTCGCCCAGCCTGCCAGCAGGTGCATCAGGGCGATGGAATCGCCGCCGCCCGATACCGCGACGGCGCCCGGCCACGGCGCGCCGGCCGCGAGGAGGCTCTCCATCGCGGCGGCAAATTCGCTCTCAAGAGATGCCGCGGCAGGTCGCCTTGTGCGCGTCGGCGCCCTGGACGAGGAGCGCCTTGGCGGCTTTGGGATATTTGGCCGGGAGCGCGGCAAGGGCGGTGCAACCTTCCTTTTTCTGGCCGGCGGCGATCAGCGCCTGGCCGAGCTTGAGCATGCTATCGGGCGCGCGCAACGAGGTGGGATATTTCTTGATGACCTCGGCGAAGCCCCGCGCGGCACCGGCATAGTCCTTCTGGACATAGGCGATGTCGGCGACCCAGTAGACCGCCTGGCTGGCGAGATCGTCCTTCGGATTGGCGTCGGCGAAGCTGCGGAAGGCGGCGCTCGCCTCGTCGTAGCGCGCCTTGGCCAGCAGCTCCATGGCGGTGGAGAACTGGGCGCGGGTGTCGTCGCCCGACCCGGTGCTGCGCGGCGGCGGGGCGCTGTCCGCGCCGGCCGGCAGCGTGCCCAGCACGCCGGGCGGCGGCGCCAGGCGCTGCGGCGCAGCGCCGCCGCGCGAGTCGCCGAGCTGCGTCTCGGCAGTGCCCGAGAGCGCCGGCGGGGGCGCGTTGAACGACGACGATCCGCCGCCGGACGGCGCGACGCTGCCGGGACACGGCACGGCGTTGGGATCGCCCTGCCCCGTCGCGGTGCCGAGCTGCTGCGCCGCCAGCGCGCACAGGCGATATTCGAAATCCTTCTGCTGACGGTCGATCTTGTCGTTAAGCTCGCCGATGCGGTGGCTGAGCTCCTCGTTGGTGCCGGTCAGGTTGCGCACGCTGTCTTCCAAGTCGCGCACCTTGTCGTTGAGGCGGCTGATCTGGCCGTCCTGGTCGGCCTCGTGCTGCAGCCGCGCCGCCTTCTCCTCGTCGCTCTCGCCGAACAGGCCGGCGACGCGGATGAAGCGGCCGCCGTCGCCGTTCGACGGCTCGATATAGTGTGCGGCAGGCGCGGCGCCGCCGCTGGCGCCAACCGCGGCGGAGGCAATCACCAGCGCGCAAAGGGCGACGGAACAGGCACCGAGAATCCGGGTTCCTGCCTGGGTCATGCCGAACTCCTGCGCAAAAGGCCATTCATTTGCGAAGACTTAGCCCAAAATGAGGCTCGTCATAACCTCCCCCTTGAGGGGAAGGTCAAATGCAAAAAAGGGCGCCCCGGCGGAGCGCCCTTTTTTCAATCCATGAACCTGGGCCTACGAGTTCGCGCCGCCGGTGATCGCGGTCACGCCGCGGCGGTTCTGCGCCCAGCAATCCTCGGTCGATTCCGAGCACACCGGATGCTCCTTGCCGTAGGAGATCGTCTCGACGCGCGCCGCCGAGACGCCGAGGCTGACGAGATATTCCTTGACCGCGTTGGCCCTGCGGGCGCCGAGGGCGAGATTGTATTCGCGCGTGCCGCGCTCGTCGCAGTCGCCTTCGACGGTGACGCGGATGCTGGGATATTTCGCGAGCCACGTCGCCTGGCGCTGCAGCGTCGCCTTGTCGGAGTCCTCGACGTTGTATTCGTTGTAGCCGAAATGGACCGTGTCGCCGACATTGACGCGCAGATCCTCGGCGCTGCCCGGAACGATGGTGGACGACGTCGAAGGCGGCGTCGCATAGCTGTTGCCCGGCGGCGGAGCGGTATCGACGGGCTTGGGCGTGGAGCAACCGGCCAGCAGCAACGCCGCGGACAGCGCGGCCAGACTCAAGCCAAGAGATAATTTCGTCATCGAATCCTAACTCCTCCAAATTTCGGCACGACAGCGGCCTCGATCGGCACCGCAGCATTGCCATGGAACTTACGTTCTAACGCGTTCGTGGCCAAAAAGAGCCAGAATTCAGGTTACACGGAGTTTAGGGACAGGAGCCCTATTGGATCAAGGGCGACCATGCCGGATCGGAGGCATCGCCCGGCGTCGGTACGCGCCGCTCGTTGCGCCCGGTGACGTCGATCGACCAGATTTGCGAGCCGCGGCCGCCCTGCGCGGTGCGCCCGAACATGATGACGCGGCCATTGGGGGCCCAGGTCGGGCCTTCATCCTCCCAGCCATTGGTGATGATGCGGGCGCCCGAACCGTTGGTGGCCATGACGCCGACATGGAATCCGCCGCTTTGATTGGTAAATGCGATCAGGTCGCCGCGCGGGCTCCACACCGGCGTGCCGTTGCGGCCCGGGGTGAAGCTGATGCGGTGCTGGTTCGAGCCGTCGGCGCTCATGACGTAGATCTGCTGGCTGCCGCCGCGGTCGGATTCGAAGGCGATCTGGGTGCCGTCGGGCGAAAAGGACGGCGAGGTATCGATGCCCGGATCGCTCGTTAACCGTGTCATGGCGCGGGTGCGCAAATCCATCACATAGATGTCGGAGTTGCCGCCCTGCTCCAGCGACATCGCCACCTTGTTGCCGTCCGGCGAGAAGCGCGGCGAGAACGTCATGTTGGGGAAATTGCCCAGCATCTCCTGGCGGCCGCTTTCCAGGTCGAACAGGTACACCCGCGGCTTGGCGCCGATATAGGACATGTAGGCGATCATCTGCGCCGTCGGGTTGAAGCGCGGTGTCAGCACCAGATAGTCGCCGCGGGTCAGGAAAATCGGATTCCAGCCGTCCTGGTCCATCACCGCCAGGCGCTTCTTGCGCGCCAGCGGCGGACCGGACTCCGAGATGAAGACGACGCGGGTGTCGAAATACCCTTTCTCGCCGGTGATGCGCTCGTAGATCGCATCCGAGATGATGTGGGCGATGCGCCGCCAATTGTCGGGCGTGGTGAAGTATTGCTGGCCGATCATCTGGCTCTCGCCGAACACGTCCCACAGGCGGAAATCGACGCGCAGCCTGCCGTCAGGCTGCGACAGGACCTGGCCGGAGACCAGTGCCTGGGCGTTGATGGCGCGCCAGCTGCCGAATTGCGGCGCCGTGTTGATGTTGACGATCTTCTCGATGAACGATTTGGGATCGAGCGGGCGGAACAGGCCCGAGCGATCGAGATCGGAACGCACCACTTTGGCGATGCCCTGCGCCACCGCCGCGTCGGCCGTGTTGGGCGCGGCGAAATCGGGAATGGCGATGGGCAGCGGCTGGACGTTGCCCTGGTTGACGTCGACCTGCAGAGCGGCGGAGGCCGGTGCGCAAAGCGCCAGCAGCGCGGCGAACGCCATTGCGATTTTCTTCATGCTGCTCTCCAGAACTACTGTCCCATCATCTGACGGGGATCGAAGTGAAACGGATTGATCTCACGCCATTGACCGTAACGGTCGGCCGGCAATTTGTACGGCGCGCAGGTGAAGATCGCGCGCCGCGCCGCGTCGACCGCGGCCCTGGTATAGGGATCGCTCGCGGCCCTCGCTGCGGAGTCTGCAGTCAATTGTGGCGGCTGTGCGACCGTGCCGTTGGGATTGAGGAACAGGTCGAAATCGACCACCAGTTCCTCGGCGCGCGGCGCCCCGATCGGCGGATTCCAGCACTGCGCGATCTGGTTTCGCAAGGCGTCGACCAGATCCATCGTCATCGCGTTCATGGCGCCGACGCCCTTGACGGTGCGGTCGGCGGTGCGGGCGTTGCGCGGCGCCGCAGCCGGCGCGGTCAGCTTGTTGAGCAGGGCGCTGAAATCGTCGGTCGCGGGCTTGGGCTTGTCGGGTCTGGCCGGCGCCGGCTGGACGTGCGGCTTGCTGACCGGCATCGGCGCGGGCGCCGGCTTGCTCGCCGGCAGCGGCGGCGCGACGTCGGGCGCGGCTTCGGCCTGCGGCGGCGGCGGTGTGGTCACCGGCACCGGCGTTTCGAGCTGCGGCGGTTTCACGTCCGGCACGGGCAGCGGCTTCTGCAGGCGCTGCACGGTCGGCGCAATGTTGGTCTTCTCGCCGATGGTGACGAGATCGACCGGCACCACCGGCGGCGATTCGTCGGCGATGTCGAGCTTGTGCTGCCAGGTGAACAGGGTCGCCGCGACGATGGCGCCGTGCAGCAGCACCGCCGCGACCACGCCGACACGCGGTCCGCGCGCCGTGGTCGGCCGGCGCTCAGCGCGCGTCAGGGCGAGGCTTTGCGACATCGGTCACCAGCCCAATGTGAGTGAAGCCTGCGGCGGAAAGAAGGCCCATCACTTCCATGACGCGGCCATAGTCGACCGCCTTGTCGCCGCGCACGAAGATGCGCTGGTCGTAGCCGTTGGCGGCGATGGCCGTCAGCTTGGCGACCAGCTCGTCCTCGGCGATCGGCGTGTTCTGCAGATAGACCTTGCCGTCGCGCTTGACGGTGACCGAGAGCGGCTCGCGGTCCTGGCCCAGCGTCTGGGCCCGCGTCTTGGGGAGGTCGACCGGCACGCCGACGGTGAGTAGCGGCGCCGTCACCATGAACACGATCAGCAGCACCAGCATGACGTCGACGAAGGGCGTGACGTTGATCTCGGCCATGGCGCGGCGGCGGGCGCCGTGGCGGCCGCGTCCGCTTCGCTGCAGCACCGCGGCCATCAGCGCGCCTTTTCGTCGAGCTGGCGCGACAGGATGGCGGAGAACTCATCGGCGAAGGCATCGAGCCTGGTGCCGTAGCGCGCGATCTCGTTGACGAAGCGATTGTAGAAGATGACGGCGGGAATGGCGGCAAGCAGGCCCATGGCGGTGGCGAACAGCGCCTCGGCGATGCCCGGCGCCACCACGGCGAGCGTCGTGTTGTTGTGCGCCGCGATGGCGGTGAAGGAATTCATGATGCCCCACACGGTGCCGAACAGACCGATGAACGGCGCCGTCGAGCCGACGGTGGCGAGGAAGCCGAGCTGGCGCTCCAGCCCGTCGGTCTCGCGCAGGATGGTGACGCTCATCGCCTTCTCGATGCGGTCCTTGACGCCGGGCACCAGCGCCTCGCGCGGCGCCCCGCCCTCGAAGGCCCGGCGCCATTCGCGCAAGGCGGCGACGAAGGTCGCTGCCATCGGGTGATCGGCCTTGGCGGCGAATTGCTGGTAGAGCTCGTCGAGCGACTGGCCGGACCAGAACACCTTCTCGAACTTGGCGGCGCGGCGGCGCAGCGTGGCGAAGGCGAGCCATTTGTTGATGATGATGGTCCAGGACCACAGCGAGGCGATGAGCAGGATCACCATCACCGCCTTGACGATGGGATCGGCGCGCAGGAACACCGAGATCACCGACATGCCGCCGGGGCTGGCGTCGACGCCGCCGCCCGCGGGCGCGACGTCGATGGTCGTGGTCGGCGCGGCGGAAGGCGTGTCGAGATCGTGCGTCTTGGTCGCGCCGCCGGTCGGCGCCGCGGCGGGCGCGCGCTGCGCGAAGGCGGGAGATGCAACGGTCAGGCCCAGCAGGCCGAGCGCCACGACGATGGTGCGGAGGAACGTCATCATCAACCCTTTTTCCCGCGGAGCGCCCGCTCAGGCGCAAAAGTCATTCAAAGGTGGCCGAATTTGGGCGTCAAAGGTTAAGCGCCTGTTTCCAAAAGACTTAACCTATTGAAGATAGGGCCGCAGCAGGTCGCGCACGGCTTGCGGAATTCTACGCGGTTTGCCTTTCAGCGTCATGATGCAGGCCTCGACCTTGCCGTGCACCAGCAAGGTGTCGCCGCTGTAAATCTTCTGGTCCGCCAGCATGCGCGCGCCGGTGAGCAGCGGACAGGTGGTTCGGACCTCGAGCTGGTCCTCGACGCGCGCGGGGCGGTGGAAATCGAGCGAGGCGCTGCGCAGCGTCCAGGCGGTGGGCTCGGCGTCGTCGAGCATCGCCATCCGCGTGATGCCCGAGAGGCGGAAGAATTCCATGCGGCCGCGCTCCATGTAGCGCAGATAGTTGGCGTGATAGACGACGCCGGAGAGATCGGTGTCTTCGTAATAGACGCGGATCGGCAGGATGTGCGTCTTGCCCTGGAAGTAGCCGAGGCCGGCGGGTTCAGACATCGTCGTTCTCGATCGGAAGCGCCATCTGCGCAGGATCGCGCGGCGGCGCCGCGAGGCCCAGATGACCATAGGCCGCGCCCGACAGCATGCGGCCGCGCGGCGTGCGCTGCACGAAGCCCTGCTGCAGCAGGAAGGGCTCGACGACCTCCTCGAGCGCGTCGCGGGATTCGCCCAGCGCCGCCGCGATGGTCTCGATCCCGACCGGGCCGCCGGAATAGTTTTCCGCGATCAGCTTCAGATAGCGCCGGTCGAAGGCATCGAGGCCGCGCCCGTCGACTTCCAGGCGGTTCAGCGCCGCGTCGGCGATTTTCGCGTCGACCACGCCATGGCCGGCGACGGCGGCGACGTCGCGCACGCGCTTGAGCAGGCGCCCCGCGATGCGCGGCGTGCCGCGGGCGCGTCCGGCGATCTCGCGCGCGCCGTCGGCGGTGAGGACGAGGCCGAGCACCCGCGCGCCGCGCTCGACGATGGCGAGCAGTTCCTCGGCCGAATAGAAATTCAGCCGCACCGGAATGCCGAAGCGGTCGCGCAAGGGCGTGGTGATCAGCCCCGAGCGCGTCGTGGCGCCGACCAGGGTGAAGGGATTGAGCGTGATCTTGACCGAGCGCGCCGACGGTCCCTCGCCGATGACGAGGTCGAGTTCGTAATCCTCCATCGCGGGATAGAGGATTTCCTCGACACCGGGGCTGAGGCGGTGGATCTCGTCGATGAAGAGGACGTCGCGCGGCTCCAGATTGGTCAGGATGGCGGCGAGATCGCCCGCCTTGGCCAGCACCGGACCCGAGGTCGAGCGGAAATTGACGCCGAGCTCGCGCGCCACGATCTGCGCCAGCGTCGTCTTGCCGAGGCCGGGCGGCCCGGAGAACAGCACATGGTCGAGCGCTTCGGCGCGCGCCTTGGCTGCCTGGATGAAGATCGACAGGTTCTCGCGCGCCTGGCTCTGCCCGACGAAATCGGCGAGCCGCTTGGGGCGCAGAGAGGCTTCGAGCGAGTCGTCCTCGCTGCGCTCGGGCGTCACGAGGCGGTCGGCATTGGATTTGGGTTTGACGGCCATAATCAATCTAGGTCCGCCAAGGATTGAGAACAGACAGGCCATTGTAAGCAAAATCGCTCACATTCCGGGTCACCAATGTGAAGCCGTGCACGATGGTCGTCGCTGCGATCTGCGAGTCGACAATCTTCGCGGCCGGGACCTCCACCCGCAGGCCGCCCCAGCGAAAGGCCGCGTCGAAATCGAAGGGTAGAATTCGCCCTTCGAAGCCTTCGACGATCGTTTCAGAGAACCACCGCTCCAGGCTTCGGCGCTGGCGGCCCGTCGCCAGTTGGTCGATGCCGAACCAGACTTCGCCAACAGTGAGCGCGCTGATGTGGAGCAGGCCGGCGGACTGCGCCTCGAACCACGCGTCGACCGCCGGATCCGGCCTTGGCCGCATGATCTCCGACAGAACGCAGGTGTCGAGCACGAACATCAGAATACCTTGCGCATCGGCTCGTATTTGCGCTCCGGCAGCTTGAAACCCGGCACCTTGGGCGCCGACCGCAACAGTTCGTAGAGCGACTTCGCCTTCTTGCGCGGCGGCTTCTTCTTGAGGCGGCGGTATTCTTCGGCGGAAATCACGAAGGCCGTTTCTTCGCCGTGCAATGTGATGCGCTGCGCGCCCCTCGCGGTCTCGCGGACGACTTCCGAGAATCGTGCTTTCGCGTCCTGCAGCGCCCAACTCTTTTCCATCATACCATCCTGACTAGTCTGACTAGTCAGATTGTAGGTCAACGTCCCTGCGCCCGCAAGCTTTCGCGGATCAGGGCGTCGACCGGCGCGGCGCCGCCCAGGTCGTTCGCGGCACGGGCGACCATTTCGGCGGCCTGGCCCTGCGAATAACCCAGTTTCACCAGCGCCGCGACGGCGTCGGCTTCGGGGCCGCGCGGCGCCAGCGCCACGACGACGCCGTCCTCGCCATGGCCGCGCAGCATCATGGCGGGCGCCTTGTCCTTGAGCTCGGTCGTGATGCGCAGAGCAAGCTTGGGCCCGACGCCCTGGGCGCGGCCGATGGCGGCCTTGTCGGACAGCGCCAGCGCGCGCTCGAGCTCGCGCGGGCTGAGCGCCGAGAGCACGTTGAGGGCCACGCGGCTACCGACATTCTGCACTGTCTGCAGCAGACGGAACCATTCGCGCTCCTCGGCCGAATGAAAGCCGTAGAGCCGGATCGCGTCGTCGGAGACCTTGGTCTCGATCATCAGTGCGGCATGGGCGCCGGCGGCGAGCCTGGACAGCGTCGAGGACGGGCATTGCACCAGGTAGCCGACGCCGCCGACATCGAGGATGGCGTGATCCTCGGCGACGCTGTCGACGATGCCGGTGAGCTTGCCGATCATGCGAGCGCCTGTTGCATCCGCGCCCGCGTGCCCGCCAGATGCGCGTGCGCGATGGCGCAGGCCAGCGCATCGGCGGCATCGGCCTGCTCGACGCGGCAGGTCGGCAGCAGGCGGCGCACCATCGCCTGGACCTGCTCCTTCTGCGCATGGCCGACGCCGACGACGCATTTCTTGATGTGGTTGGGGGCGTATTCGGCGATCTCGAGCCCGGCCTGCGCCGCGGCCAGCAGCGCCACCGCGCGGGCATGGCCGATCTTGAGCGCCGCGGAGGGATCCTTGGCGACGAAGGCCTGCTCGACCGAGATGGCATTGGGCTTCTGTTCGGCGATCACCTGCGACAACGCGCTGTGCAAGGCGAGCAGGCGCAGGCCGAGACTTTCGGCGCTGCGCGTGACGATGACGCCATGGCCGACATGGTTCAGCCGGCTGCCGGCGACCGCGATCACGCCCCAGCCCATCCGGGCGAGGCCGGGATCCAGACCAAGGATGCGAATCGTGCCTGCGGCCATGCGGCTTTTGTGCCCTTTTCGTTCGCGTGGTGCAAATTTGTCGGCGGCATCGCATGGTGCCGCCCGCCAACCCACCATGCGACGCCGCGTGGCTGAATTTGTCGAGGAGCGAAGCGAATGGAACGACGCAGACTTGGCCGCACAGGCCCCGAAGTCTCGGCCATCGGGCTGGGCTGCATGGGGATGTCGGATTTCTATGGTCCGGCGGACGAAGGCGAGAGCGTCGCCACCATCCACGCAGCGCTCGACGCCGGTATCGACCTCATCGATACCGGCGATTTCTACGGCATGGGCCACAACGAGATGCTGATCGGCCGGGCGCTGAAGGGACGGCGCGACAAGACGGTGCTCAGCGTCAAATTCGGCGCCCAGCGCGGGCCACGCGGCGAGTGGTACGGCTTCGACGCGCGCCCGGCGGCGGTGAAGACCTTCGCCGCCTATTCGCTGAAGCGGCTCGGCACCGATTGCATCGACATCTATCGTCCGGCGCGGCTGGACCCCAACGTGCCGATCGAGGAGACCGCGGGCGCGGTCGCCGATCTCATCAAGGCCGGGCATGTGCGCCATCTCGGCCTCAGCGAGGTCTCCGCCGAGACGGCGCGGCGCGCCCATGCGATCACGCCGGTCTGCGACCTGCAGATCGAATACGCGCTGGTGACGCGCATGGTGGAGCGCAGGATCCTGCCCGCCTTGCGCGAACTTGGCGTCGGCGTGACGGCCTATGGCGTGCTGTCGCGCGGCCTCATCAGCAACGCGACCGTCGCCGGCGAGACCACGGAGCGGCCGTTCTTCCCGCGCTTCGTGGGCGAGAACCTCAAGCGCAACGAGGCGCTGGTGAAGAAGCTGGCCGAGATCGCGGCGGGGCGCGGCCTCAGCGTGGCGCAGCTTGCCATCGCCTGGGTGCTGGGGCGCGGCACCGACATCGTGCCGCTGGTCGGCGCGCGCCGGCGCGAGCGCCTCAGCGAGACGCTGGGCGCGCTGGACGTCACGCTGAGCGCCGACGAGCTGGCCGCCATCGATGCGGTCGCGCCGGACGGCGCCATCGCCGGCACGCGCTATGCCGCGCCGCAGATGGACATGCTGGACAGCGAGAAGGCTTGACGCTTCTATCGGCCGGGCGGCGGTTTGGGAGAATTTGTCATGCGCACGATCCTGATTGGCCTGGCAGCGCTGCTCGTTTTCGTCGCGCCGGCCGCGGCGGTCTCGGTGACCGATTGCAGTAGCGACGAGGCCACGGCCAGCACCGTCAACATCGCCGAGCCGTGGGAGAAGAACAGCAAAGCCTTCTACAATGGCAATGTGCGCGTGGCGCTGATCGACACCGGCGGCGAGCCGGCGTGCTGCAGCGTGCATCTGCTGGTGCTGAGCCCGGCGGGCGGACAAGACGAGCCGGAATATCGCGCCTGCCACCTGATCAACGACCATGAGGGCATGGGCTTCGTCGGCATCGATTTCGCCAAGATCGCCGCCAGCTACGATGCCAAGAAAGGCCTGCTGATCACCTTCCCGTTCGGCCTGTACAATGACGGCGACAAGCCCGCCAAACCCGGCATCGCGAAAATCCGCGTCAACACGGCGAAGGGCACCGTGGTGGTGGAGAAGTAACGAGCGATCCAATGTCAACCTTGGCAAGACTTGTCGCCGTCGCTTGTGTGCTTGCCATCTCCGGCTGCGGCTTTGTCGATGATGAAACGCTGGTCGGACCATACAAGCTTGTCGCGGTCGACGTGCGGGAAGACATGTCGCTCTGCTGGCAATCCTTGGACGGCAAGGTATGTGAAGGGATCGTCGGTCCAACGTTGTTCGCCGCGGGATTCAACGACGACTATGTTGTAGCCGCCGTGCATCCAAGCGTGTTCCCCAAACCGCCGAACAAAAGCGTCACACAATATTACTACGTCATTCGCGATCGGAGGAATGAAGGCAAGGACTTCGGTCCGCCGCCGAAAAATGTCAAAGGACCATTCAACGCGCGCGATTATGCAACCGAACGGGCACGGCTGCATCTGCCCGATTTGGTCCATGTTTTCGACGATCTAAAATAGGTGGCGGCGTCTAGAGTTGATTTGTTTTGAAATTACCCAAATCACTCCGTAATTGCCCGGCTCGTCCGGCGACCCATTTTTCTTTACCCGAAAATAATTGGGTCGCCCGCATGAAGCGGGCGATGACAACTTTTGGGGTGATTCAATTCAAACCAAAATCCGTTCTAGCCCGACAGCTTCGCCATCAGCGCATCCGACAATTCGTAATTGCCGTAGACGTTCTGCACGTCGTCGTGGTCGTCCAGGGTCTCGATCAGCTTGACGAGGTTTTCGCCGGCGGCGTCGGGCACGCTGACCGTGTTCTGCGGCCGCCACACGAAGCCGGCCGACGACGGGGCGCCGAGCCTGGCCTCCAGCGCGTCGCGCACGGCGATGAAATCGTCGAGCCCGGTGAGGAATTCGTGACCGTCTTCGCTCGAGACGCATTCCTCGGCGCCGGCCTCGATGGCGAGCTCGAGCATCGCATCGTCGCTGCCCTTGTCCCTGGGGTACACGACCTGGCCGACATGGGCGAACATGAAGGCGACCGAATTGGCCGCGCCCATCTCGCCGCCGAACTTGGAGAAGGTCGAGCGCACGTCGGCGCTGGTGCGGTTGCGGTTGTCGGTCAGCGCCTCGACGATCAACGCCGCGCCGCCGGGACCGCGGCCTTCATAGCGCACTTCGTCGTAGCTCTCGGCGTCGGAGCCCTGGCCTTTGCGGATGGCGCGCTCGATCGTGTCCTTGGACATGGACTGCGCCTTGGCGGCGATGATCGCGGTGCGCAGCCGGGCGTTGAGCCCAGGGTCCGGCAGGCCGGCCTTGGAGGCGACGGTGATCTCGCGGCCGAGCTTGGCAAAGAGCTTGGAGCGCTCCTTGTCCTGCTTGCCCTTGCGGAACATGATGTTCTTGAACTGACTGTGGCCGGCCATGCGCGGGTCTCGTGAAATCGGCGGGTGAGATAGCGGGACCGCGCCCAACCTTTCAAGAGCCATGGACCTTTCGGGGCCATCGAGCCGCCAGTCCTTGCCATGCAGGGTCCGGACCAGGGCGTAGAGCTCCCGCGCGCGAACCAGCCAGCGCCAGACCTCGGCCCGAAAAGCGCGGGCTTGCCGGATTTCGCGGCCGTGCTTCAGCGCATTTTTATTGCCCAAAGGCGCCCCACCCCTGGATTTCGAAAAGTCGAATTCAACCGGGCGATTTTTGGGTCTAAGTGCCGGTGGGATCAGGAGTATCTTTCTCCTTCGTGGGTGGTTTTTCACAGTGGTTTGAGGCCTCTCGTCCTCCAAAGAACCAGTTAATGGTATACAATCTAAAGTTGTGAAGAACACTTTGGCAACTATTTCATCAATTTCAAGTGCCGGCTTGCGGGCGGCTCGAAAATAAGCGTGCCTGTGATGTCGATATGGGGCCTCTGGGCTTGTCCTTGGGGCGAACCCCAAGCCCGTCGGCGGCCGCCAAACAGAGGACCCGACGGTCATGCGCTTCATGATGCTGATGATTCCGGACGTCTATAAGAAAGGCGCCGCCGCAGATTTCACGCCGGACCCGGCGGCGATCGCGACGATGCGCAAATTCAACGAGGACCTGCAGAAGGCGGGCGTGCTGCTGTCGCTCGACGGGCTGACGCCGCCGTCGGCGGGAGCGCGCGTCTCGTTCACCGGCGGCAAGGCGTTGGTCACGGACGGGCCGTTCGCCGAGACCAAGGACGTCATCGGCGGCTACTGGATCATCGAGGCGGCGTCGCGCGACGCGGCTGTGGCGTGGGCGGTGCGCTGCCCGGCGGCCGCCGGCGATATCATAGAAGTGCGCCGGATCTTCGGACCGGAAGACTTCGGTCCGCATTCCGCCTGACGCGCCGCGCGCCACGCGGAGACATCGCATGACCAGGCTCAAAAGCATCGGCGCGGTGCCGGCGGGCGCAGGGAGGAAGACGGCATGATCACCATCCACAATTTCGCCCGCGGGGCGCGCGGCGTGCGCCTGTTCTGGGTCTGCGAGGAGATGGGGCTGGCCTACACCGCGCAGACCGTGAGCTATCCGCCAAGCGCGGCCTATCGCGCGCTCAATCCGCTCGGCAGCGTGCCCTTCCTCGAGGATGGGGGCGTCGCGATCAACGAATCCACCGCCATCATGCTGTATCTGGCGGAGCGCTACGGCCCGACGCCGCTCCTGCCACCGCCGACGGATGCGGCGGCGCATGCACGCGTGCTGCAGATGACGATCTTCGGCGAGGCCTCGCTCGGCGCCGCCCTGAACGCCTTGCTGATCGACCGCTTCGCGGCGCCGGAAGGCCAGAAGGGCGGCTGGATCGTCGGCGCGATGGAAGGACGCGCGGCGCAGATGCTCGACTATGTCGCGGGCATCATGGGCGGCAACCCTTATCTCGCGGGCGACAACTTCACGCTGGCCGACATCTCGGTCGCCTGCGCGATCGACATGTGGCATGGCGCGCTGGGCAAGCCGGTGCCGGACGCGTTCGCCGACTGGCGGACGCGGCTGCAGGCGCGGCCGGCCTATCGGCGCGCGCTGGCAGCGCAGACGCGTTGACGGCGGGCGGCGAAACGCCAGGCGAAGACGCCCAGACGATGCCCCAATCGGCGTCCTCACTGGCGGCACGTGAAGGGGATTGGGATGAAGACAGCCAGCATCGCGATCGCAGCGCTTCTGCTCGGCACCGCGCCGGCCCTGGCCGCGCCCGGCACCTATCTGCGCGTCATATCCTGCAGCGGGCCGGATGCGGCGATGGAGATCTATGCCCCTGAGGCCGTCATCGACAGCCTGGGCCAGCTTGGCCTGCCGGCGAAAATGGACGGCCTGTACGCGCTCGATCTCAGCGCCGCGCTGAAGGGCAAGCATCTGGATCCTGTGCATCTGCGGCTGAGCGCCGACCGCAAGACGCTGACCGTCGACCAATTCACGCGCGGCCTGCCGCCGACGAACATCGCGATGGAAGGCGGTACGGTGGATTTCGACAACCGCTTCGGCACGCGCACCAAATGCGGGCCGTTTTCTATATCGTCGTCGGCGGCCCCTTGAGTTCGACCGTGTTGCCGTCGGGATCGAGGACGTAGAGCGACGGACCGTCGCCCTCAGCGCCATAGCGCCGGCCGGAGTCGGTGATGACGACATTGTGTGCGGCGAGATGGACGCGGATTTTCTCGTCATCGAACGGTGCGACCTGGATCGCGAAGTGGTCGAGGTTGCGGCCCTCCTTCGCAGGGCCCGCGCCGCCCAGTCTGCCGAGCGGGCCGGCGAGCGGAACCAGATCGATCAGCGACGATCCGGCGCGCACCTGCCACAGGCCGATTCCCTCCTGCACCTTGTCGAGCGTGCAGCCGAGCACGTCCCGATAGAAGGCGAGGCTCGCGTCAAGATCGCGCACGCGCAGCACGAGGTGATCGATCTGGCGCAGGGTGAAGGGGTTCACTTCCGCAAGGCCTCGAGTTCGGCGGAAATGGCCGCGCGCAGCGGATCGAGGTACTGTTGGACGGTGTCCCAAATGGCCTGCGCATCGACATCTTCGTAGCCATGCCGATAGACATTTCCCGCAGCTTTGATCTTTCGCCACTCGATATCGGGATGGCGCGATTTCATTTCGTCGGGAACATGACGCGATGCCTCGGACACGATTTCGAGCGCTCGCACGACCGCATAATGTGTGCGATCGTCGCCGGCAAATCCGTCAAATGTGTAACCGGCGACAAACCGTTTCGCCGCGTCGATGTTTTCAATGATGTCAAGCATCCGCCGCGCGATGCGAATATCGTCAGAAGGCATCGATCTTTTCTCGGAGAACCTCTTCCTTGACCAGGGATTTCAAAGTCTTTGCTTGAACGATATCCACCTTTTTTCCCATCAAATCCGTGAGATCGAGGCCGATACCAGCATAACCGAATATCCCAATGTGCATCTCCGGATCGATTTCCACCAAGACGTCGACGTCGCTGTCCGGCCGCGCATCGCCGCGCGCCACCGAACCGAACACGGCGGCGTGCAGGACGCCGCGGGCGCGCAGCATCGCCTGATTGGCGCGCAGAATCTCCAGGGCTTTGGCGAGCGTCATCGTCATGCGGCGAGCATAGCAGATCGCGGACGCAAGGTTTAGCGGCTTGCGACGGCGCCACGCGCTCGGGCCGGCCGCCGACAGGCCTGCGCTCGATCAGTCGAGGCCTCAGGCGAAGGAATAGGCGTCCATCCGGAGCGAACCGAAGGTCGCGCTTCTGTGCAGCCGCTCTGCCCGGCCGCCCGCGCCATAGGCGACGAACAGCGGCATGAAATGCTCCTCGGTCGGCTGGGCGCGCGCGGCATCGGGTGCGAGGCGGCGATAGTCCGCAAGATCGGTTTCGCGGCCCTCCAGCAGTGCGTTGTGCACCCATTCGGCGAAGCTGGCGGACCACGCCGGCTCGGCGGCGCCGGTGCCGTGCCAATCGAGCTGCCGCAGATTGTGGACGAAGCCGCCGGACCCGAGGATCAGCACGCCCTCCTGCCGGAGCGGCGCCAGCGCGCGGCCGAGCGCGATATGCTGCGCGGGCGTCGCGGCGCTCTGCACCGAAAGCTGCACCACCGGGATGTCGGCGTCCGGATACATCAGCATCAGCGGTACCCAGGCACCGTGATCGAGGCCGCGCTCGGGATCGAGCGTCGCATCCTGGCCGGCCGCCCCCAGCAGCGACGCGATGGCGGCGGCAAGGCGCGGCTCGCCCGGCGCGTCGTAGCGCACGCGATAGAGTTGCTCGGGAAAGCCGTGGAAATCGTGGATCGTGGTGTTCACCGCGACGGCGTTCAGCACGGGCGCGCTGGTGTCCCAATGCGCCGAGACGCACAGGATGGCCCTGGGCCGCTCCAATTGCGCGCCCAGCCCGCGCAGGAAATCGCGTGCCGGCACATCGTCGAACGGCAGGGTCGGCGCACCATGGGAGACGAAGAGCGCGGGCAGCATGGTCAGGATGTGAGCACGGGTACGGTTTGTTTCAAGCGTCCGCCGACCCGCACCGGCTCGATCCGGGTGGCGAGGCCGCGCGCGCCGGTCTCGACATAGACGCCGCACAGCGTCGCGGGGCCGGTCGCCGGCGTGAAGCGGCCGCTCGCCATCTTGGTGACGAAGCGCTGCACCGGCTGGTATTTCTCCATGCCGATGACGCTGTCGTAATCGGCACAGGCGCCGGCGTCGGTCTGGTAGGCGGTGCCGCCGGGGAAGATCTGCGCGTCCGCCGCCGGCACGTGCTGGTGCGTGCCGACCACGAAACTGGCGCGGCCGTCGCAGAAATGGCCCATCGCCATCTTCTCGCTGGTCGCCTCGGCGTGGAAGTCGACGACGATGGCGTCCGCCGCCTCGCCGAGCGGACAGGCCGCGAGCTCCGCCTCGACGCTGGCGAAGGGATCGTCGAGCGCATCCATGAAGACGCGGCCCATGACGTTGATCACCAGCACGCGCTCGCCGCCACGGGTCTGGTAGAGGTTGGCGCCGCGGCCGGGCGTGCCCTTGGGATAATTGGCGGGGCGCAGGACGCGGTCCTCGTCGCCGATGAAGGAGAGGATCTCCTTCTGGTCCGCCCAATGATTGCCGGTGGTGATGACGTCGATGCCGACGGCGAAGAAATCGCGCGCGATGGCGTGCGTCAGGCCGAAACCGCCGGCCGCGTTCTCGCCATTGGCGATGACGAGGTCGAGGCCGAGGCTGTCTTTCAGGCGTGGCAGTTCCGCCGCCACCACGTCGCGGCCCGGCTTGCCGATGATGTCGCCGAGGAAGAGGATGCGCATGGTCCTTCGTAGCACAAAGGCTGCGCATGCTCATCCGGCTTCTGCTGCAGATCACCGCGTGGCTGGTTTTCCAGAGCGCGCTGTTCTTCGCGGCCGCCGGAACCCTCGACTGGCCGCAGGGCTGGGCCTTCGTCATCGAGTTCGGCGCGCTGTGCTATGGCATCAGCCTGTGGCTGCTCAAGGCCGATCCGGGACTGCTCGCCGAGCGCATGGGCGGCATCAACCAGGCGGCGCAGCCGCTGGAAGACCGGCTGGCGATGGGCGGGTTGCTGCTGACCTGGTGCCTGTGGTGCGTCGCGATGGGGCTCGATGCGCGCTACCATGCCTCGCGCCTGCCGCTGTGGCTGGAGGTGGTGGGCGGCGCTGCGCTGGCGGCCGGCTTCGCGGCGATCCGCATCGTGTTCCGCGCCAATTCCTTCGCCGCGCCGGTGGTGAAGATCCAGGCCGAGCGCGGCCAGCGCGTGATCGACACCGGCCCTTACGCGTGGGTGCGCCATCCGATGTACACCGGCGGCCTCCTGGTGTTCGCCGGCATACCGCTGCTGCTCGGCTCGCTGTGGGGCCTCGCGCTCCTGCCGCTGCTGCTCGCCGGGCTCGTCGTGCGCACGAGGATCGAGGAACGGGTGCTGCGCGCGAAACTTGCGGGTTACAGCGCATATGCGGCGCGGGTGCGCTGGCGTTTCGTGCCCTATGTCTGGTGAAAACGGCGGATGCCGTTTTCTGTGACGACGGCGTCGAGCGGACGATCGTAGTCCATGCGCGGCAGCGCCGGCATTTCCTGGCCGGCATAGGCGACACCGATGGCGCGCGCGCCGGGCGTTGCCGCCAGCGTGCGGTCGTAGAAGCCGCCGCCATAGCCGAGCCGCGTGCCGCGCGCATCGAAGGCGAGCAGCGGCACGAGGAAGATTTTCGGATGCGCGATCGGCCAGTCCGGCGCCGGCTCCGGCACGCCGAAGGCGCTGCGCACGAGTTCGCCGCCCGGCATCGCGCGATGAAAGGCGAGCGGCCTCGCTTTTTCCACCACCCGCGGGAACGCGAAGATGCAGCCGCGCAGCGCGAGCGCCTTCAGCAGCAGCTGCGGATCGGCCTCGTCGCCCATCGCGACATAGGCCGCGACGAGACTGCCGTCGGGAATCTCGAGCGCAGCCGCATGCGCGGCGATCCGCGCCGCGAAATCCGGCACGGCGCGCGCGAGATCGGCGCGGCGGGCGCGCGCTTCGGTGCGGAGGATGGGTTTTATCGACATCGAGGAAGGTCTGGCCGACCGGGTCGCGCTTGCCGGTACGCTGTTGCGACCGGCCGCTCGCTGCCCGGCCATGACGGGTTTAAAAGTGGACGGACCGCCGTCGCCGTTGGTGTTTGGATCCTCACGGGCCTGCTTGTGCAGGTGGGCGCCATATGACCAAGACCACGATCCTGGCCAGGGACAGCTCCCGGTGAGTAACATTAAGGCCCCTGGGCATCGCTAACCTGACGCGCGGGGCAGTACCGTCCGTCCCGACCTTAGGCTTGTGCAAGCCGCCCGGCAATGTCCTCGAGCCTGAGGCTCGCCGCCTCGAAGACGTCGGCGGCGGCGCCTTGCGCCTGTGCCAGCTTGCCGCTGACATCCTCATGGGTGCCGCTGAGGCTGCCCAGTTCCTGGGTGCGCAGATGCAATTGCGCCGCCACTTCGTGGTGCTCGTCGGCGATCAGCAACGCCGCCATCAGCAGCAGGCGCTGCTCGCCGACCTGGCCGACCGAGGACAGGAGTTCCTTCACCTTGCCGTCGACATGGACGGCGAGTTCGCGCAGATGGTCTTCCTCGCCGTCGTCGCAGGCGATGGTGTAGGCGCGGGAATTCACCATGACATTGACCAGAGGCATGCGGTTCTCCTAGCGGCCGAGCGCGGCGCGGATTTCGCCGATGGCGCCGTCGAGACGGTCCTCGACCTCCTCGGTGATGCCGGCCAGGGCGCGGTTCTCTTCTTCCAGTTCGGCGATGCGCGCCAGGAGGCGGTCGCGCTCCTCGCCAAGTTCGGCGATCTTGGCCTTCGAATCGGCGGCCGAGGCGCGCAGGCCGCGCAGCGGGGCGGTTTCGGCCTCGAGCTTGCGCAGTGCCGCATCGAAGCGTTGCCGAGCGATGTCCAGCCTGCTCATGCGCGCTCCTTTTGTCGCGATTCTGGAAGACCTTAGGCCCGGCGGGTGGGCGCGGCAACGCATAAAAGCCGCGGCCTCGGCACGGCGCCTTTTGTCCGCGCCGGACGTTGTCCCGGCGATGGTTGGCGCGGCGTCATTCCGCGCCCTTGACGGGTCCGGCACCCGGTCGCTAAGGCCTCTTTCCCGCGCGGAGAAACACCGATGGAATCCCAAAACGCTCCGCCGGAGCAGGCCGAGACCAGACGCCTCGCCAACGCCATACGGGCGCTGTCGCTGGACGCGGTGGAGCAGGCCAAATCGGGACATCCCGGCCTGCCGCTCGGCATGGCCGACGCCGCCACCGTGCTGTTCTCGCATTTCCTGAAATACGACCCGGCTGACCCCGCCTGGCCCGACCGCGACCGCTTCGTGCTGTCGGCCGGGCACGGCTCGATGCTGCTCTATTCCCTGCTCTATCTCACCGGCTATCCGGGGATGACGCTCCAGGACATCAAGACCTTCCGCAAGGTCGGCAGCCCTTGCGCCGGGCATCCCGAATACGGCCACGCGCCGGGCATCGAGACCACCACCGGCCCGCTCGGCCAGGGCCTCGGCAACGCGGTCGGCATGGCGCTCGCCGAACGCATCCTGAACGCCCGCTTCGGCGACGGCGTCGTCAGCCACAAGACCTATGTCATCGCCAGCGACGGCGATCTGATGGAAGGCATCAGCCACGAGTCGATCTCGCTGGCCGGGCATCTGAAGCTCAAGAACCTGATCGTGCTCTACGACGACAACCACATCTCGATCGACGGCTCGACCCAATTGTCGGATTCGACCAACACCATCGAGCGTTTCGAGGCCGCCGGCTGGAAGACCGTGATGTGCGACGGCCACAGCGCCGCCGAGGTGCATCATGCGCTGAGCGAAGCCCAGTCGAGCGACCGGCCGACCCTGGTCAAGTGCAAGACCATCATCGGCTTCGGCATGCCGACGCGCGCCGGCACGCAGAAGGCGCACAGCGACGCGCCGGGCGCCGAGGAAATCGCCGGCGCCAAGCTGGCGCTCGGCCTGCCGCCCGAGGCATTCGCGCTGGAAGACGGCGTGCTGGAGGCCTGGCGCAAGATCGGCACACGCGGCAAAGGGGCGCGCGAGGCGTGGACCGCGCGCCTGGGCGCCTCGATCCATGGCGAGCTGTTCTACAACGCGATCAACGGCGACGTTCCGGACAAGCTGACCCAGGGCCTCGCCGCGCTCAAGCAGACGCTGGCGGCGGAGAAGCCGAACGCCGGCACCCGCCGCACCTCCGAAAAAGTGCTTGAGGTCGTCAACGGGGCGCTGCCGACCACCATCGGCGGCTCGGCCGACCTGACGCCGTCCAACAACACCAAGACCAAGAACATCGACGACATCAAGCCGGGCGATTATGCCGGCCGCTATGTCCATTACGGCATCCGCGAGCACGGCATGGCGGCGGCGATGAACGGCATGGCGCTGCATGGCGGCATCGTGCCCTATGGCGGCACGTTCCTGGTGTTCTCCGACTATTGCCGGCCCTCGATCCGGCTCGCCGCGCTGATGGGCATCCGCGTCGTCTTCGTGATGACGCACGATTCCATCGGCGTCGGCGAAGACGGCCCGACGCACCAGCCGGTCGAGCACCTGGCGGCGCTGCGCGCCATCCCGAACCTCACCGTGATCCGCCCCGCCGACGCGGTGGAGACGGTGGAGGCCTGGGAGCTGGCGCTCGGCAACAGGAAGGGCCCGACGCTGCTGGCGTTCTCGCGCCAGGACGTGCCGACGCTGCGGACGGCACAGGTGGCGCCGAACATGACGGCGAAGGGCGCCTATGAGATCGCCTCGGCCGACAACGCCAAGGTGACGTTCCTCGCCACCGGCTCGGAGGTGAGCCTGGCGGTCGACGCCGCGGCGCTGCTGAAGGCCGACGGCATCGGAGCCCGCGTCGTCTCCATGCCGTGCTGGAGCCTGTTCGACGAACAATCGGCGGATTATCGCGTCGGCGTCCTGGGACCCGGCACCGTGCAGGTCGCGGTCGAAGCCGGCGTGCGCCAGGGCTGGGGCCGCTACACCGGCGTGCATGGCCGTTTTGTCGGAATGCATGGCTTCGGCGCCAGCGGACCTTATAAAGACGTGTACAAGCATTTCGGGATCACGCCCGAGGCGGCCGCCGACGCGGCACGCGCGGCGTTGAAGGACAAGCAGTAGGAGCAAATTCATGGCTATTCGCGTTGCGATCAACGGCTTCGGCCGCATCGGACGTCTGGTGTTGCGCGCCATCGTGGAGAGCGGGCGGCGCGACATCGAAGTCGTGGCGGTCAACGACCTCGGACCGGTCGAGACCAACGCCCATCTGCTGCGCTACGATTCCGTGCACGGCCGCTTTCCGGCCAACGTCACGGTCGACGGCGACACCATCGTCGCGGCCGGCCACAAGATCAGGGTGACGGCGATCCGCGATCCCGGCGAGCTGCCGCACAAGGCGCTGGACATCGACATCGCGATGGAATGCACCGGCCTATTCACCTCGCGGGACAAGGCCGCGGCGCATCTTTCCGCCGGCGCGCGGCGCGTGCTGATCTCGGCGCCCGCCGACGGCGCCGACCTGACGGTGGTCTACGGCGTCAACCACGACAAGCTGACCAAGGAGCATGTCGTGGTCTCCAATGCGTCGTGCACGACGAACTGCCTAGTGCCCATCGCCAAGGTGCTGAACGACGCCATCGGCATCAATCACGGCTTCATGACCACGATCCATTCCTACACCGGCGACCAGCCGACCCTGGACACGATGCACAAGGATCTCTACCGCGCCCGCGCCGCGGCGCTGTCGATGATCCCGACCTCGACCGGCGCCGCCAAGGCCGTCGGCCTGGTGCTGCCCGAGCTCAAGGGCAAGCTCGACGGCGTCTCGGTGCGCGTGCCGACGCCGAACGTCTCGCTGGTCGACCTCAAATTCGTCGCCAAGCGGCCGACCACGGTCGACGAGGTCAACGGCGCCATCAAGGCGGCGGCGGCCGGCGCGCTCAAGGGCATCCTCGACGTCGTTGATGCCCCGCTGGTGTCCAGCGACTTCAACCATAACCCGGCCTCGTCGTCCTTCGCGCTCGACCAGACCAAGGTGATGGACGGCAGCTTCGTCTCGGTGATGAGCTGGTACGACAATGAGTGGGGCTTCTCCAACCGCATGGCCGACACCGCGGTGGCGCTGGGCAAGCTCATTTAAAATGGCCTTTCGCACTCTCGACGACCTCGCGGTCCGCGGCAGGCGCGTGCTGGTGCGCGCCGACCTCAACGTGCCGATGCAGGATGGCGCGGTCAGCGACACGCTGCGCATCGAGCGCCAAGCGCCGACCTTGCGCGAGCTGGCGGACCAGGGCGCAAAGGTCATCGTGCTGTCGCATTTCGACCGGCCCAAGGGCAGGGTCGTGCCGTCGATGTCGCTGCGGCCCGTCGCGGCGGCGCTGGCGAAAGCGCTGGGGAAGCCGGTGGCGTTCGCCGCCGACTGTGTCGGCGACATCGCCGAGGCGGCGGTCGCCGCGCTCGCGGACGGCGACGTCCTGCTGCTCGAGAACACGCGCTTTCATGCCGGCGAGGAGGCCAACGATCCCGCCTTCGCGAAGGCGGTCGCGGCGCTGGGCGACATTTTCGTCAACGATGCCTTCTCCGCCGCGCACCGGGCGCATGCCACGACCGAAGCCATCGCGCATCTGCTGCCGAGCGCAGCCGGACGCTCGATGGCGCTGGAGCTCGTGCATCTGAACAAGGCGCTGGGCGATCCGCTGCGGCCGGTGATGGCGGTGATCGGCGGCGCCAAGGTCTCGAGCAAGATCGCGCTCCTGGAAAACCTGGTGACGCGGGTCGAGACGCTGGTGATCGGCGGCGCCATGGCCAACACCTTCCTCGCGGCGCAGGGCATCGACGTCGGCAAGTCGCTCCATGAGCCCGACCATGTCGAGACCGCGCGGCGGGTGATCCATCTTTCCACCGAAAGCGGCGCCGCGATCCTGCTGCCCGTCGACGTCGTGCTCGCCAAGGCCTTCAAGGCGCATGCGGCGCACCGCACCGCCGATATCCACGCCATCCACAAGGACGAAATGGCGCTGGACGTGGGGCCGAAAACCATTGAGGCGTTCGCCAAACGCCTGCACACTACGCGCACTTTGGTGTGGAACGGGCCGTTCGGCGCGTTCGAGACGCCGCCGTTCGACGCAGGCACGGTTGCCGCCGCCAGGCTTGTCGCCGAGGCGACGAGAGCCGGCAACCTCCTGTCGGTCGCGGGCGGCGGAGACACGGTGGCGGCGCTCAACCATGCGGGCGTGGCCGGCGACTTCTCCTATGTCTCGACCGCGGGCGGTGCGTTCCTGGAATGGCTGGAAGGACAAGAGCTGCCGGGCGTCGCCGCCCTGGCAGCCCGCGAGGAGTGAGTATGGACATCGCCGAACTGAACCAGATCGCGCACAAGATGACGGCCAAGGGCAAAGGCATCCTGGCCGCCGACGAAAGCACGAGCACGATCAAGAAACGCTTCGACAAGATCGGCGTCGCCAATGTCGAAGACAACCGCCGCGACTATCGCGAGCTGCTGTTCCGCACCGATCGGGCGATGAAGAACTATATCGGCGGCGTCATCCTGTTCGACGAGACGATCCGGCAGAAATCCGCCGACGGCAACGGCACCCCGCTGATCGAGCTGATCGAGGCGGCGGGCGCGGTGCCGGGCATCAAGGTCGACGCCGGCGCCAAGCCGCTCGCCGGCAGTAGCGGCGACACGATCACCGAGGGCCTCGACGGCCTGCGCGAGCGGTTCGCGGAGTACCGCAAGCTCGGCGCCCGCTTCGCCAAGTGGCGCGCGACCTACGATCCGACCGGCGGACGGCCGTCCTTCAATTCCATCAACGCCAACGCCCATGCCCTGGCGCGCTATGCGGCGCTGGCGCAGGAAAACGGCATCGTGCCGATCGTCGAGCCCGAAGTGCTGATGGACGGCGACAACGACATCGACCAGTGCGCCGCGGTGACCGAGTGGGTGCTGAAGGAGGTCTTCCAGCAACTCTATTATGCCAATGTCCAGCTCGAAGGCATCGTGCTGAAGCCCAACATGATCGTGCCGGGCCTGAAATGCGCGCGGCAGGCGAGCGTCGAGGAGGTCGCCGACCGCACGGTGCAGATCCTGAGACGCTGTGTGCCGACGGCGGTGCCGGGCATTGCGTTCCTCTCGGGCGGCCAGTCGGACGTGGACGCGACGGCGCATCTCTCCGCCATGAACGCGCGCCACAATTTGCCCTGGGCGCTGACGTTTTCGTACGGCCGCGCCCTGCAGGCCGCGCCGCAGAAGGCCTGGAGCGGCAAGACGGAAAACGTCGGCGCCGCGCAGGCCGCGTTCCTGCACCGCGCCCGGATGAACAGCCTGGCCGCGCTCGGCAAATGGTCGGCGGACGCGGAAAAAAGTGCGGCGTAGGCGCCGAAAAATGTGATATGTTTCCGTTTCGGATGGATGACATGCTGACACACAAGGCCGTTCATGATGTGATGAGAGACGTCCTGAAGCGCGTCTTGCCGAAGACCGATGTCAGCAAGATCGAGGTTCAGGACTATGCAGATGCTGCGGGCGAAAGCGCGCTGGAAATTACAATTGTCCTCTCCAAAGGCAATGTTGTTGCACTGAATGGCAACGAATTGGCGAAAGTCTTGGAAGGAATTCATAGCGCGCTCTCGCAACAGGGGGATGAGCGCTTCCCCTATCTGCGATATTTGACGGCTAAGGAAGCAAAACAGCTTGCACTGTGATCGATGAATCCAATCGATCTCATAAGACACGCAGAAGCGTTGCTGCGCCCTCACAAAGGTCCGCCCAGGCAGACCGATTTGCGGCGTTCGATATCTGCCTCCTACTATGCAATGTTTCACGCAATCCTGCGCGCCACCGCCGACGAATTGGTAGGAAGTGGTACTGCGGCACGGAAATCGCCGGCATATGCGTTAATCTATCGCGGCTTTGAGCACGCGCAAATGAAGTCGGTCTGCGCTGATCTATCCAAACCTCGATTGCCGTACAAAATGGAAAGCGTTTTCGGCGTCCAACAACTCCCACAATTGTACCGAGCGACAGCTCGCGTCTTTGTCACCTTGCAGGAAGCCCGTCATTTGGCCGACTACGCGCCCTCACAGCGCTTCTATAAGTCAGAAGCGAAGACGGCAATTACGCAGGCAAAATTCGGCGTCGGGAACATCTTATACGGCTCGGGACAAGTTCGCAGGATGTTCCTCGTATCAATGCTGCTTCGCGTTCGATGACCGAGCGCTGCCGCCTTTATCTCATCACGCCGCCGAAGCTGGAGGCGAAGGCCTTTGCCGAGACGCTGCGGCGCGCGCTGGGCGCCGGCGACGTGGCCTCGCTGCAGCTGCGGCTGAAAGACGTCGGCGACGACGCGATCCGCCGCGCCGTCGAAATCCTGATGCCCATCGCGCAGCGCGCCGACGTCGCCTTCATCCTCAACGACCGGCCCGATCTCGCCCATGAGATGCGCTGCGACGGCGTGCATGTCGGGCAGGAGGACGCCAGCGTCGCCGAGGCGCGGCAGATCCTGGGAAAGAACGCCATCGTCGGCGCGACCTGCCACGACTCGCGGCATCTGGCGATCGAGGCGGCGGAGGCCGGCGCGGATTACGTCGCGTTCGGCGCGTTCTTTCCGACCGCGACCAAGGATGGCGCGACTCCGGCCGACATCGAGACGCTGCGCTGGTGGAGCGAGATGATGGTGGTGCCGGTCGTCGCCATCGGCGGCATCACGGCGGGCAATGCGCGGCCGCTCATCGAAGCCGGCGCGGACTTCCTCGCCGTGTCGTCGGGTGTGTGGGACCACGCCGAAGGCCCGGCGGCGGCAGTAATGGCGTTCAACGCGCTGCTCGAGGACACGCCATGAAGGCCCGCAAGCGCTCCGCCGACGGCACGTTCGTGATCGACGGCACCGAACTGCACTGGTCGCTGCTGCGCGAGGCGCAGTACACCACCAGCGACGGCTACAAGGGCATGGCCTTCACCGTGCGGGCCGAGCCCGATGCCGGCAGCAACCGGACCTTTCGCGAACTGATCCTGGAATTTCCCTTTCCCAAGCGCAAATTCCGCTTCGCGCACCAGGAGAAGGAACGGATCAGTCCGCGCGCCGTCGAGGCCGGCATCCGCCAGGCGATGGCGGCGGGCTGGGACCCGGTGTCGCGCGGCCGGGTGTGGGCATACCAAGTGGAGCCGGAATAGGCGGGCTAAGTCCGCCAAGGATGATCGACAATCGTTTGGTAAAACCGGGACCAACCGCGCGGCGCCGGATTCGCGGCCTGATATTGCGCCTGCGCTGCCGTGTCGAGTGCGCTGAACCATTTATAGAAACAGTTGTAGTAACCCTCGCCGTCGCCCATGCGCCAGCCGATCGAGCCAGCCGGTATTTTGGGAAATTCAATCCAGGGCGGTCGCATCTCGTTCTCCTGGCCAATTGCGATATTGCACGTTTTGGGGCCGAATTGCGCGTCTCGCGGCCCTCTGCTATCACCCGCGCGCTCTTTGTCAGTTCGAACCTGAAAACCGCGCCGAAGGAGGCGTCTTCCATTCCATGGCCAAGATCACCGGCAACGAAATCTCACCCGGCACGCTGATCGGGTTCAATGGCGGTCTGTGGGTCGCGGTCAAGACGGCGAAGGTGAAGCCCGGCAAGGGCGGCGCCTACAACCAGGTCGAACTGAAGGAAATCATCCAGGGCACCAAGCTCAACCAGCGCTTCCGCTCCGACGAGAGCGTCGAGGAAATCTATCTCGACAAGAAGGACTACAGCTTCCTGTTCGCGAGCGGCGACATGCTGACCTTCATGGACGCGGAGACCTACGACCAGATCGAGCTGCAGGCTGACTGGGTCGGCGACCAGGCGCAGTATCTGGTCGACGGCATGAAGGTCATGCTGCAGCTCTACGAGGGCAAGCCCATCAGCATCAAGCTGCCGGCGCAGGTGACGCTGGAAGTGGTCGAAGCCGATGCGGTGATGCGCGGCGGCACGGCGGCGCCGTCCTACAAGGGCGCCAAGCTGGCGAACGGCATGACGCTCCAGGTGCCGCCCTTCATCAATGCCGGCACCAGAATCGTCGTCTCGACCGAGGACGGCTCTTACGTCAGGCGGGCGGAGTAATGCGCTATCTCTCCCCCGCCATCAACGTCATGGTCGCCGCCGCGCGCAAGGCCGGGCGCGGCCTGATCCGCGATTTCGGCGAGCTCGAAAACCTCCAGGTCTCGCTCAAGGGGCCGGCCGATTTCGTCTCCACCGCCGACAAGCGCACCGAGAACCTCCTGCTCGAGGAGTTGCAGCGCGTGCGGCCGGGCTATGCCTTCCTGATGGAGGAGGGCGGCACGGTGGCGGGGCCCGACAAGACGCACCGCTTCATCATCGATCCGATCGACGGCACGACGAACTTCCTGCACGGCATTCCGCATTTCGCGATTTCCATCGCACTGGAGCGCGAGGGCCAGCTGGTCTCGGCCGTGGTCTTCAATCCCGTCACCGACGAGATGTACCTCGCCGAGAAGGGCCAGGGCGCCTATCTCAACGACAAGCGCCTGCGCGTCGCGGCGCGCAAGAAGCTGAACGAGAGCGTGCTCGCCACCGGCATCCCCTTCCTCGGCCATGGCGACGCGGCCGGCTTCACCGCCGAGCTCAACGCCGCGATGGGCGCCACCGCCGGCGTGCGGCGCTTCGGCGCGGCAAGCCTGGACCTCGCCTATGTCGCGGCCGGCCGGTTCGACGGCTATTGGGAGCGCAATCTGTCGCCCTGGGACGTGGCGGGCGGCCTGCTGCTGGTGCGCGAGGCCGGCGGCGTCGTCAGCGACCTCGCCGGCGGCGCCAACATGCTCGACGGCGGCCAGGTCCTGGCCAGCAACGAGCATCTGCATCCGCAGATCCTGAAACTCCTGAAAGACGCGGCAAAGAGTTGAGGGGCAGAGGCCAGACCAGTATGGTCCCCTCCTCGCAGCATGGGCTGAATCGGCGAATGAAACTTGGCAGCGCGCTTGGCGCTTCGATTCTCCTGGTCCTGGCGGCTCCTGCCGCGGCGCAGGTGTATCCGGGCGAGGAAGTGACCGTGAACCCGGGCGCCATCGGCCATGGCTACCTGCTCTATCCGGGCGGCAAATATGGCCGCCATGTCGGCAATTTGCTGCAACCGGGCGACCGTCCGGGCGCGGTCATCCACCTGCATATGCCGGGCCGCCATCCCGCGACCCATGTCGCGCGCCACAGCCATCCGCCGGCGGCAGCGCCGGTCGATGTCGCCAGCGACCTGGCGCCGCCGCCGCCCGCGCCGCATCACACGCCGCGCATTCGCCGCACCGCCAGCGCCACGCCGCCGCCCGCGCCGCCGCCCGTCGCCGCGACGCCCCCACCAGACGCCGGCGCCGACGCGGTTCCCGAAGACAGCGCCGCCCGCCTGTTTGCGACCGGGCCGACCGCTGCGCCGCCGCCGGCCCCCCCGCGGCATGTCGCCAGCGCGCCACCGCCCGCCAAGCCGCGTCACCCCGCCCCGCCGCCACCTGCAAGCACGCCGGCGCCCACCGACGATGCCGCGATTCCCTTCACGCTGGGCGGGCCGATGGCGGCACCGCCGCCGCCGCGCCGCACCGCCAGAGCCGCGCCGCCGCCCGCAGCCACGACGGCGCCGACCGGGGTTGCCGCCGGCCTGCGCAGGCAAAGCATCATCCCGTTCGCGCCCGGCGCCAGCAGCCCGGCGACGGCGGACGTCAATGCGATCCATTCCCTCGCCACGACGCTGAACGCGGCGCTGGCCGGCGGCGCGGCGCATGTCCAGCTCGAGGCCTATGGCGGACCGCGCGGCGACAAATCCTCGGATTCGCGCCGGCTGTCGCTCAAGCGGGCGCTGGTGGTGCGTGAACTGCTGATCGAGGACGGCGTGCCGTCCGAGAAGATCGACGTACGCGCCATGGGCGGCGCCGACGACAATGGCGCGGCCGACCGGGTCGACGTCTTCGTGCGGGCCTGATCAGGCGGCGTCGGTCATCGAGATGTGCCGCGCCTCGCGGCCCAGCCAGGCGAACAGCGCCACCGCCAGCGCGGCGACCACCGCAACGCCGGCCAGCGCCAGACGGTAGTCGTTGTGGTTGCTCTCGGCGATGCGCGCCTGCAGCACCGCATTGGACGAGGCGATGAAATTGCCGAGCTGGTAGACCGTGCCCGGGAACGTGCCCCGCGCCTCGGGCGGCGACAGCTCGTTGAGATGCGCCGGCACCACGCCCCAGGCGCCCTGCACGAAGAACTGCACCAGGAAGGCGCCGAGGCCGAGCAGCGCCGCGGTCTCCGAATAGGCCCACAGCCAGACCGCGGGAATCGACAGCAGGGCTGCCACCACCATGGTGCGGCGGCGGCCGAAACCCTGGCTGAACGAACCGAAGGCGAGGCCGCCGAGGATGGCGCCGATATTGTAGAGCACCGCGATGGTGCTGACCGTCAGGTGATCGAAATGATGCTGTTTCTGCAGGAAGGTCGGATAGAGATCCTGCGTGCCGTGGCTGAAGAAGTTGAACGCCGTCATCAGCACGATGGCGTAGAGCGCGACCTGCCAGTGCTTGGCGAGGACGCTCAGGACCGTCGCCGCCGAGGCGCGCTCGCGGTTCCATGACGGCGATTCGGGCACGTTGCGGCGGATGTAGAGGATCAGCAGCGCCGGCACGATGCCGACCATGAACAGGCCCCGCCAGCCGATATGGGCGTACAGAAGTCCGTAGGCCACCGAAGCGAGGAGATAGCCCGACGGATAGCCCGATTGCAGCAGGCCGGAGACGAAACCGCGCGCCTCGGGCTTCACCGTCTCCATCGTCAGCGAGGCGCCGATGCCCCATTCGCCGCCCATCGCGACGCCGAACAGGGCGCGGAGCGCGAGGAAGACGGTGAGATTGGGCGCGAACGCGGTCGCGAAGCCGAGGACCGAATAGAGCAGCACGTCGAGCATCAGGATCGGGCGGCGGCCGAAGCGGTCGGCGAGCCGGCCGAAGATGAAGGCGCCGACGGGGCGCAGTGCCAGCGTCAGCGTCACCGCCAGCGCGACGTCGGACACCACGGTGCCGAACTCGCCCGCGACGTCCTTGATGACGAAGACCAGCAGGAAGAAATCGAACGCATCGAGCGTCCAGCCCAGATAGCTCGCCGCCACGACGTGTTTCTGCGCCGAGCTCCAACCCTTCAATGCCGCCAATGCCATGATTTCTCCCGCCACCCGCGCCGCATATTGCACGAGATTCGCGGTTCTGCCGACGCGCAACTTGACCGGAGCCCGGCGCCGCAATCTAGTGCGCCCGAGCGCCACGGATGGACGACGATGCTGAGACAGACGGCTCTGGCCTGCGCCCTGGGACTGTGTGCCGGCCTTGCGGCGAGCCCGGCGGCGGCCAACGGCATCGAATCCGCCGGCGTCGACGTCGCCATCGCGCTGCCGCTGGTGGCCGGGGGCATCGCGTTCGCCCACGACCAGGACTGGACCGGCGTCGCGCAGCTCGGCGCCGACACGCTGGCGACGGTGGGCACGGCCTATGCCCTCAAGCACGTCATCCGCGAGGAGCGCCCCGACGGTTCCGACTTCCAGTCGATGCCCTCCGACACCGCAGCCCTCGCCTTCGCGCCGGCGGCGTTTCTGTGGGACCGCTATGGCTGGGAATATGGCGTGCCGGCCTATGCCGCGGCCGCCTTCGTCGGCTACAGCCGGGTCGATGCCAGGAAGCATCACTGGTACGACGTGGCGGCGAGCGCCGGCATCGCCTGGGGCTTCAGCCAGGTTTTCACGACGCAGTATCGCCGGCCCAACCAGATCTATTCCAGCATCTACGCGACGCCCGGCGGCGCTTATGTGCGGTTGAGCTATAACTTCTAGGTCTGGGCCCGCCGCGCCGCGAGCCGCGCCTGGAACTCGTCCGTCGTGTTGTTCCTGGGATAGGGGCTCGGCGGCACTGGGGCGCCGAGGAACGCGCAGAGCGGATCCCAGCCGTCCTTGGCCTCGAACACCAGCAGCCGATCCTTCGGGATGGCGCGCCGGACCTCTTCGTTGTGGCGCTCATAGACGCCGATCATGTGCGCTTCGCTGAAATCGTTGCCGAAGGTCTTCTCGCCGATCAGCAGCGGCCCGAAGATGCCCGGCAGGCGCTGCGTCGCGCCGTCCTTGGGCTGCATCATCGCCGGCATGATCGTGCTGGAAACGCTTCTGTACCAGGACGCGGCGTCGCGTAGCGACAGGATGACCTTCGCCTCTGGGTAGCGCAGCGCGAGCTCCTTGTAGAAGGAGCAGCTCGGCCAGTCGCAGCTGGCCTGGTAGGCGGCGAAGACGTCATCCCACTCGACCGCCTCGCCGAGCGCCGCGCGGTCCCAGAACGGCACCTGCTCGGGATGCTGGAACACCTCCACCATGTGATGACAGGGCGCAAGGCCCAGCATCTCCAGCGCCTGCTTGAGCGACGCCGTGCCCGTGCGGCCGAACCCCGCGCCGATGACCTTCAAGCTCATGTGATCTCTCCCCGTTCGCGCAACTCTTGCCCAGAACCGTCCGGCTCACAATAGTTGGCGCGCACCGGGAGACTGCCATGGCCGTCCGCACGACACTGACAGCAATCGCGCTTGCGCTGATGGCCGGCCCCGCCGCCGCCATGAGCCTGTCGAGCACGGACTTTTCGGATGGCGCGGCGATCCCCGTGGCGCAGATCTATCCGCGCTGCGGTGGGCAGAATGTCTCGCCGTCGCTCACCTGGCGCGGCGTGCCGCCGGGCAGCAAAAGCCTGGTGCTGACGATGATCGACGTCAGCGTGCAGCCCAGCGGCTGGTCGCATTGGATCGTGGTCGACCTGAACCCGGCGACGGCCGCGCTGCCGCACGGACTCGCCACGCTGCCCGCCGGCGCCAGGGCGATCGCCGGCAATTTCGGCGATGCCGCCTATGACGGCCCCTGCCCGCCGAACGGCAGCGGGCTGCACCGCTACGAATTCACGCTCTGGGCGATGCCGGCGGCAAAGACCGTCATCGCGCCGGACGCCAGGGCGGCGGACGTCCTGGCGACGCTGGCGAAGACGGCACGCGCGCACGCCACGCTCGCCGGCACGGTCACACGCTAGGTCGTCGGCGCGTTCGCGGCGTCGGCGAGGCGGTCGATGGCGCGCAGGGGCGGGAACAATCCCATCCACACCGCGACGACCGCCAGCGTACCGACGCCGCCCAGCACGACGGCAGGGATGGTGCCGAACCAGCCGGCGGTGAGGCCGGACTCGAACTCGCCGAGCTCGTTGGAGGCGCCGATGAACAGCATGCTGACGGCGCTGACGCGGCCGCGCATCTCGTCCGGCGTCGCATACTGGATCAGCGCCGAGCGCACGAAGACGCTGATCATGTCGGAGCCGCCCAGAACGGCGAGCGCCGCCAGCGAGAGGTAGAAATTCGTCGAGACGCCGAAGACGACGGTGGCGAGGCCGAAGACGGCGACCGCGGCGAACATGATGATGCCGGTGTGGCGCTGGATCGGCCAGCGCGCCAGGCTGAACGCCATCAACGCCGCGCCCACCGCCGGCCCGCTGCGCAAGACGCCGAGCCCGATCGGCCCGGCATGCAGGATGTCGCGGGCATAGACCGGCAGCAGCGCGGTGGCGCCGCCGAGCAGCACGGCGAAGAGATCGAGCGAGATGGCGCCGAGCACCACCGGGCGGTGGCGCACGAAACGCACGCCCTCGGCGACGCGTTCGAGCCGCGAGGCGCCGGTGTCGACATGCGCCGGGCGATAGCGCCCGCCCAGCGAAGCGCTGCACAGCGAGGCGCCGATGAAGCCCGCGATGCACACCGAATAGGTCGCAGCCGGCCCCAGCGCGTAGAGAAAGCCGCCAAGCGCCGGACCCGCGATCACCGCCGTGGTGAACACCGACGAGCTCATGGCGATGGATCTGGGCAGTTTCTCGGGCGCCACCAGGAACGGCAGCAGCGACTGCGACGACGGGCCGTAGAAGCCGCGGGCGCAGCCGAACAGCACCAGGATCGCGTAATACGGCCACACCGTGTGCGGCCGATACAGCGAAAGCCCCAGGAACAAGACGCCGCAGATGCCCTGCATCGCCTGGGTGAGGCTGAGGATCTTGCGCTGGTCGAAGCGGTCGGAGATGTCGCCGGCCGGCAGCGTCAGGAGGAACATCGGGCCGAACTGGCACAGGCCCACCAGGCCGAGGGCAAAGGTCGAATGGGTGATGGCGTAGATCTGCCAGCCGATGGCGACCGACTGCACCTGCATGGCGACGGTGGCGAGAAAGCGTCCGGAGACGAAGGCGTAGAAATCGCGGTCGCGGTAGACCGTGGGCGGGGCGTCCGTCATCGTCGGCAATGAGTGCGGTCTGCGCCGCTGCCCGTCAAGCCGCCGCGAGGCGCCGCTGCCATTCGTCGCGCGTGATGCGTCCCGAGGGCCACGGCCCGCGACGCCGGGTTTTGCCGGTCGATGCAGGAGATCACGCGTTCATTCTGCATTCAGGGCGGTGTCGCGCCGGCGCGGCATGGCGGCACGCGACAGACCGAGACAAAGATCACGGAAACTGTACCGCCTGCCGAGCCGTTCATACTTGCGAAAGGTGGGGGACGGACCCGATCTCTCTGTATGGGCCGCGTTCGCAAAAGGCCCGACACACAAGGAGACGACCATGACGATCAAGACGACATTCTTCGCGGCGGCACTGGCGCTGTCGCTGGCCGCGGCGCTGGGCGCGCCGGCCGACGCGGCGCCCGTGGGCGGAGGCACGATGATGGGCGGCATGCACAACAATATGGGCCACGCGGACATCTTCCACGACCGCAGCCATCGTCCGCCGGCCCGCAGCGAGGTCCGCCCGCACCAGCCGCGCGGCCATTATCGCTGGCGCGCCGGCGCCTGGAGCTGGAATAGCGACCACTGGGATTGGGCGCCCGGCCTCTGGGTCCGCTTCTAGGGTCCACGCAAGATGAAACACCTCCGCCGGCCCGCGCCGGCGGAGGTTTTCGTTCAGGCGTCGGTGTTCAGCGCACCGGCCGCGCGCGGGCCACGATGCCGGCGAAGCGCGGATCGTTGCGCAAGCGGTCCAGGTGCGGCAGGTGGGCCAGGAACAGCGTCACCGGCTCGTCGGCGCGCACCGCATCCTCGAGCGCCGCGAACGCCTGGTCCGCCTGGCCGGCATTGGCATGCAGCATCGCAAGGTCCATGGCGCGCGGCACGAACATCACGCGCTGCTGCTCGAACAACGCCGCGCCGGCGGCGCAGAAGGCGTCGAAGCCGTCCGCCGCGAAGGCCGATTTGAGCCCTGCCAGCGTCACGGCATCGGTGCCGAGCAGGCGGATGCTTTCCAGCAGCGCCTCGACCGCGTCGCGGTGGTTGCCGAGAAAGGCCTGCGCCCAGCCGGCGGCGGCCCAGGCGTCGGCCGAGCCGGCGCTGAGCTGGATCGCCTTCCTGGCTTCGGCCAGCGCATGCGGCAGGCGGCGCGCCGCGAGCAATATTTGGACGACGTCGGTGCGGGCGGCGAGCGACAGCGGCTCGATCTCGACAGCACGGCGCGCCTCACGCTCGGCCTCGACGAAACGGCCGATCGCCGCCAGCGCGAAGGCGCGGATGCGGTGGGCGCTGGCGAGGCCGGGATCGAGCGCCAGGGCCTTCAGCAAAGCGGCATCGGCTGCCGCGAAATCGCGGTCTGCGAGCAGCGTCGCGGCGCCGAGCAGCGCCCAGCCTTCGGCGAACCCCGCATCGAGCGCGGTGGCGGCCTGCGCCGCGGCCTTGGCGGCGGCCGCGAAAGCGGCGCCCTGCCCGACCGCATGGCTCGTCAGCATCGCTTGCGCGAGCCCGGCATGGGCGGCGGCCGATCTGGGATCCGCCGCGACGGCGGCTTCGAAATAGACCCGCGCCTGGGCGAGGCTTTGCGGCAGCGGTACGGCGAGCGCCGCACGGCCCTTGCGCAGCCATGCATCGGTGCCGGACTCTTCGCTGGCCGCCGCCACAGCGCCTTCAGGCGCCACCAGCAGCCGGTAGCCGCGCTTGGGCAGCGTCTCGATGAAGCGCCTGTCCTTGCTTTCGCCGAGCGCGCTGCGCAGCCGGCTGATCGCAGCGGCCAGCGTGTCGTCGCCGATGGCGCGGCCGCTCCACACGGCAGCGACGATCTCGTCCTTGGCGACGACGCGGCCCGGCGAGGCGGCGAACAGCAGCAGCAGGTCCATCAGCCGGGGCTCGAGCCGCGTCTCGGCGCCGTCCCGCAGCAGCACGCCGCGCGCCGGCTCGACACGCCAGCCGCCCAGATCGAACGCGCGCCCGCCGGTCATGAGCCCCTGGAGGAATCTACTGCAGGTGGATGGTAATCGTGTTCGCGCCGGGCCGCACTTCGAATTTGGTGGCGGCAAAGGACGGCTCGCTGAAGGTGGGCCGGGCGTCGTTGGAAAAGCCGAATTTCTCCAGCGGCAGGCCGAGCCAGTTCATGTCGAACTGGCCGTTGCGGTTGAAGTCCTGGAACAGCTTGACGCCGTAAATGCCGGGCTTGATGCCGGTCAGCGTGACGATGGTCTCGCCGGGCCTCGCCGGCACGACGCCGTCATTGATGTCCTTGGCGTTGTCGTCGCCCCAGGTCTTCTCGGTGTAGAGCGCCACGCGCACGTCGCCGCCGCGCGGGGATACCTTCTCGACCTTGATGGTCAAGGTGGCGAGCGGCGCGGCGAGCGCGGGACTGAACGCGAGCGCGAGGACACAGCCGAGCAGAAATCGAGACACCTGTCGTCCTTTTCGCCCCCGCGCGCGTCCTAGGCGAGCCTGGGGTCCAGCTTCTTGCAGGCGTCGATCAGACCCTTCACCGAGTCGGCGGATTTGGCGAGCTGCTCCTTCTCCGAAGCCGTGAGCTCGAGCTCGACGATGCGCTCGATGCCCTTCTCGCCGATCACCGCCGGAACCCCGACATAGAGATCCTTGATGCCATAGGCACCGTTGACATAGGCGGCGCAGGGCAGCACGCGCTTTTTGTCCTTAAGGTAACTCTCGGCCATGGCGATGGCCGAGGTCGCCGGCGCGTAATAGGCCGA
>DATMKZ010000062.1:0-18422 GCA_035570795.1 Rhizomicrobium sp.
CCCCCAGCACCAGGAGCCAGACCGGCGTCGCGGGATATTTCAGCTGCCCATACCAGGCGAAGGTCATGAAGACGTTCGAAACCGAGAGCAGCAGGATGGGAAAGATCATCGACCAGGTCATGGAGCACCTCGAAAGCGTGAAACGCCAACGCGCCGTTATTTACGCCGTTCCCGCGTGGACGACCAAGCCGCCAAAATGCCATGCTGCGCCGTTCGCACGCCAAGGAGGGCCGCCATGCGCATTCGCCTTTTATCGGTCGTGATCGCGGCCGCCGCGCTGTTCGCCGGCGGCGCCGAAGCCGCCGTCACCGTGATCGGTGCGGGCCCCGCGGAGCTCTGCTACCAGGCCGCCGACACCGGCGCCGCGCCGCAGGATTTCATGACCTATTGCAACCAGGCGCTGGCGGGCTCGCTGTCCGACGCGGACCGCGCAGCGACCTATGTCAATCGCGGCGTGCTCAAGCTGGCGCTCAACGACGTCGATTCCGCAGCGGCCGATTTCAATGCCGGCCTCGCGATCAACGCGAACATGGGCGAAGGCTATGTCGATCGCGGCGCGACGCTGATCGCGCACAAGCGCTATGCCGATGCCATCCGCGACATCTCCAAGGGCCTGACGCTGGGCACCAAGGAAGCGCACCTCGCCTATTACGACCGCGCCATGGCGGACGAGGCGATCGGCAATTTGCAGGCGGCGTATGACGACTACCGCCAGGCGCTGGCGGTGAATCCGAATTTCACGCTGGCCAGCGACGAACTCGCGCGCTTCAAGATCGTGGAAAAGCCGAACGGCGCCTGATCGTTCCATGCCGACACACGCGCATGTGATCGGCTGACGCGCTGCGAGCACACGGGCACGTCGCCCGGCGCATTACGCATTATTGTTTCGCGAGGTCTCGCGGGCGGCGGCGCGCGACGACATAACGTTACAAATTCCAACTTTCCCGGCCCCGTGGCGCGCCGCAAGATGCAGGCCTTGTTGCCGCGCACATGATTTGCCCGTGCCCCCTTGGCGCTCCAGTCCGGGTACGGTCGAAAGGGCGGCCGGACCAGCTGAGACGCCCCCAAGTCTAAGCACGCGGTCCGGCCGCCCACCTCGCGCGCCCCCGCCGCCCGGACGAGAAGTCCGCCAGGTTCAGAAATCTTCATTGTCGCGGCCGGGACTGCCGGTGTAGTGGTCCTTGTGTTCGGCCTTTGAGCCGCTATGTAAGGGCGGGGCGGCCAAGAGGGACTCCATGAAATTGCTGATGCGTTCGACGTCGCTGGCCGCGCTGGCCCTAGTCACCGCCGCCTGCACCACGCCGCCGCCCGAGGCGCTGAAGCCCGGCGACGTGCCGCCGGCCTTCACCGCGCCGACCACGCCCGAAACCGCCACCGCGCCGCTGTGGCCGACGCTCGACTGGTGGACCGGCTTTCACGCGCCGGAACTGACGCCGCTGGAAACCACGGCGCTCACCGAGAATCTCGACCTCCTCGCCGCCGCCGCCCGCGTCCAGCAGGCGCAGGCCAATACCGGCATCGCCGGCGCCGCCCTGTTCCCCGTGCTGAGCGGCACCGCCGGCGCCTCGCGCAGCGGCACCGACATCGCCGGCGTGCCGGGCGGCAACACGCACAACACCTTCGGCGTCGGCGCCCAGGCGAGCTATGAGGTCGACCTGTGGGGCCTCAACCGCGACCAGCTGCACGCGGCCGAACAGTCCGAGCTGTCGGCGCGCTATGCCGAGCAGACCGTGCGCCTCACCATCACGTCGGACGTCGCCAACACCTATCTCGACGTCCTGGCGCTGCGTCAGCGCGTCGCCATCGCCAAGCAGAATATCGACGCGGCCAAGCGCATCCTCACCATCACCGAGGCCAAGGTGACCAACGGCGTCTCTTCCAACCTCGAACTGGCGCAGCAGCGCGCCCAGGTCGCGGGCGAAGAAGCCGCCGTGCCCGCGCTGGAGGAACAGGAGCGCGAGGCGCGCTATGCGCTGGCGATCCTGCTCGGCCGCGCGCCGGAAGGCTTCGACGTCAATTCCATCAATCTCGACGGCATCGTCGCGCCGCCGGTGAAGGCCGGCATCCCGACAGAACTCCTGACGCGGCGCCCGGATGTCGCCTCGGCCGAGGCGCAGCTGCTCGCCGCCCACGCCAATGTCGACGCGGCGCGCGCCGCTTTCTTCCCGCATATCGATCTGTCGGCCGGCATCACCCAGGCGTTCAATCCGTCCAGCCTCGCCTGGAACATCGGCGCCTCGCTGCTGCAGACCATCTTCGACGGCGGCCAGCTCTCCTCCGAAAGCGATCTGCAGAAGGCGCGGCAGACCGAACTGCTGGTCGACTACCGCAAGGCGGTGTTCAGCGCCCTCAGCGACGCCGAAAGCGCCATGGGCCAGGTCAGCGCACTGACCTTGCAGGAACGCTTCACGACGGAACAGGAAACCAATGCCGCCGAGGCCTATCGCATCGCCGAGCTGCAATACCGCGAAGGCGTGACGGACCTGCTCAACGTGCTGCAGACGCAGCAGACGCTGTTCACCGCGCAGGACACGCTGGTGCAGATCCGCCTGGCGCGGCTGCAGGCCGGCGTCAGCCTCTATCGCGCGCTGGGCGGCGGCTGGACGGTCGAGACCGATCCCAACGCGGCGCCGGATGTGGGCTGGAGCCCGCTTTGACTCCCTCGCCCCCGCGAAGCGGGGGAGAGGGCGGGGTGAGGGGGTGCTGATGTCAATTTTTGACATCAGCAATCTCTGACGCTGTTGCTACAGAGCGCGTTTGAGTTCCGTGTCTTCTCCGTCGAGACCCCCTCACCCTGCCCTCTCCCCCGGAGGGGGAGAGGGTTCTTTTTTACTGGTGCCCCAAAATCCGCCGCGTCTGATAGCCCTTGGCGAGCGCCTTGGCCTCTTCGTCGCTCAGCTTGACGTCGACCGCGGCGATGGCGTCGTCGAGATGCTTCATCTTGGAGGCGCCGACGATCGGCGCCGTCACCACTTTCTGGTGCAGCAGCCAGGCGAGCGCGATCTGCGCACCGGAGACGCCTTTCTCCTGCGCCAGCGCGTTGACGCGGTCGCGGATCTCGTAATCGCTCTCCAGGAAGGCGCGTGCGGTGAGGATGTTGGCGTCGCTCTTGGCGCGCGTCGTCTGCGCCTCGCCGTCGCGGGCGCGGTTGCCGGCGAGGAAGCCGCGCGCCAAGGGGCTCCACGGAATGACGCCGATGCCCATCTCGCGGCATAGCGGCAGCATCTCGCGCTCTTCCTCGCGGTAGACGAGGTTGTAGAAATCCTGCATCGAGACGAATTTCGTCGCGCCCATCTTGTCCTGGGTGTGCAGGTATCTGGCGAACTGCCAGGCATACATCGAGGAGGCACCGATATAGCGCGCCTTGCCGGATTTCACGACGTCGTGCAGCGCCGCGACGGTCTCCTCGACCGGTGTCGTCGGATCGAAGCGGTGGATCTGGTAGAGGTCGACATAGTCCGTCTGCAGGCGCTTCAGCGACGCGTCGATGGAGGCGAGTATGTGCTTGCGCGACAGGCCGCGGTCGTTGACGTCGTCGCTCATCACGCCGCAGACCTTGGTCGCCAGCACGACATTGTCGCGTTTGGCGAAATCCTTCAGCGCCTTGCCGACGACCTCCTCGCTGCGGCCGAGCGAATAGACGTCCGCCGTGTCGAAGAAATTGATGCCGGCTTCCAGCGCGCGCTTGATGAAGGGCCGAGACTCCTCCTCGCCCAGCACCCAGTCGCGCCAGTTCGGCGAGCCATAGGTCATGGTGCCGAGACAAATGCGCGAGACCTTGAGGCCGGTCTTGCCGAGATTCGTGGTTTCCATGGGGTGTTCCTCCAGTTGCGCTGGAGAAAGCTTAGACCTTTACCCTCCCCTTGCGGGAGGGTGCGTCTAAAACCCGAAAATCTTGCCCACGATCTTGGGCAGCAGCCCGGCGAAGACCAGCGGCGCGTCGGTGACGGCAAGATTGATGCAGACCGGGCCCGGATCGGCGGTCGGCTCGTGCCGGATCTGCGGCGTCGTCGTCTGCACGTCGCCCACCGCGTAGCGGCCGGTGACGTCGCGATACGAGCCGGCCAGCACCAGCGTCCATTCCTCGCCGCGATGGGTATGCTCGGCGACGCCGGCGCCGGCCTTGGCGCGGATCAGCCGGGCGCGCGTGCCGTCGCGCGTGAGCAGCGGGTAGTAGGAGAGCCCGTGGACGATATGCCGCCAGGGGATGTTGTCGAAATCGCTGCCGACATAGGGCTGTAGCGGCGCCGGTACGTTGCCGGCGAGATTGGCGCCGCGCACGATCTCGGCGGTCGGCGCGTCGAGCCGCGCCAGCACCGCATCGTAGGCGTTGCGGTCCAGCGCCACCGGTGCCACCTGTGACAGCACCGAGCCGCCGGCCGCCTCCGCGGCGGCCACGCTCATCCGGCAATCGGAGCACAGCGCCAGATGCGAGGCGACCAGCAGTGCCGCCGCCTCGTTCGCGGCGCCGCTGGCATAGGAGAGCAGCAGTTCTTCGCCGGGGTGATGGCTGATCGTCATGTTCCGTCTCCTAACGCAACGCGCAGGCGTGCCATGGCGAGTCGAATGCGGGATTTTACCGTACCCAGCGGCAATCCCAACTCGTTTGCGATTCTGCTGTGCGGCTTTTCGGCCAGAAAAGAAAGCTCGATGATCTCGGCCTGTTCGCGCGGCAGTTCCGCCAGCGCGGCGCGCAAGCGGTCTTCGGCCTCGGCCCAGGCCATCGTCTCGTCGGCCGCGCGTTCGGCCTGCGGCAGCAGCGCGGCATCGTTGGGATCGAGCTCCGGGCGCCGCTCCTTGCGGATTGCGTCGATGCGCAAATTGCGCGCGATGGTGAAGATCCAGGTCGAGGCCGAGGCCTTGGCCGGATCGAACAGCGCCGCCTTGCGCCACACCGTCAGCAGGGCTTCCTGCGCCAAATCCTCGGCCACGGCATTGCCGGCGCCGAGCCGCATCAGATAGCCCTTCACCCGCGGCGCGAAATGGTCGAACAGGGCCTGGAAGGCGGCGCGGTCGCGCGCCCGGCCGACGGCCAGCACCGCCGCGTTCAGCCGTCCCGCCTCGTTCGCGCCCGCCTCCATCACGACTTTCCGCGTCCGTCCCAGAAAACGCAGCGCCGGCCGGGCCTTGCCGGGCCAGATCGGCTGGGCGGTCCAGGGTCCGGTAAGGGTCGACGCATGCGCCATCATAGCCGGATTTACGCAGAGCCGGCGCCCCTGGATCAGCCCGCTGATCCGGTGGGGCCGCGGACCCGTATCGATGGCATGACCGGCGGCAACAGCGCGATCTACGAAGGCTGGGTGATGCATCGCCGGCTGGCGCCCCGGCATCACGCCTTCAAATACCGCGTGTTTTGCCTGCTGCTCGACCTCGACGAGTTGGAGGGCCTTGGCCGGCGGCTGCGTCTGTTCGCAGCGAACCGCGCCGGCGTCGTCAGTTTCCAAGACCGCGACCATGGCGACGGGCGGCCGCTGCGCACCTGGCTGGATGCGAAGCTCGCCGAGGCCGGCATCGTCGCCGACGGGCCGCGCCGCGTGCTGTGCTATCCGCGCCTGTTCGGCTACGTCTTCAATCCGATCAGCACCTGGTTCTGCTACGGCAAGGACGAGCGCCTCGCCGCCATCGTCTACGAAGTGCACAACACCTATGGCGAGCGGCACAGCTATGTGCTGCGAGCGGACGGCGACGCGGCGCTCGTGCGCCAGCGCACGCCCAAGGATTTCTACGTCTCGCCGTTCCTCTCGCCGGACTGCGCCTATAATTTCAAGATCCGCCCCCCCGGCGGCGACGTGCGGATCGCGATCGCCGAAGAAGAGGCCGGCAAACCGATCCTGACGGCAAGCTTCTGCGGCACGCGCAAGGCACTCAGCGACCGCGCGCTCGCCGGCCTGCTGCTGCGCCATCCCCTGATGACGCTCAAAGTCGTCGCCGCCATCCATTTCGAGGCGGTCCGGCTGATGTGGAAAGGCGTGACGCGCCACGCACATGCGCCCGCGAAACCGGCGCCTGCGACAATCGCGGCCTCCGGCGCCGGCGATTGATTCATCGCGCCCGCGCTTGTAGAGCCTTGGGCAGCGATATCCAGCCGGACACAGCGACGATGAGCATCAAGGGCAAGGCCTATGTCATGGGCGCGTTCGAGCATCCGACGCGCGAAGCGCCCGACAAGTCGACGGCGCAGCTGCATGTCGAATGCGCCCGCGGCGCGCTCGCCGATGCGGGGCTCAACAAGGACGACATCGACGGCTATTTCTGCGCCGGCGACGCGCCGGGCTTTGGCGCCATGTCGATGGCCGACTATATGGGCCTGCGCAATTTGCGCCACATGGATTCGACCGAGACCGGCGGCTCGTCCTACATCCTGCATGTCGGCCACGCGGCGGAAGCGATCGCGGCGGGCAAATGTTCGGTGGCGCTGGTCACGCTCGCCGGCAAGCCGCGCACCTCGGGCGGTCCGGGAGGCGGCGGCGGACGTCCGGGCGGGTTCGCCGCGGCGCCGGAAGCGGCGTTCGAGATGCCCTATGGCGGCACGACGCACAACCAATATGCGATGTGCGCGACGCGCCACATGCACGAATTCGGCACCACGAGCGAACAGCTCGCCTGGATCAAGGTCGCGGCCAGCCATCACGCGCAGTACAATCCGCATGCCTTCCTGAAAGAGGTCGTGACGGTCGAGGAGGTCCTGGCCTCGCCGATGATCGCCACGCCCCTGCACCGGCTGGATTGCTGCGTCGTCACCGACGGCGGTGGCGCGCTGATCGTCACCTCGCCCGAGATCGCCAGGCAGCTGAACCGCCCGATGGTGAAGATCATCGGCGCCGGCGAGGCGCCCAAGGGCACCTATGGCGGCAAGGTCGACCTCACCTTCTCGGGCGCGGCGTGGAGCGGGCCCAAGGCCTTCGCCGAGGCCGGCGTGAAACCCGCCGACATCAAATACGCCTCGATCTACGACAGCTTCACCATCACGGTGCTGATGCAGATCGAGGATCTGGGCTTCTGCGCCAAGGGCGACGGCGGCAAATTCGTCGCCGACGGCAATTTGATCTCGGGCGTCGGCAAGCTGCCGTTCAATACGGACGGCGGCGGCCTCTGCAACAACCATCCGACCAATCGCGGCGGCATCACCAAGGTGATCGAGGCGGTGCGCCAGCTGCGCGGCGAGGCCCATCCCAAGGTGCAGGTGCCGGGTTGCGACCTGGCGCTGGCGCACGGCACCGGCGGCTCGCTCGGCACGCGCCACGGCTCGGCGACGCTGATCATGGAACGGGAGTAGAGCGATGTCCGAGCAAGGTGAAAAGAAAGCGCCCGCCGCCCGCCGCATCTTCCCGCCGGCGGTGAACGAGGAGACCGCGAAGTTCTGGAAAGCCGCCGAAGCGGGCAAGCTGCTCTACGGCTACTGCCTCGCCTGCAACGAGCCGCATTATTTTCCGCGGCTGTTCTGCCCGTTCTGCTTTTCCGAGCGGGTCGAGTGGCGCGAGGCCGGCGGCAACGCCACGGTCTACAGCTACTCGATCATGTACCGCTCGCCGACCGGGCCCTACACCATCGCCTGGGTGACGCTGGCCGAGGGACCGCGCGTACTGACCAACCTGGTCGACTGCGATTTCAAGAAGATCGCCATCAACGCACCGGCGAAGCTGGTGTGGAAGCCGAGCGAAGGCGGCGCCCCGGTGCCGTTTTTTACGCTGGCCTAACCGCCCCGCTCGGCTGTCATGGCCCGCGCCCTTCGACGCCGCCTGCGGCGTCGCTCAGGATGACATGCGGGCCACCCAGTTCACGTCTGCGCCCCGTGTCGAGAGGCAGTCGGGGTGTCTTCTTTGCGCTATAAGCTTGTCATCACCTGGGTGGCCCGCATTCGCGGGCCATGACAGCGGTGGGTTGGTGGTGACCGTATATGAAAATTCTCGCGACTCTCCTGATCCTCGGCGCCGTCGTCACCCTTGCCTATTGGGCGAATTATTTCATCGCCGGCGATGTGCGCGTGCTCTCGGACTATTGGTACAGCGCCTTCGAGGACGCGTTCCCGGTCGCCGATGTCTGGATGGCCTTGTGCATGCTCGCCGCCGGCGCCGGCCTGTGGCGGGGGGCGCGCAGCGGCGCGCTGTTCGGGCTGATGGCGGCGAGCGCCCTCGTCTATCTCGCGGCGATGGACATCACCTTCAACCTCGAGCACGGACTCTACGCCCTGCTGCCGCGGTCCGGTCCGATGTGGGCGGAAACGGCGATCAACGCGACCTCGCTCGGCCTCGGCCTGGCGACGCTCCTCATGTGCTGGCGGCGCGCGGCAACGCGTTCATCTTACGGATGATCGAGAATTCGAGGCCGGAGGCGACGATGGCGTCGATCAGCGGCCACAGGTTCGGCACGAAGCGCAGCTCGATGCCGGCGGCGGCGTGCAAGGCCAGCAGATCGCCGACCGGCGCGACCGACAGCGGCCGTACCGTCTCGCGCGCCGCGTAATAGCCCGCCGACTCGTTGTAAAGCGCGAACGGCGCGGCATCGAAGCGATAGACATGCATCCGGCAGGCGCGCAGCCGCTCCAGCCAGACGCTTTCGATGGCATGCATCCGCTGGCCGGCGCCGAGGCCGAGCAGCGCCTGCCCGACCGGCGTCAGCGGCTTGCCGCCGCTCCAGCAGCAGGCACGCGGGGCGGCGCGCGGAAACCAGAAGCCGGGCGCATGCGCCTCGTCCACCGCCCACACCAGCGGCGGATTGTGCGGAGAACTCGCCGGGACATGCGGGCGGAAGACCGCGATGTCGGGGTCCTCGGAGAAGTGCAGCAGATGCGGCATGACAAAGTTCTAGAGCATGATCCATTTCGTTGAATCCAATCATGCTCTAGATTCTTTGATTGGCGCGCAATTTTTCGGAAAACCGTCCATACGCTGTCGCTATGGACCCACTTTTCCGAATTGCGCTTAGCGCAGCCCGTGCCTAGAACAAATCCGGCTGCGGGTTCGGCCTTGGCGGCGGCGCGGGCTTGCCCGCCTTTTGCATGTCCATCGCGATCTCCGACGGCCGCAGGATCCGCTTGAGTTCGTCCACCGTCGCGGGCTCCTCGCCCAGCCACTTGCCCCAATCGGCATCGTCGATCACCGCCGGCATGCGATCGGTAATCGTGGCGATCAGCGCGTTGGGCGGCACCGTCACCATCGCGAAGGTCTCGAGCGGCACGGGCCCCGGACCCTTCCAACGCTCCCAGATCACCGCGATGGCCAGCCGCCGCCGCGTGCGCGCCGTCACGACATACTGCTCGGTCTTCTTCGCCGTGATCTCCTTGCCTTCGTTGAAGGAGCAGGTGACGACCAGCCCGCGGCGGCGCAAGAACGCCTCGCGGAAGGTCGGCTTCTGGTCGATGGTCTCGGCGCGGGCATGGATGAACTTCGTGGCCACCAGGGCCTGGTCCGGCGCGTCGGCCGGCACGAAACCCCAGCGCATCCGCACCGCCTCGCGCCCGCCGCCGGCGCCGCGGCGGATCACGCCGGCAAAGCGCATCGGCGTCACGGTGTCTTCAGGCCCCTCAGGCACGCCGGCAGCGAGGCTGACGGCCTCCGCCTCGTTCGCGGCTTGCGTGAACTTTCCGCACATTTGCGCCGGCCCGGAGAATCGCCCTCTGATTATCACATGGTGAGTCGAAAAGAATGGGACCGGCTGGCGGACGATTTCGAGCGTGAGGTCTGCGACATCACGCGCGAGACCAAATCCGGCCAGATCGACCGCCTGGTGCGGGGGCTGCCGGTCTCGGCCGCCTCCTCGGTGCTGGTCGATCTCGGCTGCGGGCTGGGCACCTTCGTCGCGCGCTATGGCGGCCTGTTCCGCGAGAGCTTCGCGGTCGAGCATGCGCCGCGCATCATCGCCCGCGCCCGCACGGCGCTGGCCGGGCGCGACGGCATCACCTTCCTGACCTCGAGCATCCCGCCCGCCGTGCGCCGCATCGGCCGGCGCGCCGACCTTACGGTCTGCATGAACGTCATCACCATGCCGCAGGCCGATATCCGCGAGCAGATGTGGCGGAGCCTGGCGCGCGTCACGCGCCACCGCGGCCACGCCCTGATCGTGGTCCCGTCGATCGAATCCGACCGCATGGTGGAACGCATCGCTTACGGCACGACGCGGGCCGAGGCCATCGCGGCGGCGCCGGACGGCCTCGTCGACCGCGGCGGAGCCCGGCAGAAGCATTTCGCCCGCGAGGAACTGCGCGCGGTGCTGGCGCGCCACGGCTTTCGCGCCGAGCGCCTGCAGCGCGTCACCTATCCGTGGGCGAAGGAAGGCCTGCGCAAGCCGCGCAATGCGCGCACGCGGCGGCCGTATGACTGGCTGGTGCTGGCGGAGCGGATCTAGAAAGCGAATGGCGAATGGCGAGTAGCGAATAGGGTGCGATCTTCTCCATTCGCTACTCGCTACTCGCTACTCGCTATTCGCTACCGCCCGATCCTCCCCGTCACCGGCATCGAGCTCGTCAGGCCGCCGTCGACCGCGATGTGCTGGCCGTTGACGTAGGACGCGTCGTCCGAGGCCAGGAACAGCGCCATATGCGCGATCTCCTCCGGTACGCCGTAGCGCTTCAAGGGATTGAGCTGGCCGATGCGGTCCTGCGTGCCGCGCTGCCGGGCGTAGTCGAAGATCGGCTTGGTCATGCCGGTCTCGATGATGCCGGGGCAGATCGCGTTGACGCGCACGCCGGTGCCGGTGAGGTAATTTGCCGCCGTGGTCGCCAGGTTGATGACGCCCGCCTTGCTGGCGCTGTAGGGCCCGCCACCGGCGCCCGAGCGGATGCCGGCGACCGAGGCGGTGCAGACGATCGAGCCCTTTTTGTTGGGGATCATCACCCGCGCCGCGTGCTTGATCGCCAGGAAAACCCCGATCAGGTTGACGTCGAGCACCGCCCGCCAGTGCTCCGCCGTCAGCTCGAAGAACGGCGGCTGGCCGCCGCCCGAGATGCCGGCATTGGCGTAGATCGCGTCGAGCTTGCCGTAATCCTTGACCGCGCGGTCGACGAAGCCGGCAACGTCCTCTTCCCTGGACGCGTCCGCGGTCAGCGCCAGCGCCGTGCCGCCCGCCTCCCGGATCGCCTTGGCGGTGTCCTCGACCTCCTTGGCGCGGTCGACGCAGACGACCTTGGCGCCTTCCGCCGCAAACAGCCTAGCGCTGGCGCGGCCGATGCCGCTGGCCGCGCCGGTGACGATGGCGACCTTGTCCTCGAGACGACCCATGGCGACTTCTCCCGTTTTTATCTTACGACAGACTATGCGAAACTGCTGCGGGATCAAAAGACTTCAGCACCATGGCCGCGCGCAGCGCCGTGCTCGGCATCGACCGGGGCGGCTTTCACTACGGCGTCACGACGATCTTCGAGAACGTGTCGTTCCTGCTGGACGATGCGCGCACCGCGCTGGTCGGCGAGAACGGCGCCGGCAAATCGACGCTGCTCAAATGCCTGGCCGGCGCGCTCGAACTGTCAGACGGACAGGTCGTGCGTTCGCGCGGCCTGCGCGTCGGCTATGTGCCGCAGGACATCCCCGCGGCGCTGGCGGATGTCGCGGTGCGCGACATGCTGGAGCACGCGCTTGCGGCCGACGCCCGCGACGACACCTGGAAGGTCGACGTCCTGATCGACGAGCTGCGCATTCCGCCCGATCTCGCGGACAGGAAATTCGGCGAACTCTCCGGCGGCTGGCAGCGCCTGCTGCTGATCGCCGCCGCCAAGCTCGGCGAACCGGACATCGTCATCCTCGACGAGCCGACCAACCATCTCGACATCGAGAACATCAACAAGCTGGAGCGCTGGCTGGAGGGCGACATCCGCCTGCCGATGCTGATCGTCAGCCACGACCGCGAATTCCTCGACCGCAGCACGACGCGCACCATCTTCCTGCGCAAGGACGGCGCCCATGCCTTCAAGGCGCCGTTCGCCGCCGCGCGCGAGCAGCTGCTGCAGAACGACGCCACCGCCGCCCGGCGCCGCACGCTGGAGGAGCGCGAAGTGGCGCGGCTGGAGAAGGTCGCGGCGCGCTACAAGGCCTGGGGCGTCATCAACGACGCGTTCCACAGAAAACAGCGCGCCACCGAAAAGCGCATCGCCCGCATCGCCGACAATGCGACCGAGGTCTACAAGGCCAAGAATCGCAAGCTGGAGCTGGGCGACGAGGCGATCGACGCCAAGATCGCGCTGCGCCTCGCCGATCTCGTCGTCAAGACGCCCGATGGCGGGCGCACGCTGATCACCATCGACCGCCTGGCGATCGCGGCCGGCGAGCGCGTCGCCCTGCTCGGGCCCAATGGCAGCGGCAAGTCCACGCTGCTGAACGTGCTGGCGGGCGCCTATGACCCGGCGCAGGAGCATTACGACGGCCGTGCCGCGGTGCGCTACAATCCGGCGACCAACCTCGTCTATTTCGACCAGCGCATGGCCGACCTGCCGCTCGACCTCTCGCCGCGCGATTACATCGCCCGGATCAAGACCGTGAACAACGCGCAGGCGGTCGCCATCCTGGCCAAGGCGGGCTTCCCGTTCGAGCGGCTCGACGACAAGATCGCCAAGCTTTCCTATGGCGAGCAGTCGCGCCTCGTCTTCCTGCACATGAAGCTGCGGCAGCCCAATTTCTACATGCTGGACGAGCCGACCAACCATCTCGACATCGAAGGCCAGGAAGACCTCGAGCAGCAGCTCGAGGAATCCGACGTCTCCTGCATCTTCGTCAGCCACGACCGCTATTTCACGCGCACCGCGGCGACGCGGTTCCTGGAGATCCGCCGCGGCCGGCTGGTCGATGTCGAGGACGCCGACGATTTCTTCGATCGGCAGACGGATGCGTGAGACGGCCACGACAGCTACGCTGTCATCCCCGGCGATCCGGACGGCAAAGGGATCGAGATCAGCCAACGCGCCTCGCTCACCGGCTCGCTGGAGTAGCCCGGCGGCTTTTGTTACAACGCGGCATGGCCCTGGAACCGATCACGAGCTTCGACCTGACGCGCTGGACGGGGCCGTTCGACGACGCGACGCGCGCGGGCGCGCAGGACGCGCTGGAGAGCGGCAAGGTGCTTTATTTTCCGAGGCTGCCGTTCACCGTCAACAACAGCGAGAACACGCTGCTCAGCGGCGCGCTGTCGGACGGCCGCGCCAAGAACATCAGCCGCGATCCCGACGGCAGCCTGCAGGGCGACGTCGCCGCGCCGGCCGACAGCGCCGCGCTGTCGGCGATGATGGGACGCTTTGCGGCGCAGGCGCGGTCGCTGGTGCTGTCGCTGTTTCCCGGCTACGCCGCGAGCATCGACCAGGCCCGCACCTCCTATCGTCCGGTGGAGATTGCCGGGCGCAGCTATTCGCCGCTGAGCGACGACAAGCGCCTGCACGTCGACGCCTTCCCGTCGCGACCGCAGCGCGGCCGGCGCATCCTGCGCGTCTTCTCCAACATCCATCCGATGGGAGGGCCTCGCATCTGGCACGTCGGCGAGCCGTTCGCAGACATGGCGCGGCGCTATGCGCACCGCGCCCGCAAGCCGCTGCCGCTGGAGCCCTGGCTGTTCGAACTGCTCGGCGTCACCAAGGGACGGCGCAGCGCCTACGACTACCTCATGCTCGGCCTGCATGACGGCGCCAAGCGCGACGCGGCGTACCAGAAGGACGCGCCGCAGGTCGAGTTCGCCTTTCCCGCCGGCACCAGCTGGATGTGCTTCACCGACCAGGCGATGCACGCCGCGCTGAGGGGCCAGTTCGCGCTGGAGCAGACCTTCCACCTGCCCGTCACCGCCCTCGCACATCCGGAGCGCGCGCCGCTCAAGGTGCTGGAGCGGATGACGGGGCGGACGCTGGTATGAAACGGGCGCTTTTTCTCGGCATGTTGCTGGCCGCGACAGGACTGGCGTACGCGCAAGCCACCGTCGATCTGCCGCGACCCTCGCCGCCCGACCGCGACCAGCTGCTCGCCGGCATGGGCCAGGACCCGACCGCGCGGCCGGATGTGCTGAGCTATCTGCTCGACTACGATCTGTGCACGCTGAGCGCGCCAGATGGCTCGCACCTCGTCGAGGCGACCGCACCCGGCGGCACGAAATTCAGCCCCGTCTTCACCTCCATCGCGCGCCTGCGCGCCGTCTATGGCGCCGACCAGGTACCCAATTGCAGCGCGGGCCACTTGATCCTGAGCTATCTGAAAGACAAGCGCGTGGTGTTCGATCCCACCGCCGCCGACGCCGTGACCTGGGAGCCGCAGGACGTGAAGCGCATCCTCAAAGCCGGCGGCATGCGGCCGCGAAACTGGGGCCGGTTCAAGCCTTCGAATTGATCCCGTTCCAGAACGCCGCGATCCGCTCCGCTTCCGCGCGGCCCTGCACCACGCCGGCGAGCGCGACGTCGCCGCGGCGCGTGCTGTCCATCAAATTGTTGCCGAAGGCTTCGCGGCAATGCGCATCCGGCACGATGAGTTCGACCTTGGCGCCGGTGGCCCTGAGCGCGGCGACCTCCGCCTCGGCGCGCGGCTTCATCGTCTCCAGGCCGATATTGCCCACCACGGCGATACACAGCACGCGCGCATAGCCCTTGCCGAGGTCGAAGTTCGTGCCCGAGCGCATGCCGCCGTCGATATAGCGGCGGCCGTGGATCGCGATCGGCGGGAAGATTCCCGGCACCGAACAGCTCGAGGCTATGGCGTGGCCGAGCGCGACGCCGGAGGATTCCTCCCAGACCACGAAGGCACCGTCCTCGGCGTCCACCGCAGTGCAGGCGAAGCCGCGCGGCCAGGCCTCGCCGGCTTTGGCGATGGAGCCGAAGCTCGCGATGAACCGCTCTTCGAGAATCGTCGGCGCCTGCAGGGCGTAGGCGCCGATCTCGGCGCGCAGTGTTGCCGGCATCTCGCCGCCTTCGGGCCGGCGCGCCATGAATCGCAATAGCGGCGCGAGGTCCGGCGCCGGCCGGCGCTCGCCTTCAGGCGCTGCCTTGCGCGCCGCAACGTCGCGCTCGGCCTGTTCGACCTGCGCCCGCACCAGCGCTTCGGCCGGCCGGCCCGAGGCCAGTGCCGCGCCGGCGAACGATCCCGCCGAGGTGCCGACGATTCGGTCCGCAGCTGCGATTCGCACGCCACGTTCGGCGAGCCCCGCCGCCAGACCGAGTTCCCAGGCGATGCCCACCGGCCCGCCGCCGCCCAGAATAAGTGCACGACTTTCCACGCCCGCCGCCTTTCGCTTTCTTTTGTCAGGTATAGCATGGCCTTAAGGCCGCGCCCCCGTTAGAGTTTTGCCGGGATGACCACAGCACACGACGCCACGCCCCCAGACGCGCGCGCCCGCTTCCGCATGGAGCGCAAGCCCCGCCTGCTCCGCCTCGTCGCCGAGGGCGAGTGGACGACGAAGGACGCCGCCAAGCTCGACACGGCGCTGAAGGCCATCGACGTCGGCGACGCGCCCGAGGCCGAGATCGACGGCAAGAGCCTGACAAGGCTCGACAGCGCCGGCGCCTGGCTGCTGGTGCGCACCAAGCGCGAATGGGAAGCGCGCGGCAAACGCGTCGCCCCCATCGCGCTGGACGACATGTACGGTTCGCTGATCCACACCGTGGAGCACGAGCACACCGCGCCGCCGGTCGTCATCGCCAACCGCCACACCCTCAGCGCCTTCACCGAGCGCGTCGGCAAGGCGACGATCCATGGCGTGCAGCAGGGCATCGCCATATTGGGCTATCTCGGCCGCGTCACGGTCGAGGTCAGCGAGGCGATCTATCATCCGCGCGGCAATCTGCGCGTCGCCGCCCTGATCCACCAGGTCGAGGAGACCGGGATCAACGCGCTGCCGATCGTCGGCCTGCTGGCATTTCTGATCGGCATCGTGCTCGCCTACCAGGGTGCCGACCAGCTCAAGCGCTTCGGCGCCGAGGTCTTCACCATCAACCTGCTCGGCGTCGGCCTCCTGCGCGAGCTCGGCGGCCTCGTCACCGCCATCATCGTCGCCGGCCGCTCGGGCTCGGCCTTCACCGCCCAGATCGGCACCATGCGCGTCAACGAAGAGATCGACGCAATGGAGACCATCGGCATCAACACCGTGGACGCGCTGGTGCTGCCGCGCATCCTCGGCCTCGTCATCGCGCTGCCGTTCCTCACCTTCTACGCCGGCATCATGGGCCTGATCGGCGGCGCGGTGATGTGCTATTTCGACCTCGGCATCACCATCCCGGTGTTCATGCGCCAGCTGCAGGAAGCCATCAGCGTCAACACCTTCATGGTCGGCCTGATCAAGGCGCCGATATTCGCCTTCATCATCGGCCTGGTCGGCTGCTACGAAGGCCTGCAGGTCGAACGCAATGCCGCCAGCGTCGGCAAGCTGACGACACGCTCGGTCGTCGAATCGATCTTCCTCGTCATCGTGCTCGACGCGGGCTTTTCCATCATGTTCTCGATCATAGGAATCTGACGCGTGCCCGGCGGAAGCGACAAGGACGCCATCATCAAGGTCCGGGGCCTGGTCAACGGCTTCGGCGACCAGCTGCTGCACGACCATATCGACCTCGACGTCTATCGCGGCGAAGTCCTGGGCGTGGTCGGCGGCTCGGGCACCGGCAAGTCGGTGCTGCTGCGCTCGATCATCGGGCTCAACCACTTCCGCTCCGGCACCGTCGAGGTGTTCGGCAAGGACACCTCCAAGCTCAACGACGTGCAGATGCGCGAGATCGAAATGCGCTGGGGCGTGCTGTTCCAGGAAGGTGCCCTGTTCTCCTCGCAGACCATCGCCGAAAACATCCAGGTGCCCTTGCGCGAATACACCAAGATGTCCCAGGAGCTGATGAACGAGATCGCCTCGATGAAGCTCAGCATGGTCGGCCTCGACGAGACCGCGGCGCCCAAGCATCCCTCGGAGCTCTCCGGCGGCATGAAGAAGCGCGCCGGCCTCGCCCGCGCCCTGGCGCTCGATCCCGACATCGTCTTCCTGGACGAACCGACCGCCGGCCTCGATCCGATCTCGGCCAACATGTTCGACGAGCTGGTCAAGGACCTGCAGCAGAGCCTGAACCTGACCGTGTTCATGGTGACGCACGACCTCGACACGCTGCGCGCGACGACCGACCGCATCGCCGTGCTGGTGGACAGGAAAATCGTGGTCGGCACGATCGACGAGCTGCGCAAGAATCCGCATCCGTGGATCCAGCAATATTTTTCCGGCCCGCGCGGACGCGCGGCCGCCTGAGGGGGACGAAGAGGGGACCATGGAGACCAAGGCAAACTACGTCGCCGTCGGGGCGTTCGTGCTGGCCTGCATGCTGGCGCTGGTCGTCACCGTGCTGTGGCTGGCGGGCGTCCAGTACAGCCAGGAATACGTCTACTACACGACCAAATTCACCGGCTCGGTCACCGGCCTCGGCAAGGGCACCACGGTGCGCTACAACGGCATCGAGGTCGGCCGGGTCGACGGCCTCGACTTCGCGCCCAACGATCCCTCCAGCGTCATCGCCACGCTGCAGGTCCGCCCCGACCTTTCGATCTACAAGGACGCCACCGCCTCGATCGCCAGCCAGGGCCTGACCGGCGGCTCCTATGTCGAGATCATCGGCGGCAAGATGCGCGACGACGCCGACAAGCTGGCGCAGACCACGCACAAGCCCTATCCGGAGATCAGGTCGGTGCCTTCGACCTGGGCGATGCTGCAGGAGACCGCGCCGCAGATCGTGCACAAGGTCGACATGATCGCCGACAAGCTCAACAACCTGCTCAGCCCCAAGAACCAGAAGGCGATCGGCGACATCCTGAGCAATCTCGACAACCTCACCAAGACGCTGTCGGACAACCGCGGCGAGATCGTCGCCACGCTGCACAACACCAACGAGGCGACGCGCAACCTGGCGGTCGCCAGCCGCGACCTGCACCCGACCTTCCTGCAGGCCAACGCCACGCTCAGAAGGCTCGACAAGCTGTCGAAGGACGCGGACGCGGTGGTGACCGGCGACGGCATCTCGCAGCTCTCCGCGCTGATCGCCGATTCGCGCCGGCTGGTGGGGAGCCTCACCACACTGTCCGATCAACTCAACCGCGAGCCGACACGCGTGATCTTCGGCGACAGGCGCAAGGGATACACACCCAAATGAGCAAGCGATCTTTTTCCGTCGACCGCCGCGCCCTCTTGGTGGCGGGCGCTTCCTCCGTCCTGCTGACCGCCTGCAGCGGCATCATCGGCCCGCCCGAGCCGGCGCCGCTCTACATGCTCAAGAACACGCCGATGCCGGCCGGCGGCGGCCCGCGCGTGCCGTGGCAGATGTCCATCGTGCTGCCCGATGCGCCCGACAGCCTCGATTCCGCGCGCATCGCGCTGGTGCAGCCGAACAACCAGCTCGACTACTACGCCAATTCGTCGTGGCAGGACCGCCTGCCCTTCCTGGTGCAGAGCACGCTGATCGACGCCTTCGAGTCGAGCGGCCGCATCGCCTCGGTCGGCCG
>DATMKZ010000063.1:0-12566 GCA_035570795.1 Rhizomicrobium sp.
CACTGCAGCGCGGTTTTGCACCGTCAGCACGCCGAAGACCTGGCCGCCGCGCACGATCGGCACGCCGAGGAAGGATTTGTAGGGGTCCTCGCCCGTCTCGGGGCGATAGGAGAAGTGCGGATCGGCCGGCGCGTCGGAGAGGTTGACGGGCTCCGCGGTCTCGGCGACCAGGCCGACCAGGCCCTCGCCTTCCCTCAGCCGCGTGTTGTGCACGGCGGCGCGGTTGAGGCCTTCGGTGGCGAACAGCTCCAGCGCCTTGCCGGCGCGCCGCAGATAGATCGAGCAGACCTCGGCCACCATGTTGGTGGCGATGACGGTGACGAGCTTGTCGAGGCGCGTCTGGGCGCTCGACTGCTCGGCCATGATCTCGCGCAGTTTCCGCAGCAGGATGCGTGGGCCACCGGCGGCGACGGCCATCAGATATTCCCTCCGCAACCACACCAAAGTGTCATGGCCCGTGAATGCGGGCCACCCAGGTGACGCCCCGCACCGCAGGACGTCACCTGGGTCCGCCGCATTCGCGGCGGATGACAGGCGGGGTTAAGCGGCGCCACTACGCCACGTCCAATTCATACGCCGAATGCAGCGCCCGGACCGCCAGTTCGACATATTCCTCGGCGATCAGCACGGAGACCTTGATCTCGCTGGTCGAGATCACCTGGATGTTGATGCCCTTCTCCGACAGGGTGCGGAACATGGTCTGGGCGACGCCGGGATGGGCCCGCATGCCGATGCCGATGATCGAGACCTTGGCGACGCTGGCATCGTGCGTCAGCTCGCGATAGCCGATCTGCGGCGCCGCCTTCTCGATCGAGGCCAGCGCGCGCTGCAGTTCGCCGCGCGCCACGGTGAAGGTGAGGTCGGTCTTCTTGCCGTCCTCCGAGACGTTCTGGACGATCATGTCGACGTTGACGCCGTTGTCGGCCAGCGGCCCGAAGATCGCCGCCGCGATGCCGGGCCGGTCCGGGATGCGGTGCAGGGTGATCTTCGCCTCGTCGCGGCTATAGGCGATGCCGGTGACCGGTTTCTTTTCCACGATATCTTCCTCGTCGCACAGAAGCGTTCCGCCCGCGTCCGGGTCGAAGGTCGATAGCACGCGGGTGGGGACGCGATGAAGCATGGCGATCTCGACCGAGCGGGTCTGCAGCACCTTGGCGCCGAGCGAGGCCATTTCGAGCATCTCCTCGAAGGAGATCTTCTCCAGGCGGCGCGCCTTGGGCACGATGCGCGGATCGGTGGTGTAGACGCCGTCGACGTCGGTGTAGATGTCGCAGCGGTCGGCCCTGAGGCCCGCGGCGATGGCGACGGCGGAGGTGTCCGAGCCGCCGCGGCCGAGCGTCGAGATGCGGTCATGCGCCGCGACGCCCTGGTAGCCGGCGACGACCGCGACCTCGCCGCGCCCCAGGCTCTCGTTCATCAGGCTCGCATCCATGCCCTCGATGCGGGCATGGCCGTGCACCGCGGAGGTGCGCAGCGGAATCTGCCAGCCCATCCAGGACCGCGACGGCACGCCCAGCGCGCCGAGCGCGACGGCGAGGAGCCCCGCGGTGATCTGCTCGCCGGCGGCGACGATGACATCCTGCTCGCGCGGATCGGGCATGGCAGGCGCGTTGGAGCCGGGCGCCTTGGCGATCTCGGCGGTCCAGCCGATCAGCTTGTTGGTCTCGCCCGCCATGGCGCTGACCACGACGGCGACCTCGTTGCCGCGGTCGCGCTCCTTCTTCACCAGCGTGGCGACGTGGCGGATGCGCTCCAGGTCGGCCACCGAGGTGCCGCCGAATTTCATCGCGATCTTCGCCATAATCGATCCGTTTGCCGCCCAGGAAGTTGGGGCCTACATAGACGGTAGACGATCAAGGCTCAACGCCGCACATCGTCATGGGCGGCCTTGAGCCGCCCATCCATCTTGTCTGCGTCAGCGGACGCAGAAGACTCTTTTCGGCGCGCCGACGCGCGCCGGATGGGTGGGCGGGTCGAGCCCGCCCATGACGTTTGGGAGAACGGTATTGGCAGACGCACTTGGCGACGCGACATCGGTGGATGCGACGGAAGTCGCCAAGTTCTCCGCCATGGCGGCCGAATGGTGGGACCCTTCCGGCAAGTTCGCGCCGCTGCACAAGTTCAACCCGGTGCGGCTCAAATTCATCCGCGACACCGCCGCCGCGCACTTCGCCCGCTCGGAGCTGAAGCCGTTCGCGGGGCTGGAGCTGCTCGACATCGGCTGCGGCGGCGGGCTTTTGTGCGAGCCGATGCGCCGGCTGGGCTTCGCGGTGACGGGTGTCGATCCGTCCGAGAAGAACATCGGCACCGCCAGGGCGCATGCCGCGGCGGCGGGCCTCGCCGTGACTTATCGCGCCGCCTCGGCCGAAGTGCTGGCGGCCGAGGGCGCCCGGTTCGACGTGGTCCTCAACATGGAGGTGGTCGAGCACGTCGCGGACCTCAAGGCTTATCTCAAGGCCTGTGCCGGGCTGGTGAAACCCGGCGGGCTGATGTTCGTCGCGACCCTCAACAAGACGCTCAAGGCGCTGGCGCTGGCCAAGATCGGGGCGGAATACATCCTGCGCTGGCTGCCGCCCGGCACGCATGACTGGAACCGCTTCGTAACGCCCGCCGAGCTTCGCCGGTTACTTGAAGGTTCGGGGCTCAACCCATTGAAAACGCAAGGCGTGGCTTTCGATCCCCTGGCCTGGGACTGGCATTTGTCATCCGATGTGGACGTCAATTACATGGTCGTGGCGAGCCGCTGAGCGCCGCCCTCGCGCAGCGCGCCGGGTCCGCGTAAACTTGCGGCGATTTCAAGCCCCAGGGGATTCGCCATGCAGAAATTCGCCGTTCTCGGCCTCGCCGCGCTTGCGGCCGCCGCTCTCGCCTTCACGCCGGCCGACGCCAAGAGGGCGCCGCGCAAGCCGGTCCATCACGTGGCGCTGTGCCCGGTGGCGATGTCGCCCGGCAAGTCCGGCAGGCTGGTGAGCGACGCCACCCGCACCTTCTACGATTTCCAGGGCAGGATTCCGCAGAGCCTCCTGCGCCAGGCCAAGGGCATCATCATCGTGCCGTCGCTGGTCAAGGTCGGCTTCATCATCGGCGGCCAGGGCGGCGACGCGGTGCTGCTGCGCCGCATCGGCAAGGTGTGGACCTATCCCGCCTTCTATTCGCTGGGCTCGCCGTCGATCGGCTTGCAGGCCGGCATCTCGAGCGCCCAGATCGTCCTGGTGCTGATGACCGACCGGGCCGTCGCGGCGGTGCGCCAGGAGCGCTTCCGCCTCGGCACCGAGGCCGGCCTCGCCATCCTGATGGCCGGCGGCAATGACGGCGATTCCAGCTATCACGGCGACATCATCGGCTGGGCCCGCGCCGCCGGCGCCTATGTCGGCCTGACCGTCAACGATTCGACGCTGGAGCAGAAGCCGGAGATGAACGCCGAATATTACGGCCGCCCGGTGCCGTTCGACGACGTCTTCATGGGGCGGTCGTGCAACCGCGACGCGGACACGCTAAGGGCGGCGTTGAAGTAATAGTTTCACCCTCCCCTTGAGGGAGGGTCGAACAAATTCGAGCGCAGCGAGAATTTTTCGGGGAGGGGTCCGGCGCCAGGCGTCAGACCCCTCCCCGAAATTGCTTCGCAATTTCGACCCTTGCTTCGCTTCGCTGCGCGTCCGTACGCTGTCGCTACGGACCCCTCAAGGGAGGGTAAATTTCAGTTCGCCCCGTCGATGTCCGGCGGCAGCGGGGCGACGTCGACGCCCTCCTCCACCAGTTCCCTGGCTTCCTCGAGCGAGGCCTCGCCGTAGATGTGGCGCTCCTCGGCTTCGCCGTAATGGATCTTGCGCGCTTCCTCGGCGAATTTGGGGCCGACATAGTCGGCGTTGTCCTGGACGTATTTGCGCAAGCCCGTCATGAACTGGCGCATCTTGCGGGACTCGTCGGCGGTGACGGCAGATTTTTTCGCGCCGGAAACGGCGGGCGCCATGATGGCCTTCTCGATCTTGCGCGAGTCGCAGACCGGACAGGTCAGCTTGCCGCCCTGGGACTGGGCGTCGAACGCCGCCGAGTCGCGGAACCAGCCCTCGAATTCATGGGCGTTGCGGCAACGAAGATTGTAGACGATCACGCCAGGGCCTTTGTGCGGTGCGGCTTCACCTTATACGCCCAAATCGCGGCGCGGATTGATGTTTCGCAAGGCCTTTGGCGCCCGGGAGCGGCACGGCCGGCCTCAGGGGCCTGCGAAGGCGCGGTCATGCTGCAAATTCGGCACGCGGCTGCGCGCGTCGGCGACGGCAGCGGGGTCGATGTCGGCGACGATGACACCAGGCTCGGTGCCGGCCTCGGCGAGGATCTCGCCCCAGGGCCCGACGATCAGCGAACGGCCGTAGGTCTTGCGGCCGTTGGCATGGGTGCCGCCCTGCGCCGGGGCGATGACGAAGGCGCCGTTCTCGATGGCGCGGGCGCGGAGCAGGACATGCCAATGCGCCTTGCCGGTGGTCTCGGTGAAGGCCGACGGCGCGGTGAGCAGGAAGGCGCCGTTCTGCGCCAGGGCGCGGTAAAGCTGCGGGAAGCGCATGTCGTAGCAGATGGTGAGGCCGATCTTGCCCCATGGCGTCTCGGCGAGCACGGCGCGGTCGCCGCCGGCGACGGTGTTCGACTCGCGATACTTCTCGCCCGACGGCAGGTCGACGTCGAAGAGATGGATCTTGCTGTAGCGCGCCGCGATGCGGCCTTTGGGATCGATCAGAAACTGGCGATTGGCGGTCTTGCTCTCGCTGACCTTGATCGCGAGGCTGCCGATCAGCAGCCAGATGCCGAGGTCTTCGGCGAGCGCGGCAAAGGCCGGCAGCGCCGGATCGTGCGCCTCGTCATAGGAGCTGGCGAGCTTGGCGCCGCCATCGGGCGCCATCAGCGTGGTGTTCTCCGGCGTGGCGACGAACGCGGCGCCCTTGCCGTGCGCTTCACGGATGAATTCGGAGGTGACGCGGATGTTTTCCGCCACGTCGTCGGTGGAGCGCAGCTGAACGCAGGCGGCCCGAAAGGCCGTCATGCAATTTTCAGCAGCGGATCGAGCGCGCCCTGGCTCTCCAGCGCATAGAGGTCGTCGCAGCCGCCGACATGTTTGTCGCCGATGAAGATCTGCGGCACGCTGCGGCGGCCGTGGGATTTGTCTTCCATCTCCCGGCGCGCGTCGGCGTCCATGAAGACGTCGACCTCGTCGAACTGGGCGCCCTTCTTCTTCAGCAGCGCCTTGGCGCGCACGCAATAGGGGCAGATCGGCGTGGTGTAGATCTTGATCTTCGACATGGGATGCGACTCAGCAGCACCGTTCCGTGACCGTCATATAATATCGCCGGCGAGCGGACGGACAACGCGGGCGAGCGCCAAAACCAGCACTTTTGCGGCCCCTGCGCGCTTTAGCGCGCGCGCGCAGGCATCGACGGTCGCGCCTGTGGTTAACACGTCGTCGATGAGCAGAAGGTTACGCCCGGCAATGGCGGATTTGTGGCGCGGCGAAACCTTGAAGGCGCCCAGCATGTTGCGGCGCCGCGCCTTGGCCGAGGGCATGGCGCCCTGGCTGGGGGTGGCACGGCTGCGGACCAGGGCCTGGAAATCGGCCGGCTTGCCGCAATGGCGGGCGAGCGCGCGGGCCAGCTCGGCCGACTGATTGTAGCGCCGGCTCCACAGGCGCCAGGGATGCAGCGGCACCGGCAGGATGATGTCGGCCTCGTCCAGGAGGGCGCGGCCGCCGCGCTCGAGCCAGCGCGTGAAGCCGGGCACCAGGTCGAGGCGGTCGCCATGCTTGAGGGCGAGGATGGGGCCGCGGGCGTGCGCGTCATAGCGCATCACGGCGCGGGCCTTGTCGTAGGCCGGGGGCCTCGCGTGGCAAGCGGCGCACAGCGTGGCGCCGCCGGGATCGAAGTCGAACGGCAGGCCGCAGCATTCGCAGAGCGGCCCGTCGAGGAACTGGATGGTCTGCCAGCACTGGGCGCACAGCGCGCCGGGCGCGGAGACCTGCGCGCGGCAAGCGATGCAGAGCGGCGGGAACAGCAGGTCGAGCGAGGCGCGTCCGGCCTGCCGCAGGCCGCGCACCACACTGCCCTGCAATTCCCCGCCCATGTCGAATAGTATAGCGCAATGAACCAGGGACCGCCGCAGATTTTCGATCCGACGGCGCTGGCGCGGCACCGCGCACGGGCGCTGCGGCTGGGCGGCGACGCCTTCCTGGCGCGCGAGGCGGCGGAAGGGGTGGCCGCGCGGCTATCGGGCGTCAAGCGGACATTCGCGCGCGTCCTCGAACTCGAAGGCGCGCTCGGCGGCGACGAGCGCCTCGCGGCGGCGCCCGAGGCGTGGGACCTGGTGACCAGCGTGCTGTCGCTGCACGCGGTCAACGACCTGCCGGGCGCGCTGGCGCAGGTGCGGCGCGCCCTGAAGCCCGACGGCCTGTTCCTGGCGGCGCTGTTCGGCGGCGAGACCTTGACGGAGCTGCGCCAGTCGCTGGCGGCGGCGGAGATCGCGGTGACCTGCGGCCTCAGCCCGCGCGTCGCGCCGTTCGGCGACGTGCGCGATCTGGGCGGATTGCTGCAGCGCGCCGGCTTCGCCCTGCCCGTCGCCGACGTCGAGCGCACGGTGGTGCGCTATGGCGATGTCATGGACCTGGTGCGCGACCTGCGCGCGATGGGCGAGACCAATGCGTTGATCGAACGCAGCCGCAAGCCGATGCGACGCGCGATGCTGGCGGCGACGCTGGCGCATTACGCGGCGCACTTCGCCGATCCCGACGGCAGGCTGCGCGCCACCTTCGACATCGTCTACCTCACCGGCTGGACGCCGCATGACAGCCAGCAGCAAGCGCTGAAACCCGGCAGCGCCCGGACGCGTCTCGCCGAGGCGCTGGGCACATCGGAAATCGTCCTGCCGGACAAAACACGCCCGGAGCGCGCGGAATAGCGCTCGGCGCGAGGCGCGCTCAGACGAAATTCGCCAGCGCCTGGAAGAAGGTCTTGAGGCTGGAGCCGATGGAGGTGACGGCGGCGAAGATCACGATCGAGACGATGCTGGCGATCATGGCGTATTCGATGGCGGTGGCGCCGCCCTCGTCGCCGGCGAAGCGTTTCAGAGCAGATCGCGCAGCATCGCAATGAGCGGCACATCGGCCGGCGGCATCGCGTAGCCGGTCAAGTCGCGGGGCCGGACCCAGGCCAGCGCGCTGTGCTCGCGGGCGGTCACGCTGCCCTCCCAGCGGCGGCAGACATAGAGCGGCATCAGCAATTGAAAATCCGCGTAGCTGTGCGAGGCGAAGGTGAAGGGCGCCAGACACGGCTCCCGGACCGCGATCCCCAGTTCCTCGCGCATCTCGCGGATCAGCGCCTCTTCCGGCCGCTCGCCGGCTTCGACCTTGCCGCCAGGAAATTCCCATAGCCCTGCCATCGCCTTCCCCGGCGGCCGCTGCGCGATCAACATGCGGCCGTCCGGATCGATCAGCGCACAGGCCGCCACGAGCACAAGCCTGAACCCCGAGACGGTCACGATGGCGGAATCCCGATTAAAGTTGCCTTAAGCGTATTGCTAAAACTAGCGGATTTGCCGGTCCCTGTCGCTCAGGCTTGCGCCACGGCTTTCAGCGCGAGCCGCCACAGGATCATCGGGCCGTCGTCGGGATCGTCGCCGGTGCCATAGGGCGCAAAGCCGTTGCGCTCCAGGGCGCGCTGCGAGGCGACGTTGGCGGCGGCGGTTTCGGCGCGGACGGCACCGACCGCCGGATCGGCGCGGGCATGGCCCAGCAGCGCCGCCACGGCGCGCGTCGCATGGCCGAGACCGCGCCGGCTGGCGGCGATGCCATAGCCGATCTCGACGACGCCGTGCGCGTCCGGCTTCTGCTTGTAGCTGGCGAGGCCGACGGCTTCGCCGCCGCTGACGACCAGCCAGCTGCCGCGGCTGCCGCTTCTATAAAGACGCCGCGTCATGCGCCGGACGATGCCGAGCGTCTCCGCCGTGTCCATGCCGCCGGGTGGCAGGCGCAACATCGGCGACGGCGCGGGGCCCTCGCCGAGCAGCCAGGCGAAATGGGCGTCTTCGATCTCGACGAGCGCGGTGTCGGGTATCGGCGATGCTGGCATCCAGAATCCGGAAAAAAGCTTGACCGCGAGCCTAGCGCAAATTCTGTTGCGGCGCAGGCGCCGCGGGGTTCTGTTGCGGCGCAGGCGCGCGCGGGAGACATGGCACAGAAATTCCAGACCTCGCTCGACGAGACGCGGCTTTTGATGCTGGCGAGCCAGATCCTGTTCGGCTTCCAGTTCCAGACCGTGTTCCAGGACCAGTTCGCCAGCTTCACGCTGACCATGCGGCGGGTCGATGCCGCCGCCCTGCTGCTGATGGTGGTGGCGCTGGCGCTGCTGCTGGCGGCGCCCAGCCAGCACCGGCTGGTCGAGCACGGCCAGATCACCGGGCGCATCCGCAAGGCGGTGACGCGCTACACCGAGGCGGCGCTGTTGCCGTTCAGCCTCAGCTTCGGGCTCGACATCTACCTGGTGTTCACCCACGCGTTCGGGGAGACGGTGGGGATCGTCGCCGGCGCGGCGGTCTTCGGCCTCGCGATCGCCCTGTGGTATGTCGCCGAGTTCATTTTTCGCACCTGGTTCCTGGAGAAAACGCGTAACCTGGACGCCATGCACGACGTCAAGACCGATATCACGACGCGGACCACGCAGATGCTGACCGAGGCGCGCATCGCCCTGCCCGGCGCCCAGGCGCTGATCGGCTTCCAGCTCGCGGTGATGATGACCAAGGCGTTCGGCGACCTGCCCGAGGCGTCGCGCCTGCTGCACGGCGCATCGCTGCTGTGCGTGGCGCTGGCGCTGGTCCTGCTGGTGGCGCCCGCCGCGTTCCACCGCATCGCCTTCGCCGGCGACGACACCGAGCGCTTCTACCGCATCGGCTCGAACCTCGTCACCGTCGCCCTGCTGCCGCTGGCGCTGGGCGTGTCGGGCGACGTCTATGTCGCCATCGAGCGAATATTGGGCAGCGGCACCGCCGCCATCGCCACGGCGGCGGGATCGTTCGCCATGCTGTCGATCTTCTGGTTCTTTTATCCGATCTTCCTGCGGGCGTGGCTGCGCCAGCGGGCGGCATAGGGCAGCGCGAACAGGTACAGGCCGGTGAACACCAGCACGGCGAGCGGCGGCAGCGGCGTGTAGGACAGCCAGACGACCGGCTTCTTCTGCGCCATGGCGACCATGGCGACGATCACGGCCAGGACAAAAGCGACCGACAGCCAGCGGTGGATCCAGCGCAGCCAATTGTTCCAGTTCAAGGGGACCTCCATTGCGATTGGGCGGTGCGGCAGGCCTCAATCCGGCCGCGCCAGGACCTGCTCCAGGTTGGCAAAGAATTTCGACCAGCCGAATTTGGCGCCCTGGTAGGCGCGCTGCTGCTCGGGGCGGAAGCCGGCCTGCTCCATGCGCAGATGGGTCCCGGCGGATGTGGGCGTGAGGGTCCAGGTGACGACGCTGCCCATGCCCATCGCGCCCCAGCTGTAAACCAGCGTCCGGTTCGGCTCGACGGTCATGACCTGACAGTCGACCGAGCCCCAGTCGCCGCGCAGCGTGAAACGGTGATCGACGACGGGCTTGAAGTCGTTCTTCATCAGCCACTCCTCGATCAGGTGCGGCTGGGTGAGCGCGCGCCAGATTTTTTCCGGCGGATAGGCGACCTCCCGTTCGACGACGACGGAGAGGGTCTCGGTTGCAGGATTGCTCATTGGTCCATCCTCTTGAGAAGGTCTTCGAGTTGGTCGAACCGGCTTTGCCAGAAGCCGGTCATCTGGCTGGTCCAGTCGAGCAGCGGCGCCAGGGCACCAAGCTGCGCGCTGTAATGGGTCTGGCGACCCTCGTGGCGGTCGCGCACCAGCCCGGCCTGCCTGAGGACCGCGAGGTGCTTGGAGACGGCGGGTTGCGAGACTTTGGCGCGCGCCGTCAGGGCCCCGACCGTCTGCTCGCCGCTGCGGCAGAGCCGCTCGAAGATGGCCCGCCGCGTCGGGTCGGACAGCGTCTTGAAGAGCATATCGTGCGTGTTCGGCATCTGCGATCGATAACCCGTTGGCTATTGATCGATATATAACCGGTGAGCTATGCGTTCGTCAAGCCGAAAGTGAAAGCGCCGTGACGCTCCGCGCCGTGCGCGCCGCCGGACCGTAACTTTGCGGGTAAACTCAGCTGCGATAGCTGCCGTTGATGTCGATGTAGCCGTGCGTGAGATCGCAGGTCCAGACCCGCGCCGCGCCCTTGCCGAGGCCGAGATCGACGGCGATTTCGACCTCGCGGCCCTTCACGGCCTTGGTGGCGGCGGCTTCGTTGTATTTGGCGGCGCGCTCGCCGGCTTCGGCGACGACGTGGCCGCCGAACGAAATCCTGAGCTTGTCGCGGTCGGCCGCTTCGCCGGCCTTGCCGACGGCCATGACGATGCGGCCCCAATTGGCGTCCTCGCCGGCGATGGCGGTCTTGACCAGCGGCGAGTTGGCGACGCTGAGCGCGATCTTCTTGGCGGCCTCGTCGCTCTCGGCGCCCGTGACGTCGATGCGGATCAGCTTCTGCGCGCCCTCGCCGTCGCGCACCACCTGCAGCGCGAGATTGAGCAGCACGGCGTCGAGCCGCTGACGGAATTCGTTGAGCCGCTTGTCGCTCGCCTTGGCGATGTTGGCGTGGGAGGCGCCCTTGCCGGTGGCGAACAGCAACAGCGTGTCGCTGGTCGAGGTGTCGCTGTCGACCGTGATGGCGTTGAAGGAGTTCTTGACGCCGGCGGCGAGCAGCTCCTGCAGCACCGCGCCCGGCAGGTTCGCATCGGTGAAGACGAAGGACAGCATGGTCGCCATGTCGGGCGCGATCATGCCCGAGCCCTTGGCGATGCCGTTGATGGTGACGCGCTTGCCGTCGATCAGCGCCTGCGCGGTGGCGAGCTTGGGATAGGTGTCGGTGGTCATGATCGCCTCGGCGGCGGCGCGCCAGCCGCCGGCGGCGCCCTCCTCGGCCAGCGTGCCCAGCACCTTGGTGATGCGCGAGGCGACCAAGGGCTCGCCGATGACGCCGGTCGAGGCCATGAACACCTCGCTCGGCCTGCAGCCGACAATGGCGGCGGCCGACTCGGCGACCTGGCGGGCGCCTTCGAGGCCGGCCTTGCCGGTGAAGGCGTTGGCGTTGCCGCTGTTGACCACCAGGGCGCGGGCGGCGCCGGCGGCGACATGCGCCTTGCACCAGTCGACCGGCGCCGACGAGGTCTTGGACCTGGTGAAGACGCCGGCGACCTGGGTTCCCGGCGCAAACACGGCGAGCAGGACGTCGGTGCGGTTCTTGTAGCGGACCCCGGCCTCGCCGGTGGAGAGCCTGACGCCGGCCAGCGGCGGCAGGGCGGGATGCGATTTGGGCGCCAGCGGCGAGACTTTCTTGGCCTCGGCGTGCGCCGCGCCCGGCACGGCTGCTTTTGCCGGCTTGCCGGTCGTCTTGCCCTTGGCCATAAACCTGCCCCCAGTACCGTTTAATCGGGCGCGCATGTGACTGGAATCGCCTGATTTGACAAGGGGGTGGGGCGTTCTTATCTCTCCGCCGCGGCGCCCGCGCCGGTCACGCGCACCAAGGCCGCCCTTTCCGGGCTTATTACGAGGTTTTCATGCTGGGTTTCAGCGGCATAGCACAGCGACTCTTCGGGTCCTCCAACGACCGGAAGATCAAGCAATTCCGGTCCCGGGTGGCCGAGATCAACGCGCTGGAGCCGCAATACGTCAAAATGACGGACGACCAGCTGCGCGCCATGACGCCGGCGTTCAAGGCGCGGCTGGCCGCCGGCGAGACCCTGGAAGACCTGCTGCCGGAAGCCTTCGCGGTGGTCCGCGAGGCCGCCAAGCGCACCCTCGGCCAGCGCCATTTCGACGTCCAGCTGATCGGCGGCATGGTGCTGCACGAGGGCGACATCGCCGAGATGAAGACCGGCGAAGGCAAGACGCTGGTGGCGACGCTTGCGGTCTATCTCAACGCGCTCGCCGCCAAGGGCGTTCACGTCGTTACCGTCAACGACTACCTCGCCCGCCGCGACTCCGAGTGGATGGGCCAGATCTACTCCTTCCTCGGCATGACCACCGGCGTGATCGTGCATGGGCTTGATGACGCCGAGCGCAAGGAAGCCTATTCGCGCGACATCACCTACGGCACCAACAACGAATACGGTTTCGACTATCTGCGCGACAACATGAAGTATCGGCTCGAGGACATGGTCCAGCGCGGTCACTTCTACGCCATCGTCGACGAAGTCGACTCGATCCTGATCGACGAGGCGCGCACCCCGCTGATCATTTCCGGTCCGCTCGACGACCGCTCGGATTTCTACAACACCATCGATACCTTCTTCCCCAGGCTCGATAAGACCGATTACGACGTCGACGAGAAGCAGCGCACGGTGACGCTGACCGAGGCCGGCATGGAGAAGATCGAGACCTTGCTGCGTGACGCCGGCCAGCTCAAGGGCGATTCGCTCTACGACGTCGAGAACGTCTCGGTCGTGCATCACATCAACCAGGCGCTGCGCGCGCATAC
>DATMKZ010000064.1:0-120594 GCA_035570795.1 Rhizomicrobium sp.
GCCGATGATCATCGCGCCCACCGGGCGGGCGACGAAGCCGATGAACGACGCGCCGAAGGTGGCGAGCAGGCTTATCGTCGGGCTGTGCGACGGAAAGAAGGCCTTGCCGATATAGACCGCGAAATAGACATAGGTGAGGAAATCGTAGAAGCCGAGCGCATTGCCCACCGCCACCGCCGCGACATGGCGCAGCGGCACGCTTCCGTTCGCCGTCCCGCTGCCAACGCTCATCGCCGCCCCCATCTTCGCGGCCGTCACTCTGCGTCAGATCGGGCGCGCTGTCACACGCGACAACGCCGCTGCTTAAGGATGCGTCTGCATCTGCGAGCCGTCGCTCGGCCTGGCTCCGCTCGCGCCGCCCGGATCGGCGCCCGGGCGCTGGGTCCACTCGACCATGACCGCGAAGACCGAGCGGATGCGCCGTCCATTCACGACGGCGGACTTGACGGGCTGCTTGCGCAGATAGGCGAGCGTCGCGTTGTTGAGATCGGCGAAGGGACAGGCCTGCATCACGCTGGCGTTCTCGACCTTGTCGCCGTCGCCCAGGACCATCACGGCCATGACGGCGCCTTCCTCGCCACGCTCGGCCGCGCCGGCCGGAAATTCGGATTTGGCGGGCCGGAAAACGAAGGATACGCTGGCGCGCAACGCGTCCAGGCTATCGTTGAGGTTCCACCGGACCGCGATACTGCTGTTGCAGGCCAGCGGCGTGCCGTTGCGCAGCGCGGGCTTGAACTGGAAGCGTCGGATGAACGATGTGGTGGCATCGTCCAGGCGCAGCGAGCCGCTCGAATTGACGACCGTCACGTCGCCGACCGCGCCGTTCGCCAGCACCGTGTACAGCGCCGCCGTGGTGCCGGTTTCGCCCTGCATCACCGACAGCGGCGGGTAGTCTTCGGACGTCGGCGCGTGGCTGGTCAGCGCCATCGGCGGCGTGATGCCGGGAGCATTGCAGAACGGCGGGTACGCAGCGGCACCCCAGGCCGGCGGGGCGGCGAGGGCGCCCGCAGCCAGGACAATCCAGGAAAGGGCGCGCAACCGCATGGTGTTTCGTCCTATTGATAGAGGATTTGGGCGCGCAGCGCCGCCGCCATCTGGGCCAGCGTGCCGCGGACCTGCGCATAATACGCCGCCGAGCAGGTCGCCTCGGCATGGTCCACCCGGACATGGATCGTCGCATGGATGACGCCCGGGCTGGGCGCGACATAGAGGGCGTCGAACCAGATGCCTTCGGCCGCCAGTTTCGTGGCCGGCGGCATGGCCAGGATCTTCATTCCGGCCGGAAGGTTGATGGTCTGGTCCTCTTCGGCCTCCAGTGACGGACAGGCATAGGGCCGCGTCCGCGTGGCCGGCAGGTCGCCCGCCACGATCGCGGTCAGCGAAAACGGCTTAAAGCCGACATAGCTGGGAATGGCCGCCGGGCCCGGAATGCTGAGTGCATTGGGCAGGCGATAGTGCGCCGAAAACGTGTAGCTGCCCGAGAGCGCGTTAAGGTCGCCCTGGTCGAGCGTGCCTTCGGCGCCGGGGCCGATCATGCGGTGGAAATATTCCGCATCGCCCATGGTCGAGACCGCCTGCACCAGCGCCCGCATGTCGGTCGACGCGCCGCCCGAGGCGGTGACCTTCGTCAGTCCTTCGATCGTTCCGTCGCCCAGGATATCGATGGTCTCGACCGCGCGGATGGCGGCGGCGCGCGATGGCGCCACGGGCGTCAGCGCGGTGTCGCGGCTGGCGATGCGCACCACCGGCTTTCCGGTATCGTTGAACGGCAGCGTGCCGAACGGTGCGTAGCGCGCGGTGGAGTCGAGATAGAGCTTGAGCTCCGGAATGTAGGTGATCATGTGGTTGAAACCGAACGGCGACGCCGCCGGCGACAGCGCGTAGCGGTTCATCGCGTTGATCAGCACGGGTGAGCTGGCGATGCCCTTGGCCGCCAGCAACGCCTCCAGCAGGATGACGTGATCCTTGCAGTCTCCGAATTTGTTGGCGAGCACGTCGGCGGCGCTATGCGGCACGAAACCGCCGGCGCCCAGCACGATCTCGACATAGGCGATATGCAGCGACACCCATTCGTACAGCGCGCGCGCCTGTTCGCGGTCGCCGGTCAGCCCCGAAGTGAGCTTGTCCGCCAGCTCGCGGATCTGCGGCGTCACGTCGCCCTGCTCCTTGATCATCGCGGCATAGACGTCGGCGAAGGAGCGGTAGTCCTTGAACGAGCTGATGACGACGCGCGGACCGGTATCGTACTCGTCGACTGCGCCCTGCTCCGGCAACGCGGCAACGGGATTGCTGTATTGCCAGGTCCAGCGGGTCTTGCCGCCCATCGCCTCTGCGGGCCCCGCCTGCAGGCCGGCGGCGTCGATCTGCAGCGCCATGTCGGAGGGCGCGGTCACGGCGAGGCTGACGTCGGCGGCCGGCACCAGGCGGCTGAACGCGAATTCCTCCGTGTACTGATCTCCGAACCAGGGCACCTGCTGCGTGAACAGCGTGGTCAGGACGACTTCGTCGCCGATCTCCAGGTTGGGAAACAGCAGCGTCGCGGTCTTCAGGTCCTGGAACCCCGGGCTGGTCGTGGCGCCGAAGCCGTTCAGGATGCTGCGGCGGTCCACGTCGATCCGCGTGCCGTCGGCCTTCAGCGTGTACGCCGCCACGACGGTGTAGCTTTGGAAACCCTGGGTGTAGGACAGCGTCGTCTGCCGCAGCGCCTGCGCGCCGGCCTCGGTCAACACCCGGTAGACGGCTTCTCGCGACTCCAGGTAAGAGCCGCCTTGGCGCACCTCCACCTCGATATGATTCTTGACGATCGCGAAAGGCGGCTGCGGCTCGGCGGGCGTCGCGGCGGAGCCGGCAGCCAGGCCGAGGCCCAGGATCGCGGAAACGAGAATACGCACCAAACGCCTCGGTGTGCTCAGCCACGCAACCTAGCTGCAATTGGGCGGAGCGGCCAGCCGGACACGGCCGGAACGTCCGCAATAGCGCGCGGTATGGCGGATTTGCAGCAGCGCCGGCGGCTCTGCGCCTACGTCCTCGCCCTCAGCTCGCGGATCGTCTTCTTGCCGTCGCTGCTGGGCTGATAGACGTCGGTCATCTCGGCGAGCGCGCGGCGGAACTGCTCCGGCGTGAAACCCTCCGGCACCTCCCAGGCGTCGAAGCCGACGCGGTGCTGGTAGGCGATCTGGTCGTAGAGGAAGTGCCCGACGGCGCGCACCTCGCCCGTAAAGCCCAGCCGCGTGCGCAGCATGCGGGCCCAGGAAAAGCCGCGGCCGTCGCGGAACTGCGGAAACTCGATCGCCACCAGCGAAAGGCGCTGCACGTCGTCGCCGAGCAGCTGCGGCGACTCGTCCGCCTTCAGCCGCACGCCGACCGGCGCGTTGCGCGCCAGCAGCGTCTCGCGGTCCCGCTGGAAGCGCGCCAGCGAGACGATGGCGCCGCCCGCGGCCGGCAACGCCGCGTCGTCGGCGAGCGTGACGAAATCGTCGGGCCCGATCGCGCCGCCGTCACCCCGTATGAGCGGCATACATCTGTTCCTGGTAGGCCACGTTCTTGAACGGCTCCATGCCGACGCGGCGATAGGTGTCGAGGAAGCGCTCGCCGTCCCGGCGCAGCTTGAGATAGGCGTCGACGACGCGCTCGACCGCCGGGCCGATCTCGTGGATGGCGAAGCCCGGGCCCATGATGTCGCCGATGCTGGCGTCCTCGGCGCCCGAGCCGCCGAGCTGCAGCTGGTAGTACTCGACGCCCTTCTTGTCGACGCCCAGGATGCCGATATGTCCGGCATGATGATGGCCGCAGGCATTGATGCAGCCGGAGATCTTGATCTTGAGTTCGCCGATCTCGTGCTGGCGGCTGAGGTCGGCGAAGCGGCGCGCGATGTCCTGCGCCACCGGAATCGAACGCGCATTGGCGAGGTCGCAATAATCGAGGCCGGGGCAGGCGATGATGTCGGTGACGAGGCCGGCATTGGGCGTGGCCAGGTCGAGCGCTTGCAACGCCGCGAAGATCGCCTGCAGGTCGCGCTGGCGCACATGCGGCAGCACCAGGTTCTGCTCATGGCTGACGCGGATCTCGTCGATGCCGAAGCGGTCCATCAGCGCGGCCAGCGCCTCCATCTGCCCGGCGCTGGCGTCGCCCGGGATCTGCCCGATGCTTTTCAGCGAGATCGTCGCGATGGCATAGCCGGGCGCGCGATGCGTGTGGACGTTGGTCCGCTTCCAGTTCTCGAAAGCCGCGTCGCCGCCCGTCTTCGAATCCGAAATGGTCTTCGAATCCGAAACGGTCTTCGAATCCGAAACCGGCATGGCGTCCGCCGGCGCGTCGAATTTCGGCGGCGCGAAATACGCCGTAATGCGCGCCAGTTCCGCGGCCGGCAGCTGCAGCGTGCCGGCGCGCCTGATCTCGTCGAACTCGCGCGCCACGCGGCGGCGCATCTCCTCGGGCCCGATGGCGTTGATCAGAATCTTGATGCGCTGCTTGTGGATGTTGTCGCGGCGGCTGTCCTGGTTGTAGACGCGCAGCACCGCCTCGAGATAGGCGAGGATGTCCTCGCGCTCGACGAATTCGTTCATCACATGCGCCACGTAAGGCGTGCGCCCCATGCCGCCGCCCGCCATGACGAGATAGCCGACGCGGCCCTCGCCGTTGCGCACGATCTGCACCGCCAGGTCGTGATATTTGAGCGCGGCGCGGTCGTGCTCTGTGGCGCCGACCGCGATCTTGAACTTGCGCGCCAGGAAGACGAATTCGGGATGCAGGCTCGACCATTGCCGGATGATCTCGGCCAGCGGGCGCGGGTCCTCGATCTCCTCGTCGGTGGCGCCGGCGAACTGGTCGGCGGTGACGTTGCGGATGCAGTTGCCGCTGGTCTGGATGCAATGCATCTCGACGCTGGCGAGCTCGGCCAGGATGTCGGGCACGTCCACCAGCTTGATCCAGTTGAACTGCAAATTGGTGCGGGTGGTGAAATGGCCGAAGCCCTTGTCGTAGCGCCGGGCGATCTCGGCCAGCTTGCGCATCTGCCGCGCGTTCAGCGTGCCATAGGGCACCGCGATGCGCAGCATGTAGGCGTGCAGCTGCAGGTACAGGCCGTTCATCAGGCGCAGCGGCTTGAACTGGTCTTCGCTGAGTTCGCCCGACAGGCGCCGCGCCACCTGGCCGCGGAACTGCGCCACGCGCTCGGCCACGAACCGCGCATCGAACTCGTCATATCTATACATTTGTATGGTCTGCCTGCTTGCCGGTGTCGGTGCGGATCGTCGGGCCCGCGGCGCGGATGATCTCGCGCTCCTTCACCGGACGGATGCCGGCCGCGTCGCTCTTCACGTCGAACAGATAGGGGCTCACGACGACGTTCCCCGCGACATATCTCTGCGCCGCGGCCAGCGCCGCATCGGCGTCCATGGCATCGGCGAAGACGTCGGCCTCGCTGAGCGACAACACCCAGTCGCCGCCCTTCCAATAGAGCACGTCGCCGTCGACCAGCCGGTTCGCGGTCAGCATCTGCGGGTCTTGCACCTTGGCCATGCGGGCTAAATCACATGCCGCGCGACAAACTTCAATGCATTACAAAGGATATTTGTATAATAGAACTAATAACATCAAAAAACTGTGTAATGTATATACATGGATTGACCCATTAAGAACATCTCTCTAACCTGCTCCCGCATGAAAACCCGCATCTTCAAATCCGGCAACAGTCAGGCGGTTCGCATCCCTGCGGGGATCGCCTTTGCGGACGACAATGCGGAAGTCGAAATCACGCGCAGCGGCAACCGGATCATCATCGAACCGCCGCGCGGCAGCCTGCGCGAAGCCGTCGCCATTCTTCGCAGCATGCCCAAGCCGCAAACCGTCCAATTGATCGAGCGCACGCGGATGCGCGACACGCTCGACGATTAGCGGTCAGTGTCTTATCTGATCGACACCAACATTTTCATGCACGCCCGCGACGGCGCCGAAAGCGTATTGCGCAAATTCGAACAACATGACGGCGCGATTGTGCTGTCGGCATTGTCGCTTGCCGAATTGCAGCGTGGTCTCGATCCCAAACTGCCGGAAGCCATAATACGCCGCGAGCGGCACGGCGTGTTGATGCAGCGTATTGCGGTCATCGCTTTCGATGTGGCGGCGGCCGAAGCCTATGGCCGCATCATCGCGCAGTGCGGGCGCATCAAGCCCCGCGATTTCGACCACATGATTGCGGCCCATGCGATCAGCGAGAGGCTTACGCTCGTGACCGACAACGAAGCCGATTTCGTCGGCATCCCGGGTCTCGCGCTCGAAAATTGGGTCGCCGCATGAGCGAGCCAGCCGCCGACGGCCCGAACCCCGCCTTTGCGACGCTCGCCGCCGCCAGCCGTGAGCGCGCCGACGCCTTCCTCGAGCAGCAGACCCATCTGGCGCGGCTGCAGGTCGCGCGCGAGGCGCGCGAGGAGAAGCTGCGCGGCTGGGCGCAGTTCGTCGAATATGCCAGCGCGGTGATGAAGCTGGCCTTCGAGTTCGTCGTCGCGCTCATCGTCATCGCCGTCGCCGTCGCGCTCGGTGCCGCGGTCTGGTCGGCGAGCCACGACAACGGTCTCGTCGTCGAGGCGTTTTCGGTGCCGCCGGACCTTGAGCAGCGCGGCCTCACCGGCGAGGTCGTCGCCGGCAAGGTGCTCGATCGGCTGTCCGATCTGCAGGCGCAGACCAACTCGAACCGGGCTTCGGCCAGCTACGTCAACAATTGGGGCAACGACATCAAGGTGCAGATTCCGGAAACCGGCGTCTCCATCGGTCAGTTCTACCGCTATCTTGCCGCTTGGCTCGGCAACGAGACCCATATCAGCGGCGAGATCTATCGCGACGCGCAGGGCCTCGCCGTCACCGCCCGCGTCGCCGGCGCGCCCGCCGCCACCGTGCACGGCGCCGATGCCGCTCTCGACACGCTGATCCGGCAGGCCGCCGAGGCGGTCTACAAGAGCACCCAGCCCTATCGCTATGCGGTCTATCTCGACGCCCACAACCGCGTGCCCGAGGCGCAGGCGATCTACCAGTCGCTGCTGAACGGCGGCGCGCTCGAAGACCGTGCCTGGGCGTATATCGGTCTCGCTTCCGAGCATGCCGCCACCGGCGACTTCGCCGGCGGCGACGTGCTGCTGAAACGCGCCATCGCGATCAAGCCCGACGTGCTGCTGCCTTATGACAACCTGGCCAACAATGAAGGCACGCTGCAGCATGACGAGCAGGCGCTGTTCTGGTTGCGCCAGGCCCTGGCGCTCGAAGCTCGCGGCCGCGACACCAGCATGGCCATGGCGGACTTCACCGTGCACGAATTGCAGGATCAGAGCTCGCTGGTCCAGAGCTTCGGCGATTTCCTCGCCGCCCAGCGCGTCAATGGCCAGATACTGGCGCTGCCCGACCGCTCGTCCTGGGAAAATGCCCGCGACAACGATCTGGGGCTCTGCGCCGCCCTGCACGATGCCGTCTGCTTCGATGCGCTCCTGGCGGCGCTGCCGCAAACCCATGACTCGAATGCCGCCCTGAACCGGCTGTTCAACAGCCAGCTGGGCGAGGTTCTGCTCGGCCGGTCCAGCGAAGCGCTCGCCCTTGGCGACGAGATCGTGCCGATGTTGAGCAAGCTGGGTCCGGTCGCCGCGATCTTCATCACGCGCAACGAGAACACGATCGTGGCGACCGCCGATGCCGAACGCGGCGATTTCAAGTCGGCGCAGGCGCTGGTCGACGCCATGCCGATGGATTGCGCCGTCTGCCTGCGGGTGCGCGGGCGCGTCGCCATGCTCAGGGGCGACCGACGCGCCGCCGAAGCCTGGTTCGTCCGCGCCGCCGCCTTCGCGCCGTCGATCCCGCAGGTCTTCACCGATTGGGGCGAGATGCGGCTGCGCCTGGGCGATCCCGGCGGCGCCATCGCCAAGCTCGCCATCGCCAACCAGCAAGGCCCGCGCTTTGCCGATCCCCTCGAAATGTGGGGCGAGGCGCTGATCGCGCAGAACCGCTCCGACCTCGCGCTTGCCAAGTTCACCGAAGCCGCGCGCAACGCGCCCAATTGGGGCCGGCTGCACCTGAAATGGGGCGAGGCGCTGCTGTGGTCGGGCGACAAGGCCGGCGCGCAGGCGCAGTTCGCCATCGCCGCGACGCTTGATCTTTCGCCCGCCGACAAGATGATGCTCGCCCATGTGAGGGCGGGGCATGGCTGACGAGGACGAGAGCGGACACTCCGGCACCGGCGACCCCGCGGCGATACATGTCGCGCTGGATGCGGCGACCGCCGCGACGGCCGAGGCGCGTGCCTATTTGCGCAAGCAGGCCCGGCTCGCCGAGCTGCAGATCGACACGCTCGAAAAGAAGGACGAGTTCGAGCTCTCCCACCTGCGCTGGCGCCGCTTCAACGACCAGATGAAGGGCGCGCTCCAGATCATGCTCGTCGCCGTCGCGGCGCTGATCGTCGCCGGGCTGGGCGCCACGGTGTGGAGCGCCGCGAACGACAAGGGCCTCGTCATCGAAGCCTTCTCGGTGCCGCCGGACATGGCGGCGCGCGGCCTCACCGGCCAGGCGATCGCGGCGCAGCTCCAGGATAAGCTCGCGGCCCTGCAGGACCAGACCGAATCCGCGCGTCCTGCCGACAGCTACGCCAACAATTGGGGCGACGACATCAAGGTCCAGATTCCCGACACCGGCGTCTCGGTCGGCGAATTCTACCGCCTTCTCGCCGCCTGGCTCGGCCACGAAACGCATATCACGGGCGAGGTGTATCGCGACGCGGGCGGCCTTGCCATCGTGGCGCGCGCGGGCGGCGACGGCGGCACCACCGTGCTGGGACGCGAAGCCGATTTCGACGGGCTGATGCAGCAATCGGCCGAGGCGATCTATGCCCGGACCCAGCCCTATCGCTATGCCGTCTACAGCGAGTCCCAGGGCCGCCCGGCGCAGGCGCGCGCGATCTATCGGCGTCTGGCGGTCGAAGGCGCCGCGCCGCGCGATCGTGCCTGGGCTTATGTCGGTCTGGGCGTTCTCGATGTCGTGGCCGACGACGGCTATGGCGCCGTCGATGCGTCGCGCCAGGCGGTCGCCATCGTTCCCGATTTCGCGCTCGGCTGGTCCGACATCGACAACAGCGAAACCGGACTGGCGCACGACGAGGCCGCGCTGGCGGCTGCGCGCGTCGCCTTGCGCCTTATGACGGGGAGCGGCGACGTCGACATGACGCCGCGCGCCCGGGCGATCACGACCTGGCAGAGCAAGAACGACATCGACAACGCCCTCGGCGATTTCACGGCGGCGCTCAGGGACGGTCGGCAGGCGGCCGGGCTTGCAGACTTCAGCGGCCTGGCGGAGACCGCGCGCGAAGCGACCGTGCAGGCCCTCGCGGCGCTCCATGACGATGCGGCCGCGCGCCGCGGCTGGGACGCGCTGCCGGCCGCGGACGATCCGCCGGAGCGCCTGCTGCGTTCGATCGGCGCGCTCGGCCTGGACTATTGGCTGGACGATTGGCGCGCGCTGCTGCCGCAGCGCGATGTCGTCCGCAAGAATTTCGAAACGGTGCTGGCGCAACATCTGTTCATCGTCTCGTCGCTGCCGACCCTCGACATGCGATTGCTCCGGCCCGCCGTTGCCAATGCGATGGCCGCCACGGGCGACTTCGCGGGCGCCCATGCGATGATCGACAAGACGCCGCTCGACTGCCTGATCTGTTTGCGCAGCCGCGGCCGCATCGCTGCGCTCGCGCGGAACTGGGCGGGCGCGGATTATTGGTTCTCGCGTGCCGCCGCCTTCGCGCCGTCCATTCCGTTCAGCTATTCCGACTGGGGCCGGATGCTGCTGGCCAAGGGTGACTACGACGCCGCCATCGCCAAGTTCGCGCTCGCCAACCGCAAAGGCCCCCATTTCGCCGATCCCTTGGAGATGTGGGGCGAGGCGCTGGTGGCGCAGAACCGCTCCGACCTGGCGCTGGCGAAGTTCGCGGAAGCCGCGCGCAACGCGCCCAATTGGGGCCGGCTGCACCTGAAATGGGGCGAGGCGCTGCTGTGGTCGGGCGACAAGGCCGGCGCGGCCCGGCAATTCGCCGTGGCGCGCACGCTCGATCTTGCGCCATCCGAAAAATCCGAACTGGCGCGGGTGAGGGCACATGGCTGACGACGACGATATCGCGTCCGGCCGGAGCGCCGGCGACGCCGCCGGCGTCGGGATCGCGATGAACGCGGCGGCCTCGGACGAGACGCGCGCCTATCTGCGCGAGCAGACCGCGCTCGCCCGGCTGCAGAAGGACAATCTCCTCGAACAGAACGCCTTCGAGCTCTCGCATCTGCGGTTTCGCCGCTTCAGCGACTGGGCGAAGTTCGCGCTGGAGATTTCCGCCGCCCTGATCGCATTGCTGGTCGTATTCGGCCTGGCGACGATGGTGTGGAACGCGTCGCGCGCGCGCGATCTCGTGGTCGAGCCGTTTTCCGTTCCGTCCGACGTCGCCGGGTCCGGCATGACGGGCAGCGTGCTCGCGGCGCGCGTGCTCGACCGGCTGGGCGCCTTGCAGGCGAGCACCAATTCGCTCAGCGAGGGCGCCGGATCGCTCCGCAGCGACGACCGCGACAAGGTTCGCGTCGAAATTCCCGACACCGGAATCTCGATCGGCGAACTCAACCGCTATCTGCGCGGCTGGCTGGGCGACGACATCGCCATCGGCGGCGATCTGGTGCACACGCCCAAGGGGCTGGCGCTGACGATCCGCTACGGCAACCAGCCCGGCAGCACGGTGGAAGGCGGCGAGCTGGGCACGCTGATCGACCTTGCGGCCGAGCGCCTCTATCGGGCGGCGCGCCCCTTGCGCTACGCGGACTATCTCGCCGAGCGCGGCCGCTACGGCGAAGCCGACGCGATCCTCACGCCCCTGACCGCGCGGGGTGGCGCGCGGGCGCGCGCGCTCGCCTGGCTCACCATGGCCAACCTTCACTTTGAGGACGGCGACGTCCCGCGCGAACTCGACGCGGCGACGGTCGCGGCCCGGCTCGATCCCGCCAATGCGGCGGTGTGGTATGCCGTCGACGCCGGCGCCTACAATCTCAGTCACCGGCAGCAGGCGCTGGAAGCCGAAGAGACGGTCCTGTCGCTCATCGCGAACGGCCGGGCCAGCGATCTCAATCCTGACATGGCGGCGACGATGCCGTTTGTCCTCGGCGCCGACCACGCCATCGACAAGGGCGACCCCACCGGCGCCCTCCAGCAATGCCAGAACGCCATCGGCATTCAGGATTGTTCCTCCACCTACCTGGCAGGTTACGCTGGCGACGCCCATGACGTCGCCGAAATGCGCCGCTATATCGCAATGAGTCCCGTTCTGGGAGCGGACGGCAAACCGAACGCGGAATTGATCAGCCTTCGCGCGACGCTCGCAAGCCTCCAAGGCGATTGGGCGGCGGGGGTGGTTCTGGACAAGACGGCGGACGCGATTTCGGCGGCCCGTTTGAACAAGGGGTGGTTTCGGATGACGGAACTCTGGCCGCACATGTCCTATGGCATGGCGCGCGCCGGCGACACCGCCGGCGCCGAGGCGCTGATCGCCAAGACGGGCCTGGATTGCGACGACTGCGTCGTGGCGCGCGGCCAGATCGCGGCGGTAAAGCGCGATTGGGCGGCGGCGGAACGCTGGTTCGCGCTGGTGTCGCGGCGCACGCCGTCCATGCCCCAGGCCGACACGCAATGGGGCGCCATGCTGCTCGCCAAGGGCGATCTGGGCGGCGCGATCGCGCGGTTTGCCAGCGCCCATATCAAAGGCCCGCACTTCGCCGATCCGCTCGAAATGTGGGGCGAGGCGCTGATCCTCCAGAACCGCTCCGACCTGGCGCTGGCGAAGTTCGCGGAAGCCGCGCGCTACGCGCCCAATTGGGGCCGTCTGCACCTGAAATGGGGCGAGGCCTTGCTGTGGTCCGGCGACAAGGCCGGCGCGCGGGCGCAGTTCGCCGTCGCGCACACGCTCGATCTTGCGCCGTCCGAAACGTCCGAACTGGCGAGCGTTCCGCATGGCTGACGAGCCCGACATTGCGGCAGGCGCGCCGGCGCAAGGTCCGGCGAACGATCCGGCGGCCATCGGGCTTGCCCTTGGCGCCGCGTCGGCCGAGGCGCGCGAATATCTGCGCAAGCAGGGCGTCCTGGCCGACAAGCAGAGCCGCATCGCCGATCTCACCATCGACACGCTGGAAAAGAAGGACGAGTTCGAGCTTTCGCATCTGCGTTTCCGCCGCTTCAGCGACTATGCGCGTTTCGCACTCGAGCTCGCGGGTTTCCTCGTCGTGCTTCTCGTCGTCTGCGGCCTGGGCTCGATGGTGTGGAACGCCAGCCGCGAGCGCCGGCTGGTGGTGGATGCGTTCTCCGTGCCGCCGGACCTGGCGCAGACCGGGATGACCGGCTCGGTCGTCGCCAACCGGCTGATCGACAAGCTCGGCCAGCTGCAGGCCGCGTCCTTCTCGGTGATCCAGGGCGGCGAGAGCTACCGCCGCGACGCCGGCGGCGGGGCCAGGGTGGAGATTCCCGACACGGGAATTTCGCTCGAGGAGCTCCAGCGCTATCTGCGCGACTGGCTGGGGCACGAGACGCATGCGACCGGCGAGGTCGTCCATACCGCCAAGGGCTGGTCGCTGACCGTGCGCTATGGCGACGAGCCCGGCGCCACGCTCGACGGTACGGATCTCGACGCGTTGATCGGCCAGGGCGCCGAGCGGCTCATGGCGCAAGCCTTGCCCTATCGCTACGCCGAATACCTCTCGCGCCACGGCCGCTTCGCGGAGGCGTTGGCGCTGCTGCCCTCGCTCGCGCCGCGCGGCAGCGCCGTCGAGCGCGGACGCGCCTATTCCGCCTGGGCAACGGTGTATTTCTACCAGGGCGACATGCGCAGCGCCGCGCAGAAGGCGCAGCAAGGCCTGGACGCCGATCCCGACAATCCCACGCTTTATGCGTACCTCTCGTCGGCCGCGAGCAATCTCAGCCAGGAAGAGGTCGGCTGGAGCGCCGGCGCCGGCGTCTCCTCTCACATGCGCGGCGAGGTGATGGACAGCCTCGATCCTGCGGTCGCGGCCGTCTTGCCTACCCTCTTCGGCACGTATCACGCCGAATTGGCGGGCGATTACGCTGCGGCGGTCGCCGGATGGGCCCGCATGCTGAGGATGGGCACGAACGCCTACGATCGCGGGTCGCACGCCGGCGACACCGCCGCGCTTCACGATCTGGCGGCGGCGCGCGCGATCGCCGCAGCGATTCCGGTGAAGGACCGCAGCGGCAAGCCCAACTACCAGGTTCCGTTCGAGCGCATGATCTTCGCTTATTATTCGGGCGATTGGGCCGGCGCCGCGCGCGCGGGCGCGGATACGGATGCGGTCCTGCAAACCCAGCCGACGCAGTATTGGGAGCGAATGATCTTCGTCCGGCCGCTCTGGGCCGAAACGATGGCGCGCGGCGGCGACGTGGCGGGCGCCGAGGCGCTGATCGCCAAGACGCCGCTGGATTGCGACGACTGCGTGCGCAAGCGCGGGCGCATCGCGGCGCTGCAGCACGATTGGGCCGCTGCCGCGCGCTGGTTCGCGATGGTTTCCGCGCGGTCGCCGCACATTCCCTTCGCCGATAGCGATTGGGGCGAGATGCTGCTGCGCAAGGGCGACCTGGGTGGCGCCATCGCGAGATTCGCGGACGCCAACCGCAAAGGCCCGCACTTCGCCGATCCGCTGGAGATGTGGGGCGAGGCGCTGATCGCGCAGAATCGCTCCGACCTGGCGCTCGCGAAGTTCGCGGAAGCCGCGCGCTACGCCCCCAATTGGGGCCGTCTGCACCTGAAATGGGGCGAGGCCTTGCTGTGGTCCGGCGACAAAGCCGGCGCGCAGGCGCAGTTCGCCGTCGCGCGGACGCTCGAACTCTCCGCCGCCGACCGCGCCACGCTGGCGCGTCTGACGGCCGCGCATGTCTGACGCCGCCGCGGACGTGCCGCGTCCGGCCCGGAAGCTGGCGGCGGGCGCGCGCTTGCGCATCCTCGTCTATGCCGGCGCGATCGTCGTCGCGCTCAATCTCGTCACGCCGTCCTCCGGCTTTCACATCATCCCGTTTTCCTTCATCCTGAAGAACCGGCTGCACCTGACGGCGAACCAGCTGGCGACGTTCGCGCTGTGGGCCGGCATCCCGGTCTATCTGTCCTTCGTCTTCGGCATCGTGCGCGACCGCTGGAGCCCGTTCGGCCTCGGCGACCGGGGCTATTTCATCCTGTTCGGCCTCGCCTCGGCCGCGGTCTTCGCCGTCGCCGCGTTCCTTCCCGTCTCGCTGGCGATGATGCTGGCGGTGTCGCTGTCGGGGACGGTGTGTTTCCTGTTCCTGTGGGGCGGCTGGAACGGGCTGGGCTCGGTCATCGGCCAGCGCTATGCGATGTCGGGCCAGATCAGCGCGCTGTGGAATTTCGCCGGGACGCTGACCATCTTCGTGGCGCTGCTGTGCGGCGGCGTGCTCAGCGAACGCCTCGAGGCCGAGAGCACCGCCGGCGCGGTCCACATCCTGTTCCTCATCGTCGCCGTCGTCATGGCGCTGATCGCGGCCCTCGGCCTGTGGCGGCCGGCCGCGATCTATGCCCATCTTGAGGACGCTCCCGCGCCGCGCCGCGACCTCTTCGCCGACCTTGGGCGCCTGCTGCGGCATGGGCCGATCTATCCGGCGCTGCTGTGCTGGCTGCTGTGGAATTTCTCGCCGGGCGGCGCCACCGTGCTGCAATACTATTTGACCAACACGCTGCATGCCAGCGACGCGCAATGGGGCGCCTACAACGCCATCGCCTACGTCGCGGCGGTGCCGGCCTATGTGCTGTTCGGCTATCTCAGCCCGCGCCTGCCGCTGCGCCGCCTGCTGTGGCTGGGCGCCGTCCTGGCCGTGCCGCAGATGACGCCGCTGCTGCTGGTGCATTCCGCCGGCGCTGCGTTGTGGGCCGCGGTCGGCGTCGGCGTCTCGGGCGGCATGGCCACCGCCGCCTATCTCGACCTGCTCATCCGCTCCTGCCCCAAAGGGCTCGAAGGCACCATGATGATGCTGGCCTGGAGCATGTTCGGGCTCGCCGTCAATGTCGGCAATCTCCTCGGCACCGATCTCTACGACCATCACGGCGGCTTCGCCGTCTGCATCGCGGCGACGACCGCGGTCTACGCAATGATCCTGCCGGTGCTGCTGCTGGTTCCCCGGCACCTGACCGCGAGCGCCGACGGCGCCGCCTGAGGGCTCGGCGCGCGCCATGGACTCGTCCCCCACCCATCGTGCAAAGCTTGCCGGCAAGCCCGCCGGAGCCTTCGTGACCGACATCGCCGCCCTCGAACCGGTCACCGTCAAGCGCCGCCACGTCACCGCCGCGGTGGTCGGCAACGCGCTCGAATTCTACGATTTCACCACCTATTCGTTCTTCGCCGCCGCCATCGGCCACGCCTTCTTTCCGACCGGTCCGGGCGGCCTCTCGAACACCGAATTCGGCAGCCTGATGCTGTCGCTCGGCACCTTCGGCGCCGGCTTCGCGCTGCGCCCGATCGGCGGCATTGTCATCGGCCATTACGCCGACCGCATCGGCCGGCGCCCGGCCATGCTGCTGAGCTTCACGCTGATGGGCCTGGCCATCCTGGCACTCGCCTTCATCCCGTCCTATTCGCGCATCGGCCTGGCCGCGCCGCTCCTCGCCATCGCGGCGCGCCTGGCGCAGGGCTTCGCGCTCGGCGGCGAGGTCGGACCCTCCACCGCCTATCTCGTCGAGGCCGCGCCGCCGCTCCGCCGCGGCCTTTACGCCTCGTGGCAGAGCGCCAGCCAGAGCCTCGCCGCCATGGCCGGCGGCACGGTCGGCGTGGTGCTGGCGCTCAATCTCTCGCCGGAGAATCTGGAGGTCTATGGCTGGCGCATCGCCTTCGTCCTCGGCGCCCTGACGCTGCCCTTCGGCCTCTACATCCGCCGCTCGCTGCCCGAGACGCTGCACGCGCCCGACCATCTGCCCGACTATGTGCCGCCCGGCCTGCTGCGCATCCTGCGCGATCATTTCCGCCCCATCCTGCTCGGCTTCATGATCCTGACCGGCGGCACGGTGGCGACCTATGTGCTCAACTACATGACGACCTTCGCGCGCACCACGCTGCATCTGGGCGCCTCGCCGTCCTTCGCCGCAACCCTCGTCAACGGCCTGTTCGGCGTCCTCGCCTCGCTGGCCGGCGGCCTGCTCTCCGACCGCTTCGGCCGGCGCGGACTGATGATCGTGCCGCGCGGCCTGTTCCTCCTCGCCGCCTGGCCGGTGTTCTTCCTGATCGTCGCGCAGCATTCCACCAGCGCGCTGCTGCTCGGCACGGCGGTCCTCTCGATCCTGCTCAATGTCAGCTCCGGCGCGTTCTACGTCGCCTTCATCGAGATCCTGCCCAAGCGGGTGCGCGGCGTGGTCTTCGCCACCGTCTATGCCACCGCCATCGCGGTGTTCGGCGGCACCACCCAGCCCATGGTCGCCTTGCTGATGCACGTCACCGGCAATCCCCTGGCGATGGCGTGGTACCTGATGGCCGCCACCGCCGTCAGCCTCGTCGCCATGCTGCTGATGGAAGAATCCGCGCCCGCCGCCAAGGCGGCGCCGTGAGCGCGGCGCGACCGCAGGCGCTGCTCGCGGTGCGCCTGGTGCCGGTGGCGAAGCGGGATTAGGCGCGCTGCGATCCGCGCCTCGCCTGCGCCCGCGTCTACCCCTGCCGCTTCACCGCGCTCTCGTGCCAGCGGTGCAGCAAGGCCCATTCCAGCGCCGTCAGCGCGAACAGGATGACGATGCCGAGCGTCGAGAGCAACGTCAGCGCCGCGAATTCCTCGGCGGTATCGAGATTGCGGTTGGCCAGCGTGATGATCCAGCCGAGCCCCAGATCGTTGCCCGAGCCGGCGACGAACTCCGCCGTCACCGCGCCGATCAGCGCCAGGCCGCCGGAGATCTTCATCCCGGCCAAAAGATAGGGCAGGGCGCCGGGCAGCTGCAGCCGCCACAGGATCTGCCAGCGCGAGGCGCCGTAGAGCTTCATCAGGTCGAGCAGGTTGTGGTCCGCCGAGCGCAGCCCCACCGTGGTGTTCGACAGCACCGTGAAGAACGCGATGATCCAGGCCAGCAGCACCAGCACCGTGCCGACATGGTCGTAGCCGATCCAGATCAGCAGCAGCGGCGCGATGGCGACCACCGGCGTCACCTGCAGCACCACGGCGTAAGGATACAGAGCGTATTCGACGATGCGGCTCTGGCTGAACAGCACCGCCAGCGCCACGCCGCCCACGGTCGCCAGGGCGAACGCGGACAACGTGATCTTGAGCGTGAACCACAGAGCGGCCATCAGCGTGTCGAAATTGAGCAGGAACGCGGCCCAGATGTCCGACGGCGCCGCCAGCACCAGCGGCGAGATGCCCAGCGCCCGCACCCGCCACTGCCAGAACGCGATCGCCGCGATGCCCAGCGCCGCCGGCACGGCATAGCGCGCCGCTGTCGCCCAGTCTCTCATGCCGCCATCGCCTGCTTGAGCGCCGCCGACACTCTGCCCGCGGCCTCAGTGAAATCCGCCGTCAGCCGGTAGGCCTCGTCGCGCCGCGGCGGCGGCGACAGCGCGATGTCGGCGGCGACGCGCCCCGGCCTCGGCGTCATCACCACCACGCGCGACGACAGATAGGTGCTCTCATAGACGCTGTGGGTGACGAAGATCACCGTCAGCGCGTCCTCGGCCCACAGCCGCAGCAGGTCGTCGTTGAGCGCCTGGCGCGTCAGCTCGTCGAGCGCCGCGAACGGCTCGTCCATCAGCAGCAGCCTGGGCTCGGCCGCCAGGGCGCGGGCGATGGAGACGCGCATCTTCATGCCGCCGGAGAGCTCGCGCGGATACGCCTTCTCGAAGCCGCCGAGGCCGACGCGCGCCAGCGCCCGCGCCGCGCGGTCGTCGGCCTCGGCGCGATTCATGTGCTTGAGATCCAGCGGCAGGCGCACATTGCCGAGCGTGCTCGCCCACGGCATCAGCGTCGGCTCCTGGAACACGAAGCCGAGCGCGGGCTTGCCGTGCGCGAACCGCACCGTGCCCGCGTCCGGCGTCAGAAGCCCCGCGACGATGCGCAGCGCCGTGGACTTGCCGCAGCCCGACGGCCCCACCAGCGAGACGAACTCGCCGTCGGCGACCTCCAGGTCCAGTCGCCCGATCGCCTGCGTGCCGGAGTCGAATTTCTTGGCGATGCCGCTGAGGGAGAGAAGGGGTGGCATGTCTACCTCCCCCTTTGTGGGGAGGTCGACCGCCGCAGGCGGTCGGGTGGGGGACGGTGCTGACGCTCGCGCACGATCGCCGCAATGCGCTCCACCATTCCGTCCAGATTATTTTTCACTTCGGAGTTCCAAAATCGCAACGTTTGATAGCCTTGGTCCTTCAAGAACGCATCGCGGCGTGCGTCACGCGCAAGATGCTCCGCTTCACCGTGTTGCGCTCCGTCGAGTTCGATGACCAGCTTCGCATCGTGCTCCACGAAGTCGAGAATATAATTATCGAAAGGTGCCTGCTGACGGAACCGAAAACCGAGAGCGTTCAATCCACGCAGTTTTCGCCAGAGTCGCTTTTCAAAAGGCGTTGCCTCGCGCCTCAGCTGCCGCGCCCGGGCGATTTTCTCTGGTCCGGCAGGCTTGTACATGCATTCGTCCCCCACCCGAAATTTGCTGCGCAAATTTCGACCTCCCCACAGAGGGGGAGGTGTGTCTCTACTGGAAATTCATCGGCATGGCGCGCACGAAGCGCAAATCGTAGGCGTTCTTGTAGGCGAGACCCTTGGGATAGAGCCCGTCCGCCGCCATGGTGTCGAAGAACAGTTTCCAGCGCGCGTCCGTCATGGTGCCGAGCCCCAGCGCCTTGGCGTCGCCGCTGAGCGCAATGCCGTAGGATTTCAGCTTGGCGATGGCCTGCGCGATCAGCGCGTCGCTCATCTCCGGGTTGTCGCGCTTGATCAGCGCGTTGGCGGGCCTGGGATCGCCGTTCAGGTAGTGCAGCCAGCCGGCCTGCGTCGCCGTGACGAAGGCCTGCACCGCGCGCGGGTTGCCGTCGATCAGCCGCTGCGGCGCCAGCACCAGGTTGGCGTAGCTCGGAAAGCCGTTGTCGGCGAGCAGGAAGACCTGCGGCTTGAAATGCGCCTGGCTCTCGATTGTGAACGGCTCGCTCGACAGGTAGCCCTCCTGGATCGCCTTGGGGTCGACCAGGAACGGCGCCAGGTTGAAGGTGTATTTGCGGATCTGCGAATCCGAAAAGCCGTATTTGGCGCGCAGCCACGGCCACCACGCCACCGTCGCCGCGTCCGAGATCATGATCGGCATGCCCTTCATGTCGGCCAGGCGCCGCACGTCGCCGCGCGGATGGGTGATCAGCACTTGCGGGTTCTTCTGGAACACCGCCATCACCGCCTTGATGCCGGCGTTCTGCTTGACCAGGTTCATGGCGATGAAGCTGTCCGAGCCGATGCCGAGCTCGGCGGCGCCGCCGGCCAGCAGCTGCGGCACGTTCACGCTCGGCCCGCCCTCGATGATGGTGACGTCGAGCCCGGCGCGCCGATAGAGCCCCTCGGCCAGCGCCTCATAGAAGCCGCCATGCTCGGCCTGCGCCTTCCAGTCGGTGACGAAACGGATGGGCGTCAGCGGCGCCGGCGGCGCGGCCCCGGCGGCGCTGCTGAAGGCGAACGCGACGGCAAGGGCAAGCAGGAGGCGCGATGTCATGAGGGTCTCCGATGGCGTGGCGAATCATAGCGGCAGCGCTGGGCCACCGCAAAAGGCTCGCCGTATGCAATCCAAAACCACTCTAGCCGCGATACGCCTCGCACGCCGCGTGGCGCCGTGCGGCGTCGATCGCGGCGACATGCCGCTCGTCGTCGATCAGGGTGCGCACCAGCACCAGGCCGCGCAGGCTGGGCGACCGCACGACGTTGCCCGGCAGCGGCCTGTCCTGGCTCGGCGGAACGATGAGGAAATCCACCCCGCCGGTCTTCGCCTGGCGGTCGTTGACGACGTAGAAATTGTCGGTATCGGCGTCGAACAGCGACACCGACCAATAGGTTGCCGGCATGCCGCTCGCGTGCACACGGACCGGGCCGCCGCTCAGATCGTAGACGCAGCTCGAATAGAGCAGGTCCGGCGACGGCCGCACCACGCCGCGCGACGCCGCGGTCGGCCGCCGGCCGTGCACCATGTGGTTGAGGAGGCCGGCGCGGCTCGCAATGCCGCGCATGGTCAGTGCCATGATGACGTGCGGCGTCAGCATCACGCTCGCCACATGCACCGCCGCCGCCAGCAGCAGCGTGGCGGCGATCCAGGCCCAATTTCGCCTCAGCGCGCTCATCCGCAGCGCACCTTGCGGATCGTCGGCAGCGCGACATGCGCCGGATCGGCGGCCACCGCCGGCGCCGGATTGTAGAGCCGCAGCGACAGGCTGAACGGCCCGCCGCCGAGCGCAATCCAATTCGCCGCCGCCGCGTCCTTCGCCGCGGTGATGGCGCCCCCCGCGTCCTTGGACGCGGTGATGATGAACGTGCCGTCGGCCCGCCGCGCCACCGAATTCATCGACACCGAATAGCGTCCCGCCGGATTGGGGATCAGAAAATCGTCGGCGCCATAGGCGGTGATGCTCCACCACCGCGTCGGCGGATCGCGTCCGGCGATCTCATAGCGGCAGGCGCCGGTCAGCGCAGCGCCGTCGCTGTCGGTCGCGGCGGTGTAGTAGATCGTCTCCTGCCGGTTCAGCGCCAGAAGGCCGTGCACCGCGATCACGGCGCGCAGATAGGGCCCGCCCGCCGACGAGCCGGCATAGAGCGAGGTCTTCCACGGCCCATCGCTCACCCCGCCCGCCATGGTGCCGCGAAACACGCTGAACCACGTCGCGGCCAGACCCAGAAGGGTTCCGACGACGATGACGGCGAGAATTTTCACGACTGTGCGCATGCGCCCGACCCCGGCGCCGTTATAGCGCATTTTGCGCTGCCGGGGAAAAGCGGCGCCGCCGCTAATTCGTATCGCCGCCCTGGCCGCTGTCTTGCGCGCCGTTGCCGTCGTTCTGCGGCTGTTCGGTGGGCCGGCCCTGGCCGTCGCGGCCGCGGCGGTTGAACAGCCAATCCCAGAAATTCTTGTGCTCGCCGCCGGCGCCGTCGTCGCCTGGCGGCGGCGGCTCGTTCTGGCCGCGGTCGCCGCCGGCATAATAGCCGCCCTGCGAGCCGGATTCGTCGTCGCCGGTCGCGGGCGTATAGGCCTCGCCGCTGCCGAAGATCGTGGTGTCGTCGGTCGGCGGCTGCACGTCGGACTTGTCGAGCGGCGTCGCGGCGAGGCCCTTCTCGGCCACCGTCATCGTCGCGTGCCAGATCTGCGCCGGCAGCGAGCCGCCGGTGACGCCCTTCATCGGCGTCGAATCGTCGTTGCCGACCCAGGCCGCGGCGACATAATCCGCCGTGAAGCCGACGAACCAGGCATCGTGGAAGTCCTGCGTCGTGCCGGTCTTGCCGCCGGCCTCGTGGCCCGCCACCGCCGCTGACATGCCGGTGCCGTGCGTCGTCACGCCATAGAGCATCGCGACGAGGTCGCGGTTGACGTGGCTGGCGACGATGCGCTCGCGGGTGTCGGGATCGGGGGCTTTGCGCGTGTAGAGCAGGTGGCCGCCATTGTCCTCGACCGCGGTGACGAAATAAGGATAGACGACCAGCCCGCCGCCCGCGAACACCGCATAGGCGCGCGTCAGCTCGAGCGGCGTCACCTCCGAGGTGCCCAGCGCCAGCGAGGCGTTCTGCGCCAGCGGCGAGACGATGCCGCAGCGTTGCGCCGCCGCCACCACGTTGTCGACGCCGATCTCCTGCGCCAGGTTGGCGGTGATGGTGTTGACCGAATGCGCCAGCGCGTCGGCCAGCGTCATCGTGCCGTAGGAGCGGCCGCCGAAATTGGTCGGCGTCCAGCCGTCGATGTTCACCGGCTCGTCGGCGCGCTGGTCCCACGGCGTCAGCCCGCTCTCGAGCGCCGCGAGATAGACGAACGGCTTGAAGGCCGAGCCCGGCTGGCGATGCGCCTGGGTGGCGCGGTTGAAGGTGCTCTCATTGTAGTCGACGCCGCCGACCAGCGCGACCACCGCGCCGTCCGGCCGCATCACCACCACGGCGGCCTCGCTGGCATGCACTTTGGGGCCGCTCTTGGCGATGACGCGCGCCGCCGAGGCGCGGGCCGCTTCCTGGATTTTCGGCTCCAGCGTGGTGTGCACGATGAGGTCGACATTCGGCGCCACGCCGTCATGCGTCGCCACGCGCACCGCCTCGTCCGCCGCGGTGTCGAAGTAATAGTTCTGGGCGTCGCCGCTGGCGTGCTCGGCGATCACCGCCGGCGAGGCCTTCGCCGCATCCGCCTCAGCTTGCGTGATCGCGCCGGTCTCCACCATGGTGCGCAGCACGATGGCGGCGCGGGCCTGCGCCTTGGGCAGGTCGCGGCGCGGCGAGAACGCCGACGGCGCGCGCGTCAGCGTCGCCAGCATCGCCGCCTCGGGCAGCGTCAGGTCCTTGGCCGATTTGTTGAAATAGACATGCGCCGCGCCGTCGACGCCATAGGCGCCCGAACCCAGATAGATGCGGTTGAGGTAGAGCTCCAGGATCTGCTTCTTGCTCAGCGCCTTCTCCAGCGCCGCGGCCTCGAGCAATTCCTCGACCTTGCGGTGCAGGGTGCGCTCCTGGCTGAGGAACACGATCTTCACCGTCTGCTGGGTGATGGTCGAGCCGCCCTGCACCATGTGGCCGGCGCGGAAATTGGTCCACAGCGCGCGCGCCAGGCCGCGCGGATCGAAGCCGCCATGCGAATAGAAATTGCGGTCCTCCATGGCGATGAAGGCGGCCGGCAGGTAGTCGGGCATCTCCTCCAGCGTCAGCCGCTTGCCGATGATGGCGCCGCGATGGCCGACCTCGTTGCCGGCCGCGTCCAGGAAGGTGAAGGCGATCGGGCGGTTGACCGCGTAGAGGTCCTTGGACATGTCGAGCGGCGGCGCGAACCAGGACAGGATCGTCGGCAGAAGGAACAGCAGCGCCAGCGGCACCGCGATCGCCGCGGTCAGGATCGCCAGCAGCGGCGCGAAGAAGCGCCGCCGCCGGACGAAGAAATCCGTCAGCGCCTGGAGATTCTCGGCGATATTGTCGAGCGGACGACCAGCCATGGCCCGCGTCTGTCGCCCATATTTGCGGCGCAATCAAGGCTTTAGGTCTTAACCGGCCTTAATCTTCGCGACCCCGTCGCCGCTGTCGTCCCCGGCGGGGCCCGATGCCCGCGCGCAGCGCGACACGAGGCCTCGTCCGGGGTGATGCTTGGCGGATGATTTTCGCAGTCCCGCGACGACCCGTTTTCACGTCGACTCGCCGTTCCAAAATTTATTTGCGTTGAAACAAAAGTTCACGCTTCGCAGTGCAATAAAAAATCTATCGACGCGTCGCGCGAAATTTTTCCGCGCCGGCCGCGGCAAAAAAACAATTCGCGCGTCGATAAGTGCCGCGAAAATTTTTTTGAAAAAACTTCTGCGGACCCCTTGAACCGAGTCGGTCTAGACCACATCTCCCGTATATCCCCACAGGTATGACCGAACATGAACGAACCCTCTTCGCCGCTGGCGGATGGGGCGCTCTCGCTTGCCGAGCTGCGTGCCCACGGCGTCAAACCGCAAGACATCGACTCCAATTGGATGGATGACATGGTCAATCGACTTTTCACCGAACTGAAACGCGAGCTCGCGCAGCTCGAGAACGCCAAGCCCAAGGTCCAGCATGACAGGCAGGACGCGGCGGTGCGCGCCACCAATGCACGCACGCTCGACTCGCTGCAGCGCACGCTCGAGCGCCTGAACCGCATGGAAGCGGACCGTTCCGCGCGCAACGCCACCAGAGGAACAATCAATGCCGACGAAGCACGCGCGCGGCTCGAACCGCGCATCCTCGAAATCGTCGCCCGAATCCGAGAACTGCGCCATCGTGAAGGTCTTGACCAATGACGAAGCGATCTTCCTCGAAACCGCCTGGATCTATCGCGCCCGCTGGGCGCAGCTTCCGCCGAAAGGCGCCTGGCGCATCTGGCTGTTCCTCGGCGGCCGCGGCGCCGGAAAAACGCGTAGCGGCGCCCAATGGGTCGCGCAAGGCGTGGCCGACGGCACCATGCAACGCATCGGCCTCATCGGCGCCACCTTCAACGACGCGCGTGCGGTCATGATCGAGGGCGTCTCGGGTCTCAAGGCGGTCAGCGCCGGGGCGCAGTTCGAGCCCTCGAACCATCGCGTCACATGGTCGAACGGCGCCGTCGCCACGCTGCTCTCGGCCGACGAGCCCGACGGCATCCGCGGCCACCAGTTCGATGCGATCTGGGCCGACGAATTCGCCAAATGGGCCGACCCGCAGGCCGCGCTCGACATGGCGCTGATGGCCTTGCGCCTCGGCGACGATCCGCGCATGGCGATCACCACCACGCCGCGCGCCATAGCGGCGCTCGAGGAGCTGATGACGTCGCCCGACGTCGCGACCACGACAAGCCGCACCGCCGACAACGCCCGCAACCTCGCGCCGGGCTTCCTGGCGACGATGGAGCGCCGCTATGGCGGCTCGCGGCTCGGCCGCCAGGAGCTCGACGCCGAGCTGATCGAGGACAACGATGCCGCGCTGTGGCGCCGGGCCTGGATCGAGGACGGCCGCGTGCGCGCCGCGCCCGCGCTCGCCCGCATCGTCGTCGCGGTCGATCCGCCGGCCAGCGCCGGCGGCGCCGAATGCGGCATAATCGTCGCCGGACGCGCGAGCGATTCGTCCAACGAAGAGAAAGACGGCGACGCCTACATCCTCGCCGACCTGTCGGCCGATGGTCTGACGCCCGGCCAATGGGCGGCGCGCGTCGCCGACGCCTATGAGCATTACCAGGCCGATGCCGTCGTCGCCGAAGCCAACCAGGGCGGCGACATGGTCAAGGCGGTGCTGCTCAACGACGCGCCGCATCTGCCGGTGACGCTGGTGCATGCGACGCGGGCCAAGAAGATCCGCGCCGCGCCGGTCTCCGCGCTCTACGAGGCCGGCCGCGTGCACCATGTCGGCACGCTGCCCGAGCTCGAGGACCAGATGTGCCAGTACGACGGCAGCGGCGCGAGCCCCGACCGCCTCGACGCCCTGGTCTGGGCCCTGGCGCATCTGTTTCCGGCGGTGCGCAAGGGCAATCCGAAGATCACCAAGCTGTAATCGCCTCCCACACGGGAGAGGTGAAAGGAAAAACCATGTTCGAATTCCTCCGCCGCCAACCACCCCAGCAGAAATCCGCGCCCCTCATCGCCCTGTCGCTCGGCGCGCGGGCGCGCTGGGCGCCGCGCAACTACGCCTCGCTCGCCCGCGAGGGCGTGCTGTCCAATGCGATCGTCTATCGCTGCGTGCGCATGATCGCCGAGAGCGCCGCCTCGGTGCCGTTCCTGCTCTATGACGGCGCCGCCGAGCTCGCCGAGCATCCACTGCTGGCGCTGCTCGCCCGCCCCAACCCCGAGGAGGACGGCGCCACCTTTTTCGCGCGCTGGTATTCCTTCCTGCAATGCGCCGGCAATGCCTATGTCGAGGCCGCCTCCGCCGGCGGCGCGGTGCGCGCGCTCTACACGCTGCGTCCCGACCGCGTCGCGGTGGTGCCGGGTCCGCGCGGCTGGCCTGCCGCCTACGACTACACGGTCGACGGCCGCACCACGCGCATCGCGCGCGAGGCCGTAACGGGTTTCCTGCCCGTGCTGCACACCACGCTGTTCCACCCGCTCGACGACTATTACGGCCTGTCGCCGGTCGAGGCCGCCGCCACCGCCATCGAGGTCCACAATGCCGGCGCGCAATGGACCAAGGCGCTGCTCGACAACGCGGCGCGGCCGTCCGGCGCGCTGGTCTATAGCGGCCCCGACGGCGCGCCGGGCCTGACCGACGACCAGTTCGCGCGCCTCAAACGCGAGCTCGAAGACGCCTATCAGGGCGCCGGCAATGCCGGGCGGCCGATGGTGCTGGAGGGCGGCCTCGACTGGAAGTCGATGAGCTACACGCCGGCCGACATGGATTTCTCCAACACCCGTGACGTCGCGGCGCGCGAGATCGCACTGGCCTTCGGGGTGCCGCCGATGCTGCTCGGCATCCCGGGCGACAACACCTATTCGAACTATGCCGAGGCCAATCTGAATTTCTGGCGCCAGACCGTGCTGCCGCTGGTGGCGCGCACCGCCAGCGGGTTGACGCGCTGGCTCGGGCCGCGCTTCGGCACGGGCCTGCGCCTCTCCTACGACGCCGACAGCGTCGATGCGCTGGCGGTGGAGCGCGAAAGCGTCTGGGACCGCCTCAACCAGGCGACGTTCCTCACCCAGGACGAAAAACGCGCCGCCGCGGGCTATGGACCGACCAGGGCGGGGGATGTTGCGCCATGACATGCTGTATACGTCTCCCTCTCCCCCACACAGTGGGGGAGAGGGCCGGGGTGAGGGGGATGGTGACATCCAGGAGAATGTCCGAACGCAAATCGCGGTCGACGAACCGGTCGCGCGCACGCGAAATGCGGCATGAACCGGTCGCCATGGAAGAGCTCTTCTGGTCCGCAGTCCGCAACCGAAAACTGGGCGGCTACAAATTCAAGCGGCAATATCTGATAGACCCGTACATCGCCGATTTCGTGTGCGTCGAACGCAAGCTTATTGTGGAGTTGGACGGCAAGCTGCATGACGACAGGCAAGGCTACGATTCCGCGCGCGATGCGTTCCTTCGGATCCAGGGCTATGAGGTTCTCCGCTTCAAGAACGAATACCTGGGCGGAAATTTCGATGTGGTGCTGGCGACGGTATTGCATGCGTTGAGCACCCCCTCACCCCGGCCCTCTCCCCCGCTTCGCGGGGGCGAGGGAGACTCCACGGACAAGCCATGACCCTCACCGAACGTATCCAGCCCGCGCTGGACAAGAAAATCCCGGCCGCCCTCGTGGCGGCTTTTTTGTTGCAGACCGCCGGCGCGCTGTTCTGGGCCGGCTCGGCGGCCGAGCGCATCGCCGACCTCGAGCGCACCGTGTCGCGCGACCAGGCCGCCATCGAGCAGGTCGCCGTGCTCGAAGACCAGGTCGCCGCGATGAAGCAGACGCTCGACCGCATCGAGAACAAACTGGACAAAAACGCGCCCTCTCCCTGAGGGCGGGTGGAGACCCACACATGACCGTCATCCGACACGTGAGGCCCCGCCTCGCGCGCACCACTACGCCTGCGCTGATCGAAGCGCTCGGCCGCGATGAGTTCGAAGGCTACGCCTCGCTCTTCCACGTGGCCGACGGGGCGGGCGACATCGTCGCGCCCGGGGCGTTCACCCGTTCGCTGAAGAAGCGCCCGCCGGCGCGCGTGCGCATGCTCTACCAGCATTTCGCGCATGAGCCGATCGGCGTCTGGGAGGAGATCCGCGAGGATTCGCGCGGCCTTGTCGTTCGCGGCCGCCTCGCCGAGGGCGTCGAACGCGCCGCCGAGGTCGGCGCCCTGATCGCGCAAGGCGCGCTCGACGGCCTGTCGATCGGCTTTCGCGCCGTGCAGGCCAGGCGCGACGCGCGCAGCGGCGTCCGCACGCTCCTGGAGATCGACCTGTGGGAGATCTCCGTCGTCACCTTCCCCCTGCTCGCCGGCAGCGAGGTCACGGGGATCGGGAAGAAGGAGACCCTCTCGAATGTCATCCGTTCCGCAACGAAGCGAATAGCGAATGGCGAGTAGCGAATAGGGATGTCCCTACTCGCTATTCGCTACTCGCTATTCGCCCCCTCATCACCAAGGAGAAAGACCACATGGACTACGAAACCAAAGCCGCGACGCCGGAGATCAAGGACGCGTTCGACGATTTCCTGCGCGCCTTCGAAAGCTTCAAGGACGCCAATGACGCGCGTCTCGGCGCCCTCGAACGCCGCTCGGCCGACGTCGTCGCCGACGACAAGGTCGCGCGCATCGACAAGGCGCTCGACGAGCAGAAGCGCGTCCTCGACGAACTGACGCTCGCCGCCGCCCGCCCGGCGCTCTCGGGCGAGCGCAAGGCGGCGCCCGACCGCGATGCCGTCGAGCGCAAAGCCGCCTTCGACCGCTATGTCCGCAAGGGCGACGCGGCCGGCGTCGACGCGCTGGAGCTGAAGGCGCTCTCGGCCGGCAGCAATGCCGACGGCGGCTACACCGTGCCGCTGGAGATCGAGACCACCATCGACCGCGTGCTGGCCAAGGCCTCGCCGATCCGCGCCATCGCCACGGTGCGCCAGATCGGCGGCAACGTCTATCGCAAGCCCATCGCCACGGCCGGCGCCGCCACCGGCTGGGTCGCCGAGACCGACGCGCGGCCGCAGACCGGTACGCCGACGCTGGCGGTGATCGACTTCCCGGCGATGGAGCTCTACGCCATGCCGGCCGCGACGCCGACCCTGCTCGACGACAGCGCCGTCGACATCGAGCAATGGCTGGCCGGCGAGGTCCAGATCGTCTTTGCCGAGCAGGAAGGCGCCGCCTTCGTCTCCGGCAACGGCACGACCCAGCCCAAGGGCTTCCTCAGCGAGACCATCGTCGCCGATGCCTCCTGGGCCTGGACTAAGCTCGGCTATGTCGCGTCGGGCGCCGACGGCGCGTTCGCGTCGTCCAACCCGACCGACACGCTGGTGAGCCTCGCCTATGCGCCGAAACAGGCCTATCGCGCCAACGGCACCTGGGTGATGAACCGCAAGACCGAAAGCGTCGTGCGCAGGTTCAAGGACTCGACCGGCAACTACATCTGGTCGCCCGGCGCCAGCGCCGGCCAGCCGCCGACGCTGCTGGGCTATCCGGTGGCCGAGGCCGAGGACATGCCGGACATCGCGTCGGGCTCGTACTCGATCGCCTTCGGCGATTTCGCGCGCGGCTATCTTGTCGTCGACCGCGTCGGCATCCGCACCTTGCGCGATCCCTATTCGGCCAAGCCCTATGTGCTGTTCTACACCACCAAGCGCGTCGGCGGCGGCGTGCAGAACTTCGAAGCGATCAAGCTGATGAAGTTCGCCGTCAGCTGACGAATGGCGAAATAGCGAATGGCGAATAGGGCTTGTCCCTACTCGCTATTCGCTACTCGCTACTCGCTTTGTCCTGCTCGCTACCCGCAATTCGCCAGGATCTCCCATGCCTCTCACACTCATCACGCCGCCCGCCATCGAGCTCGTCACGCTGACCCAGGCCAAGGCGCATCTGAAAGTCGACACCGCCGACGACGACACGCTGATCTCGGCGCTGATCGCCGCCGCGCGGGCCCGCGCCGAATGGCACACCGGCCGCGCCCTGATGACGCAGAGCTGGATCCTGTGGCTCGACGCCTGGCCGTGCGACGGGATCGTCGCCGTGCCGCTGCCGCCGCTGCAGGCGGTGACGGCGCTCACCGTCTACGCGCCCGACGACACGCCGCACGTGCTCGATCCGGGCTGCTATCTCGTCGATACGGCGTCGTCGCGCGTGGCGCTCAACGCCAATGTCTCGCCGCCCACGAATTTGCGCCGCGTCAACGCCGTCGCCGTCGCCTTCACGTCCGGCTATGGCAGCCTCGCGGCCGCGGTGCCGTCGCCGCTCGCCGAAGCGATCCTCGCGCTCGTCGCCTTTCTCTACGAGAATCGCGGCGAAGCGCCCGCCGAACTGCCGCGCGATTGCCTGGCACTGCTGGCGCCGTATCGAATGCTCAAGCTCTGATCCCTTGCTCTGCGCCGCGACTTTATGGTCCGCTGCTTCGGCTGGCGGCCGTGGGAACCCCGACAATGAAAAGCATCCGATACTTCGTCCTGGCATTGCTCTTCGCCCCGCTTCCCCTGGCGGCCGCGGCCGAGGATTGCGGCACGGCCGGCTCGACCGCCGCCAAGCCCTTGTCTTTTGCAGTCACCGACGCGAATTCCGGACAGGCACTGAGCATGACCATCATCGTCGGCATGACGCGCGAGATGAAAAACCACCACCTTGGCCTCAAGGTCGACGACCCACGCTGTGCCGCGGCATCGGTCTCGATCGGGACATTGCGCTTCGTGGTTCGCGCCGACGACATGAGCGCGTGGCCCAGGACCGCGGGAGAGAATTTCGAAGCCATCCTGGCCACCACGTTGCGGCCCGCCGCCGCAAGCCGACTGGTGAGCGGCTTCGTCGTCAGCAGAACCGCCGGTGCCCCCAGCCTGACCCGAGTCGACCCGGCGGACGTGGTCTACATGCTCGCGGGACGTACCGCCGACCGTCACGTCTGGTCGATCTACGGCTTTTACGATGCGATCCCCGATACGCCGCGGCTGGCGCGGATGATGTGCCAGGCGGCGGTCGGAAGCCTGCCCGCCGCGGCGCAATTCGAGACCGAAACGCAGGGCGTCACCTTCGCGGACGTGTCCGCGCTCTCGTCCTTCGCCGACCGGGGCGGGACGCCCGGCCCCTGCAGCGTCGGTCCGCCGCCCTGATCCCATAGCGGCTCCGGCCGCCCCTGCCGCCAACCGTTCGACACAAGACGCCATGACGCGCCGCTGCGCGCCGTGGTGAAGGAATTTGCCATGCTCTCAGAACTGAACCAGCGCGCCACGCTCTTGGCGCTCACGCTTGCGCCCGATGGCGGCGGCGGTTTCGCCGAAAGCTGGACCGCCTTCGCCACCGTCTGGATCGGCATCGAGGCGCTCTCGGCCACCGACACGGCCAATGCCGATCATCTGGAGTCGCGTGTTCGCCACCGCATCGTGCTGCGCCGCCGCAGCGATCTCGCCGCCGGCCAGCGCCTGCAGGTCGGCGCGCGCCTGTTCCGCCTCCACGGCGTGCTCGATCCCGGCAGCCACGCCTCCTATCTCATTCTGCAATGCGAGGAACTGCCATGAGCGCCGCAAGCTGGGCCCTGCAGCAGGCGATCTTCGCCACGCTCACCGCCGACAGCGCCGTCCTGGACGCCGTCGGCGATCCGCCGCGCCTGTTCGACGCCGTGCCGCGCGGCACGGCATTTCCCTACATCGTCATCGGCGACGACAAGGAGAGCGACTGGAGCACCGCGACCGAACCGGGCAGCGCCCATGCGCTGACCATCCACATCTGGTCGCGCGCCGCCGGCCGCCGCGAGACGCGCCTCGCCGCCGAAGCGGTGATCGCGGCGCTCAACGGCGCCGAACTCGTCATCGACGGCCAGACGCTGATCGACCTGCGCTGGCTGGAAAGCGACTCGTCGCGCGAATCCGACGGCGAAACCGTGCACGCGCAGCTGAAATTCCGAGCGGTTCTGGAACCGCAAACGTGACGATTTTTTGAAGGAGAAACTTTCATGTCCGCCCAAAAAGGCAAAGACCTGCTCATCAAGCTCGGCGACGGCGCCTCGCCGGAAGTGTTCACCACCGTCGCCGGGCTGCGCGCCACGACGCTGGCGTTCAACGCCCAGACCATCGACGTCACCAGCGCCGACTCCGCCGACCAGTGGCGCGAGCTGCTGGCCGGCGGCGGCGTCAAGACCGCGTCGCTCTCCGGCTCGGGCGTCTTCAAGGACGCGGCCTCGGATGCCAGCCTGCGCAGCGCCTTCTTCAACCAGGCCTGCGGCAATTTCCAGGTCGTGATCCCGAGCTTCGGCACCGTCACCGGCCCCTTCAAGCTCACCGCGCTGAGTTATGACGGCCCTTACGACGGCGAGCTGAAACTCTCGCTCTCGCTCGCCAGCGCCGGCGCGCTGATCTTCGCGGCGCTTTAGGTTCTATCTTTTCTTCGCGCGTCGCACATTTCGGCTGCGATCAATATCAGGCTGAAGAAAATGGAAAGGCCGACCATCAGGGAAAGGGTCCACCCGGCTTCAGTGACGGCGCGCCATGCGCCGACCAACCAGGCCAAGCCAGCGAACGCTCCGAATACACAAAACAAAAACCCAGCGTAGAAAACGAAGAGAAGCCAATATTTGCCACGCATCTCAACGCTCGCGCCGAACTTCGAAAGAGAACTACCATGAACAGGATTAGAGGCGAAGCCGCACTGGAAACCGGCGGCCGACAATACCGCCTGCTGCTCACCCTCGGCGCGCTCGCCGAGATCGAGGACGGTCTCGGCCTCGCCAACCTGTCCGAGGTCGCGAGCCGCCTGAAGACCGTGCGCGCCGCCGACCTCGCCGTCGTTGCGGCGGCGTTGCTGCGCGGCGGCGGCCACGAACTCGGCCCCGCCGACGTGCTGCGCCTGCCCTGCGATCTGGGCACGCTGGTCGCCGCCGTCACCGCCGCCTTCGACGCCGCGGGCCTGGCGCCGTCCGGGGAGGGCGGCGGCGGCCCTTTTGCTGGCGCGACTGGCTGAGTTTCGGTCTGGTCGCGCTGAAGCTTTCGCCGCGCACCTTCTGGGCGCTGTCGCTGCCCGAATGGCGCGTCCTCACCGCGCCACAGCGCCGCGCCATGCCGCTCGGCCGCGGCGCGTTCGAACACCTGTTGTCGCAACACCCGGACCGAGCGCAATCGCGAGATTGCGCGCCAACCAAAGAGTCTGAAACATGACCGACACGCCTCTCGACCAGACGCTCGGCGCCGCCGCGTCCGCGCTTTCCGATTTCGTCGGCGGCCCGGTGCAGAACGCCACCGCCGCCATCGAAACCGCAGTGACGCGCAGCTTCACCTCGGTGGAGAACACCATCGCGCGCGCCGTGCTCTCCGGCAAAGCCTCGCTCGACACGCTGGTCACCGCGATCCTGTCGGATTTCGACCGCATCGCCACGACGCAGTTCATCGTCAAGCCGATCGAGAGCGTGCTGACGCAGATCGCGGGCTCGCTGCTGCCCATCGGCGGGGCGCGCGCCGCCGGCGGCCCGGTCGATGCCGGCACGCCCTATCTCGTCGGCGAACAGGGGCCGGAGCTCTTCACGCCCGGCGCCGCCGGCGCCATCGCTCCCAACAGCGCCCTCGGCGGCGCCGCCATCACGCTCAACGTCCAGACGCCGGACGCGCCGAGCTTCCTGAAATCGCAATCGCAGATCGCCGCCATGCTGAGCCGCGCCCTGGCGCGCGGACAGAGGAATCTCTGACCATGTTCCACGAAATCCGTTTCCCGACCGCCGTCGCCTTCCACTCCACCGGCGGGCCCGAGCGCAAGACCGAGATCGTCACGCTCGGCTCCGGCTTCGAGGAGCGCAACGCGGTGTGGGCCGGTTCGCGCCGCCGCTACGACGCCGGCTATGGCGTGCGTTCGCTCGACGAGCTGCATGCCGTCATCGCCTTTTTCGAGGCGCGCCTCGGCCGCCTCGCCGGCTTTCGCTTCAAGGACTGGAGCGATTTCAAGTCCTGTGCGCCCGGCGCCGCGGTCTCGCCGCTCGACCAGGCGCTCGGCACTGGCGACGGTCACACCACCGCGTTCCAGCTGAGCAAGACCTATGCCTCCGGTCCCGCCAGCTGGACGCGCACCATCGCCAAGCCGGTCGCCGGCACGCTGCGCCTCGCTATCGCCGGCAGCGAGCACATCACGGGCTTCAGCGTCGACACCACGACCGGCCTCGTCACCTTCACGGCGGCGCCCGCGACCGGCGCAGCGCTCACCGCCGGTTTCGAATTCGACACGCCGGTGCGCTTCGACACCGACACGCTCGCCGTCAACCTCGCCAATTTCGCCGCCGGCGAGCTTCCCAACATCCCGCTGGTCGAGGTCAAGCTATGAAAACCTTCCCCGACGGGCTGCAGGCCCATCTCGACTCCGGCACCACCACGCTGTGCTGGTGCTGGCGGATCCTGCGCCGCGACGGCGTGCTGCAGGGCTTCACCGATCACGATGCGCCGCTGAGCTTCGACGGCCTCGCCTATGAAGCCGTCAGCGGCTTCACCGCCAGCGAGGTGCAGTCCTCTACTGGCCTCGCGGTCGACAATCTCACCGTGCTGGGGGCGCTGAGCTCTGCGACGCTCAACGAAGCCGATCTCGCGGCGGGCCTCTACGACGACGCGGCCATCGAGATCTGGCGCGTCAACTGGGCGGCGGCGGCGCAGCGCGTTTTGCTGCGCAAGGGCAGTCTCGGCGAGGTGAGGCGCGGTGCGACCGGCTTCAGCGCCGAGGTGCGCGGCCTGGCGCACCGCCTCAACCAGCCGGTCGGCCGCGCCTATGGCTATTCCTGCGACGCCGATCTCGGCGACGCACGCTGCGGCAAGGACATCTCGTCTTCGGCGTTCACGGCGGGCGGCACAGTCGGCACGGTGATCGACGCGCGGCGCTTCGCGGTCGTCGGTCTCGACACCTATGCCGTCGGCTGGTTCGGCGGCGGCAAGCTGACGTTTACCACCGGCGCCAATGCCGGCCGTGCGATGGAAATCAAGCGTCACGGCGTGCTCGGCTCGATCGAATTGTGGCAGGCGATGAGCGAGGCGGTGGCGCCTGGCGATGCGGTCACGCTGATCGCCGGCTGCGACAAGCAGTTTACGACCTGCAAGGCGAAGTTCGCCAACGGCATCAATTTTCGCGGCTTTCCCTACATGCCCGGCAATGACGCCGTGCTGTCGGCGCCGGCCGCGTCGCAAATCCTCGATGGAGGCAGCCGCTATGGAAACTGACATCGTCACCCTCGCGCGGCGCTGGATCGGTACACCTTATGTCCACCAGGCGAGTGTCCGCGGCGCCGGCTGCGACTGTCTCGGCCTGCTGCGCGGCGTCTGGCGCGAACTGCATGGCGAGGACGCCGAGGCGCCGCCGGCCTACGCACCCGACTGGGCCGAGGCCACGGGCCAGGAGACATTATATAAGGCGCTGTCACGGCACCTAACCGAGATCGACCGCGCCGATCTCGCGCCCGGCGACATCGCCCTGTTCCGCATGGTCCGCGGCGGCCCGGCGAAACATTGCGGGATTCTAGCGCTGAAGCAGCGCAGCGATAGCGTATCGAATTTGAATAAGGACGGGGTGATCACCATCATCCACGCCCGCCAGAACCGCCGCGTCGCCGAGGAACCGTTCGGGCCGTTCTGGCGCGCCAAGCTGGCCTACGCTTTTCGGCTCTAACCGCGCTATGCTAGTCGTCCGATGGAGGCGTCCATGAACACCAGACTGCTCATTCTCACCGCAGCCGCGCTTGCCGCACTGGCGTCGCCGGCCTTTGCCCAGACCGAGCAATTTTTCCAGACCTGTGCCCATGGCACTGGCGACCTGCAGATCACCGCCTGCACCTGGATGATCAAGAACGGCAAGCAGAAGGATCACGATCTCGCCGTCAGCTTCCTCAACCGCGGCGTTGCCTATCAGGTGCGCGGAGATTTCGAGCATGCCGCCTTCGACTACACCCAGGCCACCACGCTGATGCCCGAATACGGCCTCGCCTGGGTCAATCTCGGTAGTCTCTACGATGCCGATGGCCAGCCGGCGCGGGCGCTCGGCTATTACGCCAAGGCGGTCGAGCGCCAGCCCGACTTCGCGCTCGGCTATTTCGCACGCGGCAAGGCCTATGCCGAGCTCGGCCAGAACGACAGCGCCCTGGCGGACTACGATGCCTATCTGAAGTTCGAGCCCAACGATCCGGAGCTGTTCAACAATCGCGGCGCCTCCTATCTGGCGCTCGGCCGCTTCGATCTGGCGCTGGCCGACATCGACAAGGCGCTGGCGCTGAACCCGAAATTCCTCGAGGCGCGGCAGAATCGCGGCCAGGTCTATTTCCACATGGGCCGCTATGGCGACGCCGTCGCCGAATACGACGCGGTGCTGGCCGGCCAGCCGAAGAACGCCGCCGCGCTCTATGTCCGGGGCGTCGCGAAACTCAAAAGCGGCAACATCGCCGGCGGCAGCGCCGACGTCGCGGCTGCGACGGCGCTCGACGCGAAGATCGCCGACTCCTACGCCGCGCAAGGCGTGAAACCGTAGCCGCTTCCGCGGCCGGACCGCTGCCGTCAACCAACGCTCACGCGTAGTCGCGGGAGGCGCGGAAACCTCCGCGCCTTGCGCGGCACCGCGCGTCAAACGACTTTTCTCGCCGCTTGCGGCGAGGCGAAGGAACACCACCATGGCCTCTCTCGTCCTCGGCGTCGTCGGCGCCGGTCTCGGCACGTCGCTGTTCGGCGGCGGCCTGTCGCTGCTCGGCGCCACCGTCACGGGCGCGCAGATCGGCGGCGCGCTCGGTGCCTTTGTCGGCAGCGAGATCGACGCCGCCCTCGCGCCCGGTTCGCACAGCCGCCGCACCGGCCCGCGCCTCAGCGACACCGCCATCCAGGCTTCGACCGAAGGTGCGCCGATCGTCCGCCTCTATGGCCGCGTCCGCGTCGCCGGCCAGCTGATCTGGGCCAGCCGTTACAAGGAAACCGCCACGACCTCCAACCAGAGCAGCGGCGGCAAGGGCTTTGGCCGCACCACCGTCACCGAGACCGACTACACCTATTCGATCTCCTTCGCGGTCGGCCTCGCCGCCGCCGCGACGCGCATCGGCCGCGTCTGGGCCGACGGCAATCTGGTCGACATCTCGGCCTACACCACGCGCCTGCATAGCGGCGACGAGACGCAGCTGCCCGATCCCCTGATCGCCGACATCGAGGGCGCGGACAACGCGCCGGCCTTCCGCGGCCTCGCCTATATCGTGTTCGAAGACCTGCCGCTCGCCGATTTCGCCAATCGCATCCCGCAATTCCAGTTCGAGGTCTTCCACAATCTCGGCGCGGAGGATCCCGATGCGCTGGAAAATCGCCTGAGTGGCGTCGCTTTGATCCCCGGTGCCGGCGAGTTCGTCTATGACGGCACGGTCGTCAGTGACGACGACGGCGAGGGCACGACGCTGCCGGAAAACGCCCACAACGCCGCCGGCAGCGCCGACATCGACGCCTCGCTCGACGAGCTCACGGCGCTGGCGCCCAATCTCGGCGCGGTCTCGCTGGTCACCGGCTGGTTCGGCAGCGATTTGCGCGCCGGCAATTGCACGATCCGGCCCGGCGTCGAGGCCGCTGCCAAGACGACCTATCCCGAGACCTGGAGCGTCGATGGCGTGGCCCGCGCCGCGGCCCATCTCGTCAGCCAGCTGGGCGGCCGCCCGGCCTATGGCGGCACGCCCTCCGACGCTGCGATCGTCAGCGCGATCCAGAATCTGAAAGCGCGCGGCCTGCGCGTGCTGTTCTGCCCGTTCGTCTTCATGGACATCGCGCCCGGCAATGTGCTCACCGATCCTTACAGCGGCGCGGCAGGCCAGCCGGCCTACCCCTGGCGCGGCCGCATCACCTGCGCGCCGGCGCCCGGTGTCGCCTTGTCGCCCGATCAGACCGCCGCCGCCGCGACGCAGGTGAGCGCCTTCTTCGGCAGCGCGGCGGCGACCGATTTCACGGTCGACGGCACCAGCGTGGCGTGGAGCGGCGGCAGCGATTGGGGCTTTCGCCGCATGGTGCTGCACTACGCTCTGCTCTGCGCCGCGGCCGGCGGCGTCGACGCCTTCCTCATCGGCAGCGAGCTGCGCGGCCTGACCCGCGTGCGCGACAGCGCCACGCATTATCCCGCCGTCGCGGCGCTCAAGACCCTCGCGGCCGACATCCGCGCCATCCTCGGCAGCGGCACCAGGCTCGGCTACGCCGCCGACTGGAGCGAATACGCAAACCATCAGATCGGCGGCGCCGCGCTGCTGTTCAATCTGGATCCCTTATGGTCCGACGCCAATATCGACTTCGTCGGCATCGACAATTACCTGCCGCTCGCCGATTGGCGCGATGGCACGGCGCAATTGGACTATGCGCCGGACGGCCCGACGGCGATCTACGACCGCGCCTACCTCGCGGCCAACATCCGGGGTGGCGAGGATTACGACTGGTATTACGCGTCGGACGCCGACCGCGCGGCGCAGACCCGCACCCCGATCACCGATGGTCTCGGCAAGCCCTGGGTCTGGGCTCCCAAGGACCTGTGGAACTGGTGGAGCAACGCGCATTACGACCGCCCCGGCGGCACCGAAAGCCTCTCGCCCACCGCCTGGACGCCGCAGGCAAAGCCCATCTGGTTCACCGAACTCGGCTGCCCCGCGGTCGACAAGGGCGCCAACCAGCCCAACGTCTTCTTCGATCCCAAATCCGCCGAGAGCGCCGTGCCTTATTTTTCCAACAGCGAGCGCGACGACCTGATCCAGCGCCGCGTCCTCGAGACGCACTTCGCTTTCTGGGGCGACGCCGCCAACAACCCGGCTTCGGCGCATTACAGCGGCCGCATGGTCGACACCGCCAATATCTATGTGTGGTGCTGGGACGCGCGGCCCTATCCGTTCTTCCCGGCGCGCGCCGACGTCTGGGGCGACGTGGCCAATTGGCGGCTCGGCCATTGGCTGAACGGCCGCCTCGGCGCCGTGCTTCTGCCCGGCCTGGTCGATGCGATCTGCGCCGACTCGAATTTCGCCGAGACCGACACGAGCGGTCTTACCGGCCTCGTCACCGGCTTCGCCGTCACCGACACGATGAGCGCCCGCGACGCGCTCGATCCGCTCTCGGTCGCGTTCCATTTCGACGCCGTCGAGAGCCAGGGCGTCATCCGCTTCGCGATGCGCGGCCAGCCGCGCGCCGCTGCGCTCGGCGCCGACGATCTCGCGCTGCCGGACGGCGATCCCGGCTTCGGCGTCGCGCTGGTCCGCGCCCAGGAGACCGACCTGCCGACCGCGTCGCGCATTTCCTATGTCGACGCCGATGCCGATTACCGTCAGGCCAGCGCCGAGGCGCGCCGCACCACGGTGCTCTCGGACCGCGTCGCGACCTCGACCCTGCCCATCGTGATGGATCAGGGCCAGGCCATCGGCATCGGCGAACGCCTGCTGCAGGACGCCTGGGTGATGCGCGAGACGGCAAGTTTCGCGCTGCCGCCGTCGCATCTGGCGCGCGACGTCGCCGACGAGGTCGTGCTGACGCTCGGCGGCCGCGCCCATCGCCTGCGCCTGACCGGGATCGACGACGCCGGCGCCCGCGCCGTCGAGGCGGTCGCCACCGATCCGTCGCTTTATGAGCCGCTCACCGGCCCGTCGCGCAGCCCCGGCCAGGCGCAAAATCTTTCGCTGCCGGGGCGGGCGCTGCTGGTCTTCCTCGACCTGCCGCTGCTCACCGGCAAGGAGGTGCCGTGGGCGCCGACCGCCGCCGCCTTCGCCGCGCCGTGGCCGGGCAGCCTGCCGGTGCTGCGCAGCGCCGGCGATGCCAATTTCGTACTGAGCCGCCTGCTCGCGCGGGCTGCCACGCTGGGACGCACCACCGCCGATTTCTATTCCGGCCCCATCTGGCGCTGGGACGAGGTCAATGCGCTGCGCCTGCGTCTCTCCGGCGGCACGCTCGGCGCGGCGGACGATCTCACCGTGCTCGGCGGCGCCAACGCGCTGGCGCTGCAGAACGCCGACGGCGCCTGGGAAGTGCTCCAATTCGCCGCCGCCGAACTCACCGCGCCGAACGAATGGACCCTGACGCGCCTGCTCCGCGGCCAGGCCGGCAGCGAGAGCGCAATGCGCGATCCCGTCGCCGCCGGCGCCCGCGTGGTGCTGCTCGACGGCGCGCCGGCGCAGCTCGATCTGCAGCAGAACGAGGCGACGCTGCCGTTCAATTACGCCTGGGGCCCGCCCGGCAAGCCGCTGTCCGATCCGTCATGGCAGGTTGCGAGCGTGCAATTCGCCGCCATCGGCCTGCGTCCCTTGTCGCCGGTGCATCTCGCCGCCGCCATGTCTGGCAGCGACCTGGTGCTCAGCTGGATCCGCCGCACCCGCATCGGCGGCGACAATTGGGACCAGACCGAGGTACCGCTCGGCGAGGAAAGCGAAGCCTACGACGTCGACATCCTGGATGGCTTCGGCGCCGTGGTGCGGACGCTCGCCGCCGCGTCGCCGTCCGTCACCTACACCGCGGCAGAGATCGCCGCCGACTTCCCCGGCGGCCTGCCGTCGCCGTTCCGTTTCGTCGTCTATCAACTCTCCGCCGCCTTCGGGCGCGGCGTTGGGGCGACGTTCTGATTTTCCTCCCGCAACAGCGGGAAAAGAAAGGACATATCGATGACCGAATCCACCACACCCCGCACCGCGCTGCCGCTGCTCGCCGCGGCGCAGGCGCAGAAACATGTCACGCACAACGAAGCGCTGCTGCAGCTCGACGCCCTGCTGTTCGCGCGGCTGCTCGACCGCGACCTCAGCGCGCCGCCGTCCTCGCCCGCCGACGGCGACACCTATCTGGTGCACGCGACCGCGACCGGCGCCTGGACGGGCAAGGATGGTTTTCTCGCCTTCGCCAGCGACGGCGCCTGGCGCTTCTACGCGCCGTTCACCGGCCTGGCCGCCTATGTCGTCGATGAGACCAGGCTGATCGTCTACAATGGCAGCGCCTGGCTGGATTACGCCAGCATCCTTACCTTGCAGAACGTGCCGCTGCTCGGCGTCAACACCACTGCCGATGCGACCAACAAGCTCGCGACCAAGTCTGCCGCCATCCTATTCGATAATGTCGGCAATGGCGTGCAGGCCAAGCTCAACAAGCATGCGGCCGGAGACACCGCTTCGCTGCTCTACCAGACCGATTATTCCGGCCGTGCCGAGATCGGTCTCACCGGCGACGACGATTTCCATTTCAAGGTCTCGCCCGACGGCTCTGCCTGGAGCGAAAGCATCGTCGTCGCCGGCGCCACCGGCATCGCCACCATCAACCAGGGTCTCGCCGCCGGTGCGGTTCCGTTCGGCGGCGCCACCGGCGGCGCGCTGGCGCAGGACGCCGCCGCGCTGGCCTGGAGCGACAGCGCCAAGCTCCTGACGCTCAACGGCTCGGGCTCCACTGCGCCCGCGGTCGGCGCCACCATCGGCTTGCATCTGGTCGGCAGCGGCACGATCTCGCGCGCCATCCTGATCGACGCGGTGGCATCGACCAGCCAGTTCACCGGCCGCCGGGCCAACAACAGCTATGCCGCGCCCGCGGCGCTCGCCTCCGGCGATCAGATCATGACCTTCGCCGGCCAGGGCCATGACGGCGCCGCCTGGCGCAATGGCGGCAATTTCGGCTTCTACGCCGACGAGAACTGGGTCACCGGCACCAGCTCCGGCTCGCGCATGGACGTGCGGCTGGTGGCCAACGGCACGATCACGACGGCGCTGACCTTCAGCTTCTTCGGCGACGGCCGCATCCAGCCCACCGGCGCCTATGTCGACCTGTCCTATTCGTATCAGACGCCGGCGACCGGTTTCAGCATCACTGTCGCCAATGCCGCCGGACGGCTGCTGCTCGATCCGGCCGGCACGCTGGCGACGGGCACGCTCACCATGCCGGCGGCGCCGAAGGACGGTCAGGTCCTGCGCCTCGCCTCGACCAGGGCGATCACGGCGCTTACCCACGCGCCCAACACCGGCCAGACGCTCAACGGCGCGTTGACGACACTCGCCGCCAACGGCTTCGCCGAATACGTCTACCGCGCCGCCAACACCGCCTGGTACCGCACCGGCTAGCGCGGCGCACGCGCCTTCACATCTTCCGCACCACACGCAGCGGCGAGCCGTCCGGCGGACGGCTGGCCGCTGCGCGCGTTTTGCCCGCAGCCCAAACAGGAGATCACCATGCTCAGTGGATACAAGACCTACATCGTCGGCGCGCTGACCGCGCTCGGGGCCGTCGCCGGCTGGCTCGACGGCGACCTGACGCTGGTCGCGGCGCTCAACGTCGCCGTGCCCGCGCTCCTCGCCATGACCTTGCGCCATGGCATCGCCACCACGGCGGCGGGGCAATGACCATGCGCAAGCAACTCATTGCCGTCATGGCCGCGGCCGCCCTGCTCGGCGGCTGTCAGACCATCGCCGCGCTGTCGTCCGGCCACGGCCTCGTGCAGGGACCGGCGCTGGTCGATGCCGAGAAGGCGCTCGCCGTCGCGCACCTGGCCTACCAGGCCGCCGGCGTCTCGATGCAGGCGGCGGCGCAGAGCGGCGCGCTGCACGGTGTCGACGCCGCCTCGGCCAAGGCGCTGTTCGACCGGGCCGGCGCCTTGCTCGACACCGCCGACCAGGCGGACGCGCTCGCCAACGCGCAGGGCGTGCTCGACGCGGTGGCCGGCGCCGACGCCCTGCTCGTCCAGATCAAGACTCTCACCGCGAAATAGGAGATCCAGATGTCACTGACCCTGATCGTTCAGATTCTGGAGGCGCTTGCCGCCTCGCTTGCCCAGGCCGCGCCGCTGCTCACGCAGGGCGAGGCGGTGTTGTCGCAGAGCGACGCCGCCGCGGTCCATGCCGCGCTCGCCAAGACCGAGGCAGCCACCGCCGCATTGCGGCCACAGGTGGATGCCGCCCTCGACGCCGCCGCGAACCGGTAAATCTAGTGGATCGTCCTGACCGCGGCGGAGCCGGCGATCGCGAACATGCCGCCGAGATTTTGCATCGGGCCGAGCGGCTCGATGTCGTCGCGCACGATCTGCACGTTGGGCTCGCCCGACAGCAGCTTGTGCGTGACGCGGCCGTTCTGCACCAGCACCAGGACCTGGGCGGTCCAGCCGGTCTCGGTGGTGGTGTGCAGGAAGCCGAACAGGTCGAGGAACAGGTTGCCGCTGCGCTGGAATTCGTGATGTTCGACCTTGAAGACGTAGCCCTGGCAATCGGTGCGCGCCATGATGCAGTCCTGCACCGCCGGATCGAGCTTGTCGAACGCCATCGAGCTGTTGGGCATAAAACGCTCGACGATGTCGAGATAGGACATCACCGCGACGTTCGGCGTGGTCTGCGAATCGAAGCCGAGGCCCGACAGGTCGCTGAGCGCGGTTTGCTTCAGAGAGATCTTGTCGAACGCCGCGTGCACCGAACTGTAGGAGGTGAAGGTCGAGGAGCCGATCTCGCTCTGGCTTGGCAGAAGCATGCCGTCGCAGCCTGCCAGGAGCAGGATCAATCCACACGCGCCGATCCGGCGCGTCACACCCACCCAACGCATGCTTGGCCCCAACAGGTTGCCGGGATTCTTCGTCCCGTTGCATCGCCTGTTGGCACCATAAACTGTTTTTTGACTCAAAATCGAATCGCACCGACGATTGGTAAATTTCGCGGCCGGGAACCGCGTTCAACCCAGTTTGGGTTATTCGACGGTCTTGCGCGGCAGGCGCGGCGTGACGACGACTTCCCAATCGGCGAGCCGGATCGGCGGCGTCGTCACCCGGCGCGTGAAATAGGCCTGCGGCACATAGGCCGTCAGCACGAGATCGTGGTCCGCCGCGTCTTCGATGCGCAAGGGATGGGCGCCGGTGTCGTCGTATTCGTGATAGCCGTAGACCACCAGCTGTCGCCCTGGACTGTCCAGGTCCGGTTGCTGCAGGAACCGCGGCTCGAACCCCGGAAAGCACTGATCCGCGTCCGGATCGCGCCGGCCGCTCCTGCGGTCGCGGACGAAGGTGACGAAGCAGTTGGGCGCTGGCGCGTTGCCAAAGCACCAGACCTCGATCTCGTTGTTGTAGAGCGGGCTGCGGCGCGAGGCGCAGGGCCCGACCCCATCGACGATCCGGGCGGCGCCGGTTGCCGCGATGACCGTCGTGCGGTCCGGGCGCAGCAGCGTAAACGCGTAGTCGATCCGCACGCGCAGCTGCTGCAGCCGGAGGCGGGCGTAGAGGGTCGGCGGCATGTCGAAGACCTGGTGCAGGCGGGCGGTGCCGCCATCCGCCGCCGCCGGGCGCAACCGCAGGCCGAAGCCGCCGTCGCGATTGGTCTCCTGGAAGAAATCGTATTTCGGCGGCCCCTGGTACACTTGACGGCCATCGGCATCGAGCAGGGTGAGCCGGCTGCGGACGGTGTCGAGCATGGCATCGCGCGGCAGGCCCGCGATGCGCAACGGCAGGAAGAAATAGGGCTCGGCCCGGCCTGGCTTGTCGCCGGGCGAGCGGAACTGGCCGAGGCTCGGATCGAACGCGATCGTCACGCGATCGGCGTAGGCGGGATCGGGCAGCGCCCGCGCCGCCAGCGCGAAGGCGGTCGCCCAGGGCAGTTGCGCGACCGCGACATAGAGAACGCTCGTGGCGAGGGCTGCCGCCCGCAGCCGTGCGGTCCGGCGCGAGAAATATTGCAGTGGCAGGATGACGGCGCTGCCGCCCAGCAGGACGAGGTTCTTCAGGCCCGAGGTGACCCAAAGCGTGGTGAGCGAATTGAACACCCAATTCTCCGACAGCGACATCAGCAACTGCGGCAGGTAGGAGCACAGCGCAAGCGCGAAGAGGCCGACGATCGCTTCCAGCAGCGTGCCGGTCAGCGCCGCGACCGCCAGTATCGGCAGGCTGAAAACGAGCCCCCAGAACGCGCCCACCAGCGCCGCGCCGAGCGCCGCGACAAGCGGCAGATCGTGGTTCAGTGCGATGCACAGGCTGGCGACGAAGACCGGGCCCTCGATCGCCAGCGCAACGAACAGCAGCTTGCCGAGCAGCAGGTCGCGCCGCTTGATCGGGCGCGCCAGCCAGTCCTGCTGCGTGCCGACCACCTTGTCCTGGTGCACGGCAAGGACGATCAGAAGCGCCGACGCCAGCATGCAGGCAAGCCCGAGATAGGTGGGCAGCATGGCGAGCGCGTGCGGCTCCGCGAAGATGCCGAGCCGGATCGTGACGCCGGCCCGGATGAAGCGCAGCACGGCGATGCCGGCAACATAGGGCCACAACAGGCGCAGGTCCTTCCGGAAGATATGCCACGCCATTCAGGTTCCCCTCTGCGCTGCGCTGCGCGCCAGCGCCGTGAACATCTGGCGCAGACCGAGCGGCTCGACGTCGATCTGGCGAAACGCCCCCAGCACCGCCGTCACCCGCGGGCCGAGTTCGGCCGGGGCATAGCGGGTGTCGACGAAGCTCACGACGGCGCCCTGGGCGGCGACGTTGAGCCACGCGGCGGGCAGGTTTGGCGGCAGCGTTACCGCACGCTCCAGCGTGACGCGCACATCGCGGATGCGGGCGCCGAGGTCGTCGAACGATTCCTGGAACAGCAGCTTGCCGCGTTCCAGGTAGCCGACATGGCTGACCATGCCCTCGATTTCGCCCAGATCGTGCGACGAGATGAAGATCGTGGTCTCGCCGGCCTGTTGCAGCAGGCCGGCCATCAGTTCGTCGCGCACCAGCGGATCGATGCCGCCGAACGGTTCGTCGAGGATGAAGAGCTTGGGCCGATAGGGCAGGGCGGCGGCGAAGGCGAGCTTCATGCGCATGCCGTGCGACAGGGCGCCGATCCTGCGCGCGCGCGGCAGGCCGAACTGGGCCAACAACGCTGCCTCCAGCGCTTCGTCCCAGGCGGGATAATAAGGCCGCAGATAGTCCAGATAGGCGCCGACGCTGAGGCCCTGCGGCAGTTGCTGGCCTTCGGAGACGTAGCCGATTTGCGCCAGTTCGTGCGGCGACAATTTGCGGCTGTCGACGCCCAGCACCGTGGCGCGGCCCTTGGACGGCGCGATGGCGTTCAGCAGCAGCTTGATCGTCGTCGTCTTGCCTGCGCCATTGGCGCCGATCAACGCGAAGGCGCTGCCCTCCGGTACGGCAAGGCTTGCGCCGTTCAGCGCCTCGGTGCGTCCGAATTTCTTGTGCAGGTTCTCGGCCGTCACGATCATCGCCGTGCGACCTCGCGCGCCTTGTCCAGGTTCGTCCATTGCTCGCCGATCGCCTCCACCACGTCGCGCAGGCCGAGCCCGACGCGCTTGGCCTCGACCACCAGTTGCTCGACTTCCTGGCTCAGCAGTCGCTTGCGGTCGCCGGGGCGGGCCTCGGGCGCCTTGGCGACCACAGTGCCGATGCCTGGACGCACTTCGAGCCAGCGTTCCTGGATCAGGTGCTGGATGATCTTGTGCGCCGTGTTGGGATGGATCTTCAGTTCCGCCGCCAGGCCGCGCACCGACGGGAATTCCTGACCCGGCGCATATTCGCCGCTGATGAAGGCCTTCTTGGCGGCGAACAGCACCTGCTCGAAGATCGACTGGCCGGGCCGCAGCTTGAAGCGGAGTAGTGTCATATTCGTAGTGTGACACATAGGACGGATAACGTCAACCGGACGGACGGCGCGGACGCAAGCGGGCGAGGAAAATCCGGGGCGGCTTCACGCTGCCGTCCGTGGCCGAGTCGACGGCCGCGATCCTGCCGCGGGGGCAAACTTGCGCGACCACTACCGATGCGGCCATCATGCGGCGATCGCCAGGGAAAGCCGCACTGCGATGAACGTCAGCGAAGCGCTCGCCACGCGCAAATCGGTCCGCGCCTTTCGCGCCGATCCGGTGCCGCGCGCCACCCTCGAGGCGATTCTTCGGGCCGCGGCGCGCGCGCCCTCGGGCGGCAATCTGCAGCCCTGGAAGGTGCATGTCCTGATCGGGGCGGCGCGCGACGAATTGGTCCGCCGCACCCGCGCCCGCATGGCCGAGAATCCGCGCGGCGGCGTGCCGGAATATCACATCTATCCACCCGAGCTGACCGAGCCCTACAAGACGCGGCGCTACCAGGTCGGCGAGGCGATGTATGCGACGATGGGCATCCCACGCGAGGACAAGGCGCGGCGCCTGGCGCAGTTCGTCAAGAACTGGGACTTCTTCGGCGCGCCCGTCGGCCTCATCTTCTCCATCGACCGCCAGATGCAGCAGGGCCAGTGGGCCGATCTCGGCATGTTCCTGCAGTCGGTCATGCTGCTTGCCCGCGAACACGGCCTTTCGACCTGCGCGCAGGAAGCGTGGGCGCCCTATCACGAAGTCATCCGCGACTATCTGAAGGTGCCGCCGGAAGAGATGATCTTCTGCGGCATGGCGATCGGCCAAGCCGACGATGCGGCGCCGATCAACCGCCTGGTCTCGGAGCGCGCGCCGCTCGGCGACTGGGCCGTCATCCGCGAAACGGCATAGGGACGATCATGAACCGCCCCGCGGCGCCGCTCGAAGGCGCGCTCTGGATGGTGCTGGCGGGGGCCGCTTTCGCGGGCGTCAACACGCTCGAGCAGATCGCCACCGTGCAGGCCGGCATGCCGGCGCCGACCGCGGCGTTCCTGCAATATCTCGTCGCTTTCGTCGTGGTGCTCCCTTGGGCGATGCGCCGCGGCCTTGCGGCGCTCAGCACGAGGCGGCCTTTTCTGCATGGCCTGCGCGTGGTGCTGGCGGCGCTCGGCGTGCAGTGCTGGGTGGCGGGCCTGGCGCATGCCGTGCCCATCGGCACGGCCATCGCGCTGGTGATGACCTCGCCGTTCTTTGTCACCCTGGGCGCCGGATTGTTCCTCAGGGAGACGGTGACGCCGGCGCGCTGGGCCGCGGTCAGCATCGGCTTCGTCGGCGGTGTCGTCATCCTCAACCCGTTCTCGAACGCCTGGGCCGCCGTCGATCTGCTTCCCGTCGCCGCCGCGGCCTTCTGGGCCGGCGCCTCGCTGTGCCAGAAGCGCCTGCTGGTGGATGAGAGCCCCGCCGCCAGCACCGCCTGGCTGCTGCTGCTGCTGGCGCCGATCAACCTTGTGCTGGCCGTTCCCTCGGGCCTGCTGCCGCATTCGACCTTCGCGCTGGAGGCCATCGTCGCCGTCGGCATCCTCACGGCGCTGGCGCAGGGTTTTCTGTCGCTGGCCTATGCCCGCGCCGACGCTGCCTATGTGCAGCCCTTCGACCACGTCAAGCTGCCGCTCAACATCGTGGCCGGCTGGATCGTCTTCGGCACGTTGCCGCCGGGCCGCCTCTGGCTCGGTGCCGCGCTGATCGTCGCCGCGTCGCTGTTCCTGCTGCTGCACGAGCACCGTGCGGCACGCGCCGCCGTCTAGTTTCTGGCCGCCCGCTCGCGCACGTCGCCCGGCGCGGCGCCGAAGCGCTTGCGGAAGGTGCGATTGAAATACGACACGTCGCCGAAGCCGCTGTCGAACGCCACCGAGCTGATGTTGCGGTCGGCGAAGCGCGCGTCCGACAGGATGCGATAGGCGCGCGCCAGCCGCTGCTCTAGCAGAAACGCCGACAGCGTCGTGCCCTCGCTTTCGAACAGGCGCTGCACCGCCCTCGGGCTCATGTGATGCGTGCCGGCCAGGCGCGACAGCGACAGTTCGGGGTGCTGCAGGTTGCGCACGACGTCCGCCTTGACGATGCGCAGCCGCCCCGCGTGATGTCCGCGCCCCACCATGAACGCGGCGGCGTCGCGCGCCGCGCCCAGGCTCAAGGCGACCAGGTCCACGATGTGGTTCACCACCACCTGGCTGGCGCCCGGCGTCATAGCGAAATCGTCGTCGGCGAACAGCGTCGCGACATAATTGATCAGGAGGCGCAGCATGTCGGTCTCGCTCGGCACCAGGCGCCCGGCGGAATCCTCGAGATCGGGCACCAGCGGCGCCAGCGCAGTGCGCGGCAGGCGTATGAAAGTCACCGAGGAGGTGTCGCGCCAGCCATATTCGCCGGGCTCCCAGCAGTTGAGCAGAATGGCGTCGTTCTCGCGCAGGACATATTCGCGCTTGCGGACGGAGGCGACAATCTCGCCCTTGAGGTTGATGAGCAGCGCCACGTCCGCCATGTCGTTGGCGATCACGCTGCGCTGCAGGCGGTTGAGCGAGGCCGTGATCGTGCCGCCGGCGACGCGGATGCCGTGCTGGGCGCGCAGCATCACGCGGGCCTGGAACGGTGCGTCCGACAGCGCTTCCACGCTGGTGTTGATCAGCTTGCGCGACAGGATTTCGCGCCACGCGTCCAGCCGGTTGCGATTGCTGAACAGGTCGGTGTTGAACCGCACGAGCCGGAAGTCCGGCGGCGGAGGATCCATGCGCATGACTTGTCTCCGCGCGACGGGCGGAGTGTCCAATGGAAACGCCGTGGCGATCAAGCACTCTGGCGCGCCAGTCCAAGAGATTGTCGTTTTCGTCCAAGCGGGCGCGGCAACCGCCTCGTTACATGTGGGGCCGCGCAATTGGCGCGAGAAGACGACGCACGATCGGGGACCTCACATGACGCCGCATTCCAGCAAGCGCTTCTTCGCTGCCTTCAACGCCCGGCTTGCCGCTGCGACCGCCCTGAGCCTGACGGCGTGCGTCCTCGTCGCGGCGCCGGCCGCGGCCACGGGCTACCAAGCCGGCAACGGCTCGGCGACCGGCACGTCCTCGATCGCGATCAGCGATCCCGCCGACACGCCGGCTACGGCCAGCGGCAATGTTTCCGTCGCCATCGGCGACGGAGCGCAGGCGGACGACGGCGATACCGCGGCCTATGGCGACAGCGCCGAGGCGGACGCCAATGGCGCCACGGCCATCGGCTCCGGCACGACGGCGTCGGGCCAATCGAGCTTCGCCGGCGGGGACGGCGCCGTCGCGGGCGGCCAGGGGGCAATTGCCCTGGGTCCGCAGGCGGTCGCCAGCGACCTCGGCACTATTGCCATCGGCACGCGCGCCGGCGCCCTCGGTGAGCAGGCGGATGCGATCGGCGTGCTCGCTTCGGCGAGCGGCGAGTACAGCTTCGCCAGCGGCGACCGTGCGACGGCATCGGCGGGTTTCGCCACGGCGGTCGGCAGCGGTGATGGCATGTTTGCCCAAGGCGCCAACGCTTCGTCATTGGGCGCCAGCGCATTCGGCTCGGGCACCAGTGCCAGCGGCCAACTCTCGACGGCGCTGGGCGCCGGAAGTCAGGCGCTGGGCGGCGGTAGCACCGTGATTGGTGCATCCTCCGTCGCAAACGGTGACGGCAGCTTTGCGGCCGGCATCTCCGCCAACGCCGCTGCCGACGACAGTGCCGCCATCGGCGCGTCGGCGATCGCCGGCGGCCTGCGCAGCGTTTCGTTCGGCAATCAAGCCAACGCCGGCGGTGTCGACAGCGCCGCCATCGGCACGCTGGCCGTGGCCACCAGCCAGAACGCCCTGGCGTTCGGCAATGGCGCCAATTCCAGCGCGATCGACGCCATCGCCATCGGCGAAGCGTCGGTGGCTTCCAACACCGCCGCCGCGGCATTCGGCAGCGCCGCGTCGGCCTCCGGCGCGGTCGCCTCGGCTTTTGGCTTCGACGCGAATGCGAGCGGCGACAGGGCTACCGCGATCGGCGCCGGCAGCGCGGCGAGCGACGTCGGCGCGAGCGCGTTCGGCACCACCGCCAGCGCGAACGGCCTGTTCGCGACGGCGGTCGGCACCAACGCGTCCGCCACCGCCGACGGCGCCATCGCGATCGGCGGCGCCTCGGGCGGCGCTGCGCCGGCTGCGCTTGCCAGCGGCGCCTCCGCCATCGCTCTGGGCGGCGGCAGTGTGGCGAGTGGCGGCGATGGCGTGGCGATCGGGCAGGCCAGCACGGCGACGCAGGTTTTCGCGCTGGCGGCCGGCGATAGTGCGTCCGCGCTGGCGCCGCGCGCCACCGCGCTGGGCTATCTCAGCGAGGCCGCCGGCACCGCCAGCACCGCGCTCGGACCCGTCGCGCTTGCGGGCGGTGTCTCGTCGGTGGCGCTGGGCGATTCATCGGAAGCGGACCAGACCGGCGGCGTCGCGATCGGACAGTTGAGCTTCTCCGGCGGGAGCCAGGCCATCGCCGCCGGCGCCGGCGCCGCCAGCACCGGCAACAACAGCGCCGCGTTCGGCGCCAACACCATCGCCGCCGGCGACTTCAGCGTCGCGGCGGGATTCGCCGCCAGCGCGGGCGGCCCATCGGGCATCGCCATCGGCGAATTTTCCGTCGCTTCGAACAATGGCAGCGTCGGGATCGGTCTCGATACCAATTCGGCCGGCATCAACAGCGTCGCGCTCGGCGGCAATGCATCGGCCGTCAATGACAGCACCGTGGCGATCGGCGACAGCGCCGCCGCCTCCGGTGATGCCAGCGCGGCGGTGGGCGTCGGCGCCTCGGCCTTCGGGGATACGAGTTCGGCCTATGGCGCGCAGTCGTCGGCCCTCGGAACCTCGTCGTCGGCCTATGGCGCATTCGCCGTCGCCAGCGGCGATTCTTCCGTTGCGGTCGGCGACAGCGCGCAGGCGACGCAGCTGGGCGCGGTCGCGGTCGGCGAAAACTCTGCCGCCACCGGTACCCACGCCATCGCCATCGGCGCCGGCGCCAAGGCGACCGGCTCGGTCGCCATCGGCTTCGACGCTTCGGCGGCGAATGGCGGCGCGGCCTATGGCGACAACGCGGTCGCCACCGGTGCGCTGGCGACGGCGATCGGTCCCGGCGCCTCGGCGACGGCGGCGAACTCCGTCGCCATCGGCTCCAATTCGGTCGCGACCATCGCGAACACCGTCTCGTTCGGCACCGCGGCCAACCAGCGCGTGCTGACCAACGTTGCGGCCGGCGCCGTCGCCGCGGGCAGCAGCGACGCGGTGAACGGCGGGCAGCTCTTTGCCACCAACGCCAATGTCGCGGCCGCACAAGGCACGGCCAACACGGCGCTGACCAACGCCGCGACGGCGCAGGGCACGGCCAACAGCGCGCTGACGCTGGGCCAGAACTCGCTGCAATACGACAGCCCCGCCCATACCAGCGCCACCCTCAATCCGGGCGGGACACCCACGACCCTGCACAACGTCGCGGCCGGCGTCGCGCCGACCGATGCGGCCAATGTGAGCCAGCTCAGCGCCTTCGGTGCCGGCCTGAAATCGAGCGTGTTCAGCGGCATCGCGGCCTCGGTCGCCATGACCGGGGCGCCGACGCCGTCGGCGCCCGGCAAGACGACGCTCGCCCTGTCCTCGGGCTTCTTCGAGAACTACACCGGCGTCGGGCTTTCCTTCGCGCATCGTCTCGACACCGACGCCCCGATCAGCATCCAGGGCGGCTTCGCCCATGCCGGCAGCGAGAATGTCGGCACGGTCGGCCTCTCCGTGGAGTTCTGAAACCCTTGGCCGCAAGGGGCACTATCCGAATGATCGCCGTCGTCCTTGCTGCGGCGAGCATCGGCGCGGGCGCCGCCTGGTATCTACGGTCGGAGCCGCAACCTCCGGCGGCGTCACCTCCGGCGGCGCCCGCGCTCGACACGCCCCCGCCGCCGCACGCGGCGCTGCCGCGCATGCAGGTGCAGGCGCAGTATGGCGGGCCGCTGCAGGACACGCTGATCCAGCGCCTGCGCGATCCGCTCGACGGCACGATCTGCTACGTCTATCTGCCGATCGCGGTGCATCACACGCCGCCGTCGCACGAGACCGGCTATGTCGAATACGGCGCCAACACGGTCGGTGCGATCAGCTGCTTCGCGCCGCTGGTGCTGGTCCGCGTTGCCGCGCCGCCGCCGCGTCCGCAGCCGCAATGATCGGGCCGCGCGCACTTTTGCCGTCGCCGCCGATCAGGCGGCGCGCACTTTTGCCGTCGCCGCCGATCAGGCGGCGCGCACTTTTGACGGCGTGGCGCCGAACTTGGAGCGGAAGCGGCGGTTGAAATAGGAGATGTCGCCGAAGCCGCATTGCAGCGCGATGGCGCTGATGCTGTGGTCGGCGAAGCGCGGGTTGAGGATCATGCGGTGCGCCGCGATCAGGCGCTGCTCCAGCACGAATTCGGCGAACGGCACGCCGTCCTGCTCGAACATGCGATAGAGCTGGCGCATGCTGAGGCCATGGCGTGCGGCGAGCCAGTTCACCGTCAGGTCGTGCCAGGTCAGGTTGCGCATGATGTCGGCGCGGATGATGCGCAGCCGCGCCGAGCCGCTGCGGCGCGAGAGCCCGGCATGGCTGGGATCGCGCGGCACGCCGGCCGCCAGCGCAGCCAGGTCGACCATATGGTCGACGACGACGCTGGCGGCGCCGGGCGCCATGGCGACATCGTCGTCCTCGAACAGCGCCATGCCGTAGCGGATCATGAGCCTGACGGCGCTGGTCTTGCGATGGATCAGCCGCGGGCTGGTGTGATCCCGCGGCGAGCCGTAGCGCGCCAGGACCGCGAAGGGAATGCGCACCAGGAGCAGCCGCAGCGGCGCCGGATTGACGAAGCGGATCTCCTCCGCGCAACTGAACAGGAAAGCGTCGCCCGCGAGGATCGCCGTTTCGTGCCGGCCGTGCAGCGCGTCGATCCGGCCCTCCAGATTGACCAGCATGATGACGTCGTCATTGTCGTCGGCGATCTGGGCCGGGGTGCGGGTGCTGATCGAGGCGCCGATCGAGCCGGTGGCGATCCGCACGTCGTGCTGCCCGCGCAACATGACGTCCGCCTCGAATTGCCGGTCGTCATAGGGCTCGACCTGCATGCGCAGCAGCTTGGCCGCCAGTACGGCCGCCCAGGCGCCCAGGCGCTGCGGCGCGGCAAAGCCCGCCGTATTGAAACGCAGCCGGCGAAAGTCGGGAGGCAGGAAATCCAAGTGGTTACACCCCGTTCCGCGCCACGGACGGCGACGACGGCCGCGCGCGAACCTAGCGAATTGTGGCACGCCAGTCCAAGTCCCGGGCACGCCGATCCAAGCTTTGCGGCCACGGCCGGATTACATCCGCGTCGTCCCAGGCAGCATCGAGGGCGGTGCCGCGTGCGGACAAAGGAGGCAAGACATGCAAATTCATTCGAGATTGGCGGCGATTCTGGCCGTGGCTGCCGTGGCGCTGTTCGCGGCCGCGCCGGCGCAGGCCCAGGCGACCCGCACCTGGATTTCCGGCGTCGGCAGCGATTCCAACCCCTGCAGCCGCACGGCACCGTGCAAAACCTGGGCGGGTGCCATAATCGTGACCGCCGCCGGCGGTGAAGTCGACTGCCTGGATCCGGGCGGTTTTGGCACCCTCACGATCACCAAGGCCATCACGCTGGACTGCGGCGGCGGCGTGGGCGGACAGGTCGGATCGATCTTGGCGAGCAGCACCAACGGCATCACCATCAATGCCGGCCCGAATGACAAGGTCGAGATTCGCAACCTGTCGATCAGTGGCGAGCAGCAGACCGGTTTTCCCGGAATCGCCGGCATTCGCTTCAACACCGGCGCCCAGCTTACCGTCGATCACGTCATGATCATCGGCTTCGGCGGGATAGCCAGCACGGGGCCGGGCATCGATTTCGAACCGAGTGTAGCCGGCTCGGCGTTGATCGCCCATGACATCGATATCCGCTACAATCTGGGACCGGGCATCTTCGCCGCGCCGGTGGGCGGGGTTGCCGCTTCGGCGGTGATCGACGGCGCCTCCAGCATCGGCAACAGCATAGGGCTGCAGGTCAAGGATGGCGCCACGGTCACCGTCCTGAACAGCAATATCTCGGCCAATTCCGGCAAGGGCGTCGTGGTGCTCTCGACTACCGCCACGGCGACGGCGAACCTGTTCAACACGGTCGTCGCGAGCAACACCGTCGCCGGCGTCCAGACCAGCGGCACCAATGCCAAGGTCACGCTGAGTCAGAGCGGGATCTACAACAACGGCGTCGGCATCTCGGCGGCGACCGGCTCGGTCGTCTCGTTCACCAACAATGCCTTCGGCCCCAATGCCGGCAATGCCGGTGCGGCGACATCCACCGTCGCGCCGCAATAGCCGACAACCGCCGGGCGGCTCCTTCCCCTGTTGCCGCCCGGCGGACAGTTCGCGAACTCTTCAACGTGCTCGTCGCCAGTCGCCGGTGTCCAGCCGATTTTGCAGGACATCGCGCAAATGAGAAACCCGCGCTGGATTTCTCCAACGCGGGCTCTCGCTTGAATGTGAGGTTCCTACAGGGAGGGGCTTGCTGCGGAACCGCACCTTCCAAGGTGGTTAAAATCTGAGCCTGGCGGGGCCGTAGACGATGGTCGTCGCGCGCGTCTCGATTCGCATCTTCGTCTCCATTGCAGGCCGTCGTGGCCGGCTTTCCGGAACGTTGGCCGGTTGGACCGCCGTTCCATGTCGCGTAAGATGCGCTTGCGTGCCTGAACGCGTTCTGGACGCGGTGTTCATGCTGGGTTCATGCTCGGGGAACTAGATAAGACGATGCGTTCCCGGCTCTTCCTTTGCAGTTTTGCGGTGCTCGCGGCGCTTGCCGCGCCTGCCTATGCGCGTGGCACGCTCGACAGCATCCTGCCGCAGATTCGCCAGGCCCATCCCGGCCGCCTCTCCGACGCCGAGCCCTGGACCGACTCCGAAGGCCGCACGCATTACAAGATCAAGTGGATGACGCCCGAGGGCCGCATCCTCTATTTCAATGCCGACGCCGCTTCGGGGCATTACTCCAGTTCCAGCGGCGACGACGGGCCGCAGCGCGACTGGCACGACAACGACCGCCTGCGCGGCGGCGACGAGGATGCGCCGCCCGAAGACGGCAACGACAGCCATCGCAGCCATTGGAATGGCGACGACAGCGGCGGCGACGGGAACGACCGCCACGGCGGCGATGGCGACTGGCACCGCCGCGACCGCGGCCAGGGCGACGGCGACAATCGTGGCGGCCGCGGCCAGGGTGACTGGCGCGGCGGCGGCAATCGCGGCGATAATGGCGGCCATCATAATCACAGCGGCAATTGACCATGCGCATTCTGCTCGTTGAGGACGACAAGGATCAACAACGGCTTCTGAAGAAGGCGCTGGGCGACGCCGGCTATGTCGTCGACACGGCCGGCGACGGCGAGGAAGCCCACTTCCTCGGCGACACCGAACCCTATGATGCGGTGATCCTCGACCTCGGCCTGCCCAAGCTCGACGGCGTGCGCGTGCTGGAGAAATGGCGCAAGGATGGCAGGACCATGCCGGTGCTGATCCTGACAGCGCGCGACCGCTGGAGCGACAAGGTCGCGGGCTTCGACGCCGGCGCCGACGACTATCTCGCCAAGCCCTTCATTACCGAGGAATTGCTGGCGCGCGTCCGCGCCCTGCTGCGCCGCGCCGCCGGTCTTGCCACGTCCGAGATCGAGATCGGTCCCTTGCGCGTCGACACCCGCGCCAGCCGCGTCACCGTCGGCGGCAATCCGGTGAAGCTGACGAGCCTGGAATACCGGTTGCTCTCCTATCTCGCCCATCACAAGGGCAAGGTGGTCAGCCGCACCGAACTGGTCGAGCATCTCTACGACCAGGATTTCGATCGCGACTCCAATACCATCGAGGTCTTCGTCGGCCGCCTGCGCAAGAAGCTCGACACCGATCTCATCCAGACCGTGCGCGGGCTGGGTTATTGCCTGGACGAGAAACCCGCCGGTTGAGCGGTACGCAAGACCCCTCCTGCCCGGAGGGAAGAGGGAGCCTGCCTTCAGCATGTTCGCGCTTCAGGCCATCGCCGCGCGTCTGCGCCTCAACTCGCTTGCCGGCCGCCTCATCGCGGCGGCGGCGGTATGGACGCTTTTCGCGCTGCTCGGCGGCGGCCTCATTCTCTCCAATGCCTTCCGCACCTCGGTGCAGGGCGATTTCGATACCGATCTGCGCGACGACCTCGATGCGCTGGTCGCCGCCGCCGGCCACGATGCCAACGGCACCCTGCGCCTCGACCAGCACTATCTCGGCGAGAGCTTCCAGCGCGCCTATTCCGGCGCCTATTGGCAGATCGCGCCGGTCGGCAAGGGCGCCACACTGATCTCCCATTCGCTGCTCGACCGCACCATCGCCTTCACCGACCAGGCGCCGCAGAGGGACGGCGTCGTCGGCGGTCACGGCGAAGGTCCCGACGGCCAGTACCTGCGCATCCTCGCCCGCCGCATCGAATTTCCCATCACCGCGACCGCCAAACCCGACGATGCACGCGCCTACATGTTCTACGTCGCCTCCGACATGAACGACCTCAACGCCCGCATCGCCGAGTTCGACGGCACCCTGATCTGGTCCTTCGTCATTCTCGGGCTCGGCCTGATCGCGGCCGTCTTCATCCAGGTCCGCGTCGGCCTGCAGCCGCTGCGCCGGGTGATCGAGAGCCTGCACCGTATCCGCGCCGGCCAGGCGCGCCGCCTGGAGGGCAATTTCCCTTCCGAGATCGAGCCCCTGGCATCCGAACTCAACAGTCTGATCGAGCATTCCGCCGAAGTGGTCGGCCGCGCCCGTTCCTACGTCTCCAACCTCGCGCATTTCCTCAAGACGCCGCTTACGGTTCTGTCCAGCGAGGCCGCCGCCCAGCCCGGGCCGCTCGCCGACGCGGTCACCCGCCAGGTCGGCACCATGCGGCGGCAGGTCGATCACTATCTCGCGCGCGCCCGTGCCGCCGGCGCCCTCGACGTGCTGGGCAGCCGCACCGTCGTGGCCGGCGTGCTCGACGACCTCGCCCGCACCCTGCGCCGCATCCACAAGGATCGCGCCATCGCCATCGAGATCGTCTGCCCGCCGTCGCTGGCCTTCCGCGGCGACCGCCAGGATCTGGAGGAGATGGCCGGCAACCTGCTCGACAATGCCTGCAAATGGGCGGCAAGCGAGGTCCGCGCCACCGCCATGCCCGCCGGCGCCACCTTCCAGCTCCGGGTCGAAGACGACGGCCCCGGACTGACGCCCGAAGAGCGCGAACAGGTCGGCGAGCGCGGCGAAAGGCTGGACGAAAGCGTGCCCGGAACGGGCCTGGGACTGGCGATTGTTCGCGATATTGCCAAGCTTTATGGGGGTTCGCTGGAGCTCGGCGCCTCGGACCTGGGCGGCCTCGGCGTGCGGCTGACTTTGCCGTCGATTGTGTGACGGCAGAAACATCGCATTAACCGTCCTGCGACTATATCTGGAGGCTGCGGCCGTTTGCGAAGCCATTCGCGCGGATCTGGGGACGTGATGATTACGCCGGAGCGAACCGGACTGTTGAAATCTTTCTTGGGCGGCCTGCCCGAGCAGATCGCCGCGCGCCTGGCGCAGGCGGTGGAAGTCGATCGCCTGGTCGACGGCAAGATGCTGCCGCATGAGATGATCCTGGAAGGCCTGCGCCCCGCGCTGCGCCGCGCCACCGGTGCCGATCGCACGCCGACGCCGCTGCGCGCCTTCTGCCTGCCGTTCGAGGACCTGTTCACGCTGCTGCCGCGCAAGTCCAAGCAGAAAGGCCTGATCGCGCGCGGTAGCGTCATGCCGGTGTGGGCCTGGATCAGCCAGGTGCTGCTTGCCGAGCAGACCAAGGATTACATCCGCGAGTTCAAGGCGCTCGTCCTCGCCGCCAAGCACGCCGAGGCGCGCGAACGGGCCGCCGCCTTCTGGGCTGTCGCCGCGACGGCGATGCAGGCCAGGCTGTGCGACGACGCGGGCCTCAAGGCGGCGCGCGCGATGCTGAATTCCGAACTGATCGCCGCCGATGCCGGCGAGATGGCGCTGCTACTTTCGGTCGGCGCCGACGTCGCCGATATCCAGAAGGCGTTGCCCAAGCCGGTGCCGACGCTGAGCGACGAATTGCTCTGGCCGCTGCGCGCCATCTACGACCGGCTGATCGAGAAGGCGCCGGACGCCGCGCCCTATGTCGCCGTCATCGCCATGCACCGGCTGGCGCGCCCCTGGGAAGCGCTCAAGCTGCCGCTCAGCATTTCGCGCCAGACCCAGGACACGCTGATCAGCTCGACCGACATGGGACTGGTCGGCGAGATCATCTTCGGCGACATCGAAGCCTACGGCAAAGCCGTGCGCGAGGCGCGCCATCCGACGTTCGACGCCGCAGCCCTGATCGACAATCTCTCGCGCTTCACCACGCTCTCCAGCGGCATCGTCAAGGGCATCGACATGCGCCGAGACGGCAAATGGGGCCAGCGCTTGATGAAGGATCGCGCCGCGCTCGCCGAAGTGATGGACGGCTTCATGGAACGTGCGCCCAAGGAGCTGGCTGCGGCCCTGCCGATCCAGAAGAGCGGCAGCTTCGGCGGCGGCCCCAAAACGCCGGACTTCTCCAAGGCGGTCGATCTCGACAAGATCGAACGCGCCCAGCGCTATGTCCAACTCGTCGTCGGCAGCCGCAATCTCGCCGTCGCTGCCTCGTTCGGCGCCTCCGCCAAGAAGGCCGACGAGGACATGTGCCAGCAATTGCGCAGCTACAACGAGGACGTGGTCAAGGAATTGCGCAGCGCCGCCGGCGCGCGCCGCGACGTGGTCGAGAGCCAGTTCGAATTCGTCTGCGCCATGACGGCGCTGCTCTACAGCGAAGAAGAAGCCGAACTCCTGCGCCGCCGCGGCCGCGCCGCGCAGGCGGCGGCGGCCTAGCTAGACGCCGCCCTCCTGCTTCAACGCCGCGATTTCCATCCCGCTGAAGCCGAGCTCGCGCAGGATCTCGTCGGTATGTTCGCCCAGCGTCGGTGGGCGGCGCCGTATCGTCCCCGGCGTGCCGTGTAGCTTCACCGGCGTCGCCGCGACCTTGGCCTTGCCGATGCCGGGAAAGTCGATCTCGGCGAAGAAATCGCCGCCGGCGATGTGTTGATCGTCGAGCGTCTGGCGCGGACGCAAGACAGGCCCCGCCGGCACGCGCGCAGCCTCGAACGCCGCGATCGCCTCGGCGCTGGTCCGCGCCGCGACCCAGGCGCCGACGCGCTCGGAGATGATCGCGCCATGATCGCCGCGCGCCTTGTCGGACGCGAAGCGCGGATCCTCGAGCCATTCGGGCGCCCCGATCAGCCGGGCGGCGCGGCGGAACAGCGGATCTCCGTTCACCGCGACGGTGATCCAGCCGTCCTTCGCCTTGAAGATGTCCGACGGTCCCGCCGTCTGGCTGCGGTTCAGCGACGGCTCGCGGCCGAGCTTGAGCGCGTCTTCCTCGATCAGCGTCGGGGAAAAGAACGTCAGCGCGGTGCGTAACAAGGCGCCCTCGACCATCTGCCCCTTGCCGTTCGTCTCGCGCGCGCGCAACGCCGCCGCGACGCCCAGCGCCAGCAGCGAGGCCGTGCCGAAATCCACCCAGGGCGCCGCCGCGCGCACCGGTTGTTCCTCGCTGCCGGAGAAATAGACCGCGCCCGACATCGCCTGCGCCACGCCGTCGAACCCGACGCGGCCGGCATAGGGGCCTTCCAGCCCGAACGCGGTGCCGACCGCCAGGATGACGCGCGGATTGACCGCGCTGACCGAGTCCCAGTCGAGCCTCATGGCCTTCAGCGTCTCGGCCGGCAGGTTCGCGACCACGACGTCGGCATCGGCCACCAGCCGGCGCACGACTTCGCGGCCCGCCTGGTTCATCGGATCGCAGGTCAGGCTGCGCTTGCCGCGATTCATCTGCAGGAACATCGCGCCTTCGCGCGGCGTGCCGTCGTCGTTCTCGGCGAGCGGCACCAAAGTCCGGTCCTCGCGGCCCTCGCGCTTCTCGACGCGGATCACGTCGGCGCCGAGGTCGCACAGCAGCGCCGCGCAATAGGGCCCGGCGATGTAGCGGCCGAAATCGATGACGCGGAGGCCCGCGAAAGGTCCTGGTGCTGCTTCGGCCACGACAACGCCCCGCTCGAATTGCGCTGCAACTATAACGGTCCGCCGGCAAATTGCATGGCGCGCGAAGAAGTGCGAAAGGGAAGGCGCTCGCCCCCGCCCAAGGACCGCCATGCCGCCGAAGCACAATCCCTTGAAGCTCAATCCGCTGCAATTGCGGACCCTGACGCTGCTCCAGGCCCTCGCCGCCATCCCCGGTGCCGGCCAGGGGCGGCCGAACGGCGAGGTGGCCATCGTGCAATTCCCCAACGCCCATGGCGACCATTTCCATCTCGGCGACGCGGTGGTGGCGGGCAAGGACGCGACCGGCCTCACCAACGAGGCGGTGTGGAACGCACTCACCCGCAAGGGCCTGGCGCGTGCCGAATATCCGCGCGAAATGGTGCTGACCGCCGCCGGCCTCGCCTACGACACCGGCCTCGCCGGCGAGGTCCTGCAAAAGGGCGCCGGGCACTGAGACGCTAGCGGTGCAGCGTCATCACCGGCTCGAACAGCGCCGGTGCATCCGGTGATTTCAGCCAGGCGTCGAGCTGCGGTCCGTCGGCGGTGATCGATACCGTGTCGATGGTCATGCTTCCGACCTTGCTGCTGTCGATCCGGCCTGCGATGCGTCCCGCCCGGATGGCCTGGGTGACCTTCTTCTCGTCGAAGGTGAACAGCGAAAGCGTGTCGCCGCTGATCGTGTAGTAGAGCGGGATGCTGCCCGCGGCGTCCTTGTCCTTCGGCGGCCCGCCATCCTCGCCGGTCTCGCGCGCGTTCAGGTAGCGGTTGGCGCCCAACATTACGGTCGTCAGTTCCAGCGTGCCCCAAGAGGCCTTCTTGTCCGGCGTTTTCGGCACGATGCCGACCACGGTCATGGTGCGGTCGTCGTTGAGGATGACGTGGTAATAGCCTTCCGGGCCGTCGTCGCTGGACTTGCCGCGCCACAGCCCTTCGAGCGCCGGATCGTTGACATAGCCGGCGCTGGTCCCGATCGGCTCCTTCACGGCGACGCAGGCCGACAGGCTCAGGGCCGCGAACGCGGCCAGCGCCAGGCGCAGGCTTCTCATCGCACTACTCCATCTTCTTCAACAGGGTCGGCTTGGCAAACAGCGCCAATCCGGCGGGCGTCTGCATGAATTTGTCGAGCGCCGCCGGATCGGCGGTGATCACCGCGTCGCCCATGTCGCCCTTTTCGATCGTGCCCTTGATCTTGCCCGCCAGGATCGCGGCCTTGACCGCCTTCTCGTCCATCAGGAACAGCGTCATCCGGTCCTTGGCGTCGATGCGATAGAGCAGCGGGATCGTTCCCTTGGGCGCGCCTTCGTCCGGCTTGCCGTCGCTCATCGTCAGCCGCGCATTCATGAAGCGGTTGGCGCCGAGTTTCACCGTGGTCAGCTCCACGACGTTCCAGTCGGCATCCGGCTTGTCGCCGCTCTGCACCATGAGGACGGTCAGTTTGCCGTCGAGCGTGGGCAGGAAATGGAAATAAAGGCCGCGCTCATCCGGGTTCGCCACCACCGCGTTTTCCCACAATCCGGTCAGCGCGGGATCGAGCGTCAGGCCGACCGTCGTGCCGACCGGATGGCTGGTGGTGGGCGGATAGCAGGCCGAAAGCAGCAGCGCGGCGGCGAGTGCCAGGGCGGCGCGAAATCCGTTCATCGAAATATCCCCTCGTTCATCGTGCCATCTTCTGCGGCAATTTGGGCGGAAGCGGGGCCGCCGCGACTTTGGACCCCAAGGGCCCCACTCACTATAGTCCGCGCGATTTGCCGTTGAGCCCCATGACCCCCAAGACATGACCCCCAGGAAACGCCGCCGCCTTGCCTTTGCCGTCGCGCTCGTCGCGGCCGGCGCCGGCGCGGCCGCGCTGGTGCTGTTCGCGCTCAAGGACAATGTTCTGTATTTCTACAGCCCCAGCGACGTCTTCGCGAAGCATGTGCCGGCCGGCGTCGCCTTTCGCATCGGTGGCCTCGTCGCCGTCCACAGCGTCAGCCACGGCGCCGGCGCCGATGTGCGTTTCACCGTCACCGACGGCAAGTCGAGCGTGCCGGTCGACTATCGCGGCGTGCTGCCGGCCTTGTTCCGCGAAGGGCAGGGCGTCGTCGCGCTCGGCGCCCTCGACGGCGCCGGCACCTTTTCCGCCAGCGAAGTGCTCGCCAAGCATGACGAGCGCTACATGCCGCCCGAGGTCGTCGACGCCCTGAAGCGCTCCGGGCGCTGGAAGGAGACGCCGTGACGGGCGAGATCGGCCAGTTCGCGCTGTGCCTGGCGCTGGCGCTTGCCCTGGTCGAGGCCATCGCCGGGCTCGCCGGCGCGCAGCCGGCAAACGCGCTGGCGCGCCGCGTCGCCGCGGCCAGCGCCGCCGGCCTGCTGGTGTTCGTCGGCCTGTCGTTTGCGGCGCTGACCTACGCTTCGGTGAGCGACGACTTTTCGATCCTCAACGTGGCGCAGAACTCGCACACGCTGAAGCCCCTGATCTACAAGATCTCGGGCGTGTGGGGGAACCATGAAGGCTCCATGCTGCTGTGGGTGCTGGTGCTCAGCGTCTATTCCGCCGCCGTCGCCTGGTTGCGAAGGGGAAGCGAAAGACTCACCAGCGCCGCGCTCGGCGTGCAGGGCCTCGTCGCCGCCGCCTTCATCGTCTTTATCCTGTTCACCTCCAATCCGTTCGTGCGCCTCGATCCGGCGCCGTTCGAGGGCGCCGGCCTCAATCCGCTGCTGCAGGATTTCGGCCTCGCGGTGCATCCGCCGATGCTCTACACCGGCTATGTCGGTCTCTCCGCCGCCTTCGCCTATGCCGCCGCCGCGCTGATCACCCGCGAGCGCGACTGGGCCCGCGCCGCGCGGCCCTTCATGCTGGCGGCCTGGATCGCGCTGACGCTCGGCATCGCGCTCGGCTCCTGGTGGGCCTATTACGAGCTCGGCTGGGGCGGCTTCTGGTTCTGGGATCCGGTCGAGAACGCCTCGCTGATGCCGTGGCTGATCGCCACCGCCCTGCTGCACTCCGCGCTCGCTACCGAGCGTACCGGCGCCTTCCGCTCCTGGTCGCTGTTGCTCGCCATCGCGGGCTTTTCCCTGAGCCTGATCGGCACCTTCCTGGTGCGCTCCGGCGTCCTGTCGTCGGTGCATGCCTTCGCCAGCGATCCTACGCGCGGGCTCTACATCCTGGTCTTGATCTTCGGCGCCATCGGCGGCGCCCTGGCGCTGTTCGCCTGGCGCGCGCCCGGCCTGGAAGAGGGCACCGCCTTCGCCCCGGTCAGCCGCGAGACCGCGCTGCTGCTCAACAATGTGTTCCTGACGGCGGCGGCCGCGACGGTATTCATCGGCACGCTTTATCCGCTGGTGCTGGATTCGCTGACCGGCACCAGGCTCTCGGTCGGACCGCCCTATTTCGCGCTGACCTTCGCGCCGATCTTCTTCGCGCTGCTGCTGCTGGTGCCGTTCGGCCCGCGCCTGTCGTGGCAGCGCGGCGATCTTAGGGCGGCGCTGCGGACGCTCGGCCCGGCGTTCGGCATCGCTGCGGTCGCCGGCGTCGCCATCTTCGCCTTCACCACGCCGCGCACCCTGGCCGGTGCCGGCGCGTTCGCGCTTGCCGCCTGGCTGCTCGCCGCCAGCGTCGTCGACGTCGTCCGGCGCGGCTGGCGCCTGCTCCCTGCCGCCGCGCTCGCCCATGCCGGCCTCGCGGTGACGCTGATCGGCGTCGCCGGCACCACGCTCTGGCGCAGCGAAGCGCTGGAAGTGCTCGCACCCGGCGAAAGCATGGAGATCGCCGGCTACACGCTGCGGCTCGACGACGTCGTCGGCGCGCAGGGGCCGAATTACCAGGCGGCGCGCGCCAACGTCACCGTGCTCCGCGGCGGGCGCACGCTGGCCGTCATGCATCCCGAGCGCCGCCTCTTCCCGGCCGAGCGCCAGGAGACGGTGGAGACCGCCATCCGCACCACCATCGTCAGCGACCTGTATCTCGCGCTGGGCGACCGGCGCGACGCGGGGCATTGGACGCTGCGCGCCTATGTCAATCCGCTGGCACCGTTCATCTGGCTGGGCGCGCTGGTGATGGCGCTCGGCGGTTTCGCCGCGCTGTGGAGCCGCCTGCGCCGGCCGCGCGCCATGCCCGCCGCACATCCGGCGCCTGCCGAATGAGGCGCGTCCTTGCCGCGCTGTTCTTCGTGTCTTGCGCCATGGCGGCGATCGCCGCACCCGCGCCGGGCACGCTCGCCGATCCGGCGCAGGAAGCGCGTGCTCGCAACCTGCAGAAGGAGCTGCGCTGCATGGTCTGCCAGGGCGAGTCGATCGACGAGTCCAGTGCGCCGCTCGCCGCCGACCTGCGCGCCCTGATCCGCGAGCATATCAAGCGGGGCGAAAGCGACGACGACATCAAGCGCTACCTGGTGGCACGCTATGGTGATTTCATTTTAATGGAACCGCCCTTCGACGCCGACACTTACGCCTTATGGCTGACACCTTTTGCGGTGTTGATAGTGGCGGCGGGCGTCGCCATCTGGGTTGTCAGGCGGGCGGCCAAAGCGCCGCAAGCAGAGGCTTGAAAGCTGTTGGAAAAGCTCCGCGCATCACGACCGCGCGAGAATCCGGGGCAAAGGGTCCCCATTGCCGACCTTTAATGTTCTGGTATGAATTGAGTAAGATTTGGGGGGTAGTTGGCGGGTGACCGCGCCATACCCTTCGTCGCCGCCGGTCCTTTGGAGAGCCTTATGTCCGAGCAAAAGCCCAATCCCGTCCGGCGCCACAGCCGCACCATCGCCATGGGAACCGCCGCCGTCGTCGTGCTGGTCGGCCTTTCGGCCTTCGCGCTGGTCCCGGGCGTCCGTCCCGCTGCGCCTGTCGACAACACGCCGCGCCTGATGGCCGCCGCCGATCCCGTCCTGCGCAGCGGCCCGCCGCGGATGCTGGAGAACGGCGCGCCGTTCAGCTTCGCCGACCTCGTCGAGCGCGTCAGCCCGGCCGTCGTCACCATCACCGCCGAGACGGTCGAGACCGGCCCCACGGGCGCCGACGACCTGCCGGCGCCGTTCCGCGATTTCTTCAATCAGTACGGTCAGGGCGGCCAGGGCGGTCAGGCGCATCCGCGCAAGGCGATCTCCGCCGGCTCGGGCTTCATCATCGACCGCGCCGGTTTCGTCGTCACCAACAACCACGTCATCGAGAATTCGCACAAGATCACCGTCAAGCTGCCCGATGGCCGCAGCTTCGATGCCAAGCTGATCGGCACCGACGCCTCCACCGACATCGCGCTGCTCAAGATCAAGAGCGACAAGGCGCTGCCGACCGTCGAGTTCGGCGACGATCGCCAGGTCCGCGTCGGCGACTGGGTCGTGGCCGTCGGCAATCCCTTCGGCCTCTCCAACTCGGTCACCGCCGGCATCGTTTCGTCGCTGGGACGCGAGCTCAACGGCAGCGGCCCCTACAACGACTTCATCCAGATCGATGCGCCGATCAACCGTGGCAATTCGGGCGGTCCGACCTTCGATCTGCGCGGCCAGGTCATCGGCATGAACTCGATGATCTATTCGCCGTCGGGCGGCAGCGTCGGCATCGGCTTCGCGATACCCTCGTCCGTCATCCACGACGTGATCGCGCAGCTGCAGGCCCACGGCCATGTCGACCGCGGCTATCTCGGGGTCAACATCCAGAACGTCACGCCCGAGATCGCGACCTCGCTCAACATCGCCACGCCCAAGGGCGCCATCGTCGCCGAGGTCGTGCCCGGCGGGCCGGCGGCCTCGGCCGGCATCCAGCAGGGCGACGTCGTCACCGCGCTCGACGGCCGCACGGTGGAAGATTCGCGCGACCTGACGCGCCACATCGCCTCGTTGCCGGCGGGCGCGACGGCGACCTTCACGGTGCTGCGCGATGGCACGCAGAAGACCATCACCGCCAAGATCGGCAATCGCCCCGACCAGCGCGTGGCCTCGAACAACGATCCCGACAGCCAGGACGACGCCCAGACCGGTGGCGGCCTCGGCCAGTCCACCCTGCAGGCCATGGGCCTCGGTCTCGCCGCCGTCACGCCTGAGGCGCGCCGCAACTTCAACATCGACCAGGCCGTCGACGGCGTGCTCGTCACGCGAGTCGATCCGGACAGCGATGCCGGCGACAAAGGCATCCAGCCCGGCGACGTCGTGCTTTCGGTCGCCAACAAGGCGGTCCACACGCCGCGCGACATCCTGGCGGTGGTCGCCGCGGCGCGCTCGGCCGGGCATCATACGGTTCTGCTTCTCGTCGCAACCCAGGGTGGCACGCGTTTCGTCGCCGTCGATATCGGGCAGGCCTAACGGGCGCGGAGGCGCCCATCGAATCTAACGGGCGCGGAGGCGCCCCACGAATCTAGCGGGCGCGGAGGCGCCCATCGAATTTAGCGGGCGCGGGGAGGCGCCCCATCGAAAGAATTAACTCGAGCAAGTCGGAGTGCTTCGGGTTTTACGCGTACCCGGGCTGTGGGGAGCGATCCGCACGGTCCGGCCCCGCGCCGGCGGCAGCGGCCCCATCCCCCCCGTTGCTGCCGCCGGTGCGGACCCTTTTTCAAACATGCTTTCGGGCGGAGCAGGGCTGATGCGAATTCTCGTCGTCGAAGATGATCTCGAAGCCCAGCGCTATCTGGTCAACGGGCTGAAAGAGGCCGGCCATGTCGTCGACGACGCCGCCGACGGCGAGACCGGCCTGACCCTGGCCCTGTCGAGGCCCTACGACGTCGCGATCATCGACCGCATGCTGCCCAAGATGGACGGCCTGAAAGTCGTCGCCGACATGCGCGAGCACAGCAACGTCACGCCGGTGCTGTTCCTGTCCGCGCTTTCCGAGGTCGACGACCGCGTCAAGGGCCTGAAAGCCGGCGGCGACGACTACCTGACCAAGCCCTACGCCTTCGTCGAATTGCTCGCCCGGATCGACGCGCTGATGCGCCGCCGCTCGCCGCAGTCCGTCAAGACGCGGCTGCAGGTCGGCGATCTCGAGCTCGACCTGCTCACGCGCACCGCGCAGCGCGCCGGCGCCGCCATCGACCTGCAGCCGCGCGAATTCCGCCTGCTGGAATATCTCATGCGCCACGCCAGCCAGGTCGTCACCCGCACCATGCTGCTGGAGAGCGTCTGGGAATATCATTTCGATCCGCAGACCAACGTCATCGACGTGCACATCTCGCGCCTGCGCGCGAAGATCGACAAGGGGTTCGACACGGCGCTGCTCCACACGGTGCGCGGCGCGGGCTACATGATCCGTGCGCGCGCCTAGCTTCCTACGCACCCAGGCCTATCGCATCGTTCTGGTCTACGTCGCCGTCTTCGCCGTCTCGGTGACGGCGCTCATCGCCTTCACCTATTGGAACACCAAGCGCGCGCTCGATGCGCAGACCGACCAGATCATCGAGGCCGAGATCGTCGGCCTTTCCGAGCAGTACCAGCAGCTCGGGCTGCGCGGCCTCGCCGACGTCGTCATCAGCCGTTCGGCGCATGGCGGGCCCGGCCTCTACCTGCTCGCCAATCATCTCAAGCAGCCCATCGTCGGCAATCTCGACGCCTGGCCCGCCAACAAGGAGAGCGCCGACAGCTTCGTCGACTTCGACTATCAGCGCCGCATCGAGAACCAGCTCGAGACCCGCGAGGCGCGCGGCCGCGTCTTCGGCCTCGCCGGCGGCTTCAATCTGCTGGTGGCGCAGGACGTGCACGAGCGTTACCTGACCGAGCGCCTGTTCACCACCACGCTGCCTTGGACCGTCGGCCTGGTGCTGCTGCTCGGCCTTGTCGGCGGCGCCGTGATGAGCCGCAACATGCTGGCGCGGCTCGATTCGATCAATCGCACCAGTGCCGAGATCATCGACGGCGACCTGTCGCGCCGCGTGCCGCTCGGCGAGGCGCATGACGAGTTCGACGCGCTGGCCGAGAACCTCAACGCCATGCTCGACCGCATCGAGCGGCTGATGAAGGGCGTGCGCGAGGTCACCGATTCCGTCGCGCACGATCTGCGCACGCCGCTCAACCGTCTGCGCAACCGGCTGGAGGCGACGCAGCGGCACCTGGATCCCGCCAGCGGCGAGGCCACCGAGATCGAGGCGGCGATCACCGAGACCGATCAGCTCATCGCCACCTTCAACGCGCTGCTGCTGATCGCCGAGGCCGATGCCGGCGTGGCGCGGGGCGAGATGACGCCGATCGATCTTGCGCCCATCGCCGAAGACATGGCCGAGCTCTACGCGCCGCTCGCCGAGGAAAAGGGCATCAATCTGAGGATCGCGCCGGCCGGTGCCACCATGATCGACGGCAACCGCAGCCTGATCTCCCAGGCGCTCGCCAATCTCGTCGACAATGCCATCAAATACACGCCCGTCGGCGGCCAGGTGACGGTGACCGCGCTGGAAACGCCGCAGGGCGTCGAACTGCGCGTCGCCGATACCGGTTCGGGCATCCCGGTCGAGGAGCGGCCGCGCGTCGTCGAGCGTTTCGTCCGCCTGGAGGCCAGCCGCAACTCGCCCGGCACCGGCCTCGGCCTCAGCCTGGTTGCCGCCGTGGCGCGCCTGCACGATGCCCGGCTGCTGCTGGAGGACAACCGCCCCGGCCTGCGCGCGGTGATGCGCTTCCCCCGTCCGGCGCCTAGACAACGCTAAAAAACACAATTGTCATGGCCCGCGAATGCGGGCCACCCAGGTGACGTCTTCTATGCCGTTGCCAAATCAGGCTGCGTCCAGATCTTTAACTTGCGCGGCTCTTCAACTGGGTGGCCCGCATTCGCGGGCCATGACATTGTTTGGGCATGTCGCCATTTTCGAATTCCGCCCCGCCGCCGCCCTTCGATCCCGCGCGCGCCCAACGCACCTTCGAGACCCTGGCGGAGCACGGTTTCGTGCCCGAGTGCGGCGCACGCAAAGTGCTCGAATCGGTGTTCGGCAACAGCCCGTTCCTGGCCCGCCTGGCGGTGCGCGAGCATGCGCTCCTGCCGCAGCTTCTCGACGACGGGCCGGACGGCATCGTCGCCGCGGCCCAGGCGCTCGCACTGTCGGCAGCCGATGCCGAAACGCAGGCCGACGCCATGGCGCGCCTGCGCGTCGCCAAGCGCCGCGCCGCGCTCGCCATCGCCGCCGCCGACATCGCCGGCCTGTGGCAGCTCGAAGACGTCACGCGCGCGCTCACGGCGTTCGCCGACGCGGCCGTCAAAGGCGCGCTGCGCTTCGGGCTGCGCGAGGCGGCGGCGCGCGCCGAACTGCCGGAACGGGACGGCGCCGCGCTCGAAGCGGCCACCGGCCTCACCGTCCTCGCCATGGGCAAGTACGGCGCCTTCGAGCTCAACTACTCCAGCGACATCGATCTCGTCGTCTTCTACGACCCGGTGCGCTTTCCCTTCCGCAAGCGCGACGATCCGCGCGGCGCCGCCGTCGACCTGGTGCGCGGCATCGTCAAGCTGCTGACGGAAATCACCGCCGACGGCTATGTCTTCCGCGTCGACCTGCGCCTGCGCCCCGATGCCGGTGCCACCCAGGTCGCCATCTCGACCGACGCGGCGGAATCCTATTACGAAGGCATGGGCCAGAACTGGGAACGCGCCGCCTTCATCAAGGCGCGCGCCTGTGCCGGCGATCCCGCCACCGGCACGCAATTCCTCAAGGCCATCGAACCGTTCATCTGGCGGCGCAATCTCGACTTCGCGGCGATCGAGGACATCCATTCCATCAAGCGCCAGATCCACGCCCATGGCGGCCATGGCACGATCGCTGTCGCCGGTCACAACATCAAGCTCGGCCGCGGCGGCATCCGCGAGATCGAGTTCTTCGCGCAGACCCAGCAATTGATCCTCGGCGGCCGCGTCCCCGCCCTGCGCCAGAGCCGCACCGGCGAAGCGCTGGACGCGCTGTGCGCCCGCGGCCTCGTCGCCGAGGCGACCACCGCCGAGCTCAAAGCCGCCTATCGCTATCTGCGCACGCTCGAACATCGCCTGCAGATGATCGAGGACGAGCAGACCCATTCCATTCCCAAATCCGCCGAAGGCCTCGCGCACATCGCCTGTTTCATGGGCTATCCCGACGCGGCCGCGTTCGGCGCCGCGCTGACGGCCCAGCTCGAGACCGTGCAGGGCCACTACGCGCGCCTGTTCGAGCGCGAGCAGGAGCTGACCGCGAGCGAAGGCAACCTCGTCTTCACCGGCGTCGAGGAGGACCCCGGCACGCTCGGCACCCTGCAGGCGATGGGCTTTCGCGATGCGGCGCATGTCTCCGGCGCCATTCGCGGCTGGCATCACGGCCGCATCCGCGCCATGCGCAGCGCCCGCGCCCGCGAGCTCCTGACGAAATTGGTGCCGGTGCTGCTGCCGGCGCTGGCCGCCACCGCCGATCCGGACGCGGCCTTCGCGCAGTTCGACCGCTTCCTCACCAATCTGCCGGCCGGCGTCCAGCTCCTGTCGCTGCTGCTGGCGCGTCCCGAATTGCTCAAGCTGATCGCCGGCATCGTCGGCTCGGCGCCGCGCCTGGCCGAGCACCTCGCCCGCGCCCCGGCGACGCTCGATGCCCTGATCGATGCCGATTTCCTGCACGCTTTGCCGTCGCGCGCCGCACTGGATGCCCAGCTCGCCGATCTCATCGCCCGCGCCCCGGACTATGAGGGCGCCCTCGACGCCGCGCGCCGCTTCGCCAAGGAGCAGCTCTTCCGCGTCGGTGTGCAGATCATCGAGGGCATGGCGACGGCCGATGCCGCGGGCCCGGCGCTCGCCAATATCGCCGAATCCGTGATTGCCGGGCTCTTGCCCTGCGTCGAGCGCGAGCTTGCCGCTACCGCGGGCACCATTCCCGGCGCCGCCTTCGCGGTCGTCGCCATGGGCAAGCTCGGCGGCCGCGAGATGACCGCCGGCTCCGACCTCGATCTCATCTTCGTCTACGACGTACCGGACGGCGTCGAGGCAAGCGACGGGCCGCGGCCCCTGCCGGTCATCGTCTATTACGCGCGCCTGGCGCAGCGCCTGATCGCGGCGCTGACCGTGCACACCGCCGCCGGCGGGCTCTACGACGTCGACATGCGCCTGCGCCCCACCGGCAACAAGGGGCCGGTTGCGGTCGCGCTGCAATCCTTTGCGCGCTACCACGCCGAGGAATCCTGGACCTGGGAACGGCTGGCGCTGACCCGCGCCCGCGTCATCGCCGCGCCGCCGCAGCTTGCCGCGCAGATCGAGGCGGTGATCGCAAAGACACTTACCGCCGTCGCGGAGCCCGCCAAGATCGTCGCCGATGCCCGCGACATGCGCGACAAGCTTGCGGCGCAGTTTCCCGGCCGCAACCGCTGGGACCTCAAATTCGCGCCCGGGGGGCTCGTCGACATCGAATTCGTCGCCCAGACACTGCAGCTCTGCGCCGCGCCGGAAAACCCGGCCGTCCTGGCCGCCAACACGATCGAGGCGCTGCGCCGGCTCGCGGCCGCCGGCGTGCTGGCACCGGACCGTGCCCGAACCCTGATCGCGGCCGCCATGCTCGAGCATGCGCTGACGCAGGTGCTGCGCATCGCGCTCGATGGGCCGCTCGAGCCCGAAACGGCGACGCCCGGTCTCAAAGCGCTGCTGACACGCGCCGGAAAAGCGGAGAATTTTGCGGCGCTCGAAGCGGCGCTCGCCGAAACCCAGGCCGCGGTGCGCAATCTGCTCGGGATTATCCTGGCAAACGGATAGAGCCGTATGGCTGCGTCTTCACGCTCCTGTCCTTGCCGGGCGGGCCGAACGCGTCATGGCGCCGCGTCGTCGCCGCAGCCGTGCCGGCGTTCTTCCAGGCAGCGCTCGGTTTGCAGGTTGGCGGACAGAAAATGCAGCGCCAGCACGGCGAGAAGAATGACGGCCGCGACGACGATCAGCGCCACGATATTGGCGTTGCGCCGCGCCGCCTCGTCGTCATGGTCATCGGGCTTTGGCATGGCTGCCGGTTTGGGGTCTGTCGCAGGTACAGCTTGCTACGGCAAAAGCGTGCTCGACAAGCCCGCATAGCCGCGCCGCCTTGACAGGGAAGGGCATGCCCACATCATTGGCCGGCTTTTTCGAATGTCCGGGGCGGCCATGGCATGGTTTGGGCAAAATCTTCGCGATTGGCCGCTGGTGGTCACGGCGCTTGGCCTGATATTGCCCTTCGTCGCGGTGGTGCTGGCGAATTGGCCGGCGTTGCGCCGCAGCTACCGCCTGATGAAAGCTCTGCGAACCGACGAACCGCATGGCGGTCGCTGGACGATCGCGCGCGAGACGCTGCATCTTCTGTGGCAATCGGTCTTCTGGTCGTGGGTGTATTCGCGACCGAACAATATCTATCACAAGACGCGGCTGCGCATCGAGCATGAGATTTTCTGGCCGCGGCCGCAAAGAAGCAGTGCGGCGTACCGCAAGGAATTGCAGCGCTGGCGCAAGCGGCTCGACAACTTGTATTGGCACGACGGCGCCCGGATGCATTCCGATGTCGATCCGGCGGGCGAGGTGTGCACGATCCGCGTCAAGACCTGCAACCGCATCTACGAATGCAAGGAAGCGATCGGAGACTATCTGAAGGCCCTCAAGGACATCCACGAGCACGACGCGCAGGAGTTCCTCAGCGAGGTGGAAGTCGACAGCGGCTTCGTCGCGCCGCTGCTGCTGTTGACCGGGCTGCTGTACCATTTCGAGGACGATTGGGCGCCGATCATCGACGCCTATGGCCGGGACATCTTCCCGCACGGCGACCCTCTGTTCGAGCTCTTGAACAATGAAGGGCTGAGGCGGCTGCAGACGTTCTTGTTCGATTGCTGGCTGCTGTGGGGTCCCAGCATCCCGATCTGCGGCAAGGAATGCTACTACTGGAAGGGCGCCACCGATGCCATCCAGTACGGCTATGGCGACGAGAACAACTCCATCGCGCTGGTCGGCGATCCGCGTGTTCTGACGGATCGCGTCTCGTTTACGGACAAGAACGCCGGACTCGCGTTTCGCGCCAGCGCCCGCGGAAAGCTGAAGCTGGCCGCCGCCTTCATCGGCACGAAGGAAAGCAGCGAGATCAGCTCGGCGCTTTCGACGGTGTGGAACACCGACAAGGGCAGGCGGGTCGTGCTCGACATACGGCCGCAGCACGCGATCAAGGCCTTGAGCGGCGGCCCGAACGAGGCGGCGACCTATTACTCCGCCTATTTGTGGGTGCTGTTCATCATCACGGACGTCGCCTCCGGCCGGGCGATCCATCTGAAAGGCTCGATGGCGAGCCCCGAAGACGACAGGAAGCAGGCCTGGCGCAGCATCCTGCCCTTCTTCGAGCACGGCAATATCGCCGACGGCGAAACTTATGCCTTCCTCAAGCGTCAGCTCGCCGACAAGGCGGCGTCCGCGCTCAATCGCATCGTCGAAGAGTACGAAAAGGAATGGCGCAAGGGCGACTTCCCGCTGAAATTCACCTATGCCTGCGCCATCGACGACTCGGGTTGCGGCATCGGCAAGGCTTATGGCGAGCCGGCCGGCGACATCAAGCTGCGCACCCATATCGCCGAGGCGCTCAAGCAATATCCCGCGCTGTGCGACAATGCGGTGGTGGACTTCGAGACTTACGATCCCGTGCGGCATCCCACCAACCACCCTTATTCGTCCTGCTCGCTTCCGGGGCTGTTGTCGAAATACTATCCCTACTACACGGTCGACGAGCATGCGGCCCACGGGCGGGCGAGTTGACGGTGCGTTTTGTGGAGCTGGCTGTCGGCGCCGATGACGATCGGTTGCTGGAGCGACTCTATCGCGGCCTTTACGTCGCCCAATTTCCCAATCCCGACGAACGGGAGACGCTCGACAATATCCGCCGCTATCTCCAACTGAAGGGCGAGGGCTGGTACGGCAAGAACAACTACCATGTCATCGCGCTGTTCGACGGTGACGATCCGGTCGGCATTTCCGTCAGCGATTATCTCTATGCGGGCAACGCCGGGGTCATTGAATTCATCGCGACCTCGCCCGGGCGCCGGCGGGGCGGCCTGGGCGCGGCCCTGCTTGCCGCGACGGAGGCCGCGTTGGCCGGCGACGCGCGCGCCGGCGGGGCGGGACCGCTCGCCTGCGTCGTGGCGGAGATGAACGACCCTTACGCCTGTCACTCGTTGGACGACAATCTGGATCCGTTCCTGCGCGCCCGGATCTGGGACGGCTGGGGCTATCGCCGGCTCGATTTTCCCTATGTGCAGCCTGCTCTGTCGCCGGACCAGAAGCCGGTGAACAACCTGTTGCTCATGGTCAAGCCGCTGGCTCCGGGATGGCGCGACGGACTGCCGGGCGAAACCGTCGCCGCAATTTTGCGCGGCTATATGCGCTGGGCGATGCGGATAGATGCGCCCGAGCGGAATTTCGAATACTGCCGGATGGCGCGGCATCTGGAAGCGGCCGGCGTCGTGACGCTGTCTTCGCTGGCGCAGTATATCGGCATCGATCCGGACCGCCCGCTCGCCATTCGCGAGGTCGTGAGGCCGGACGACGAAGCCCTGGCTGCCGGCCTGGAGGTCTACCGCGAGGCATTCCCGGGCGGACAGGCCGATCTCGATCCCAGCGAATTTCGCCGTCTGCTGGCGGCGACGGCCATGGGCGATCGCCATCGCCGCTACCACTTCTGGACCGTCGGCGCCGCGCCCGATGCGCCGGTCGAGGGCATGGCATCCTTCTTCACGCTTGGCGAGGCCGGTTTCGGCGGTTATGTCGCGCTGGCGAAATCGTTGCGGCACGCGGGCCGCTTTGCCTTGCTGTTGGCGCGCATGGAGGAGCGGATGCGCCGCGATAGCGCGGTGTGCCGCGGCTGGTACATCGAATGCGCCCCGCCGCTCGATCGCTTCTTCGCGCGCTTCGGGTTTCACGCCATCGACATCTCCTACCGCCAACCGCCCCTGACGGGTGCGCCGAGCTACGCGGTGGAGGCCGCTCCGGCGCTGCGTCTGATGTACAAGGATTTCGGCCGGCAGTTCGAGCCGCCGCAATTGAGCAAGAGCGAATTTCTCGCGAGCCTCGCCTGCATATTCGATGCCGTTTACGGGGTCGCCGAGCCGCGGCGATCCGCGTTTTTCGCCGATATGAGCCGGCAGGTCCGCGATTGGCCGGCCGACGCCGTGAGATTCCTGCCTTCGCCCGCGGCGACATCGTGAAATGAGCACACATGTCCTCGATGCCGGCAGGATCGTCGAAACCGTCGGCCGGCTTCGCGATCGCATCGCCGAGCGCTTTCCCGCTTCGGGCCTCGCCGCGGTCGCCGACGACCTGGCCGACACGGCGCGATTGACCGCGGCCCGCGTCGCCATTCTGGGCCGACCCGATTATGGCCTGCGGCTGCTGGCCTTGATCGCCGTCGTGGCTGGCGTGGCTGCGCAAATCTATGTCGCCCATGTCGTGGATTGGGTGGCGGTCGTCCGGCGCGCCGACGTCGTCGGCATCAGCCAGGGCCTGGATGCTATCGTCAACCTCCTGCTGCTGGCGTTTGCCGCGATCTGGTTCGTGCTGACGCTGGAGCAGCGGTTCAAGCGAAGAGGGGCCTTGCGCCGTCTCTACGAGCTGCGCTCCTTCGCGCATGTCATCGACATGCACCAATTGACCAAGGACCCGACGATAGTGCTCGCCGGCGGGGCGCCGACGCCGTCCTCGCCACAGCGTCCGATGAGCGAATTCGAGCTGTCCCGCTACCTGGATTACTGCGCCGAGATGCTGGCGCTGGTTGCCAAGCTCGCGGCCCTCTATGCCGGCCAAATCCAGGACGGCGCCGTGATCTCCGCGGTCAACGAGATCGAGGCGCTGACGTCCGATCTCGGCCGCAAGATCTGGCAGAAGATCATGATCCTCGGCCGGCTCGACGAGCGCAGATCCGTGCCCGCCCCCTGAGCGAGGGAGGTATGTGTTTTGAGTGTCTTCCGCGGCGCGCGCTCCGGGCGTACCAACGTCCCGGCATGAGCGGACAAACAGGCCATCTGCCGTGGCGGCACGTGCTGCTCGCGGTCGCCGTCGCGGCGGTGTGGGGGACGAATTTCGTCGTCATCAAGATCGCACTGGCGCACCTGCCGCCGTTGCTGTTCGCCGGCCTGCGCTTCATCTTCGCCTTCCTGCCGGCCGCGTTCTTCATCCGCCGCCCGGCCGTGCCGTGGCTGCAACTGGCTGTCTACGGCGTCCTGATCGGTGCCGGGCAGTTCGGCCTTCTCTATATCGCGATGGAACACAGCATCTCGCCGGGGCTCGCCTCGCTGGTGGTCCAGACCCAGGTCTTCTTCACCATCGGCCTTGCCATGTGGTTCGCCGCCGAGCGGGTGGGCTCTCTGCAATGGCTGGCGCTGGCGCTCGCGGCCACCGGGCTCGGCATCATCATGGCGCATGGCGGCAGCGACGTGACGCCGCTCGGTATCGCCTTGGTGCTGCTGGCGGCGCTGTGCTGGGCCGGCGGCAATCTCGTGGCGCGGGCGGGCGGCGCGGTGAACATGCTCGCCTATGTCGTGTGGGCCAGCCTGTTCTCGATCCCGCCCCTGTTGCTGCTGTCCCTCATCTTCGAGGGTCTGCCGGCCATCGAACGAGGCCTCGGCTCGGCCGACGCGGTGACCTGGGCGGCGGTGCTTTATCAATCGGCCGGCAACACGCTGTTCGGCTACGCCAGCTGGGGCTGGCTCCTGGCGCGCCATCCGGCGGCGACGGTTTCACCGTTCGCCCTGCTGGTGCCGGTGTTCGGCATGACCGCCTCGGCGCTGGTGATGAACGAGGCGCTGCAACCCTGGAAGCTGCTGGCCGCGGTCCTCGTCCTCAGCGGTCTCGCCCTCAATCTCGCCTGGCCGCGGCTGCGCGCGGCGCTGGCCCGCGCGTGAACGACACCGCGCTCATCGGCGTCGACTGGGGCTCCTCCAGCGTGCGCGCCTTTCGCCTTGCCCAGGGCGGCACGATCCTCGACGTGCGCCGCGCCGACGACGGCGTCTTCACCGGCAGTGGGCCGTTCGAGGCGCGGCTGCGCCGCCATCTCGGCGACTGGCTGCAGCTTGCGCCGGCTGCGCCGCTCCTGCTTTGCGGCATGATCGGCAGCGACCGCGGCTGGCGGCATGCGCCCTACAGCGCCGCGCCCGCCGGGCTTGACGCCTTGGCGCGGGCTTTGCTGCCGGTGCCGTTCGAGCGTCCCGCGCGCATCGTGCCGGGCGTCTCGTTCGTGGCGGGCGAGACCTGCGAAGTCATGCGCGGCGAGGAAACGCTGCTGATGGGCATTGCGGCGCGGCCGCAGCCGCCGCGGCGGCTCACCGTCTGTCTGCCGGGCACGCACAGCAAATGGGCCGAGCTCGACGATGGGCGCATCGTCGCCTTCCGCACCCACATGACCGGCGAGTTGCGCGCCCTCGTCCTGTCGCGCGGCGCGCTGGCGAGCGATGCCTTGCAGAACGCCTCGCCGGAGGCTTTTCGGCAAGGACTTGCCGCCGCCGCCGGCGGCGACCCCGTCCGGGCGCTCTTTCAGGCCCGCGCCCGCCGCCTGCTCGGACGTCTCGGCGCCGAGCACATCGCGGCCTTCGTCAGCGGCGTTCTGATCGGCGCGGAGATCGCGCGCGAGGCGCCGGCTTGCGCTGCGCCGCTCGTCCTGGCCGCGCGCGGCGCGCTGGCGGAGGAATACGGCGACGCCCTGGCGCGGGCCGGCGTCGCGTTTACCGTGGCCGATCCCGAGACGCTCGCCGCCGATGGCCTCACCGCCCTGGCGCGCGCCGCCGGTCTTGCGCCGTGAGCGCGGCGAAGTCTTGTGAAATATTCGTGTGGACGTATTTTCTCTGTCGCCGGCGTATACTTTGCACACAAGCGCAGGATTAGCTCTTTTCTAGTCTCTGCATCTTTGGCATTGTTCCGCGCGAAGTCACGGACAGGGCCGAGGCACGCATGATCCGTCTGCAATTGGGCCGTCTCGCCACCGTTCAGGACGCGCAGGACATGCTGCAGACGGCGATCGGCGTCGAATTCGGCACGCTGCCGCCTTATCTCTACGCGCTCTACTCCATCCTGCCGGGGACCAATGCCCCCGCCTCCCAGCGCATCCGCTCCGTGGTGCTGCAGGAGATGATCCATATGTGCCTGGCGTGCAACATCCTGAACGCGCTGGGCGGCAATCCGCTGCTGAAGCCGCCGATCTATCCGGGGTCGCTGCCCGGCGACATCGGGCCGGACGGCACGCCGCTGACGCTGCGCCTCTACCGTTTCTCCCAAGCGGCGATGTATCAGGGCATGCAGATCGAAGAGCCCGCGGACGTCCCGCCCTTCCCGGTCGAGGAGATGCTCAAGACCAGCGCCCCGAAGGCGGTGACCATCGGGCAATTCTACGAGGCGCTCGACAAATTCCTCTCCAGGCTGCCGGGCAGCGCCTGGACTGCGGGCCGCAACCAGATCGTCGACGACCAGTTCTTCCCCGGCCAGTTGTTCGCCGTGAACGGCTATGACGATGCGCATATCGCGATCCAGCAGATCGTCTCCGAAGGCGAAGGCGCCAAGGACGATCCGCTCGATTTCCAGCACGACCTCGCGCACTACTATCGCTTCCGCGAGATCCATGACGATCTGGTGCTGACCAAGGCCGACAACAGGCTGCATTACACCTGGGGCCCCGAAAAGCTCGGCGTCGATTGGGCGAGCGCCTATCCTGCGATCGCCGATCCGGGGGACCACGACTTCTCCAAGGATTCGTCCGCCGCGCGCGCCGCGCAGGACGCCTGCAACACGGCCTACACCGCCATGGTCCATGCGCTGCAGCGCGCGGTGACCGGCACCGCCGGCGCGCTGGGCGAGGCGGTCCGCGCGATGTTCGACCTGCGCATGGCGGCGCTGCATGCCCTGACCGTGCCGCTCGCCGATGCCGCGACGGTCGCGGGGCCGGCCTTCCTCTATCGCGGCAGCGTGGGAGCAGCGTCATGAGCGTCCTGGAAACGCCTCGGATCTACTTCAAGGGCGAGATGGCCTGGGATCCGATCACGACCAACAACTACACGCAGTTCTACGACGAGAGCACCGACACGCCGGTGTTTCCCGGCGTGCTGGACAAGGTGCGCCGCTACCGCGAGGAAGCCATCGCCGCGGTTCCCCAGAACGCCGACCAGAGCGTCGCCAGCGGCAGCTGGAACCCGGACGGCACGCACAAATCGGTGTTCTACGCGTCGGCCATCAGCGGCGTGGATCTCGGCGCCGGCGTCACCACCAAGGACCCGTTCGTCGCCTCGGCCGCCAATTTCATGGGCATGCTGGTGGACTGCGAGCCCTATGGCTCCTATTCGTCGCAGCTCTTCTTCGACACGATGCATTTCGGCGTCGACGGCGGCTATCGCATCCTGGGCAAGCGCACGGTGCGCGCCACCGCGCGCTACATCAACATCAACCGCAATCCGTCGAACAACATGATCGCCGGCTTCGCCTCGGTGGTGTGGCAGACCTCGTTCGCCAAGGCGGACGGGCTGCGCGTCGACGCCTTTGACTCGCCGGCGCTGCAGGCGCTGGCGGCGGCGTTGCAGGAAGACGACGTCCTGGGCCTGACGGTGCGGTTCAACACCTATCGCACGATCTATTACGACACGCCGGCGCTGGCGAACCTGTCGCCGCTCGAGCAGCAGGTCTCCGCCGCGCTGGTCGCCAAGCTCACCGGCGGCGGCTTCCAGCCCAATCCGGCGCGCAGCGCCATGGTCGGCGTCATCGGCCTTTGGCGGAAGGGCGAGCCGGCGCACGAGCCGGGCGACCGCGCCCTGCTGACGCTGACCAACGCGCCGCCGAGCGTGGCGGGCCCGGGCAGCGCCTATGCCCGCGTCGACAGCAAATCGCTGACGCTCGACCTGTCGAACTGCATTCCGGAGAGCGACCGCGTCCTGACCAAGACCAATCTGGGCAAGCTCCAGGTCTTCGCCGTCGATGCCCAGGGCAATCCCGTCGCCAGCCTCGGCACCTTCGGCTATCCGCAGTATGACCGCGACGCCTACGACGCCGCCGCCGGCCTCGTCGCGCTCCCGCTCGATGCCGCCGCGGTCAAGCTGGCGCAGGACAACGACCTGCAACTGCGCGATTCGAACGGCACCGTCCTCCTCGCCGAGCAGGCGCTGCGCACCATCCCGCTGACGCCGAACCTCTATCTCGACGAAGGCACCAGCCCGGCGGCGCGGTTCCAGCTCTACAATCGCGGCGTGCTCAGCACCGCGCAGATGCCGGTCACCGTCTATACGATGAGCGCCGACGGCGGCACGATCACCGCCACGAACACGGTTTCGACGGACGCGCAGGGCGTGCTCTCCCTGCCGGTCAGCGGCACGCCGGGCGGCGTCTTCGCTTACATGCCGTCGCCGGATCCGAACTCGCTCGCGGCCCAGGCCTCGCCGCCGGCGAACGGCATCAATCCGCAGGTCTACAATTACACCTATGTGCGCACCTGGCCGGCCGACGCGGCCATCGCGGAGCTGCCGCCGACCTGGGAGAACGTCTATGCGCGCGTGCTGGTGAACTGGAACGCACTGGCGCCCTGCATGGACAATTGGCTGCGGCTGGACGATCCGGTGCAGGTCAAGGCCTACGGCGCAGTGCTCAAGCGCCTGACCGATCCGGCGCATTTCGAGGATTTCCGTTTCATGCCCGTGACGCGCGACATGACGGGCGGCGAGCGCAAGCTGCTCTACAAATTCCTCGATGCCCCGCCCGAGCCCGCGCCGCGTCCGCTCGCCACCGAGGCCGCCAGCGCCCCGCCCAGCCGCGCCCGGACCAGCCGCGCCATGCGCAGCGGCTGAGCGCCGGGCCGACCGCCCCGCTCGCCGAACGGGCCGGACGACGGAGCACTGCTAAAATGCGTTCTCTTGCCTCAGTACCGCACCGACGGTCTTGAGCAATATTTGAACGTCGAGACCCAGGCTGCAATTGCTGGCATACCATAGGTCGGCTTCGATGCGGCGGTACATCTGATCCAGTACAGGGGTCTCTCCACGCAATCCGTGGACCTGTGCCCAACCGGTGATGCCAGGCTTCACATGCTGGCGCACCTCATAGTTTTCGATCAGCTTCGCGAAATGCGCATCATGCGCGGCGGCATGCGGACGCGGTCCGACGATCGCCATTTCGCCTCGCAAGACATTCCACAGCTGAGGCAGCTCGTCGAGGCTCGACCGCCGCAGCCATTTGCCGACTCGTGTGATGCGTTGATCCCCGCGCGACGCCTGCTTGATCTCGTCGCCGTCCTCCAGAACCGTCATGCTGCGGAATTTCAGGATCTGAAACGGGTGCCCCCGATAGCCCAACCTGGTTTGCCGGAATAAGAGGGGCCCGCGGGAGTCTGATTTTACGGCGATTGCGATTGCCGCCAGCAAAGGGGAGATGAAAAATAGCGCCGCGCAGGCTATCGCAATATCGAGGACGCGTTTTAGGGCGCGCTCGCTGCGGGACATAGGCGTCTTCTGCATTTCGAGTGCGACCACGCTTCCCAGACCATGAACCGTATTCTGGAGCAGCGCCGATACCTGTTCGTCCGGAACGAAATACACCGCCCTGGGAATCAGGCGCAGCCCTGCCATGAGCGCGGCAGCGACTTCGAACGGAAGCTGCCCTGCCATGACATAGATTCCGCCGTGCGCGGCCGAACGCGCCGCGTCGAATACGTCCTGCAGAAGTCGGCGACGTTCTAATGGCCATGAGAGCGAAGAATAGCCATCGTCGAAACCGATCGTCCGGATGCTCCGGCATCCCTGCCGTGCCAATTCGGCGCGAAGCTGCGTCAACCCTTTTGCTGTGTGAGGCGCCACGATCAGGACTTCCATGCCGCGATAGGCCGAGCCGTCGAGCCAACGGGCCAAGATGCGCGGCGTGGCCGCACGGGAAATCGAGACGCCTGCGAAACCGGCCAGGAAAAAGCTGAAGATCGCGCCGCGCGAAAACTGCGCGCTTATCTTCATGCCGAACGCCAGCACGATCAGGAACAGGAATGTCGTGATCCACGCAGTCGCCGCCATGCGCACGCGGCCCAATCGGGTCGCGCTGGCGCGCACATCGCGCGGTGCCTGCCACCGCACCAATCCGCAAAACAGGACCGATACGATCGCACCGGTCGCGGCGAAGGTCTGAATATCTCCGGCCGCGCCGTGCGAGAGAGATTGAAAGAGCGCACCGCTGGCAATACTCAACGCTACGATCACCGCCGCATCGATCGCGAGCGCGGGCAGCGAAGCGACATGCTGCATCGACACGTCTGGGTGCCACACGTGTCCCAGGGTCATTCTCTCGGCCGAATGTGTTGATGGTGTACTGCGAATATTCATAAGCCTCACGCAACCCGGAATACACCGATCCGCCCCCGCCGTTCCGGTACTATCGCAAACGCTTGCGGCTTTGGTGAAGCACGCCAGGAGGGAAATCGCACTTTTGGTGAAGATCTATGGGATGCCATCTACCAGATATGCTCACAACTAACCAGATTGGCAAATGATGAAGTTCCGAAATCAATAGCGTGTGTTCCGTCACGAGGGCGCACCAACATCTATCCAGCGTCGCGACGTGTGCATGGTGCGATTTATTATTGCCGAGCGAGTGGCCGTGGTCCGGTGCCATTTCGGCAGTTCAAAAGAGCCGACAGCAGCAACCAGCCAGGATTGAGGGGCGCTGCCTAAGCTGAAGTCGGCCCATAAGCATTTCCGAATAGTTCGTGTCGACAAGAAACTCTCAGGCGAGTTTTGGCTTGATCCAAGACCTCCTCTTGAGGGAGGTCGTGTTGACTCGCAGATTGATGCGCGACGTGGAGTGGAAGATTTTGAGCCGTTCGCCGTCGTTAGGCACGGAGACTCAACTGGTTATTTCTGGTTGGACAGAGTCTGATGATAGACGGCTTGGCGGTAAGGCTGTTCAGGCCGGGCCGGCTTGGTGTGCGGCTCACCGTGGCCGGCGAGACGCCCATATCGAGGGCAATCGCCTTGCTGGTTAGTTGTTTGGTCTCTGCATTACAGCCGTTTTCTTGCGCGAGCTGCGTTCGGCCAGGCCGGCAAGATCTGAAGGGTTTCGATCTTCCAGCCCGGCTCTGCGAATTATATCGGCAAATCTGATTCGCTGCGGCGCAGCATCGAAAATATTTACCACTCATTAACGCATTGCTGTGACGGTGCTGTCGCCCACTTCTCGCCGGAAGGCATTGCCTGTGGCTCATCCTGCAACATCCCCCCTGAATTTCACGCCCCCGCGCGGCGAGACGACCGGAGTCGAGAACGGCCGCGGACTCGAAAGCCCGGCCAACCGGGCGCTATCGGAATTGAGCCTTGCGCTGAGCGGCGACGAGGCCGACGCGGGCGCGTGGAGCAGAGGCAAGACGCTGCGCTTCATAGTCCTGAGCTGTGGTGTTTTCTGGCTTGCCGCGGCCACCGCGTATTTCACGCTCCACTGACATTCACGTCGCAAAACTCACTGCAAGTCGGCGACGGCGACCTGTGTCTCGCTATGGATTCGGCGCTTGGGCGACCGCGGCCGCAAGCTGGCTATGCTTTGGACATCGACTTGATAGCAATCATTATCGCGGGACGGCGCAGCGGGCCGCCACGAGATATCGCGCGGCGAAACGGGATTGGCGGGAAATGCCGGGATTTGTTGGGGCATCGCCGTCGCTTATCGCCTTGGTCGGTGGCAGTTCGCCAGCAAAATAAATGTCGAGAACATATTGTCGAACAGTTGCCAGGCGAATTGGCGCTTGAGACTCAAATCACATATCGACAACGATCGGTCACAGTTTCAAACTGCACATAACCACCCCGGCATGAAAGCGCGCAATTTACCAATGTGCCTTACAGGCCGCCCAAAGCGCGAGCAACAGCATACAATTCATGCACTCTTGCTCTGCAATGCGATAAAAAGCGTGCGCATTGCAAGCCTATTCGAAGTCGAGTGCATTGGTATTTCGGACCGGGGGTCTCGTCACTCCAATACGCAGGCGCTATGGTAAGAAGCGGCCAATAGCGACACGAAAAGGGAAACCGTTTGATTACGCGTATATCGGTGCTCGGGCTGGGCTATATCGGACTACCAACGGCGGCGATATTTGCTGAAGCAGGCGTCGACGTTATCGGCGTTGATGTCAACGAGCGTGTGGTCGAAAGCATCAACGCTGGCCGCCCACATATCGTCGAACCCAATTTGGATGCCTTGCTGCGAAGAGTTGTCGATAATGGAAAATTTCGTGCGGCCCTGAGGCCGGAAGCCGCAGATGCGTTCATCATCGCCGTTCCAACACCCTTTGGCCCAGACCACGCGCCGAATCTGGAGTTTGTGAAGTCTGCCGGAATAGCCTTGGCCGCCGTGCTGAAGGCGGGAGACCTCGTTGTCCTGGAGTCCACATCTCCGGTAGGCACGACGGAACTTCTCTCCGGCTGGTTGGCCGAGGTGCGGCCCGATCTGACGTTTCCACATCAAAAAGGCGAACTGTCCGACGTCCGCATTGCTCATTGTCCCGAAAGGGTGCTGCCGGGGCAGATCCTCGACGAGGTCGTCAACAATGCGCGGGTCATCGGTGGATTGACGCGGCGCTGTTCGTCGGCGGCGCTGTCGCTCTACAAGACCGTCGTGAAGGGTCAATGCCATGTCACCAATGCGCGCACCGCAGAGCTCTCCAAGCTGGTCGAAAATGCATTTCGAGATGTGAATATCGCGTTCGCCAACGAACTTTCGCTTATCTGCGATGCGACGCACATCAATGTCTGGGAATTGATCCGGATGGCCAACCTTCATCCAAGGGTCAACATATTGCAGCCCGGCCCCGGTGTTGGCGGGCATTGCATTGCCGTCGATCCATGGTTCATTGTTCATACCAATCCTCAGCAGGCCCGGCTGATCCTGGCTGCTCGAAAAGTGAACGAAGGTAAGCCCCACTGGGTCGTCGATAAGATCAAAGCAAAGGCGGCTTCGTTCAAGGCACCGGTGATCGCATGCTTCGGCTTGGCCTATAAGGCGAACATCGACGACCTTCGGGAGAGCCCGGCTGTCGAAATCGTCCGTGAGCTGGCGGAAAAAAAGGTCGGGGAGATCCTGGTCGTCGAACCACACATTTCCGAGTTGCCGGTGGCGCTTGCCGCTTCGGGACTTCGGCTCGAGGATTTCGATGTTGCTCTGGAGAAGGCCGATATAGCCGTTCTCCTCGTCGATCATGAGGCATTTCAGTTCGTCGATCGCGATCTTCTCAAGGACAAGATCGTCATAGACACGCGCGGTGTGTGGTGACGAAGCAGAAAGCGCGTCCTCGGATATTGTGCATTTTTGGCACAAGGCCGGAGGCCATTAAGATGGCGCCCGTTGTCCTGGCGTTGCGGAACGAACCGGGATTCGACCTCAAGGTTGCGGTCACGGGGCAGCATCGCGAAATGCTCGACTCGGCACTGAACCTTTTCGAAATAGTTCCCGATTGGGATCTGGCTGTCATGCGATCAGGCCAATCGCTGGAGAGCCTGACCACCGCCATCCTCGAGGGTGTTGCCGGCGTCCTTCGAGAGTACAGGCCCGATCGCGTTTTGGTGCATGGCGATACCACGACCACGCTCGCCGCCTCGCTTGCGGCATATTATGCAAAGATCCCAATAGGTCATGTGGAAGCGGGGTTGCGCACGGCAGACATCTATTCCCCCTGGCCCGAGGAAATGAACCGACGTGTTGTCGACAGCATGTCGGACCTGCTCTTCGCGCCTACGGAACGGGCTCGAGCCCAGTTGCTCCAGGAAGGGACGCCGTCGGACCGGATCTTCGTGACGGGCAACACGGTGATTGACGCATTGCTCGAAATTCGCCGGCGGTTGGGATCGGATCCGACTCTCGCTCACGCCGTCGACGCGAGTCTTCCGAAACTCGACCCGGATCGAAGGGTCGTTCTCGTCACCGGTCACCGCAGAGAGAACTTCGGCGAGAGTTTCCGGAGTATCTGTCGCGCACTCCTCGAACTTTCGAAGCGCAGCGATGTGCAGGTCGTTTACCCTGTTCATCTGAATCCGGAGGTTCGCAGGCCAGTGAACGATATTCTCGGAGGGCAGGACAATGTGCGGTTGATCGAGCCCCTCGACTACCTCGCCTTTGTGCGAATGATGGACCGGTCGACGCTTATCATCACGGATTCGGGCGGCGTACAGGAAGAAGCGCCCGCACTTGGAAAGCCCGTTCTTGTGATGCGAGAACTGACCGAGCGGCCGGAGGCCGTCGAATCGGGAACCGCCATACTGGTCGGTACGAGCGAGTCTCGCATCGTTGCCGAAGCGTCCCGGCTTTTGGACGACCCGTCCCGCTACGAAGCAATGGCTTTGGCGCACAACCCTTATGGTGATGGCCAGGCGGCAACTCGAATTGTGAGCGCCCTGAAGGCAGCGCACAAATAGAGCGGACTGGCGGATCGAACCTTAAGCACGGTTGCGGAGGCCCCATTGATACGGGTATTCGATGCGTGGAACGATTTGAATCGCATGAAAAATCGTTTCTCATGAGAGCGTTTGGAGAGGACGAATGCGGCTTTTGATTACAGGAGGCGCGGGATTCATCGGCTCGGCGGTCATACGCCATTGCCTGCGCCACACCGATCACGAAGTCATCAATCTCGACAAGCTGACCTATGCAGCGAACCTCGATAGTTTGAACGAGGTTCTGCCGCATAACCGCTACGCCTTCGAACAGGTCGATATCTGCGATGCCGCCGCGGTGCGGCGCGTGTTCGAAACCCACGATCCCGATGCCGTCATGCATCTGGCGGCCGAGTCCCATGTCGACCGCTCCATCGATGGCCCGAAGGCTTTCATCGAGACCAACGTCACCGGCACCTTCGTGATGCTGGAAGCCGCGCGACGGCATTTCGCGACACTTCCGGCGGCGCGCAAGGCGCAGTTCCGCTTTCACCATATCTCGACCGACGAGGTCTTCGGCTCGCTTTCGCACGAAGGCTTCTTCACGGAAGACACGGCCTACGCACCCAACTCGCCCTATTCGGCCAGCAAGGCGTCGTCCGACATGCTGGTGCGCGCCTGGCATCGCACTTATGGCTTGCCGATCGTCATCAGCAACTGTTCCAACAACTACGGACCGTATCAGTTTCCGGAGAAACTGATCCCGGTCGTGATCCTTGCCGCACTCGAAGGCCGCGAGATCCCGGTCTATGGCGCCGGCACCAACATCCGCGACTGGCTGTTCGTCGATGATCATGCACGTGCGCTGCTCGCCATCGTCGAACGCGGCAAGATCGGCGAGAGCTACAATATCGGTGGCCGCAACGAAGTGAAGAACATCGATCTGGTGCGCCTGTTGTGCCGGACGCTGGACGGTCTCTTGCCTCAGACAAAGCACCGGCCGCATGAGGATCTGATAAAATTCGTCTCCGATCGCCCGGGCCACGACCTGCGCTATGCGATAGACGCGGCCAAGATCGAGCGCGAGCTGGGCTGGACCCCAAGCGTGACTCTCGGCGAAGGCATGCGGCAGACCGTGGCGTGGTACCTGAAAAATGCCTGGTGGACCGACGCGATCCGCACCCGCGGCTTCAATGCCGAACGCATAGGCCTCGCCAGGGAAAAGGCCGCCGCTGGGCCATGAAGATCGATATACAGAAAACCGCGATTGAAGGCCCGCTCCTGATCACGCCGAAAAAATTTGGCGATGCGCGAGGCTTTTTCTCGGAAACCTATAATGCGGAGGACCTGACCGCCGCAGGCGTCCATCTCACCTTCGTGCAGGACAATCACTCACTCTCCGCCGACCGCGGCACCGTGCGCGGACTGCATTTCCAATCGCCACCTAAAGCCCAGGCAAAACTCATTCGCGTTCCGAAGGGACGCATTCTCGATGTCTTTGTCGATATCCGGAAGGGTTCGCCGACCTACGGACAGCACGGCGCCTTTGAATTGAGCGCCGAAAATTGGCATCAACTCCTGATTCCGGAAGGTTTCGCACACGGCTTCTGCACACTCGAGCCCGCTACCGAAGTCATCTATAAGACGACGGACTATTACGCGCCGAAGGCCGAGGGCGGCATCCGCTGGAACGATCCGGCGCTTGCCATCGCCTGGCCGGAATTCGCGGGCGGCAACGTCTCGGCACGAGATCGCGAACTGCCGCCCTTCGCTTCGCTCAGCAGCCCGTTTGCGATCTGAGCCGATGGCGGTTGACGGCAAGCCTCTCTCGATCCTGCAATTCGGAAAGACCGGACAGGTGGCGCGGGCGCTGACCCACGCCGCGGCAGCGCGATCGGACATCTCGATCCAAGCGCTCGGCCGCACCGAAGCCGATCTGCAAAGACCCGATGACATCGCCCGTGCGATCCGCGACGCCGGTCCTATCGATGTGGTGGTCAATGCCGCGGCCTACACCGCCGTCGACAAGGCCGAGGCGGAACCCGACATTGCGCGCGTCGTCAACGAGGATTCGGTTGCTGCGATGGCTCAGGCCTGCCGCGCCCGTGACGTACCGCTGATCCACATTTCCACCGACTATGTGTTCGACGGCACCAAGCCTTCACCCTATGTCGAGGACGACGCCACCAATCCCCTTGGCGTCTATGGCCGCACCAAGCTGGCGGGCGAAAACGCGATCCGCGCCATGTGGGATAGGCACGTCATTCTGCGCGCGTCCTGGGTCTACAGCCCCTGGGGCACCAACTTCGTCAAGACGATGCTGCGGCTGGGCGCCGAACGCGACGAGCTGCGCGTCGTCGACGACCAGCATGGCGCACCGACTTCGGCTATAGATATCGCGGAAGCGATTCTGTCGATTGCGCCCCGGATCGCCCGCAGCGCCGATCCCAGCCTTTTCGGCACGTTTCACTTCTGCGACGCGGGCGAGACCACCTGGCGCCGTTTCGCCGAGGCGATCTTCGCGGATAGTGTCGGCTGGAAAGATGTCAAGGCCAAGGTGGTATCGATCACGACGGCAGAATATACCACGGCGGCGCAGCGACCGCAGAACTCCCGTCTCGACTGCACAAAAATTGAACGCGCCCATGCGGTCGTTCGGAATCCCTGGCGGCAATCGCTTAAAGGCGTGCTTAGCGAAATCAAGAATGCGGTCTAGTTACCAATTCGCGGTGCACGACGTACTCGATTTCGGTTGGCGTAAATCGTTGTCCGGCAGAATTTGCGGCGCGCGGTTGTGCTCGATATACCATCTCGAGCAGACGTCTTCGATTTGAAAAGGAAAGGGTTCATGTATCGCGTGATCGATTTCATTGTCGCGATTTCAACAATCGTCGTTGCGCCGCTGCTGAAGATATTGAGTGGTCCGGCCCAGCGCCTGCCGCTTGCCCGGAAAATTCAGGATTACTTCGGCATTTCCGTGATACGGCATCACTACTATTCTCCCATGGTGACGCCCGCTGACCTCATCGCTCCACTGGATGTCCCGCGGGGGCTGCCCGGCTTGGACATGAATTTGACCGCGCAACTGATCCTTGTGCAACAATTGCGCTATTCGGACGAACTCGCGCAAATACCGATAACCGGCTCATCGAGAGAAACTTTCTCCTTTCAGAACGGACAATTCGAGTACGGAGATGCAGAATGCTTCTACAGTGTGATACGTCATTTCAAGCCAAAGAAAATCGTTGAAATAGGTTGCGGCCAATCCACACTTATTGCTCAGCTCGCGGAAGCAAAGAATGCAAGCGAGAATCCAGCCCATACCTGCGAGCACATATGCATCGAGCCTTTCGAGAACTCATGGTTGGAAAAAACTGGAGCGACCGTCATTCGTCAAAGGGTCGAAAAGTTGGACGCGACTCTGATTGAGGCACTCGAGGAAAACGATATCCTATTCATCGATTCTTCCCATATGATCAGGCCGCAGGGCGACGTGTTGCACGAGTGCCTCGGTCTTCTTCCGGTTCTAAATCCGGGCGTCCTCGTTCACATTCACGACATATTCACGCCGCGGGACTATCCGGAGAAATGGGTGATCGGCGACCGTCGCCTCTGGAACGAGCAGTATCTGCTTGAAGCATTTCTCTGCTTCAATTCGGAGTTCAGCGTGATCTTGGCCGCCAACTTTCTCGCACATGGCCATCGGTCGCAGATATCCGAAGCATTTCCGCTCCTGTCTAAGAGCACGTTTCATGAACCCGGATCCTTTTGGATTCAGCGGCGTTCGCCGCGGAAGGAGCGTGCATCATGAAAGGTATCGTACTGGCGGGCGGCTCCGGCACGCGGCTCTATCCGCTGACATTGTCGACCTGCAAGCAATTGCTGCCGGTCTACGACAAGCCGATGGTCTACTATCCGCTGTCGACATTGATGCTCGCGGGCATTCGCGAAGTCCTGATCATCACGACGCCGGAAGACCAGGCGGCCTTCAGGCGCCTTCTGGGCAGCGGCGATGCCTGGGGTATGAAGCTTTCCTATGTCGTGCAACCGCGCCCCGAGGGCCTGGCGCAGGCCTACATCTTGGGTGAGGAATTCGTCGGCGGCGGACCGAGCGCACTGATCCTCGGCGACAACATATATTTCGGCCACGGTATGCCGGAGATGCTGACGCGCGCCACAGAGCGGGCGCGCGGCGCCACCGTGTTCGGCTATCGCGTGCGCGATCCGGAACGCTACGGCGTGGTGGAGTTCGATGCGCTAGGCAAGGCTCTCTCGATCGAGGAAAAGCCGGCCAAGCCCAAGTCCAACTACGCCGTGACCGGTCTCTACTTCTACGACGGACGTGCCGCCGGCTTTGCCAGGCGCATCAAACCTTCATCGCGCGGCGAACTCGAAATCACGACGCTGAACAACATGTATCTCGAAGACGGTTCGCTGTCGGTGGAGGTGATGGGCCGCGGCATGGCCTGGCTCGACACCGGCACGCATGAATCGCTGATGGAAGCGGGCGAGTTCGTCCGCATCCTGGAAATGCGCCAAGGCCTCAAGGTCGGATGTCCCGAGGAAATCGCCTATCGCAAAGGGTTCATCGATCGCAAGCAGCTTGCTGTCCTCGGCGATAGATTCGAGAAGAGCGGGTACGGCCAATATCTCCTGCAATTGGCGAATTCCGACGTCTGAACCCGCATCCGGTACCGTCGCGGAACGCGCGGCTTTCAGTGACCGCCCGTGATCGGAATTTTGTAGAGATGGACGCCATAGCCTTCGAAATTGTCGGTCATTTTCCCGGCGATGAGAGAGACCGAGCGGTTTTCGCCGATGACCGACGCGGCAATGGAATGCAGGTCGGTCAGGGAAAAGGTCACGGTCAGGCCGGTGCTGTGCTCCGATGCGGCAAAGACATACAGAAAGCCGTTGGCGGTCTTCGCCATGAAGGCAACACCCGGATCCGAAACGGCAATCCCGTTCGTCGCGTTCGGCCCGTTCAAGACGGGCGCCAATTCGAGGATTGTTCGATTGATCGCGGTCGCTGCGCCGACGATTTCCGGATGCCGGAATATCCCGTCCTCCCGCAGGCCGCCCGTCCATTCGTGGACGAAATAGACGATGCCGCTCGCGCCGTGAATGAGCGCCATCCAGACTTCACTGCGAAGCTGGTTCGGCGTCACCAGATGATGATCGTCGAGTGAGGTGGTCTCCAGGATCGCCCAGACCGACTGCCGGTTGCTCACGCGATGTTTCAGGTTGTCGACGCCGCGGCCGACAAATTCCAGCTTGCCCTGCAGATGCGGGTTCGCACTTGCCACCGGATAGACGTCGAACGACAAAATGCCGGCGTCGCGGGCGGCGCTGCCGTAGTAGTCCAAGTCCCCAAAACACTTGGTGCCGCGTCCAATCCAGGTCGGATCGGCGACGCCCTGGCCAAAGTTGATCAGAACCGGCCGCGACGGATCGCGAGAGCGGATCGCCGCAGTGCGCGCCGCAACATCGGCAGCCGGTACGCAGTCGTCATATCCCCCATGACCGTTCGTTTGCGCATTGTCAGGTTCGTCTGCCTGCATCCAGGCCTTGATGACGCTGCGGTTTGGCGAAGCGAGAGCCGCATCGTTCTGTTCGGCAACGGCAAACATGTGGTTTTTGGCAAGATCGCTCAATTGCGCTTCGGTCGGTCCATGCCATAGGCCGACAAAAGTATTGATACCCATCGCCTGAAATTCCGGCGCGTTGCGCGGTGATTGCAACCATACCGCAAGTGGAAAGAAATCCGGCGAGGAAGGAAATCCGTTTGAATAGGCGCCGGCGAAGGTCGGTTGCATGGCGAGCGCCGTGATCGCGGCCATCGCTGCGCCTGCCCTGGCCGATCGACGTCTGGTCGCCGCCGATAGCAATGCGATCGCGGCACGCCCAAGCCGAGGCATTGCAGCGACTAGGGCGCGAACCGCCACTGCGTAAGGCATTCGGAGGCTCCTTCTGATGTTGGAAGACCGCATCAAGCCGATTCCCGCGAGCGATCCGGCCTGGAACTCGCCCATACTCCGCTCTCCGTCACGGCCATGGCCATGATGAAGGCGAATATCGTCGCCACGGCCGGAATCTGCATGGAGAAATCGTAGATCGAGTGAAACCCAATCAAAGCTATTGCCGCCAATCCAATAGCGGGAAAAATGCGCCGCTCCTGTCGTCGGCGCGACAGGCCTTTGACGCACTGTAACACCAGCGCGCCGAAGCCGAGGAGAAATACCGCTGTCGCCGGAATGCCGGTGTCCAGTGCCAGCTCGAGATATGTATCCTGCGCCTTGTCCCAGTAGCGTCGCGAAGCCAACCTGTCGTCGCGATAGAGCGGAAACGATTCAGGAAACGTCCCGAAGCCATGACCGAGCCAAGGCGACGCTTCGATGCCGCTGACGATGATTTGCCAGGACTGCTCGCGATCGATGTCCTGCATTCCATTGCTGGCGATGCGTCCGATAAACGCGCCGCCGAAGAGAGCCAGCAACCCTGCCAGGCCGCCGGCGAATACAGCCAGATGCACGAAGCGCCTGCGTTTTTCTCCCAGAACACGTGCCTGCGAGGCCAGGTATAAGAGAATAACCATCGCAAGAATGGACGAGGTGACGCCGGCGCGCGAGAGTGTGAGCAGAAGCGCCGCAACGGCGGCCGAAAACGCTCCAATCATGGGCCAGCGGCGCGCGAGGAGCAGGTGCACTTTCGCCGCGATGCGTCCTGCGACGCTTGCCGCGGAGACCCGGCGCAGATCGCCTATGTCGCGCAGGATATATCCAAGGCAGACCAGCGCGACCAGACCCAGATAGGTCGCAAAGCTGTTGCGGTTGATGAACGGTCCGGTGGCGACTCCGAAATAGGCGGTCTTTTTTTGCCAAACAACGCAGCAATCGCCGGTACCCAAGCCGATCAAGCCATAGATTGCATAAAGACCGCCGGCGATCGCCAGGACCGAACAGGCCATTTGCCGGCGCGCGCTGTCGCGAAGCAGCACAAATGAAGCTATGCCGATGGCGAAATAGCCGCCGGTCTTGGCCAGTGCCGCCCAGGTCATTTCCGGATCGATGGAGATTGTCGCCCGGCTTCGCACACCGAGAATTTTCGAGCTTTCGGCCCACAAGGGATGCGCGATGGCTTGCGGCACGCCGGGCGCTATCTGCACGAGTATCCAGCAGCCGAACAGGGCGAAGCAGCCCATGGCAAGTGTTAACCGTGGTGCACGCACAGGCGGTATCTTGCCCGGATCAAGCACGAAGGCCAGCGAAGCCAACAGCAAAACCACGCCGGACATCCCAGACAATATCAAACTGCTTTCCGGCCCGTTGGAGCCGAATGGCAACGGAGCCAGCGCTACGACCGCCAGGAGCAGGGCGTAAGCGGCGTTTTCCAATTGACTCGAAATCCGCTGGCGAAGGTGAAGCGACATGGCCTTACTGTCCGAACTTTGCTTTAATTGTTCAAGGTGGACGGGGACACATGTTGTATCATCGTTTATGAGTGAGGGTTTGTGAGCATTTCGGCTTATCCCGGCCTGTCCGGTTCTCAAAGCGCGATAACGGAGCCGCCGGAAGTATCGATCATCGTCGTCAGCTACGGCACGCGCGACATGACGCTGGCATGTCTCGATTCGATCGTGCGGGAGACGGTGGGCCTCTCCTATGAGGTCATTGTCGTTGACAACGCCTCCACCGACGGTTCGGCAGAGGCGATCGCGACCAGATTTCCAGACTTCCGTCTCCTGGCGGAGACCGAGAATCTCGGCTTCGCCGCTGCCAATAACTTTGCCGCCAGGCATGCGAACGGAAAATATATCCTGCTGCTCAATCCGGATACGATCGTTCTGGATCACGCGGTCGAAAGGCTGGTCGCTTTCGCCAAGCGGCGGCCGCAAGCGGGTATCTGGGGCGGACGAACTTTGTTCGGCGACCGGAGTTTGAACGCGACCTCCTGCTGGGCCAAATTGTCGTTCTGGAATTTGTTTTGTTCAGGCGTTGGATTGGCAATGGTCTTCCCGAACTCGCCGGTCTTCAATTCGGGCAGCTACGGCGGCTGGAACCGGGACACCGAGCGCGAGGTCGACGTCGTCACCGGTTGCCTGCTGCTCATCGAGCGCGTGCTTTGGGACAGGCTCGGCGGGTTTGATAAAGATTTTTTCATGTACGGCGAGGACGCCGATCTGTGTCTGCGCGCGGCGGCTTTGGGTCTGCGGCCCGCGATCACGCCCGATGCGACGATCGTCCACTATGGCGGCGCAACCGAACAGGACAGCGCGCGCAAAATAAAGCGCGTCCTCGCGGCGAAGGCGCGGCTGATAGGCAAGTTTTTTCCGAAGGGTACGCAGGGCGCAGCCTTGGCCCTGTTGAGCCTGAAGCCGGCGATCAAGTCGGTGATGTCTTCAGCAAATGACAAAAAAATGTGGCGGGAGGTTTGGGCAGATCGTGTGCTATGGCAAGCGGGTAAATTCGCCGGGTGACTGGCACAAACGTTCGAATTGTCTCATCCTAATTGTCTTTGACATTGTCTGTGTCGGACATACTCATTTTGCGCGAGTCTTTTGAACATGTCCGTCCCGACGATATTCCATCAGCCTTGGTGGCTTCAGGCTGCGGCGGGCGACAATTGGCTGGACGTGCGCGCCGAATTGAGTTCGGGACAGAGCGCCTGTCTGAGCGTCTTCCGCACGCGAAAAGCCGGCCTGCCCATGCTCGGCATGCCCCCGCTCACCCGGACCTTGGGGCCGCACATCGCCGGCCTCGAAGGGAAAAGCGAAACGGTCCGGCGGATGAAGATCTATCTCCTGGATCAAATCATTCGGCAACTACCCAAGCACATGATTTTCAATCAGGTCTTCGAGCCGTGGGAGACCGACGCGCTTGCGTTTCGCCTGAACGATTTCTCCGTCAACGTCGAGTATACCTTTCGCATTGAAGACTGCTCCGACCTGAAGCGGATTTGGTCCGAGATGCGCGATACGATGCGCCGTGCCATCCGCAAGGCGGAGGAACGCGTCGTTGTCGAAAGCAATCGGATCGACGGCGCCAAGTTCACGGAATTCTACTTCTCCAATTTGCGCAATCAGGGCCGAAGCCCGAATCACACGCCTGAGCTGTATCGGCGAATTCTTGACGCCGCGCTGGGCAACGAATCCGCCGAGATTCTCACGGCAAGAGCGCCCGACGGGACGATCTGGGCCGGCATCTTCACGATATGGGATGGGCGTTCGATGTACTATCTGCTGACGTCGCAGAACAAATCGGCCAACGATAGCGGCAGCGTCGCGATGCTGATCTGGCAGGCGATCAAGAACGCCTCGGCCCGCGGGCTGGCGTTCGATTTCGACGGCTTCGGCGATCGCGGTACGGCCCTGTTCCTCAGCCAGTTCGGCGGCACCCTGTATCCGCGCATGCGGGTCAGCCGGATGCCAAAGCCGCTGCAGGGCCTGCTGCATCTTGGCCCGCGGTTTGGGCCGGAGACTTGATGATGGCGGTCGAAGACCGCATCATGAGGGCACAGCCGTGCGCGACTGCCATAGGCGGGTTTCCATCGTGGCCCCGCGATAGGGTACGCGGAATGTCTCTTTAAGAGTCAACCAGCCGCATTGGTCGAAAACGACGCTGGCGACGGGATTGGCGTACACGACCTGAACAGCGCGCGCCCCTCGATCACGGTTTATCCGTTCCAGCACGAGAGCCATAACTTCGGCGGAAAACGGGTTGTACATGAAAAAAATCGTACCTCCGCCATAGCTCTGCGTGGCCGCGTCACCGGTACGAACTGTGATGCTCGCACGCCGGCCACGGAGGTATTGTCCATTGATAACCGCCCGCCTCGCCAACTCCGGTACTAGTTCGACGCCGACACATCCGGCTATCTGTTCCCGAGCAAAGTAACCGAGCGCCCGCCCGTAGCCGCAGCCTATGTCGTAAAAGACGTCGTCGGCGCCAAGCGCGATATGCGATTTTATCTCGGCCAGCGCCGAATAGCTGATGGGCTCATGGCGCGCATTTCGGTCGGCGGGGTTGGGGACGCCGGATGCCGGCGAGACCTGGGTCTGGATGCCAAAAGCGACATCGTAGGCCCTGTCTTGGAGCAGGCGAGCGGCGCCTCTGGCCCGCAATACCAATCGATTAAATAAGGGGCGCTTCGTCAAACGAATTCCGCTTTCATTTTGGGATCAAATCCGGTTCGGGGATGGGCCGTTTGTTATGAAGGCATTCGCTCGCTGAAAAATCTACCGGGAATCTTGACCGCGGCGCATCAGCGTACCCCCGAGCAAGCGTCCAATCATGCGCCTTCCGCGGCCAGCCAGCCTTTCGGCCGCAACCAAGCGCGATTTGAGCCGGCCCCGGCGCGTCAAAAATAGCGTGTATGTATTATAGGTCGTTTGGCTGTTGGACCAGCGAGCCTTGTAGTCTCCATGAAGAATACGAAAATCGAAATTTCGGCGATTGAGCACAGACCACTGCACGCAGTGTTCGATCAGGAGTTTTCCTGGTGAGTAGGGTGCAAAGTCATCGTTGAATGTCGTGATGAAATACTCGACCGAACTGGGCCCGATCAGGTTGATCGATGCCGCGATCGGCGTGCCGTCCAGCTTCAAATACGAAATCATCGGCGCATTCGAAAGATCGATTCGATTGGCTAGTGCGATAAAAAAATCCATCACGTGCGGCTTGGACAGCCACGGCGCGCTTCGGTGATTCGCCTTGGCCCACCGCCGCTTAGTGTCAATTATCCAATGAAGCACGGCGCTGGCTTCCGTCCCGGTCTTGCACCAGCCGGCCTCCAGGTGCCCGAGTTTGCCAAGGCGGCCGGCCTCGTATTTCAAACTGGTTCTAAGCGACTTCGACAGGCTCGCGGCGAACGAATTCCAATTTGGAAATTGTTCAAGGCAGATCCCATAAGCGGGAAGAGTATCCATCGTCGTCGGATACGAGCTGGCTTGAATTGTCGTGTTGAACACGTCGTCGGCGCGGACATTGAAGATTTGGAGGACATCGGCGCCGAGGGCCTGTGCCTTGTGAAAGAGCGTCGCGACAATCTCTTTTTTACCGGCCTCCCGCGTGAGCGGCGTGCTGTATTCCTCATTGCTGCCGCAGGACAGGGGCCGGAGTAATCGAAATGGACCTTCCTTCGACAGGCTCAACGGCCATGCGCCGACCAAGGTATCCTGGTCCCATGCAGTAAGAATCTTCAGTTCGTGACCGGAAGCGGACGCGATTTCCGCCGCCAGCGAAATGTACTCGTAGCTCTGAGAAAAAGAATGGTCGGCGACGTTTGTCGCAAGCGTGTTCCATGCATCGCGGATGCCGGTCAGTTCGTCGACCTGTCGAACTATGGTTACGGCGAAATTGCGCATCTGCGATTCCACTCGGTGTCGGCAGGCGAAGACGGCGTCCGATTTCTAGCCTTCGGATGAGCCGTGAGAGTACATTTTTTGCATCTGACGCCACACCCTTTCGGCGATACCGCGGGCATCTTCGGACAAGGAGACAGACGTTCCCAGGAATGCCGTGACCAGCACAAAGCTCGCGGCACATTCCTTTAAGATATCGCCTGCGAAAAGTCGGGCGGCAACCACGCCGAGCGCGACGAATAGGCACGGCAGGGCCAAGAACAGAGCCAATCCGCGTAGCGTTCCGGGTCTTCGCCAGTGGAGATGGCCCAAGGCACTCGCCAGCGCAACGACTTCCGCCAGCGCGAAGCAGCCTGCGATCTCGACGAGGTCCGCGCCGAAATGGGTGACCACCACTGCGAGCACAATTCCAATCAAGCGCGGTATGTTTGAGATCGCCAGATTGCGAGTATCGCCAAGCGCCAGAGCCGCGACATTGGGCCAAACCCGTAACAGCGTCCCCGTTTGACCCATTGCTATGATCCAAACCAGATCGGTCGGTGGCGCATACCGTGCACCGAACACCAGTGCTATGACTTTTGTTCCCGTCAGCATTAGGGGCACGAATATCGAGACGGCGGCCATGACGGCCATGACGCCGATGCTGCGGAACCGTCGCGAGAACAACTCGGGGTTCTCCGCGGCTTCGGTTAGAAACGGCATCGATATCGATAGACCAACGCGGCCGATCAATATGCCTGGCGTCGATATTATCGTCATCGCCGCGCCATAGATCGCCACACTTTGCAGGCCAACCGCCGCACCAACGACCATCCGGTCTGCTTGAGATGCAAGCAAGACAATCAGTCCGCTTAGCATCAACGGATAGCCGAATTGAAGGGCCTGCACTGCAACCTGCCTGTTCAAACCAATGGCAAATCTACGCTCCGCAACCCAGTGCGAGAGCAAAACACCGGTGAGCGCTCCGCACAGGAAAACGGCGGGCAGAATTGCATAAGTGCGAAAGATATAAGCCGCCGCGATGGCGACGGAGAACTCGACCGCATCACCGCCGACAGAGACGATAATATCCGGAATGAAACGATGCTCGCGCTGCAGTCGCTTGGAATCCAGATGAAAGAGGCCCTGCAACATCGATGTCAGGCTCAAATAACGAAATGCCGGCAGAGCGTCGGGCATTCCCAGTGCGCTCGACAGAAGAGGGGCAAGGGCAAAGAGCAGCAGTCCTGACAGAATTGCCCGCGCCAGGGAAAGTGCAGTCAATGTCGCTTGGAGCAATTCATTGTCAGTCGATCTGTTTTGAATGAGCATCCGATCCAAGCCTAGATCGGATAGGAGCTGGACGCTGGCCATGACGGCGCTCAACAGCACGCACTTGCCGTAGTCGGCTTGGCTCAAGAGGTGAGCCAGGGCGATGTTTCTCAGAAAGCGGAACGCGAAACTCGCGACAGCCGCCGACGACAGAAGCGCGCTGTTGCGCGCAAATCTCTGCGCAACGGTTTGCGTCATGTTTTCTGCGAATCTTTGGCAATATGGGATGCGGTGAATGTTTCCACGTCGTTCGCCATCAAGTGCCCGATGTTGCTCCTGATCGTATCGTCGTCCCAATTCCACCACCGTATCGCCAATAAATCGCCGATCGTCTTTGCCTCAAATCTATAGCCGACCACTTTGGCTGGGCGTCCCACTGCGATTGCATAAGGCGGGATTTCGCTCAGCACCAAAGAGCCGGCGCCCACCACCGCGCCATCGCCAATCCTTGTTCCGCTCAAGATCAATGCCCCATGCCCGATCCAGACATCGTTGCCTATGACGACGTTGCCCCTAGACCATTCATGTCCATCCGGCTTTCCGGCGGCGAAAAAGTTGCCAAACGGATAGGTTGAGACAAAATCGGTCCTGTGCTCGCCGCCCAGCAAGATGGTTACATCCGATGCGATTGAACAAAAGGAACCGATTTCCAGGATTTCTTCTGGCCGCCATTGGTAGACGCGGGGATGCCCATAGGTCCACCTGCCAATCCGGTATTTGGCGTATTTACTGTTCCGCGACATAATTATCGGGCCGGAACGATATCGGTTGAAAGTCCCTATGAGACTGGACAATAAACTCATCATGGTCCCTGATCTTTTGGTCGGGGCGAACTTAACATAATCGCGATGGGAACGATGGCCCTAACGGTCGCCCCGATTGCCGGCGCATGTCACTGACGGGGATTTGGGTCGACGCACTATGAGCACGGAATATGATACCAAAGACGCGGCCTATTTCAGCTACCCCCGCGGAGAGATTCTGTCGCTGCTCCCGCACCGGTTTTCGAAAGTCATCGATATTGGTGGCGGCTCCGGCGCCACCCTCGATCTGATCAAAAGCCGCTTTCCCCAAACGTCGACGATCTGTGCAGACAATCAAAAATTCGCTTTAGAGCGCGCTGCTCGATCGGGGCACTGGACGGTGTCCTGCAATCTGGAGCAGGGCGTACCGCCGGAGATCGCGGAATGCGATGTTGTGCTGTGTCTGGACGTGCTCGAACATCTGCTCGATCCGTGGTCGGTGCTGGCCGCCATTCGAGAGTTGATGCCGAGCGGCGCCACCGTCATCGTAAGCCTGCCCAACGTGCGGTTTCTGTCGGTATCGGCGGATTTGCTGTTCCGCGGCCGTTGGGAATTGCAGGATACCGGCGTGCTGGATCGAACGCATTTGCGGTTCTTTACCCGGCGCTCGGCTCTCGCGCTGCTCGATGGCGCCGGGTTCACGCTGTCGCGGCTGGAGCGCAAGCTTGGGCTCGGAAGGCGCGGCAAATTGCTCAATTTTTTAACCGCCGGGCTTTTTAAGGACTTGCTCTGCGTGCAAATTCTGCTGGGAGGCGTCAAGCCGTGAGACTGAACCTGCCGGCGGTACGCAACCTCGGTATACCAGCCGTCGCTTGGTCCGCGCGTCGTCCGAACGCCGCTGCCGCGCGAACACCGGCGAGTCTGTCTGCGCTGATCATTCCCATTACCCTCGTCATCACGTCGGCTATGCCCTCCGCCCTGCAGATCGTTTTCGGAACTGTCTTGGTCACGCCAAGCCGGGTGCTTGGCATGATAAGCATTTTCGTAGTGATTCCCGCAATCGTTTCAGGGAACCGATTCAATCGAAATGCCGCCGACTGGTTCGTTATGCTTTTTGCATTTTGGGCGTCGATAAGCTTCCTGGTCTCTGGGGGTACGAAAGGCATCCAAAGCGCCGGCGCCATCGCGCTTGAGTCGATCGTTCCGTATTTTATCGGACGCGTCTACATCACCGATAGCGCTCGCATGTCCAAAGTGGCGGTCACTATGATGCTCATCGTCTGGGCCGTGCTGCCTCTGGCGTTTGTTGAGTCGATGACGCGCGTCCACATTGTGCAGGAAGCACTGGGTGCAAAGATCGGCAATCTGCTGAGTGCTGAAAGCATGCGCTACGGCATACTTCGTGCCATGGCGACCTTCGACCATCCTATCCTGTACGGCGTGTTTTGTGCGTTGGTTTTTCCGGCCGCATGGTACATCTTGCCGCGCCGTTGGCGCATCCTCAACGTGACGGTGATCGCCGCTTCCGTCGTTCTGTCCGCTTCTTCAGCCGCGTATCTGGGCTTTGCACTCATTGCTGCGCTCATTTTATGGGAGCGATTTACCACCCGCGTTCAACATCGTTGGCAAATTCTGTTGGGGATCATGTTGGCCGCAATCACCCTGATCGGGCTTGTCTCGAATAGACCGCTTACCTCGATCATTGCCGGCTCGCTGTCGTTCAGTTCAAGCACAGGGTGGATACGACTCCTGCAATGGAATTTTGGCTGGGCCAATGTTTGGGACCATTGGTTGCTGGGTTTGGGCAGCAGCGACTGGGTGCGGCCATATTGGCTCAACTCCAGCATCGACGACTACTGGTTGCTGAATGCGATGCTGTACGGAATTCCCGGGCTGATCGGCGTCGCGGGCGCGACTCTATCGGCTATCGTCGCAGTCGGGCGCGGTGCAATTCCCCAAACTGACCACGCGCGGCGAAACGCGCGTATCGCCTGGGTCTTCGCCATCGTCATGCTTTCCGTCGTCGGCTTGAGTGTCGACTACTGGAAAGGGATGCAGGTCCTGTTCTTCTTCATGATCGGGCAGGGAATGTTTCTCGGCTGGCCCCGCGCCGTGTCCCCGAGGCCGGCCAGGTGACGAACGTCCGGCACGGCATCCAACGGTATTTTCGGCGTTCGCGGATGCGATGGTTCGTGACGCGCTTCGACATTCGCGACACGACGAGAATCGTCGACATCGGCGGCACGCCGTTCAATTGGGACCTGATCGCCGCCAAGCCGCAGGTCACGATGGTCAATATCGACGGCGAGGATTGGCACAAGGCGAACTTGCGCTATGTCGTCTATGACGGCGTGACGCTGCCGTTCGCCGACCGCCAGTTTGACGTCGCCTACAGCAACTCGGTCATCGAGCATGTCGGCGATTGGTCGCGGATCGAGCAGTTCTCCCGCGAGATCCGGCGCATGGCGCCGGGATATTACGTGCAGACTCCCAACCGCCGGTTCATCGTGGAGCCGCACATCATGGGCATCGTGGTGCATTGGTTCGCGTTTCCGGTTGCGCGCAGGCTCGTGCGCTACCTGTCGCTGTGGGGATTGCGGGAGCGGCCCAGTCAGGAACAGATCGATCGCCAGCTTCGCGGTACGCATCTTCTGACGACGGCGGATATGCGCCGGCTTTTTCCCGATGCGGAAATCCGCAAGGAGCGGGTGCTCGGCATGACCAAATCGATCATCGCGGCGAAGCCGCCCGCCCGAGATCGCTAGCCTGCCGCAAGCGCGCCCGGTCAGCTGCAATGCGACTTCAGATTGAAGGTCGCCAGCACCGGAAAATGGTCCGACTTCGCACTGTCGCCAAGCACCTGGGCGAAGACCGGCGTGACGTCGCCGCGAAAGAAAATGTGATCGATCGCAAAGAGCCGGCCGAATATCCCAAAGCGCCTGACCGGCGCCGGAAAGGTCAATCCAAATCCGCTGCCCGAACGTGAAAAAGCGTCTTCCAGCTCGTTGCGAAGCGGCGCCTGAACGGCGTTGTATTCGGTGCTGTTGAGGTCTCCGCCTGCGATCACCGTCAGGGGCTCATCGTGAATTGCTGCGGCGGCATCGCGGAAAAAAGCGGCCTGATCCGCCTCACCGTACTGGCCGTGTGGCGCGTGCAGATCCCATAGCCGCACCCGGCAGGTTCCGATCGCGGCAACAGCTGTCGTTCTGGCCGGATAGTCGTGCTGCGCCAGCAATGCAAATCGCGACAGGATTGCGGTATCCATGGTCGTCGCGGGAAAGGCAGCATAATTGCGATGCCCGGGCAGGTCGCCAATTTGGCGGCGCAAGGCCGGTAAGTCATTGATTTGCTGGAGAAAAACGATATCCGCGCGCGCCGCCACAATGACGCGGGCCATCGCTGCGTAGTCGGTGTTCGACTCGCTCACATTGAACGTCAGGACACGAACATCGCTGGCGCCGTCGGCGGCAAACCACCGCGCAGGGCTGAGCCTCGGCAAGACGGGAAGGAGGATGAGAAATGCCAGGACGCTTGCGAGCGCTGCAAGCCACCAGTTGCGAATTGACGCCGCTGCGATACCGCACAAGACGGCGAGCAGGCCCAGCCACGGACCGATAAACGCACCCCATCGGATGGGCAAATAATGGTCGCCCCAGATCATCCAACCGAGCAACCAGACCGCCAAAGCGGCGACGACGACCGACAAAGTCCAGCTGACGGCCGGCGAAACGGCTGTGCCGCCAAATACTGTCTTTTCCAGGCGGTGGCGTGGATTGCTCGGCATGCGGAGATTCTTGGCGTATCGCGGCCGCGGCGACGACGGCCTCGTGAGAGTTCCGGCCCCATACTACGCAAACCCGCTGCCGATGCCAGACGACGCCGACGAGGCGCCGCGGACGAGACGTCCGGCCATTAAGCAATTGCGGGCAATCGCCCGCGTTTCTCGCTTTGCATGCTCGACAACGCGCGAGAACTTTTTCAAGGTATTGAGCCCCGGAGTTGGCCGGCGGATCGACCAGCGCTCATCGAATGCGGGTTTTCATGAAGGTCGCCATTGCCATACCGACTGTCGAGCGCAAAGCGCTGCTCAAGGCGGCGATATCGAGTTCATTGGCACAGGATTTCCCCCAGGAAGAACTGGAGATCATTGTCGTCGACAATTCGCGCGATGGTGCCCAAAGTTGGGTCGTCGATGTATTTCCCGATCTCGATTGTCATGAGCGACGCATTGTTCGCCATGTTCGCGAGCCCAGGCCGGGTTTAGCTTCGGCGCGCAATTGCGCGATTGTCAGCGCCAAGGCCGATTTTTTGATCTTTCTGGATGACGATGAACGGCCGGTCGGGCGGGACTGGTTGAAGGAGCTTACGCACATCGCGGACATGACGGCTGCCGACGTGGTGTTCGGCCCCGTTGTACCAAGTTATGAAAGTGAGCCCGAGCATTACCGCACTTTTGTCGACAAACTCTATACGCGTCGTCTCGACGTTGGCGACGGCTCGGACATCTCCGCCCTCTACCACTATGTGGGTTCTGGAAACTCGTGCTTTCGGGTGGCGACGTGTTTCCGCGACGGACAAACCTGGTTCGACGAGAGGTTCAATGAGTTCGGCGGCGAAGACACGGAATTGCTCCGCCGTCTGGTTGGACGTGGTCGCCGGCTCGCCTGGGCGGCAAACGCCGCGGTGGCGGAGTCCATACCTCCCAGCCGGACCACGGTCGCAGATCTTACCGCCCGGCGCTTCTCCAAGGGACAAAACCGCTCTTACATGCAGATAGCGACGCCGCCGGCCCGGCTGGGTTGGCTCTTGTTTTGGATGGGGGCTGGAGCCCTGCAGGCCCTTTATCACAAGGCGGCGCAGCTCTTTTTGACCGTGGCGGGGAAATTCGACGCCGCAGGCATTCACGCGATCGAAGCGAGCGGCGGATTGGGGAAGGTATTGTGGCAGAAAAAATTCCGCGCCCGGCGCTATTTGCCGCCTGATCGGCAATGACGCGCTCTAGGATGAGGCCGGGGTTCCCTAAGCCGCCGTATGGCGGTCCTGCAGGAATTCCGCGGATTTTTCGAGTTTTTCCGTATTGTCTTGGGTCCGGTCGATGAGCGGTGTGGGCGAGGAGAAGGATTGGGGTGCGCATCCCCTGATAAGCGCGCGCCGCATCGAGTTTCTGCAAGCGCCGATTCATCTCTTGTCGATGCACGAGACGTTGCAGTTGGCGCTCGAGGCGATGACCGAGCGAAAGCGCCTTCATCACACCGTGATCAATGCTGCGAAGCTTGTAAGGATGTCCGAAAACGCCGAACTGCGGACCGACGTGACGGCCGCGGACATCATCAACATCGACGGAATGAGCATCGTTTGGGGCGCGCGATTGTTGGGCATCGACGTGCCGGAGCGGGTCGCGGGCATCGATCTCATGGAAAATCTGTTTGAACTCTGCGCCGGACACGGCTTTCGGGCATTTCTCCTGGGGGCGGACCGGGACGTATTGGGCGCCACGATCGCGCGTCTGCGGCGCGAATATCCAAGTCTTCAAATCGCCGGTTCCGCGGACGGCTATTTCGGACCTGGCGAAGAAAACCGGATCGTCGAAGAGATCAACGCGTCGATGACCGACTGCCTCTTTGTTGCGATGCCTACGCCGAGAAAGGAGCGGTTTCTCGCCCGCTACCGCGACAAGTTGCAGGCCAGTTTCATCATGGGTGTGGGAGGAAGTTTCGACGTTTACGGCGGCAAGGTTCGGCGCGCCCCCGAATGGATCCAGTCGCTCGGGATGGAATGGCTCTTCCGGGTCGCGCAGGAACCGCGCCGCCTATGGCGGCGATACTACGAAACCAACACGCGATTTGTCGCCATGCTCTGGCAGGAATATTGGCGCGTCCGGCGGGTGCCCAGGAGTTCATAGCCGCGGCATGAGCTCCATGGACAAGGGCTCTGCCGGTTGCCTAGACAGCGGCAGCGGGTGCAAGGAACAAGCCGGCAGGATGATCGTCACCACGCAAGATTGAGACAGAGCATGCAGTGGCCGAAATTCGCGCGCTCGATCGCGACCGCACTTGGCCGGCGCAACGCCCCAAGCTCTCTGGTTCCCCGCCTTCCCGACGGCCATCTCGCCTACGCCATCGGCGACATCCACGGCCGCAGCGATCTCCTGCGCATCCTGATCGCGAAAATCGCCGAAGACGCCAAAACCCGCCTCACCCCCGGACGGCGGCCGACCGTCGTCTTCATCGGCGACTATGTCGACCGCGGGCCCGACTCGCGGGGCGTGATCGACTTCCTTCTCAACGAGTTGCCGCCGGGGTGGGACTACCGCTTCCTTAAGGGAAACCACGAAGAGACGCTGCTGGCCTTCCTGAACGATCCCACGATCGGTGAATCCTGGCGCGAGTTCGGCGGCCTGCAGTGTCTGACGAGCTACGGGGTCGCGGTCCAGCGCAATGGCGCGGCAATGGACTGGCCGGCTATGGCGGCAGCCTTCGCGGCCGCGCTGCCGCCGGCGCATTTCGATTTCCTGTCCAAATTGTTGCTGCGCGAGACGATCGGCGACTACGTCTTCGTCCATGCCGGCGTGCGGCCGGGCATCCCGCTGGAATACCAGTCCGAGCGCGACCTGCTGTGGATCCGTGAGGAGTTCACAGCGGGACGCCGGGCGCTGCCGCAGACGGTGGTCTACGGCCACACCCCCAACCCGCAGGTCGTGACCGGCCCGGGCCGCATCTGCGTAGACACGGGAGCCTATGCCACCGGCACCCTAACGGCCGCCGGGTTCAACGGTGCGGACGTCTGGTACCTGTCCACCTGAGCCAGCGGGTGCCGTAGCGGCAGCTGACGGCGTTGCGGCTGGCCTGGTGGTCACACCCGCCAACGCGACGCGCTGGTTGCCTGCCTGCCGGTTGGCGAAGGCGGTCGCCAACAGCATCGCCTGGGCGTTCTCGCCCGCGACGCGCCAATGGCCCTCTGGGTCCTGGGCCGTGATCCAGGTGTAGTCTGCCTCTTTCCAAGGCATGATCCAAGAATTGGCACTGTCCAGGACGTAGGCGCCTTGGGTCGTATTGGCGACCAGCACGGCGTGCGGTCCGGTGACGGGCGAGTCGACCACGGCCATGCTCAGATCGCCGGTCGCCCAGCCTGCCGCCCAGAGCATCTGCCGCTTGGCCAGGGCATAGTCCTCGCAGTCGCCCTCGGTGACGGCCGGCGACCAGACGTCCGGCTTGCCGAAGCGCTCCTCGTCCGTGACGTAGCGGACCTTCGTGTTGACCTGAAGGTTGACCGCGTTGAGCAAATTCCACTGCGCGGGCGTCAGACCGGTATGGGCTTGCGGCACGACAAAGGCGGCCTGCTGCAGGCCGGCCGGCGCACGCGACTCGGGACACTGGCTGGGCGAGGTCTGGCAAAGGGCGACGTAGCCATCGGGCGCCGCGGTCGGCAGGCCAAGCGCCAAGGGACTGCTGGGCTCAGGTGCCGTTGTGCAGGCACTTAGACTCAGTCCAAATAGAAATACTGCGACAATTCCGAAGTAACGAGAATGATATACCTGCATGACAAGTCCCACCTGTTCTTGGCGGGTATCGTCACGCGAAGCCTCTTAAACTTCGGGCGCTGGAAAACTTAGGAATTAAACTGTATTTATCCTTAGTTTGATTCAAATTTTATCGATCGGACGATTGGGCACGAGCGGCCTCCGGGCATCGCCGCTGCACTGCAAGGCGAAGGTGCAAACGCCACCCCGATGTCGTCGGGGTTCGTGTTAGTCTTTTTCTGGTGCAGTGCGGCATTTCTGCATCGATTTTGGATCGATTGCGAAAGCACAGCGCTAGGCGAATTCAGTCTCGATCGTCAAAATTTAGAAGTGAACGCAATCAATAGCGACTCGCGAACGATCACGGTCCACTGCAAGTAGTTCCGGCTGCGCCCGCACGGGGCGCAACATTTTCCGCGCAACCTTGGGCATATGAGATGGACGCGCGTCTGTCTGGACTTTGACCTCTATGCCTGTTGTCGCGGCATACGCTCGGCGAACGCGGCGTCAAAAAAGTGTGTGCGCATTTCCATTTCAAGGGAACCAGTTGCCGGTTCGATGCGTATCGCGCTGAGGGCCAGTGACTTCGATCACACCAAATCGAAAATTTCTCGATAACTCTTGTTCAGGAATGGGTTAAGCAAGTCCGTCACCCTAGCCAACTGTCGCCATTCTGGGTTAGGGTAATTTTGGGTAGTGAGTTTAGTAGCGGAGGGGTACATGCGTCCTCGGACAATTCGAAATTTGCTTTTATCGACAAGCCTTGCGGTGGGTGCGTTGCTCCTGCCTGTCGCCACAACGACTGCCTATGCTGCACTGCCGACGGTGGCGACGGATATTGCCACAGGCAATGTCACCGTCACGCTGGCGAACGGCACGGTGGTTCAGGTGTCGGCGTCGCTCGCTTCGCAAATCGCGGCGGCAATGCAGTCAGGCGACGCGGCGGCGGTGACCGACGCGATCAAGGCGCTGGTCTTGGCCAATGCGGCGAATGACAACGATCTCGCGACCGCGATCTATATCCTGGCCGTCAATTCGACCGGCGATGCCAGCCTCAAGTCCGCGGCCTATGCCGGCGTCGTTGCCGGCGATCCAAACGCGGCGACGCAAGTTGCTGCGAACAGCAGCGGACCGCCCGGCGGCAATGTCGGTGGCCAGGGCGGCACCGGCGGCGGCGACGTCGCGGACAATGGATTCCCGTCCGGGGGCACGAGCGGCGGCGGAAGTTCACCGAGCGTAGATACTCCATAAGCAGATCGGCCGTTTGGACGATTTGGCTGGGCAACTTGAATTCAAGTGTCCGGCAGCATGTGATTTGGTGGGGACGACAAGACTATGTTTGGGCGTAAAGTAACTCTGGCTGCGTGTGCGTTCTTGCTGGCCGCGGGCGCCTCGGTGCCTGCGATGGCCGAGATCACGCCGGTCAACACCGGTCCGGCACCCGAGACCGGCATCCATATGGGCAGCTTCATGCTGTATCCGACGCTGTCTATCGGCGGGCAGTACAACGACAACGTGTTCGCGCAGGACACCGGCGCCAAATCCGACGTCAGCCTCGAAGTCCACCCTTCCGCCCGCCTTGAATCGACCTGGTCGCACGCCTTGATCGCACTCAAGGCCGAGTACGACATGACGCGGTACAATAAGTTCAGCCAGGAAGACACGAACGACTACCTGTTCGGTGGCGAGGGGAAGTTCGACCTCGGTTCGGACACGCAAATCGATGCCACGTCGGAATATGCCGGCCTTTCCGAATTGCCGGGCGATACCAATATCTTGGTCAACGCCGCAAAACCGACTTTTTACCAACGCTGGAACAGTGCGGCGGATATCAAGCACATCTTCAACCGCTTGCAGCTCGATCTGGGAGGTGCGTTTACGACGCTTAGCTTCCACAATACCCCAGCCATCGGCGGCGGAACGATCTTCTCGGTGGACCGGAACCGAGACGTTTCCGAGGAATTTTTCGACGTTGGTTATGACTATGGGCGCGGAACGGAATTCTTCGTGCGCGGAACTCTGAACCAACGCGATTATGAGTTGCCTGTATCGAAGTTCCGCAACTCAACGGGCTATGAGGCAGTGGGCGGCGTCCGGCTTCAGCTTACAAATCTGATCAGCGGCCAAGCTTACGTTGGCTACATGCAGCAAGACTACAAGACGCTGACGGATATCGGCGGCGTGGACTTCGGTCTGCAACTCGATTGGGCGGCGACAAGGCTCACCACGGTCTCGGCGCAAGTCACCCGTTCCATTGAGGAAACCGACGAGGTTGGTGCGACGGGCTACTTCGCCACAACGGCATCGCTTGGCGTGAAGCACGACCTTTCAAGGTCGATCACCCTGCGCGCCAGTGCCTTCTACACGAACAACGAGTATCACGGCGTCACGCGCAACGAAGACATTTACGGGATAACGGTGGGTGGCGACTATCATTTCATGCCGCAGGTGGCCCTCGGCGTGGACTTTACGCATACGAGCCGAAGCTCGAATGTCGTGGGCGCGAACTATGACCAAAATCTGGTAGAGGCACAGCTCAAACTGGCGCTATAGGATACCCGGGCAAGTTCAGTCGCATGTATTGTGGCTGCTAACGTTGATGCGGCATAACTGTCGCCAACCTGCTGTCGATTGGCTAGGGTCGGCCACATCGCCCTCACGCAAAAATGGACCTGATGGACAAGATAGATTCCGCTGCGGAACACGCAGCCCCCGGCCGGCAGGACGGGGTTCAAGGCAATCCGGAACGCCCGCTAGGCGCCGGACCCGAGCTTTCCATCGCGGCGCTTCTGGCCATTCTGCGGCGGCGCCTGATTCCCATGGTTGTGACCCTCATCGCCATCGTCGCGGTTGGGACGATCTTCACCTTCAGCCTGACGCCGCGTTATACCGCGACCTCGACGGTCCTGTTCGACTCCCAGAGCCAGAGCGCCCTCGACCTGGGCCAGCTTCTGAACCAGCAATCCGGTCCGCCGATCTCGATCTCGAACCAGATCCAAATCCTGACCTCGTCATCCTTTGTCGGCAAAGTGGTCGATAAGCTGAACCTGATCGCCGACCCTGAATTTGGCGCCGGGTCGGGCGGCTTTGATATTCTAAAATCGCTTGAGAGCCTGGTTGGCCTCAATGCACCCGTCGAGAACGGTTCCAAGGAACGCGAGCGAATCGCAACGATCGCCCGCTTCACGGGCCGTATGGCGGCGAGCGTCGCGGACGGCACCTCAGTCATCACCATTCAGTTTGCGTCGCACGATCCGGCCAAGGCGGCGCTGATCGCCAATACCGTGGCCGACTCGTACATTACCGATCAGCTCGACGCGAAGTTCGAGGCGACGCGCATCGCCAACGCCTGGTTGAGCGAGCGCCTGGGGAGCCTTCGCAAGCGGGTGTCGGAGGCGGAAACCGAAGTGGCGGACTACGCCGCCGCGAACCACCTGCAGGTGCTCAATGACGCAGGCCAGACCCTCCAGAACCAGCGGCTGGCCCAGCTCAATGACGAGTTGCTCAAGGCACGCACGGATTTCGCGGAAAAACAGACCAGACTGAACGGTGTTCGCGCCGTCCTGGCCCGGGGCGGTTCGGTCGAGGCCATTCCCGAGCTGATGAATTCCGCCGTGTTCCAGGGTCTTCGGACCCAGCGTGCCGTGCTGCTGCAGCAGCAATCGCAACTTTCTTCCACGTTCGGGGCGCGGCATCCCGAGATGATCAAGTTGACCGAGCAGATCGCCAGCATAAATCTCCAGATAAATGGCGAGATTCAGCGCATCATCTCGGCGCTGCAGAGCGATGTTTCGGTCTCCGCCGCCCAGCTCGCCGTCGTCGAGGGCGGCCTGAAGGATGCCGAGGGACAGAGCAATACCGCCAGCCAGGCCGACGTTCATCTGCGCGAGCTGCAGCGCAATGCGGATTCGGCCAAATCGTTGTATGAGGCGTTTCTCAAGCGATTCAATGAGTTGGGCGAGCAGGGAACCCTGCAGACGACGCAGGCCCGTGTGATAGGTCGAGCCACCGTCCCGACCACGCCGTCCTATCCGAGGACCCCCCTCTTTCTGATGGGCAGCCTGGCCGCAGGCCTGTTCGCAGCGGCTTTGATCGCCTTTTTGCTTGAGCAGCTCGATCGCGGCTTGCGGACCCGTGAGCAGATCGAAAGCGAACTTGGCCTTCCGATGCTGACCAATTTGCCGCTAGTTGACGCTACGGAACTGACGTGGGAGGGCGTCAAGCACACGCCATCCGAGATCGTCGTCCACAAACCGCTGTCCGCCTACAACGAGGCGTTCCGGATGTTGCGGGCGGGTATTCAGCTCTCCAATGTCGATCAGGAGCCAAAGCTGGTCCTGGTTACGTCGGCGCTCCCCAATGAGGGAAAGTCGACGGGTGTCTTGTCGCTCGCTCGGTCCAGCGCCCAGTCCGGCGCTCGGGTGCTGCTGATTGACGGCGACATAAGGCGGCCTTCAATCGAGAAGATTCTGGGCTTTGGCAATGAAAAAGGTCTCGGACTCGTCCAATGCGTCAGGGGCGAAGTTCAAATCCACGAAGCCATCATCCAGGACACCATCACATCGCTCCATATCCTTCTGCCGGGGGCCAGCGTCAGTAATCCGTCTGACATTCTGTCATCCGCGGCGATGCGCAACCTCCTGGCAGCGGCGGCGCGGAGTTATGACCTGGTCCTGATCGACTCCTCGCCGATCCTGCCGGTGATCGACGCCCGCCTGCTGGCTCGAATCTGCGATACCACGGTGTTCTTCATTCGCTGGGAAGACACGCCGCGGGATGCCGCCCAGGAGGCAGTGCGCCTGCTGCAATCCTTCGGCGCGCCCATTGCCGGCGTGGCGCTGAGCATGACCGACCGCAAGCGTCAGACCCGTTACGGATACTATGGCGATAGCTACAGCTATTATGGACGCTACCAGAACTACTACGCCTCCTGAGGCGGGTGCCGCCGGCGACCGGGGCCGCCGGCTTTTTGCCTGGGCGCTGCTGATTTTCGCGGTCGCGATCGTCGTGCTGTCCGGCAATTATCTCCGGCACGATTTGGCGCTGTACCGGCTGCACGCCGTCGCCCATGCCATCCGCTTTGGCGAGCCGGTGACCACCGCCCAGCTCGCCCAGGTCAGCACCCAGGCGATCGATTGGGATCGGACCCAGGCGCTCGACGCTTCCGACCTCGACGACGCGGCCCAGGTCGTCTCCCTGTTCGCCGAGCGCAACCGGGGCAATGCGTTCCTCGCGCCCGCTCTCCTGGCCACCGCGGAGAAGCTGCTCAAGGAGCGCGTCGCCGCGGCGCCTGCCGACGGCAACTCCTGGCTGCGGCTCGCGTATATACGTGCCGCCATGGTTGGGCTGGACCCGCTGGCCCATGACGCCCTGCGCATGTCCTGGCTGGTCACGCCACGCGAATTCTCGGTCATGTGGCCGAGCCTCAAATTTCGCAGTTCGCATTGGGCTGACATGACGGTCGAGGAGCAGTTCGCCGCCGCCGACTTGGCGGCCGGGCTTTGGCATAAACCCCCCGAACGGGACGCCCTGCGGCGCTATCTCGCCCAGCTGCCGCCCCAATTGTTGGCTACGTTGCTGGCCGACATGACGGACGCGGACGCGCGGGCAGCACTTTCCAGGTCTTAACAGCCGCGGGCCCCGGTTGGGTTGGATCTGTTTACCGAAGTCGCATTACCCAGTATGAGCGCCGTGGTATTATGCTGTATCTGTTGTGAAATTTAGTCGAATCGCTGGGGGGCGGTTGCTTGAGGATAAGCGCGATATGAAAGCCAAATTGTTTTCCGCTCTCCTGGCCATGGTCGCGCTTGCGTTGTCGCTTCTCTTCGGTGCGCTGACGCCGGCGGCGGCGCAAAGCGTCGATTCTACCGACCTGACCTACAAACTCGGTGCGGGCGACAAGGTCAAGGTCAACGTCTACGGCCAGACCGATCTCAGCGGTGAATTTGTCGTCGACGGTTCCGGCACGGTGCAGTTGCCCCTGATCGGCCAGGTCAAGGCCATGGGTCTGACGGTGCGGCAGTTTGAAACGGCGATCACCGATGCGCTCAAGAGCGGCGATTATCTGAAGGACCCGCGCGTCAGTGTTGAAGTTTCAAACTATCGCCCCTTCTACATCATCGGCGAAGTGAACAAGCCTGGCGAGTTCCCCTACCAGAACGATATGACCGTTCTGAACGCCGTGGCGCTCGCCGGCGGCTTCTCCTTTCGCGCCGATGACGGCAGCGTCTATATCAGGCGCCATGGCGGCACCACCGAACAAAAATTTCCCGCCGATCAGAGTACCCGCGTCGAGCCGGGCGACATTATCCGCGTCGGTGAACGATTCTTCTAGCCGCTCGACCGGCTGATCGCAGTTCCGTTTCCCGAGCGATCTGCTGCCATTGGCTATTGTCTTGCTATCGGCGCCATGAGGTTTACCAATTGCGTTTTCTCGTCTGGTTGATACCAGGCCCTTGCACTAACCTCTGCTAACCTTCGGAGGACAAATAGGTTTGGCCCAGCCATGAATTCCAAGCAGCTTTCGTCCAAGAGGAAAAAGGCGCGCAAACGCTGGCGCGTTTTCTTCATGATTGCCGGAAGCATCGGCATTGGACTGGTGGTGCTGGGATTTACCATCAGCTTGAATGACGAAAGTCAGTCGGTTTCGAAGTTTTATGAAGTGGGCTTGGCGCTTGCCGCGTTTTCGGCGGTGGGTTTTGGCCTGTCGAGCGTAGATATGGGCCTCTGGCCGCGTCCGCGCCAAGGCCGCCGCCGCCGTCGTCGCCGGCATTCGGACGGCGACGCACACTCGGTGTCCAACACGGACGCCCAATAAGTTCAATTATCGCGGCGTGTCGTCGCGCATCGCCGCGGCAGGGTAGAGGGTGAAAACGCCATACGACGTTCCGAATTCGACGACCGGTCAAGTCTGAAGGCCGCGGCACAGCATGTGGATCAGCCAACCTTGATCTCGATCGATCGGAATTGGTTTGTCGCGGACATGTTTCTCATCGAAGTCATTCGATCGTTTCGCACCCACCAGTCCCTTCACGGTGCCCGGGCGGAGGAAATTCCAGCATGACGCGCGCTCGGACCGCAGACCCTTTGAGTTCAAATCGCCAATAGTCTCTTGGCCATCACATTTCTTCCTGGCGAGCCTGACCTCCGGTCGGTCGAAGGTAAAGCAGTGGCGCCGTGGCGACATCAAGAATAGCGGTAATACCGTAAGGGCCGTGGCGATCGACACCAGCGTGGTGCGCGTTGCTATTTGATTGGTCGAGAGATTGATAAGGTCGGCCAGCGGTAATGCCCGGTCGCGATCAAGGCCCCGATTCCGTACCGCCTTCGAAACGAAAGGCCACATTGCTAGGGCCGATGAGCCTACCGCCGCGCATGCTTTCCTTATGGGCGCGTGCGCGTTTCCGTATGGAAATTTTATGGGCTTAGCGCCTAATTCTTGACCACGGCGCCGCTCGCAATTCGCATGCGGGGCCTGGTCGGTGAGTGCGGGCGATGTCGCAAGTTCTCGATTTCACAGATGCCGCGAGGCCGAGGCGAATTCGGCTGCGTGTTGTGCCGCGCGGCGACGAAATGGACGGCTTTTGGCCGGATGTGTCTCGCGGCAATGCGGCCGAAGAGGAAGCCGTCGTCAACCGGGCCAACGCGCCGAAGCACGTGCTGACCGAAGTGCTCGTGCTGTTCGCGGTCGTCGCGGTTCTGGTCCTTGCGGTAACGCTGTTTGTGCCTGGGCCGTCGTTTTAGCGGACGGCGACGGGTCTGAAGCCAGATGTAAGTTCGTTTTTTCCAACCGGGGGTTCGCATGCGCCAGACCCACAATGAATTCGCGTCCGCCACCGTTGGCGACCGTCGCGGAGCGCGGCGCGCCCTTGTTCCGGCTTGCGCGCTGCTGGCTCTGACGTTTGGCACGGTTGCCGGACACGCGGCTCCTCTCGGCACGCCCGCGATGAGCGCCTCGCTCGCGGCAAATCAGGATCCCATCAGCTTCGACTCCGACAAGGCCGGCAAGATCTATGTCGGGGGTGCCGTGAGCGGCCTTGCCTACTACCAGGACAACCCCAATTTCGGCGTTCACTCGCAGCTGGACCTCAGCAACGGCCAAGCGTGGATCGAAAAGGCCGACGGCTGGTGGCAGTTCTATGTCCAGGCCGGCACCTATTCGCTGCCGTCGCTCAGTACCGGCTACATCAAGTCCTCCGCGGCGCCCAATCTGCTGTTCGGCAATGTGCCGGTGGCCTATGCCAAGCTGGCGTTCGACGATTTCTCGATCTCCGCAGGCAAGCTGCCGACGCTGATCGGTGACGAATATACCTTCACGTTCGAGAACATGAACGTCCAGCGCGGGCTGCTCTGGAATCAGGAGCCTGCAATCAGCGACGGCGTGCAGGCCAATTATTCGTCCGGCCCGTTCAGTCTCGCGATCTCGGTAAACGACGGCTTCTACTCGCAGAGCCTGAACTGGCTATCGGGCTCAGCCTCCTATGGCTTCAACGACGGCGCCGACACCGTTGCTTTCGTCGCCGGCGGCAATCTCGGCCATAATCCCGTCACGCTGCCTTTCGCCACTCCGGTCATCAACAACGGCAGCATCTACAATCTGATCTATACACACACGTCCGGCGCCTGGACGATCAGTCCGTACCTGCAATATATCGGCGCCCCGGCCGATCCGATCCATGGCGTGCTCAAGGGAGCCGATTCGTTCGGCGGCGCGCTGCTCGTCAATTACGCCTTCGACGACAACTGGAAGCTGGCCGTGCGCGGCGAATATGTCGGCTCGACGGGCAGCGCCGCGGCGGGGTCGGCCAACATGCTGATCGCGGGTCCCGGCAGCGACGCCTGGTCGATCACGGTGACGCCCACCTACCAATACAAGATATTCTTCGCCCGCCTGGAAGGCTCCTATGTAAGCGCGAGCGGTACGACGCCCGGCTTCGCCTTTGGACCCGCCGCCAGCAACAACACGCAGGCGAGCGTCTTCTTCGAAACCGGTATTTTGTTTTGAGCCAGAACGTCGGGCCCGCTGGAAGCACGTCGTAGGCTCGGCAGACTGCAGGATGATCCAATGAACCCGCTATCGTGGACACGATGGCAGCAAATTGCGCTGGTCTTTGCGGCTGTGTTCGGTGGAGGCATGGGGATCGTTTTCGGGTTGCACCGTTTCGATCCGCAAACAGCCGGCTACTGGCCAGACATGTGTCTGTGGGGCGTCCTGGGATCGATGTCGGGCGCGGCGGTGGGCTATCTCAGCCAGCTGCTCGAACGAAAATGGCCACGGCAGGCCGGCCGATGAGGGTTGCATCGGAATTCTGCCCGGCGATTCGCTTATGGAATCTTTATCTTCGCGCTCTCGTTTCCCTCTCGATCTCTTATACCGGTAAGCCCAAATTCACCTTTCAAAAATCCCCAACCAGGGAAAGAGATTTTCATGCTCGACATCATGTTTATCGCGATCGGGCTCGTCTTTCTCGCCGGTGCCATGCTTTACGCCCGCGCCTGCGACCGTCTGTGAGGTAATCCATGACCCTCGACTATTGGCTCGGAGCGGCCGTAACGCTCGGCATTCTCGTCTATCTCGTCTATGCGCTGATCCGCCCTGAGCGGTTCTGAGGGGCAAAGTCCATGACTGCGAATGGCTGGATTCAGATCGTCTTTTTTTGCGCGATCGTCATTGCGATCACCAAGCCGCTCGGCGGCTACATCACGCGCGTCTTCAACGGCGAGCGCACATTCTTGTCGTTCCTCTTCCGCCCTGTCGAGCGCGTCCTGTACGCGATCTGCGGCGTCGACGAAAAGGAAGACCAGCATTGGGTGGTCTACGCGGTCGCCATGCTGGCATTCACCATGGCGGGCTTCGTCGTCCTCTACGCACTTCAGCGTCTTCAGGCGATGCTCCCGTTCAATCCGCAGCATTTGCCAGCCGTCGGCGAGCATCTCGCTTTCAACACCTCGGTCAGTTTCATAACCAATACGAACTGGCAGTCTTACGTCCCCGAAACGACGATGAGCTATCTGGTCGAGATGGCCGGGCTGACCGTTCACAACTTCGTCTCGGCGGCGACGGGCATCGCGCTCGCCGTGGCGCTGGTGCGCGGCTTCGCCCGCCGCTCGGCGCAGGGCGTCGGCAATTTCTGGGTCGATATGACCCGTTGCACCCTCTACATCCTGCTCCCGGTCTCCATCGTGGTCGGCCTGTTCTTCGTCTGGCAGGGCATGCCGCAAAATCTTCTGCCCTATACCGAGGCGGCGACTCTGGACGGCGCCAAGCAGATCATCGCGCAAGGCCCGGTTGCTTCGCAGGAAGTCATCAAGATCCTGGGTACCAATGGCGGCGGCTTCCTCAACGCCAACTCCGCTCATCCGTTCGAAAACCCCAACGCAATCACCAATCTGATCCAGATCGTCATGATCTTCTCGATCGGGGCGGCGCTGACCAATTTGTTCGGCCGCATGGTGGGCAGCCAGCGCCAGGGCTGGGCGATCTTCTCCGTCATGGGCCTGTTGTTCCTGGCCGGCGTCGTCATCGTCTACACCGCCGAAACACCGGGGAATCCCGCTTTCACGGCGCTCCACGTCGACCAGGCGCCCAGCGCCTTGCAGGCCGGCGGCAACATGGAGGGCAAGGAGGTCCGCTTCGGGATGGCGAACTCCGCGCTCTTCACGACGATCACGACGGATACGTCCTGCGGCGCCGTCAACACCATGCATGACAGCCTGATGCCGCTCGGCGGCATGGTGCCGATCGCCAATATCATGCTTGGCGAGATCATCTTCGGCGGCGTGGGCTCCGGTCTCTACGGCATGCTGCTGTTCGCGGTCTTGGCCGTGTTCATCGCGGGACTCATGGTTGGGCGCACCCCGGAATATCTCGGCAAGAAGATCGAATCCAAGGACGTCAAGATGGCGATGCTCGCCATTTTGGTCCTGCCGATGTCGATCCTCGGCTTCACCGCGCTGGCCGCGGTGTTGCCGGCTGGACTGGCGGGGCCCGAAAATGCCGGTCCGCACGGATTCAGCGAGATTTTGTATGCCTTCACGTCCGCCACGGGCAACAACGGCAGCGCTTTTGCAGGCCTCACCGCGAACACAATGTTCTACAATTCGACGCTCGGCCTCGCGATGTTCATTGGGCGCTTCCTGATGGCCGTGCCGATGCTGGCGGTCGCCGGTTCGCTGGTGGCCAAAAAGATCGTCGCGCCTTCAGCCGGCACCTTCCCGACCGATACCGGACTGTTTGTTGGCCTCCTGATCGGCGTCATCCTGATCGTCGGCGGTCTGATCTATTTCCCGGCGCTCGCGCTCGGGCCGATCGTCGAGCATTTCGCCATGCTCGCCGGCAATACGTTCTGAGGATCGCACACTATGAGCATGACAAGCGACCAGCCGATGGGCATCGAGAAGCTGAACCGGCGCACCCCCGCCGCCACGATCACAGATCCCAAGATCGTGATTCCGGCGGTCTGGGCCTCCGTCCTGAAGCTCGATCCGCGCCACATGATCAAGAACCCCGTCATGTTCGTGGTGGAGATTGTCGCCACGCTGACGACGATTTTGTTCGTCCGCGATCTGTTCACGGGCGCGCCACATCTGGGCTTCGCGCTGCAGATCAATCTGTGGCTCTGGTTCACGGTGGTTTTCGCGAATTTCGCCGAAGCCGTCGCCGAAGGCCGCGGCAAGGCGCAGGCCGCCGCGCTGCGCCAAACCAAGACCGACGCTGCCGCAAAGCTCCTGGGAAAAGACGGCGTCAAATGGACCCTGGTCCCCGCCACGCAACTCAAGCCGGGCGACGTCGTGTTGGTCGAGGCCGGCGATCTGATCCCAAGCGACGGCGATGTCGTGGAAGGCGTTGCGTCCGTCAACGAGGCTGCGATCACCGGCGAATCCGCGCCGGTCATCCGCGAAAGCGGCGGCGACCGTTCGGCGGTCACCGGCGGCACGCAGGTCATTTCCGATCAGATCAAAGTGAAGATCACCGCCGCGCAGGGTCACACGTTTCTCGACCGCATGATCGCGTTGGTCGAGGGTGCAGAGCGCCAGAAAACGCCCAACGAGATCGCGCTCAATATCTTGCTCGCCGGTTTGACGATCATCTTCGTCTTCGCTGTCGCCACGATCCCCAGCTTCGCGGCCTATGCCGGCGGTTCCATCAGCGTCCTGGTCCTGGTCGCGCTGTTCGTCACGCTGATCCCCACGACGATCGGCGCGCTGCTGTCCGCCATCGGCATCGCCGGCATGGACCGGCTGGTGCGCTTCAACGTGCTCGCCATGTCGGGCCGTGCCGTCGAAGCCGCCGGCGATGTCGATACGCTGCTGCTCGACAAGACCGGCACAATCACACTTGGCAATCGCCAGGCTACGGAATTCCTGCCGCTTAGCGGCGTCAGCGAGCGCGATCTCGCCGACGCGGCGCAGATGTCCTCGCTCTCGGACGAAACGCCGGAGGGCCGTTCGATCGTCGTGCTGGCGAAGGAGAAATACGGCATTCGCGGTCGCGAAATGGCGGGCTTGTCGGCGAGCTTCATCCCGTTCACAGCGCAGACCCGCCTCAGCGGCGTCGATGTGGACGGCTCATCCATCCGCAAGGGCGCGGTAGACGCTGTCCTGGACTATGTGCGTGCGCAAAAAGGCATTCCGGCCGGCAGCGGAAGCGACGCTGCGGTAAAGGCGGCGGTTCAGGCCGTCGGCGCCGACACAGCGCAGCAGTTGATGACGCTTGCCGAGCGCATCGCCAAATCCGGCGGCACGCCGCTGGCGGTGGCGAAAGACGGCCAGCTGCTGGGCGTCATTCACCTCAAGGACATCGTAAAGGGCGGCATCCGCGAGCGTTTCGCCGCCTTGCGCAAAATGGGCATCCGCACGGTGATGATCACCGGCGACAACCCGCTGACCGCCGCGGCCATCGCCGCGGAGTCCGGCGTCGACGATTTCATGGCGCAGGCAACGCCCGAGACCAAGCTCAAGCTGATCCGCGACGAGCAGGCCAAGGGCAAGCTCGTCGCGATGTGCGGCGACGGCACCAACGACGCGCCGGCGCTGGCCCAGGCCGATGTGGGCGTGGCCATGAACACGGGCACCATGGCGGCGCGCGAAGCCGGCAACATGGTGGATCTGGACAGCGATCCCACCAAGCTGATCGAGATCGTCGAGATCGGCAAGCAGCTCTTGATGACGCGGGGTGCGCTCACCACTTTTTCCATCGCCAATGACGTGGCCAAATATTTCGCCATCATTCCAGCCATGTTCCTGGCCTTCTACCCTCAGCTCCAAGCGCTCAATATCATGCATCTGCGTACGCCCGAGAGCGCCATCCTGTCGGCCATCATCTTCAACGCCTTGATCATCATTGCGCTGATTCCGCTGGCGCTGCGGGGCGTGGCGTATCGCCCGGTCGGCGCGGCCAGCATGCTGAGGCGCAATCTGCTG
>DATMKZ010000065.1:0-10270 GCA_035570795.1 Rhizomicrobium sp.
CCGCGATCCTGCCCAAATACCGCGCCCGCGCCGCCGAAGCGCGGTTCGAGACCACCTTGCTGGCCGCCTATCCGGGGCTGGTCATGGACGAGGCCTCGCCGGCGGTGGCGCTGGCGCTGGTGCCCGACATCGCGCGCGCGCGACTGGTACGGCCGATCCACTTCGCACTGTCCTATGACGAGGAAGTCGGCTGCGCCGGCGTCCGCGGCCTGCTGGACGACCTGAAGGCGGCGGATATCCGCCCCGCGCTCGCCATCATCGGCGAGCCGACCGAGATGAAGGTGGTCGGCGCGCACAAGGCCGGCGCCGTGCTGCACACTCATTGCCATGGCCGCGAAGGCCATTCGAGCGCGCCGGAGAAAGGCGCCAACGCGGTGATGATGGCGGGCGAGTTCGTCACGCTGCTGAACGCGGTGTGGGACGAGCTGCGCGCCGACGCGGACACGCGCTTCGACCCGCCGCATTCGACGGTGCAGGCCAACATGATTTCCGGCGGCTCGGCGGTGAACATCCTGGGCCGCGACGCGCTGGTGACCTGGGAATACCGCGCCCTGCCCGACCGCGACGCGAACCGCATCGTGGAAACCGTGCGGGCCCGCGCCGACGCCGCGATCCTGCCCAAATACCGCGCCCGCGCCGCCGAAGCGCGGTTCGAGACCACCTTGCTGGCCGCCTATCCGGGGCTGGTCATGGACGAGGCCTCGCCGGCGGTGGCGCTGGCGCGCGAGGTGACGGGCGCCAACCGCGTCGAAGCCGTCGCCTACGGCACGGAGGCCGGCCATTTCCAGCGCGCCGGCATCGCCGCCGTGATCTGCGGTCCCGGCTCCATCGAGCAGGCGCACAAGGCCGACGAGTTCGTCGCGCTTTCCGAGCTCGCCGGCTGCGAGGCGTTCCTGCGCAAGGTGATCGCGAAGGCGGCGGCGTGAGCGACGCCGTCCGCGAGCTGACGGCGGACGGCGAGCAGGCTTCGCCTATCCTGCGCTTTCTGAGCGCCCGGGAGATACCTTGGCGCAAGAGCGTTCGGACGCTGATCGATCAGTATGGGATCGAGAACGATCCCTGGTATGGCTGGAAGATCATTCCGATCCGATCCGGGACGCCTTTGCTCGAGGGCCTGATGGTGCCGCTGGCGGCGAATTTCGACGTCAATCTGAATGCCGGATATCCGCCGATCTATCTGCAATGCCACCTCCACGTCAGCGACGATGCGGAGGAGAATTTTCGCGACGCGACGCGGCAGCTGGAGGCGGCCTTGGGGCCCGGACAGAACAGTTCGTTGTCCAACACGCACGCAATGCGGTGGGACGACGGTTATGCGCGGATCGACGCCACGATCTGGCCGGCGCATCTGAGAGCGTCCAAGATGAGCAACCCGGCGCATGCGCAGCATCCCTTCCTGGCATCCGCCTGTCATGTCGGAGTTTCGCTGAAGTACCTCACGCCGATGAGTGCTGCCGAGACAGCTTGGGCCGGCTCGTTCGCCAAGCTGCGTGACGTCTCCGAGGACGTCTCATTGACCTATCCGTTCTGGGACGGCGCGCAATATACGCGCGAATTCCTGCGCAAGCGGGGCGCGGCGACGGACGGCGGCCGGGCGCTGGGCGTCAGCGCGGACGGCGCGGCGCTCATCGCCGCCGACACCGAGACGCTGAGCCTCTATCCGCTCGCGCGCGTGCACGGCAGCGCGCTGCGGTCGGTGCCCGACGAACGCGACGGACCGACGACGCATCATCTCACGGTCCAGGTGCCCAAGGACTTCACCGCGGACGGTGCGTGCCGGGACGTCGAGATCGCCCGGCAGGTCGGGGAATCGGGCGAGATCGAAGAGCTCGCGGCTCTCGTCAAAAGCCGGACGGGATGAGCCTTGGCAGGGGGAGGATTGAGGATGAGCGAATTGCTGCCCGAGCGGGTCGAGGTCGTCGGCCTCGATCATGTCTATCTCACCGTCTCCGACCTCGCGCGTTCGGAGACGTTCTACGACACGGTCCTCGGCCTCATGGATTTCCGCAAGATCGACGCGGCGATCGGCGGCGAGCCGCACCGGCACTACTTCAACAAGCTGATGCAGATCAGCATTCGCCCCGCCCATGGCGGCCGGCACAATCCCTATGCGCCCGGACTGCATCACCTCTGCCTGCAGGTCGCGGACAACGCCGCCGTGGACCGGCTCGCCGCGCTGCTGAAAGCCGCCGGCATCGAAACCACGGCGCCCGCGCTCTATCCGCAATATGCCGAAGACTACTACGCGCTGTTCTTCGGCGATCCCGACGGCCTGCGTCACGAGGTCGTCGCCCGCCGCGCCCGCCGCCGGCTGGCGGTCGAGCGCTGGGACGAACTCACCGACTTCCTCAACCCCTGGGCGAAGCTGAAGCCGTAAGCGCCGCGCGCAGGTCGTCGGCGCTGCGGAAATGCCGCGCGCGCCAGCCGAACGCGTTCGCCGCGTCGACATTGCGCTGGGCGTCGTCGAGGAAGATCACGTCGCTCCGCGCCGCCGCCGGCAGCCTGGCGTGCAGCCGCGCGTAGAACGCCTCGTCCGGCTTGCTGGCGCCGAGCGCCGCGGAATAATGTATGGCATCGAAATGCCGCGCCAGGCCGAGCGTCTCCCACAGATGGCGCGCGCGGTTGTGCTCCTGCACCGTGCCGAGATAGGCCTTGCCGCCGGCGGCCCGCCACGCATCCACCAGGGCCAGCACGTCGGCATCGAGCGCCGCGTCATGCGCGAACCAGTAGTCGACGAAGGCGTGCGGGGTGCCGGCGCAGCGAAGTTCCGGCCAGACGTGCTCCAGCACCGTCATCATCTGCGCCTCGCCGAGGGCGATCGTTTTCCAATGCGGCTGGAAGAAGCGCGCCTGCAGCAGCTGCGGGTCGAGACCGAGATCGCGCGCCAGTTTCTTGTCCCAGCGCCCACCCTCGGCGTGCCCCGTCACGACCACGCCGTCGCAGTCCAGCACCAGTATCGTCACGCCCGCCTCCTTGAGCGCCAAGCGTAATCGCGAATAAGCTGCGGTGCGAGCCAGATCGGAAAGAACATGTCGCGCCGCTTCGTGCTGATCCTGTCGGTCGTCGTGGTCGCCGTCGCCGGCGCGATCTTCGGCTTCGTGCAGATCGACCGCGCCAATTTCGGCATTCCGCGCTTCTATGCCTGGCGCACGCTGTCCGGCCAGTTCCATGGCGGCCACCGCGCCAGCGTCAACGGCATCAGCCTCTATTACGAGACCTACGGCCAGGGCCCGCCGGTGTTGGTGCTTCACGGCGCCGGCGCGTTCCTCGAGAGCATGCATTATTTCATCACGGCCTTGGCGCCGACGCACACCGTGATCGCCGTCGACAGCCGGGCGCAGGGCCGCTCCACCGACGCCGACGCGCCGCTGAGCTATGTGCTGATGGGCGACGACATGATCCGGCTGATGGACACGCTGAAGATCGGCCGCGCCGACGTGGTCGGCTGGAGCGACGGCGGCATCATCGGCCTCGACATGGCGATGAAGCATCCCGAACGCGTGCGCCGGCTGATCGCCATCGGCGCCAATTACGACGTGAACGGCGTCGCGCCGGAGGCGGGCGGCGCCGGCTTTTCCGCCGATGTCGCGCGCCAGGTCAAGCCGTTCTATGACGCCATCGCGCCCGATCCGGCGCATTTTCCAGTGCTGATGAAGAAACTCGGCATCATGCTGTCGACGCAGCCGCATTATACGCCGGCCGAACTCGGCCGCATCCGGGCGCCGACGCTGATCGTCGCCGGCGAGCACGACCTGATCCGCCGCGCCCACAGCGACAGCCTCGCCGCCGCCATTCCCGGCGCCAAGGAGATCATCGTCCCCGGCGCCAGCCATTTCGGCCCGCTGGAACAGCCGGACGTGTACGACACGATCGCGGTGAAGTTTCTGGACGGGCGTTGATTGCCCTCCCCCGCTTTGCGGGCGGGGATAGCTATTCGACCAGCGTCCTGGGATCGATCGCGTGCACCGTGCCGCAGAATTCGCAGCGGGCCCGGATCAGGCCGTCGGGATCGGCGAGGCCGTCGCGCTCCTTCGGCGCGTAGGATTTCAGCACCGCGGAGATGCGGCTGGTGTCGCAGCTGCAGCGGAACTCGACCGGCTGGTAGGGCAGCACCCGCGCCTCATCGTCGTGGAACAGGCGCCACAGGAGCTTTTCGGCCGGCAATTGCGTGTCGAGCAGTTCGATGTCCTCGACCGTGGTGAGGAAGCTCGACAGCCGCTCCCAGTCGTCGTCGGCGCCGAAGCCTTCCGGCGTCGCCTGCAGCATGATGCCGCCGGCGCGCCAGCTGGGCTCTGCCTTGCCCGGCACGAACAGCGGCCCGGCCGCGAGGCGCAGCACGGTCGGCAGCTGCTCGGACTGCGCGAAATAGGTCTCCGCCGAGGCGCCGATGCCGGCGGGATTGAGCGCGACGATGCCCTGATAGGTCTGTCCGCCGCGCTGCGGCTCGATGGTGATGGCGAGCGAGCCGTCGCCGGCCAGCGTCTCGAAGGTGACGGGCGCCGCGAGCGCCGCGAAACGCGGCGCATCGAGCCGTCCATAACCGCGCAGGCCGATCGGCTTGCCTTCGGCGGCGCCGAAATAATCCGCCGCCACAAGATCGAGCGGCCCGTCGCTCTTGGTCTGGACCGTCAGGCGGCCATCGAGCTTCAGCGAGGTGCCGAGGATCGCCGCCAGCGCCAGAGCCTCGCCCACGGCGCGCGCCGCCGGTTCCGGCAGCGCATGCGCGGCAAGCGCCCGCGTCGAGCTTACATCGAGCCGCACCAGCCGCCCGCGCAAGCCGACCTCCGGCAGGTCGAACGGCAAAACGAAGTCCGCAAGCGGCGCTTTTTTGTAAGGTTTTTCAGGCATGAGAGAGGTATATGGCCCCTCAACCGCGATTGTTCAACCGCGGCTGCCTCTTCAGCCTGGCGCCGACGCCTGGACGGATGTCTGACTTGCGAGCCCGAACCTGCCGCTCAGGTGGTATGGCACACCCAGCAAACCGTTCCCGTCTTGAAGCTGGAGGGACACTCGATCTGCACGCAATTGATGTCCTGGGTCAGTCCGCCGACGCTCGCCACCAACTTGCCGGCGACATAAAACTTGTACGTCCGGATCGGGCAGCAGACAACGCGGGGTGCGGTCAGCCCAACGCCCAAACCAGCACCGCCTTTTGCGCGTGCAGGCGGTTTTCGGCTTCGTCGAAGACCACGGAGTGGACGCCGTCGAGGGCTTCGTCGGTGACTTCCTCGCCGCGGTGGGCGGGAAGGCAGTGCATCAGGATCGCGTCCTTCGCCGCGCGCGCCAGTAGGCGCTCGTTGACCTGGTAGGGCTTGAGCAGGTTGTGGCGCTGCTTGGTGGTGTCCTCGTCGCCCATCGACACCCAGGTATCGGTGACGACGCAGTCGGCGCCGTCGACCGCGGCCTCGGCGTCGTCGAGGAACCGCACCTTGGCGCCGGCATGCTCGGCCCATTGGCGCAGGCTCTCGCGCGGCGCCAGCTCCTTGGGCGTCGCGATGCGCAGCGTGAAGCCGAACTTGGCCGCCGCATGCACCCAGGAGGCCTGGACGTTGTTGCTGTCGCCGGTCCACGCCACGGTGCGGCCCTTGATTGGCCCCAGCTTCTCCTCGAACGTCATGACGTCGGCCAGCACCTGGCAGGGATGGCTGAGCTTGGTCATGCCGTTGATCACCGGCACGGTCGCGTTCTCGGCGAGCTCGTGCAGCATGTCCTGGTCGAGCGTGCGGATCATGATGGCGTCGACATAGCGCGACAGCACGCGCCCCGTGTCGGCCATGCTCTCGCCGCGGCCGAGCTGCATCTCGGCGCCGGTCAGCATGATGGTCTTGCCGCCGAGCTGCTGCATGCCGACATCGAAGGAGATGCGCGTGCGGGTCGACGGCTTGTCGAAGATCAGCGCCAGCATCTTGCCGGCGAGCGGCTTGTCGGCGTCCTCCTGGCCCCGGGAGAGCCCGGCGCGCGCGTCCTTGCGCTGGCGCGCGGCGGCGATCAGCCCGTTCAGCGCCGGCGCCTCGAAATCCGACAGATCGAGGAAATGCTTCACCGTGCCCACCCGTCCTGTCGGCGCGTTCATGCCGCCACCGTCTTCTGCGTCGTTTCGAAATCCACCGCGGCCTGCGAGAGCAGGCCGATCGCCTCGCGCACCTGGTCTTCGGTGATCACCAGCGGCGGCAACAGGCGCACCACGTTCTCGCCGGCACCGACGATGAGAAGGCCGTGCTTGCGCGCCGCGGCGACGAACTCGGTGTTCGGCACGCGCAGCTTGAGGCCGAGCATCAGCCCCTGACCACGCAGCTCTTCGAACACCGCCGGGTGCTCGGCAATGAGCCCGGCGAGCTGCTGGCGCAGATAGTTGCCGACCTGCTCGACATGGGCGAGGAAGCCCGGCTCCAGCACCATGTCGATCGCTTCATTGCCGACCGCCATGCCGAGCGGATTGCCGCCATAGGTCGAGCCATGCGTGCCGGCGGTCATGCCCTTGGCCGCTTCGGCCGTGGCGAGGCAGGCGCCGAGCGGGAAGCCGCCGCCGATGCCCTTGGCGACGCACATGATGTCCGGCGTGACGCCGACCCATTCATGGGCGAAGAACTTGCCGGTGCGCCCGACGCCGCACTGGATCTCGTCGAAAATCAGCAGCATTCCGTGTTCGTCGCACAGCCGGCGCAGGGCGCGCAGGAATTCGGGCGGCATCGGATGGAGCCCGCCCTCGCCCTGGATCGGCTCGATCATCAGCGCGGCGGTGGCCGGGCCGATCATCGCTTCCAGGGCCTTCAAGTCGTTCGGCGGCACCTGGTCGAAACCCTCGACCTTGGGGCCGAAGCCTTCGAGGTATTTCTCCTGCCCGCCCGCCGCGATGCCGGCCATGGTGCGGCCGTGGAAGGCACCGGCGAACGTTATGATGCGGAACTTCTCCGGATGGCCGCTGACGAAGTGATAGCGCCGCGCCATCTTGAAGGCGCACTCGCAGGCCTCGGCACCGGAATTGGTGAAGAACACCGTGTCAGCGAAGGTCGAATCGACCAGCTTCCTGCTCAGCGATTCCTGGCCCGGCACGCGGTAGAGGTTGGAGGTGTGCCACAGCCGATTCGCCTGAACCGTCAAAGCAGCGACGAGGCGCGGGTTGGCGTGGCCGAAGGCGTTCACCGCGATGCCGGCGCCGAAATCCAGATATCGGCTGCCGTCCTCGGCGAAAAGGTAAGGCCCTTCGCCCCGGACGAATGCGACATCCGCCCGATTGTAGGTCGGCAACACCGAGGGAAACACTGGACTCTCCATAGGTTGGCCTGTGGACAAGCCCCCAGGACCGGCTCGGGTTTATCCATTCGAACCGCGGCGGGCAAGCGAATGGCCCCTATGCGCGCGACTCGGCTTGTTGTGGACAAGGGGTAGCGAGTACCCCGTAACGCTTGTACGATGGGGCGGGGGCGATACGATATCTTGTGGCACAGGCCATAAGGAGCCGTCACATGACCCAATTGATGAACTGGTCCGACGACCGCGTCGAGCAGCTCAAGAATCTCTGGACCGAAGGGCTCTCCGCGAGCCAGATCGCCCGCGCGCTGGGCGGCGTCACCCGCAACGCCGTGATCGGCAAGGTGCACCGCCTCGGCCTGGCCGGCCGCGCCAGCCCGTCGCGCACCGAGCGCCCGCGCCTGCCGATGGCGCCCAAGGTCTCGATGCGCACCCATACGCCGCCGGCGCCGGTGGTGGAGGAAGATCCGCTGACCCTCGGCGACGGCAGCCACGCCACCGTGCTGACCATCAACGACCGCATGTGCCGCTGGCCGATCGGCGATCCGTCGGCCGACGAATTCCACTTCTGCGGCCACAGCCCCAAGAGCGGCTCGCCCTATTGTGAAGCGCATGCCCGCAAGGCCTATCAGCCGCAGCAGGCGCGCCGCGATAGAGGTCGCATGGCGGGCTGAGATCGCTTACATCGTCTCGCCGCCGCGCGAGGCGGTAGTTGCGACGAATGCCGCCGGCGCGCGCTGCCTATGTTCGCCGGCGGCTGGCGCGACGGCGCGATAACTGACGAACTCGGCCCCGGCGAGACTACGGGGCGGATTCCATTGGCAGGTGCAACGGGTATTGCGGGCAACCGGACGCCGGGCCATCGCCTGCGGCGCGTCGTGCCGGCCGTTCTGGTGGTGCTTGCCGTCCTCATCGCAGGCGCGCTCGGCTATCGCGCCTGGCGGCAGCACGAGAACGCGCTGGCTCTGGCGATCGATCCAAAGACCGGGATCGAGGAGACGACGTTCGTGGCGCTCGGCGGCGTCGAGCAGTGGATCCAGATCCGTGGCGACGATCGCGCCAATCCGGTGCTGCTTTTCGTGCATGGCGGACCAGGCTCGACGGAAGCGCCCGTGTCGTCGCTGCTGCGGCCCTGGGAGAAATACTTCACGGTCGTGATGTGGGACCAGCGCGACGCCGGCAAGACCTTCGCGCGCGACGGCGCCGTTCGCGAGATGTCGCTGGCGCGCGTGGCGCAGGACGGCATCGCGCTGACGCAATTTCTTCGCCACCGTCTCGGCAAGCCGAAGATCGTCCTGCTCGGGCATTCCTGGGGCACGATGGTCGGCCTGCGCATGGTGACTGAGCGGCCCGAGCTGTTCTCGGCCTATGTCGGAACGGGACAGGTCGTCTCGATCGCGCAGAAGGAGCCCGTCGACTATGCCGACGCCATGGCGCGGCTGCGCGCGGCGCACGACAGCGACGGCATCAAGGCGCTGACGGCGGCGGGCCCGCCACCCTATCGCTCGGCCGACCGGCTCATGGTCGAGCGTTCGCTCTCGGCGCGCCACGACATCGCGTCGGAGCGCGACCTGCTGGACAACATGGTCCCCATCGCGCTGTTCGCCCCGGGCTGGTCGCTATGGGACATCTACGCCAGCCTGCAGGCGCCAGACTCCGCGGAAGCCGCGACCTTCGATGCCGACGCGTCCTATGACGCGCGACGGTTCGCCTCGCGGATCGCAACGCCCTTCTTCATCATCAACGGCGCGCTGGATCACATCACGCCGACCAGCCTGGCCCGCGCCTATTTCGACACCGTCGCGGCGCCGCAAAAGCAGTTCGTCGCTCTTCCCGGGGTCGGACACAGCGCGGTGCTGACGGCGCCGGACGCGTTCTTGCGCGAGTTGGTGACGCGCGTGCGGCCGGTCGCGATTCAGGCGGACCGTGGAGGCCATACATGACCGATCAAGCTGTTGCGGGCCCGGACGCCGCCGCCAGGCGCCGGACGACGCGAGAACTGGTCGCCTACTTCGCGCTCACTTTCGCGATCACGTTCGGGCTCGGCGGCGCGTTCATCTTCTTCCGCCCACAATTCGAGGCTCTGTTCGGGACAATCCGCTCGCCCGATACGAGTTGGTTTTACTTTGTCGCGGTTTGCGCGCCGACGATCTCGGCGGTCCTGGTGTCCGCCGTGTTCGGCGGCTGGAAGGGCGTGCGCGATCTGTTCAGCGGATTGATCCGGCCGTTCCGGCTGCGCTGGGCGTTCGCCGGCCTGCTGAGCTTTCCCGCAGGGCTGCTCATCTGGGGCCTCGTCGAGCGCTACGTGTTCGGCCATGCCGCGTCGCCGTCCGTCGATATCCACGCGATCCTGATTTCTGCGCCGCTGCTCCTTTTCACCACAGGCAATATTTTTCTGGACCCGGGACCGTGGGGCGAGGAAACCGGCTGGCGCGGCTTTGCGTTGCCGCGGCTGCTCGCCCGCTTCTCACCTTTGACGGCGGCCCTCCTGCTGGGCGCGATCTGGGGCGTCTGGCACACGTCCGCCTTCTTCGTCTCCGGCCTGGTCCAGTCCGGCTACAACTATGCGCTGTTCGTCGCCGCATCTGTCCTGGATACCGTTCTCATGACGTGGATCTACGTCAATGCGAACCGCAACTACCTCGTGGCGGGATTCTTCGTGCATCTGATGAACAACACGATGGTCGGCGCCCACGCCTTCACGGACATCCGGGTCCAGGCGCTGGTGCTGCTCGTCATCGCCGTCGCGATCGTCGCCGCGTTCGGACCGAGCCTGCGGGGCTGGCGATTTGTGCCGGCGACGCCGAAGCCGGATTGACGCCGCGCCCTTGCCAGACGGCGCCCGATCGCGGCACCTTGCCCGTGGAGCATCCGGGGACGGCGATGGCATCGATTTACGACTTCGCGGCAAAGACGCTGCAGGGCAAGGAGGTCTCGCTGGCGGCGTATCGCGGCAAGCCGATGCTGATCGTCAACACCGCCAGCAAGTGCGGGTTCACGCCGCAATATGAAGGCCTCG
>DATMKZ010000066.1:0-86165 GCA_035570795.1 Rhizomicrobium sp.
TGGCCTTGTAGGCCGTCCACGCCGCATTGGCGTCGGCTTCCGACTTGTAGGCGCCGATCTGCAGCAACCCGCCACCGGCCGGAGGCGTCGGCGCTGCCACCGGCGTATCGACCGGCGGCTGGACCACGGGCGGCGGCTTCACCGGCGCTGCGACGGCGGCCTGGACCGGTGCCGGCTTCGGCACCACCGGCTTGGCGGCCGGCGCCACAACCGCCTTTGCGGCCACGACCGGCTTGGCAGCCATGGTCGGCACCGGCTTGGGCGCGACCGTCGGCGTCGGCGTTACGACGGGCTTGGCCGGCGGCGGTGCGGGCGTCGCGGCCACCGCTGCCGGCTTGGTCGGCGGCACATCGCTCGGCGGCGGCGGCGCGGTGTCGGCGTTGGCTTCTTCGTCGGAGGGCGCCGGCTGCTGATAAATCTTGAGCCCCGTATAGGGCGTCGGCGTGCCGCCGGCATTGGGCGGTGCGATCCGGGCTGGGCCGGGCTCGGCGGCGATGGTCCGCGGCACCTCGGAATGGCCTTGTGCCACGCCGCGCTGATAGGCGAGCCACACCACGGCGCCGAACGCCGCCAGGACGAGAAGCGCGATGACGATCAGAAGCGGAAGGCGCGAGCCCTCGACGTCTTCCTCGTCCTCGCCGCCGTCGAAGACGCGCACGTCGTCGGTGCGCGCGTCGCGTTCATAATTGGCCATGCTGCCGGCTCCGATTCTCAAACCGCAATCTAGCACCCGCCGGCGCCCGAATCATGGCGGTTAAATCCCTATAGCGCGATCTCCCGGCCGAACACCCGGGCGTATTCCAGGACGGCGTAGCGGTCGGTCATGCCGGCGATGTAGTCGCGCACCACCCCGCCGGTCACGGCGTCGCCGGGCGAGCCGCATAACCTTGCCCAGTCGGGGGGCATTTTCGCCGGCTCGCCGCTGAAGGCCTCGAACAGTTCGGCCACCACAAGCTTGGCGCGGCCGATCGGCACCATGACGCGCGGATGGCGATACATGTGCGCGAACAGGAAGCGCTTGATCGCCGCGACCTCCTCGGCCATCGCCGGCGAGAACGCCGCCAGGGCGCCCTTGTGTGCCCGGACGTCGGCCGCCGACCCCAGGTTCGCCGCCGCGATCCGCCGCCCCGTCTCCGTCAGAAGGTCGTCGACCAGCCGGCTCATCAGTGTACGGACGAGCTCGCCGATGAAACGTCCCAGTTCCAGCTCGCCGAAGCGCGCCCGCACGCCCGCGACGGGCTCGCCCGCCAGCGGCGCCCCGGCGAGATCGTCGATGCCGAACAGCTCGGCCCTGAGCCCGTCGTCTATGTCGTGATTCACATAGGCGATGTCGTCGGCCAGCGCCGCGACCTGCGCCTCCAGCGACGGCCAGTCCTTCAGATCGAGCGGCCAGCGCGCGTCGAACGAGGCGATCGGCCCCGGCAATCTGGCCTCCCCCGCACCGGCGGGGGAGGTGGCCGTAGCACCGGTCAGGTGCGAAGGCCGGAGGGGGCCAACCAAAGGCCCGTTGTGCTTGACCAATCCCTCCAAAGTTTCCCAGGTGAGATTCAGCCCGTCGAATGCGCCGTAGCGATGCTCCAGCTTGGTCACCAGCCTGAGGCCATGCGCATTGTGATCGAAGCCGCCGATGCCGGCCGTCGCGGCGTTCAGCGCCTCCTCGCCGGCATGGCCGAACGGCGTGTGGCCGAGATCGTGCGCCAGCGCCAGCACCTCGGCGAGATCCTCGTCGAGCGCCAGCACCCGCGCCAGGCTGCGCGCGATCTGCGCCACTTCCAGCGAATGGGTCAGCCGCGTGCGATAGTAGTCGCCCTCATGCTGCACGAAGACCTGCGTCTTGTGCTTGAGCCGGCGAAAGGCCGCCGAATGGATGATGCGGTCGCGGTCGCGCTGATAGCAGGTCCGCGTCGCGCTCTCGGCCTCGGGATGGAACCGCCCGCGGCTGATCGCCGGCAGCGTTGCGAACGGCGCCCGCGCCACAGGCGGCTGGTAAAGCGGCGGAATCAGGGAGCCCTTAGGCATGACGGGGCTTTTAACCCCTTTTGCAGGGGAGGGTGAGCTATTACATAGGGTGACATGACCGTCGAAACCGCCCTGCCCGTCACCGTTTCCGCCCGCGCGGCAAAGCGCATCGCGGAGATCCTCAAGGCGGAACCCGCGCCCGCCATGCTCCGGCTGGCGGTGACCGGCGGCGGCTGCTCGGGCTTCCAGTACAATTTCGCGCTCGACGAGACCCGCATGGACGACGACCTGGTGCTGGAGCGCGACGGCGCCACCGTGCTGATCGATCCCGTCAGCCTCGACTTCCTCAAAGGCGCCGAGATCGATTTCAGCAACGACCTGATCGGCGCCGCCTTCAAGGTCAACAACCCGAACGCCCAGTCCTCCTGCGGCTGCGGCACGAGTTTTTCGGTCTGAAATTTATTTTCCGGCCCCCCTTGAACCGAGTCGGTCCAGACCACATTTGCCGTAAATCCCCACAGCTATAGACAAAGCCCGACGGCCCGCCGGAACGCGCGCCGTGTCGGGCTTTTTTGCCATGCGCCGCTGGCGCCGACAGGAGAAAACACGCCGTGAAGATTTATTTGCGCTGAAACAAAATTGCCGACGCAGACCGCCGATTCCGTCCGCGCCCGCAATCCGTCTAAATTGACCGCACAATTCGTCACGCCAAAACAGGTGCCCGATGCGCCATGGTTTCACATTCGCTCTCGCGTTCGTCGCGCTGGCCATGAGCGCCCGCGCCGCCGAAACCGAGGTCTCGCTCAAGACCGCCACGGGCACGCTATGGGGCACCGAGGCGTCGCCGGCGCAAGGCGCCGCGGCGCCCGTGGCGCTGATGCTGGCAGGCTCGGGACCGACGGATCGCAACGGCAACGGTCCGACCCTCCGCACCGACACCTACAAGCTCCTGGCGGCGGCGCTCGGCGAACGCGGCATCGCCACGCTGCGCATCGACAAGCGCGGCATCGGCCAGAGCAGCGCCGCCATGGTCTCCGAAGCCGATCTGCGCATCCAGAGCTATGGCGACGATGCCAAGGCCTGGGCGGCCGACCTGCGCGCCCGGACCGGCGCGCCCTGCGTCTGGCTGATCGGCCACAGCGAAGGCGCCCTGATCGCGGAGCTGGCAGCGCAGGACAATCGCGATATCTGCGGCCTCATCCTGCTCTCGGGCGCCGGACGCAAGGCCGCCGACGTCCTGCGCGAGCAACTCGCGAACCTGCCGGACCCGTTGAAAGCGCAAGCCTTCTCTGCCCTGGCCGAGCTCGAGGCCGGCCACACGGTCACGTCGCCGCCGCCGCAACTGGTGGGGCTGTTTCGGCCCAGCGTGCAGCCTTACCTGATCTCCTGGCTCGCCCTCGATCCGGCGGCGCTGCTGGCGAGGCTGAAACTACCGGTCCTGATCGTGCAGGGCGACACCGATCTGCAGGTGAGCCTCGACGACGCCAGGCGTCTCGCCGCGGCGAGGCCGGATGCGAAGCTCGTGATCCTCGCCGGCGTCAATCATATCCTGAAGGTCGCGCCCGCAGATCGCGCCGCGAACCTGGCGAGCTATGGCGATCCCACGCTGCCGCTGGCGCCCACCCTCGCCGGCACGATCGCATCCTTCATGCAGGCCGGGCGACCTTGAGACCGCAGGCTATTGGCTGCCCGTGCCGACATCGCATTGCTGGGCCCTGAATTCGCAAAACTGCGCGCGGTCCGCCGTCGACGTCGAGCGGCAGCGCGCCATGGCCTCTTCGTCGGCCGCGTCCTGCGTGTCCGAGATGGCCCAGCCGAGCCCGTAAGTATCGACCTGGGGATCGAACGCGATCGACAGGCAGCGATGGGAGAACGGCATGACGAGCGTGCACAGCGCGCGGACGTCGGCCGAGGCGTCCTGGAAACCGAGGCATTTCTGCATCGCGGTGTTCTCCGCGACGTCGAGCGATGGCTGGTTGTAGCTGTAGCCCATCGCGAAGCCGTCCTTGCCGATGTCGGTCGGCTGGCCGATCACCAGCGCACCGAACGCCGCGGCCTCAGTCGTGGTGCCGGCCAGCGCCATGCAGGCGCCCAGGACGAGCGCCAGTTTTTGTCTGTTAGTCATGCAATCCCCCCGCCAATCTTAATGGACACGAACAACCAACTTTGTGCGAAACTGGAAACATGAAAATCGCCACCTGGAATGTAAACTCCGTCCGTATCCGCGTCGAGGCGGCCGTCGCCTGGCTCCAGGAGGCGGCGCCGGACGTCGTCTGCCTGCAGGAGCTCAAATGCACCGACGACCAGTTCCCCAGGGAGCCGTTCGAGGCGCTGGGCTACAACTGCGCCGTGCACGGGCAGAAGACCTATAACGGCGTCGCCATCCTTTCGAAGCGGCCGCTGGAGGACGTCACGCCGCATCTGGCGGGCGGCGACGGCGACGACCACGCCCGCTACATCGAGGCCGTGGTGTCCGGCGACAAGGGCACGTTGCGCGTCGCCTCGATCTATGCGCCCAACGGCAATCCGCTCGGCACGGAAAAGTTCACCTACAAGCTTGCCTGGCTCGAGCGTCTCAGCCGGCGCGCCGGCGCGCTGCTCGCCGACGAGGAATGCGTCGCGCTGATGGGCGACTACAACGTCATCCCGCAGCCGGAGGACTGCTACGACCCCAAGGCCTGGCTGAAGGACGCGCTCTATCAGCCGGAGTCGCGCGCCGCGCTGCGCAAGGTCGTCCATCACGGCTACACCGACGCGTTCCGCGCCTGCGACGCCCAGCCGGGCCAGTACACGTTCTGGGACTATCAGGCCGGCGCCTGGCAGAGGGATCACGGCATCCGCATCGACCACATCCTGCTGTCGCCGCAGGCCGCCGACCGGCTCAAACGCTGCGCCATCGACAAGCATGTCCGCGGCCGCGAAAAGCCGTCGGATCACGTGCCGATCTGGTGCGAGCTCGATCTATGAGCGGAGCAATCGAAGGCGGCTGCCATTGTCGCATCTGCACCAGGCGCGACCACGGACGCCGCAAGCAGGCGCAGGCCTGATCTAGACCCGCACGTCCTTGATGTCGCGCTGCATGATGGTCTCCAGGCTCGTCAGGTTCATGCCGTGCTTGAGGTAATTGTGCGGCGTCAGATTGACCGCCTTGATCAGCGCCCGGCGCACGCCGCCGCTGCCGCCGAGATCGAAATCGATGATGTTGACGCAGGCCGTGTCCTGCTCGAACGAACTCATCGCCATCAGGCCCGCGCCGCAGACCCAGCTCAGGAGCACCCGGTTGATGCCCTCATGCGCCACCACCAGCGCGGTGTGCCAATCGTCGGCCGCGAGCAGCCGCTCGATGCCGCGCACGGCGCGTTCCTGCGCCGCGGCGAACACCTCGCCGCCCTCATGGTTGGTGGCGCCAGGCTCATGAGCGCGCGCGAAATAGGAATTCATCAGCTTGATCAGTTCGTCGCGGTTCTGCACCGGCGGCAGCGTGCCGCCGCGCAGCTCGACCAGGTCCGCATCCACTTCCAGCGTCGGCGCCTGCTTGACGAACGACAGCACGATCTGCGCGGTCTCCCGCGTGCGCGGCAGCCCCGAGCACACCGCCCGCTCGAACCCGACATGCGACAGCGCCCGGCCCGCCGCTTCCGCCTCGCTCTTGCCGCGCGCCGTCAGCGGCACCGAATGGATATCGCCCGTGGCCCGCACCTTGGGCGCGAAATAATCGACATGGCCGTGCCGCATCAGATAGAGGCGCCGGCGCGACGTCGTTCCAGGAAGAGCCTTCATGAAACTAGATCGCACCCGCCGCCGTCAGCGCCGCAACGTCGCCGTCGGTGAAGCCCCACGCCTTGAGCGAGGTCTCGTTGCTGGCGCCCTCCGGCGGGCCCTGTACCGCGGGCACGGTGCGCGAGAAGCGCGGCGCCGGCGCCGGCTGCACCACGCCGCCGACCTCGATGAAGGTCTGCCGCGCGACATTGTGCGGATGCTTCGGCGCTTCGGCGAGCGACAGCACCGGCGCATAGCAGACATCGCTGCCCAGCATGATCGCGTCCCATTCGTCGCGCGTCTTGCTCTTGATCACGGCCTCCAGCTTGGCGCTCAGCGCCGGCCAGGCGCTGCGGTCCATCTGCGCCGCGAAGGCGACGTCGGTGATGCCGGTCTTTTCGAGCAGCTCGCGATAGAATTGCGGCTCGATGGAGCCCAGCGCGATGTATTTGCCGTCCTTGGTCTCATAGGTGTCGTAGAAATGCGCCCCGCTATCCAGCAGATTGACGCCGCGCTCGTCCTTCCACATGCCCATCGCGCTCATGCCGTAGAACATCGACATCAGCGAGGCGGCGCCGTCGGTCATCGCGGTGTCGACGACCTGGCCCTTGCCCGAAGACTTTGCTTCCAGCAGGCCGCAGACCACGCCGAAAGCGAGATAGAGCGCCCCGCCGCCGAAATCGCCGACCAGGTTGAGCGGCGGCACCGGCTTCTTGCCGGCATTGCCCATGCCGTGCAGCGCGCCGGTCAGTGCGATGTAGTTGATGTCGTGGCCGGCGGCGTCGGCCAGGGGCCCGGTCTGGCCCCAGCCCGTCATGCGGCCATAGACCAGTTTCGGATTGCGCTTGAGGCAGATTTCGGGCCCGACGCCGAGCCGCTCCATCACGCCGGGGCGGAAGCCCTCCAGCAGCGCATCGGCCTTGTCGATCAGCCTCAGGGCCGCTTCGACGCCTTGCGGCTTCTTCATGTCGAGCGCCACTGCTTTGCGGCCGCGATAGGTCACTTCGGACTTGGCCGGCGAGCGCCCACCCTTGCGGTCGATGCGGATGACCTCGGCGCCCATGTCGGACAGCAGCATCGCCGCGAACGGCCCGGGCCCGATGCCGGCAAATTCCACCACCCGAATTCCATGCAGGGGACCCATGCAAACCCTCATCGCAATTGCGCCGCAATTCCCTCTTAGCTGGCCGTCGAGGGATCGACAATATAAAGGCCGGACCATGCGCCGATTGAGCTTCGCGGCGGCGATCTTCGCCCTTGCCGCCGCTACGGCAACCGCCGCCGACGCCGCGCCGATGCGGATCTTCCGCGTCGACAGCGTCGTCGCCAAGACGGTGCGCAACCATCTCGTCGTCACCGCCAGCGGCGCGGTGCGCAGCGGCGGCTGGACGGCGCCGCGCCTGCACGAGACGCCCCACATGCCCGAAGCGGCGGTCCAGATCGTCGAGTTCCTCGCGGCGCCACCGCGCAGCGCCGCGGTCGTCATCCAGGCCCTGCTGCCGGTCACCGCCACGGCGGTATTCCCGCTGCCGCATTACGGCACGATCAAAGTCACCGTGGTAAGCGAGACCAACAGCGTCAGCGCGCCTATTCAGTAGCCGGCTGCAGCGCCTTGTCGATGACGCGGGCCAGCAGTTCCGGCTCGCGGGCGCCCGAGATCATCATCCGGCTGTCGAAGATGAAGGTCGGCACGCCGCTGATGCCCATCTGGCTCGCCATGCCGGCCTCGCGCTCGACGGCGGCGAGATCGGCGTCCTTCGACAGCAGGTCGGCCACCAGTGCCGCGTCCATGCCGGCCTCGCCGGCGACCGCGCTCAGCACGGCCGCATCGCCGATGTCGCGGCCGTCGACGAAATAGGCCTTGAACAGGCGCTCGACCAGGTCGTCCTGCACGCCGGCGCCGGCGGCCCAGCGGATCAGCCGGTGCGAGTCGAGCGTGTTCGGCGTCTTGGCGATCTTGTCGAAGGCGAAATCGATGCCCTCGCCGGCGCCCTCGCTGCGGATGGCGTCGCCCATTGCGCTCGAGCGCGGGCTGTCGCCGAACTTGGCCTTGAGATAGGCGCGGCGGTCGACGCCCTCGCGCGGGATCGTCGGATCGAGCCGGTAGGGCCGCCAGAACACCTGCGCCTGCACCTGCGGCCGCAGCGCCAGGGCGCGGGCCAGCCGGCGCTTGCCAATGAAGCACCACGGACACACCGTGTCGGAGACGATGTCGATCTGCATGGGGGCAGTTTACGACCCCCCACCCCCCTGTCGAGAACCCATGGTTCGAATGTACACCGATTCAATGTTTTCAAGGACTTGGAAGGCAAGCGCGTGACCAAACCCACCGATCTCAGCGGCCGTACGGCCTTCGTTACCGGCGCCTCCAGCGGCCTCGGCCGGCACTTCGCCAAGGTGCTCTCGGCCGCCGGTGCTGCCGTCGCCCTCTCGGGCCGGCGCACGGGGCGCCTGAATGCCGTGAAGGCCGAAATCGAGCAGGCCGGCGGCCGCGCCGCAATCGTCCCGCTCGACGTCACCGACGCCGCCGCCATCGCCCCGGCCATCGACGCTGCGGAAGCCGCCCTCGGACCGGTCGATATCCTGATCAACAATGCCGGCTTGAGCGTGCTGGGCCTTTCCGTCGACATCGCGGCGGGCGACTTCGACAAGGTCATCGCCACCAACCTGCGCGGACCCTTCCTGCTCGCCACCGAGGTCGGCCGCCGCCTGATCGCGGCAAAGCGCGAGGGCCGCATCGTCAACATCGCCTCGATCGGCAGCTACCGCGTGCTGCCGGGCGTCACGCCCTACTGCATCTCCAAGGCCGGCCTCGCCATGATGACCCAATGCCTGGCGCGCGAATGGGCCCGCAAGGGCATCAACGTCAATGCGTTGTGCCCCGGCTTCATCGAGACCGAACTCAACGACGAATGGTTCGCGAGCGACAAGGGCAAAGCGCAGATCGATACGTTCCCCCGCAAGCGCTTGGCGCAGGAGAGCGACCTGGACGGGATGCTGCTGCTGCTATGCTCGGACGCGTCGCGGACGATCACCGGCTCGCTGCTGACGGTGGATGATGGGCAGGGGCTTTAGGCCGCCGCCGCCGTCACGACGCGGTTGCGCCCGTTGCGCTTGGCGCTGTAGAGCGCCTGGTCGGCGCGGTGCAGCAGGGCCTCGGCGGTGTCGCTGGTGCCCTGCGTCGCCGCGATGCCGATGCTGATGGTGATGCTGAGCTTGCCAGGAGCGCGACTGATGACGATCGGCGTCGTCTCGATGCTCTTGCGCAGCCGTTCGGCGATCGAATAGGCCAGCGCCATGTCGGTGTCCGGCATGACGACGACGAACTCCTCGCCGCCATAGCGGCACGCCAGGTCGATGCCGCGGACATTGGCCGAGATCCTGTTGGCGAACTCCTTCAGCACTTCGTCGCCGATGTCGTGGCCGTGGCCGTCATTGACCGACTTGAAATAGTCGATGTCCAGGATGAGGAACGCCAGCGGCTTGGCCGAGCGGCCGGCGTTCGAGACCAGGTTGTCGAGGTGCCGCGCCATGTAGCGGCGATTGTGCAGGCCCGTGAGCTGGTCGGTGATCGCCATCTCGAGGCTGAGCTGCACGTTGTGGCGCAGCCGATCGGCATAGCGCTTCTTGCGCAGCTGCGTGCGCACCCGCGCCACCAGTTCGTTCTTGTCGACGGGGCGCGTCAGGTAGTCGTTGACGCCCATCTCGAGCGCCTGGGTCAGCTTGCGGCGGTCGCCGTCGGTGACCACGACGAGGATGGGGACGTTGCGGCCTTCGGGCAGCGAGCGCAGCTGCGAGCACAGGCGCAGGCCGTCGAAGCCGCGCATGCCCAGGCTGACCACGATCAGGTCGTAGTCGCCGCCGCGCACCCGCACCAGGGCTTCCTCGAAGGTGTCGACCGAGGCGACTTCGTGGCCGGGCTGCAGCGCGGTGGAGAACCAGGCGACCGACTCCGGGCGATCCTCGATGATTAGGATGCGCCCCGTCGGATTGGCGTCCATCAGCGTCGTCGCGGGATCGATCAGGCCCATGCTCTGGCCGGTGGTCTCGCGCATGCGCAGTTCGTCGGTCATCATCTTGAGGCGCACGAGGCTGCGCACGCGCGCGAACAGGGCGGCGTCGTCGACCGGCTTGGTCAGGAAGTCGTCGGCCCCGGCGTCGAGGCCGGCGACGCGGTCCGACGGCTGGTCGAGCGCGGTGACCATCACCACGGGGATATGCGCAGTCTTGGGATTGTTCTTGATGCGGCGGCAGACCTCGAAGCCATCCATGCCCGGCATCATCACGTCGAGCAGCACGATATCGGGCGCCGCCTCGTCGATCTTGGCGAGGCATTCGAGCCCGTTGAAGGCGCTGACGACCTCGAAATATTCCGCCGTCAGCTTCGCTTCGAGAAGCTTGACGTTGGAGAGGATGTCGTCGACGACCAGTACGCGCGCCGTCATGGCTGATGCCTACCCGATGAACCTGCGAACGGTTTCCAGAAATCCGGTGACCGAAATCGGCTTGGAGATGTAGGCCTCGCAGCCGCCCTGGCGGATCACTTCTTCATCGCCCTTCATGGCGAAGGCGGTGACCGCGACCACGGGAATCGATTTCAGCGAATCGTCTTCCTTGAGCCACTTGGTGACCTCGAGGCCGGAGACTTCGGGAAGCTGGATGTCCATGAGGATCAGGTCGGGGCGGTGTTCGCGGGCGATGTCGAGCGCTTCCATGCCATCCTTGGTCTGCAGGATGTTGTAGCCGTGGGCGTCGAGCAGATCGTGGAAGAGCTTCATGTTCAGCTCATTGTCCTCGACGATCAGCACGGTCTTGGTTTTGGCGTCCATGACTTGACTCTCCGGTATGCGCAACGCCCCCTTATGGCGATCCGTCCCCGTAACGGCTCTGCCTTAGGGTTCTGTGATGGTTAGTATTAGTACCCAACCCTTAACGCTCCCTTGACGATGCGTGGCCGCATGACACCGCAGAGCGCCCAAACCCTGGCCCTGAAGGCCCTTGGGTTCGTTGCGAATTCGCAAGGCGGCCTGGAGCGGCTGATGGAACTGTCCGGGCTGGACCTGCCGACCTTGCGCGAACGCGCCGGGGAGCCGGAGATTCTGGCCTCCCTGCTCGACTTTCTCCTGGCGGATGAAGGGCTTCTGGTCGACTTCTGCGACGCTGAAAAGATCGATGCAAGGGCTGTCCACATGGCGCGGCACGTGCTGGGCGGCCCGTGAGCGCATCCTTCGACCTCGGCGCCGCCATCGCCCGCCTGACGCCGGGGCGGCCATTGCTGATCGTCGATGCCGACGAAGTGATTCTGCGATTCGTCGACGGCTTCGACAAATTCCTGCGCGCCGAAGGGTTATTCCTCGACCTGACGAGCTATCGATTGCACGGCAACGTCAAACGGCTGGACGACCGCCAGGCGATTCTCGACGTGGAGGTCACCGCGCTGCTGGACGAGTTCCGCCGCGAACTCGATTCGCTGGAGATCGTCGACGGCGCCCATGCTGTGCTGACGGCCCTGGCGCCACGCCTCGACATCGTCGTGCTGACCAACATCGCGCCGGCGCAGGGCGCCCCGCGGCTGCGCAATCTCGCGACGCTCGGCCTCGATCTGCCCCTGGTCGCCAACAGCGGCTTGAAAGGTCCCGCGATCAAGGCCTTGGCGGCCCGTGCCGGACGTCCGTCTTTCTTCATCGACGACATCCCGCAGAATCTCGCATCGGCGGCCGACGCCGCGCCCGACATCCTGCGCATTCATTTGATTGGGGACGACCGGCTGAAGCCGTTGCTCCCGCCGGCGGAGCAGGCGCATCTTCGCGCCGAGCATTGGCGCGATGCCGGCCAATTCATCGCGGCGAAACTGGACGAAGCGGGACTGTGACATGCGTTTCGGCATCGACCTCGGCGGCACCAAGATCGAGATCCTCGCGCTGGACGGCAGCCGCGAAGTCGTTCGCGAGCGTGTCGCCACGCCGCAAACCGGCTACGAGGATACGATCCAGGCGATCCGCGGCCTGGTGCTCGATGCGGAGAAGAAAACGGGCAGGCGCGGCAGCGTCGGCGTCGCGATCCCGGGGACCATCAGCACCAGGACCGGCCTGGTGAAGAATGCGAACTCGACGCGGCTGATCGGCCATCCGCTCGACAAGGATCTGAGCCAGGTTCTGGGTCGCCCAATCCGCGTCGCCAACGATGCCAACTGCTTCACGCTGTCGGAAGCCAGCGACGGCGCCGGCGCGGGCGCCGACGTAGTCTTCGGCGTCATCGTCGGCACCGGCTGCGGCGGCGGCATCAGCGTCGGCCGGCGTGTCCTCAACGGCGCGCATGGCATCACGGGCGAATGGGGCCACAATCCCCTGCCCGCGCCGACGCCCGAGGAACTGAGGCTTGCCCCCGACTGCTATTGCGGCCGCGCCAGCTGCATCGAAGCCTGGATCAGCGGCACCGGCCTCGCCGCCGATTTCAAGCGCCGCACCGAGCGCGACCTGCACGGCCACGACATCGCCGCCGCCGCGGCTTCCGGCGACGTCCTGGCGAGAGCGGTGATGGAGGACTTCTACGACCGCTTCGCCCGTTCGCTGGCCTCGATCGTCAACATTCTCGATCCCGACGCCATCGTGATCGGCGGCGGCCTGTCGAACATCGACACAATCTACGATGAGCTTCCCTCTCGCGTGGAAGCCTACGCCTTCACGCCGGAGCTCCCGCCCCGCATCGTCAAGAACCTGCATGGCGATTCCAGCGGCGTGCGCGGCGCGGCCTGGCTGTGGAGCGAGGCCGAAGCGGCGGCGCAGGGATGAGCGCCTTCTGCCGCGACTGCCTCGGCGACGCGCCGGACGCCACCCGGCGCTGCAAGGCCTGCGGCAGCCGGCGCATCCTCGCGCATGGCGAACTGAAGACCCTCGCCATCGCCCATATGGACTGCGACGCGTTCTACGCCGCGATCGAGAAACGCGACAACCCGGCGCTGCGCGACAAGGCGGTCATCGTCGGCGGCGGCTCGCGCCGCGGCGTCGTCTCGACCTGCTGCTATGTCGCGCGGATTTCGGGCGTGCGCTCGGCGATGCCGATGTTCAAGGCGCTGGAGCTGTGCCCGCACGCGGTGGTCGTGCGGCCCGACTTCACTAAATACACCGCCGCAGCCACAGCCATCCGCGCCATGATGTTCGAACTGACGCCGCAGGTCGAACCCCTGTCGCTCGACGAGGCCTTCCTCGATCTTTCGGGGACCGAATTGCTGCACGGTCTCAGTCCCGCCAAGCTCATGGCCCGGCTGGCGAAGAGGATCGAGGCCGAGATCGGCATCTCGGTGTCCATCGGCCTCAGCTTCAACAAATTCCTTGCCAAGCTCGCCTCTGAGATCGACAAGCCGCGCGGTTTCGCGGTCATCGGCGAGGCCGAGGCCGTTGCTTTTCTGCGCGACAAGCCTGTCGGCGCCATCCGCGGCGCCGGTGCGGCGCTGCAGGCGCGGCTGGCCAAGGACGGCATCACCCATATCGCCCAGCTCCAAGATGCGAGCGCAAAGGATCTCGCCCGGCGCTACGGCAATACCGGCCTGTGGCTGCATCGCCTCGCCCATGCCCAGGACAGCCGCAAGGTCGAGCCCGACGGCGAACTCAAGAGCATCTCGTCGGAAACCACCTTCGAAACCAATATCGCGGAGCTTGGAACGCTGGAGGAGATTCTTTGGCGTCAGGCCGAGCGGGTCTCGGCGCGCGCCAAGGCGTCCGGCCATGGCGGCCGCACCGTCGTCCTGAAGCTGAAGACCGCGAATTTCAAGACCCGCACGCGCAGCGTCTCGCTCGCTACGCCGACCCAGCTCGCCGACCGCATCTTCCGCACCGCCCGCGAGGCGTTGCGACGTGAAGCCGACGGCACCGCTTTCCGCCTGCTCGGCGTCGGTGTCAGCCACATCTGCCCGGCGGGCGACTGCGATCCGGCGGACCTGGTCGACGACGGTTCGGCCAAGCGCGCGGCGGCCGAGCGCGCCATGGACAAGGTCCGCGCCAAATTCGGCGGCGATGCGCTCGGCAAGGGCCGCGGCCGTTCAGCAGTGCGGCGCTAGCCGCTCCAGCTTCACGAGTTCGGCCTTCATCGTGAAGTTCGGATAGATCAGGGTCATCGAGGCGATGACGCCGTTGGCGTACAGCCGATAAGCCACTTCGTAGTCGGCACGCTCGTCGGCGGAATCGTGCGGGAAATAGCTGATCAGCGTCGGCCATGCCGGCACACCGGTCAAAAGTCCGCCCGCATCCGCGGCGCGATCTTCGGCCAGCTGCGCCTTGCCGACCGGCCGGCCGATCACCGTTGCGGTATCGTAAAGGTTTGTCCGGTCGCCGCCCTGGAACACCGTCTCGTGGAAGGCATGCACGCCGGCCGCCGCGGCGCGCAGCACCGCCAACGTATGCTGCGTCGGCAACAGCGTTCCGGTCGGCAGCGTGAAATGCTGCCCGCGCGGCGCCGTCATGCGCACTTCGCCGCCCAGCGCCGCCAGCGTTCCGATGCCCTCGAAGCGCTGCGTCGTGCGGCCGTTGACCAGGTTGTGGATATTGAAGCGGATGATCTTGCCTTGCTTGTCCTCGCTCGACGAAACGATGAAGTCGGAATGCGCGTCCGCGCCCTTGCCGTCGGTCATGTCGGCGATGAAGCGCTGCGTCGTCGTCCAGCCGCTGCAGGCATCGCGAAATTCCAGCACGGTGCGGCCGCGCACCGCCACGACGCCGCCGGGCTGCGTCGTCGCCAGCGTCACGTCATATTGCGCGCGATGCGAGATCAGGGCGACCGGCAGCGGCGCGGCCTCCGCCAGGGACACCGTCGTCAGCACGATTGCGGCAAGCAGCAGCGAAGACTTCACGAGCGCTCTCCTCATTACGGCCCACGCGTCAGCATGAGCCGACCTCGTCTACATCTGCTGAATCGGACCGCGATACTTTATGGAAACTTTTGTTCCCAGCGGGCGGCGGCGCCATCGCCGCGCTTGCTGGCGTCTGGTGTGGCGTCGAACAGCCCGGCCCGTCGGATTGTGCAACCTTCGATACAGCCGCACCACCGTAGCGCCCACGCCGCTCACCGCAAGCGAATTGAGATCGTGTGTCCGGCGCCAACGCGAAAAAGCGGACGGCAAAACGACGCGGTCGAGGCGAAAGTTCCTCGCCCGGCGCGGCGCTTCACGCCGGTTCCTGCTGCGTGATGCAATGGATTCCGCCGCCGCCCTCGACGATATCAAGAGCCTGGATCTGCAGGATGTCGCGGCCGGGAAAGCAGTCGGCGATGACGGCGTGGGCCCTGTCGTCGGACGGATCGTCGAAGCTCGGCATCACCACGCCGCCATTGGCGAGGTAGAAATTGACGTAGCTCGCCTGCAGCAGCCGCCCCCGCCAATCCGTTTTCAAATTGCGCGGCTGTTCGAGTTCCACGACCTCGATGGGACGCCCCTGCGCATCGCGGCTCGCGCCGAGACGGCGGATGGCCTCCATCACCGGCTCGAAATCGGGATGGCTGCGCGACGCCGGAACGCCGACCAGCACGCGCGCCGGCGCGACGAAGCAGGCGATGTTGTCGACATGGCCATCGGTCTCGTCGTCCGAGAAGCCTTCGCCGAGCCAGAGCACGCGCCGCGCGCCGGTGTAGAGCGCCAGACGCTCCTCGACCTGCTGGCGGTCGAGATGGGGATTGCGGTTGGCATTGAGCAGGCATTGTTCCGTCGTCAGCAACGTGCCTTCGCCGTCGCCGTGCAGCGCGCCGCCTTCGCAGACCAGCGGCGCGTCATAGGTCCTGACGCCGGCATGACGCGCGGCGCGTGTCGCGAACTGGGCGTCCTCAGCCCAGGGATGAAATTTGTTGCCCCAGGCGTTGAACTGCCATTGCACGGCGGCGCGGCGGCCGTCTTGCCCCCTCAGAAAGGTCGGTCCGAAATCGCGCGCCCAGGAATCGTCCAGCGGCACCTCGAAAATCTCGGCCTTGCCGGAGGTCGCGAGCCTGGCCTCGGCGGCGTCCCGCGGCCGCACCGCCATCGCCACCGGCTCGAAGGACGAAATCGCCCGCGCCACGCGCGCATAGGCCTGTTTGGCGCGCAGCAGGCCGTCCAGGCCACCCCACGGCTCGATGCGGCATGGCCAACACATCCAGGTGCGCGCATGTGTCGCCCACTCTGCCGGCATGGCATAGCCGTCGCGCACGGGACAGGGATCGTCGGCGTCCAGCCGTTTGGTCATGCTCGCTTATAGCGCGCCGCCGCATGGCGCGATAATCTTTTGCCGAACAGGGAAACTCCGCATGCGCACCGAAGCCCGTCTGAAAGAGCTGAACATCACGCTGCCGACGCCGCCCGCGCCGGTGGCAAGCTATGTGCCTTACGTCGTCAGCGGCAATCTCGTCTACATTTCCGGCCAGGTCACGGTAGCGCCCGAAGGCCTCAAATATGTCGGCACGGTCGGCAAAGACCTCAGCCTTGAGGATGGCCAGGCCGCGGCCCGGCTTTGCGCCATCAACGTCATCGCCCAGGCCAAAGCGGCCTGCGGCGGCGATCTCGACCTTGTCAGGCGCATCGTGAAGGTCGGCGTCTTCGTCAACGCCGTACCCGGCTTCGCGCAGCATCCCGAGGTTGCCAACGGTGCGTCGGATCTGTTCGTTTCGGTCTTCGGCGATGCCGGACGCCACGCCCGCGCCGCCGTCGGCGCCGGCTCGCTGCCGCGCAACGTCGCCTGCGAGGTGGAAGCGGTGATCGAGATCGCGTGACCGGCGACTTCACAGCCCGCATCGCCGGACGCGCCTCGGAGGTCGGCAAGGCCGCGTGGAACGCCTGCGCCAACCCGGGCGCGATCGCCGATCCGCATCCGTTCACGCGCTACGAATTCTTCGCGGCCTGCGAGGAGTCCGGCTCGGCCACGGCGCGCACCGGCTGGCGGCCGGCGCATATCGCGATCGAGCAGGACGGCAGGATCATCGGCCTGCTGCCGACTTATCTGAAGAACCACAGCCAGGGCGAATATGTCTTCGACTCCGCCTGGGCGGACGCGCTGGAGCGCGCCGGCGTCGACTATTATCCCAAGCTCCAGGCGTCGGTGCCGTTCACGCCTGCGACGGGGCACCGGCTGCTGGTGGCCGCCGGCGCGGACGTCGATGCGACGCGCGAAGCCCTGCTCGCGACCGGGGCGACGGCGGTCAGGCAGTTGAAGGCCTCGTCCCTGCACATCACGTTTCTGACCCAAGAGGAATGGCAGGCCGCCGGCGCCATCGGCTACCTGCAGCGCACCGACCAGCAGTTCCATTGGGAGAATCGCGGCTACCGCAGCTTCGATCAGTTCCTCGGCGAATTGTCCTCCGCCAAGCGCAAGAACCTGCGCAAGGAACGCGCGGCGGTGCGCGAGGCCGGCGTCGAATTCGACTGGCTGACCGGCAGCGACCTCACCGAGGCCCATTGGGACACGTTCTTCGAGTTCTACATGGACACCGGCGGGCGCAAATGGGGGCGGCCGTATCTGACGCGCGAATTCTTCAGCCGCGTCGGCGCCGCGATGCCGGAGCAGACCTTGCTGATTCTGGCCCGACGCGGCGCCCGTTACATCGCCGGCGCGCTCAACTTCGCCGGCGGCGGCGTGCTCTATGGCCGCAACTGGGGCTGCACCGAATTCGTGCCCTTCCTGCATTTCGAGACCTGCTACTATCAGGCGATCGACTTCGCGATCGCGCGCGGGCTCGCCAAGGTCGAGGCCGGCGCGCAGGGTGCTCACAAGCTGCTGCGCGGCTACATGCCCACCCCGACCTACAGCGCGCACTACATCGCCCATGACGGCCTGCGCCGCGCCGTGGACGATTATCTCAAGCGCGAGCGCGAAGCCGTCGCGGAGCATATCGAGGAACTGGCCGAGCGCGGCCCATTCCGCAAGACCGACGAAGCGAAGGACGATGCCGATGGCCTATGATCCGAACAACATCTTCGCCCGCATCCTGCGCGGCGAGTTGCCCAAGATCGCGGTATATGAAGACGACTTGACGCTGGCATTCATGGACGTCGCTCCGGCGACGCCGGGGCACACGCTGGTGATCCCGAAGGAACCGGCGGTCACGCTGTTCGACTGTTCGCCGGACGGCGCCGCTGCGACGATCCGCACGACGCAGAAAGTCGCAGCAGCGGTGAAAAGGGCTTTCGGCGTTCCGGGCATCATGCTGGTCCAACTTAACGACAAGGCCGCCGGCCAGTCGGTGCCCCATCTGCACTTCCACATCCTGCCGCGTGACAGCGGGCTCGACATGACTTTCCACGGACGAAAGATGGTCGATCCCGCCTCGCTGGTCCCGATTGCCGAGCGCATAAAATTGGAGTTGCTATGATCCTCGAACACGCCATCCTGAACATCAAGAAGGGCCAGTCGCCGGCCTTCGAGGCCGCCCTGAAGACGGCGCGGCCGCTGATCGAGGCCAGCGAGGGTTTCCAGAAGATGGAGGTGCGCCCCTGCGTCGAGAGCAAGGACCGCTATCTCCTTCTGGTGTGGTGGAGCTCGCTGGAGGCGCACACGGTCGGCTTCCGCCAATCGTCCCGCTACACCGGGTGGCGCGAGGCGCTGCACGGTTTCTACGAGCCGTTTCCGGCCGTCCAGCACTATGGAACGCCGCTTTAGAACGGGGTAGATTGAACCGTCGAAACGCAAAGGGAAACGAATGGAGCGAACACCGGCTTTGACCGTCTGATCGGGGACGACGCCGACTATCGCCAGTGAGATCATCTAGACACCTACCGGTGGAGTGTGGCGCGTGCCGCACTACAGTGCCCAATGCAATCGAACAAAGTTGGGCGTGGTTCGGATGGGGCGCGCAAGGCCTGCGCCCCTGAAGCTGGAACCGGAAGTAACCGCCCTGGCAGGGCGGTGAATGGGTCCCTCGCCTGATCGAGCCTGGAAGAGCCATAGCGCACGGACAAGGCATCGGCCTTATCGCGCGGCTTAAGAGCAAACGGAACCCGACTCCCATGGATCTCAAAATCCAGGGAGTTTCGGATGGCGCGGCAAGACGAAAACCGCGGATTTATTTGCATATCATGTGGCGCGGCGGTCGAGCCGCTGACCAACGGAAGCTATCGCAACCATTGTCCGGTCTGCCTCAGCTCCGTGCATGTGGACTTGCGCCCGGGCGACCGCGCCAGCGGCTGCGGCGGTCTGATGCGGCCGGTGGGCCTCGCCCATCACGGCCGCAAGGGCTGGCAGATCGTCCATGTCTGCATGCGCTGCGGCGCGCGCCAGCCCAACCGCGTGGCGGAAGGAACGATACAACCCGACGACCCCCTCACCGTGGCGCGGCTGTCGGGCGGCGGGCTTGAACCCGTCCGCAAGCCGATTATATCCAGGGTACGATGATCTATCTGATCGCGATCTTCTGCTCGCCCCTGGCGCTGCTGCTGAGCGGCAAGCCGATTTCGGCGCTGTTCAATTTCGTCCTCTACGTCCTGTCGATCGTCTGCTGGATCACGATCATCCTGCACAGCGCCGGCTTCGTCCTGTGGCTCGTCGCTTTCGTCCACGCTGTGCTGGCGATCAACAGCGCCCGCGAGGACCGCCGCGCCCGCTGGATCGCCGACGCCAGCCGACGCTAAGGTGCGAAGCTGGAGCGCGCCTTCACGCCCCAATGGCCGTTCTCGCAGGTGATGACGTAGATCGAGTCGAAGCCGCCGATCACGCTGCCGTCCTTGCGGTAGCGCGTGAAGCGCGTGTCGACATGGACCTTGTCCGCGCCGGCATGGATCACGTCGCGCCGCTCCCAGGCGGAATGATCCCACTGCGCCAGCGCGCCGGTGGTAAAGCGCTCCGGCTTCATGTCGCCTTTGTTGAGCGTGACAAGCGTGTTCGACGCGAGGCGCACGGAGGGAAAATTGAACGTCGCTTCGAAAGCGGGGATGTCGCGCGCGTTGAAGGCGGCCATGAAATCGTCGAGCACCTTCTGGGCCGCGGCGATCGACGCTGCATGTTCAGCCAGGTGAGCCTCCCGTCGTCAGCGCGACTGCGCCAAATATTTCTTCAGCGGATTCCAATAGCGCAAATGCCAGCCCGGATCGAGATGCCAGAAGTTTCCCTCGGCGAATCCGATGTGATCGAGAACGACCGTCGCGCCGCCCGGCCGGGGCCGGAGTTCGAACTTGACGAGCGAATAGACGCCCGGATCCCAGCTGCCGTCGCGCCACGCCTGCACGATCCGCTGGTCTGGAACGAGTTCGACGTTGCGGCCGGTTATCCGTCCGCCGAACATCCACAGCGCGCCGCCGACCGCGCGGTCGATCTTCGCCGGCAAGCCGGTGAAGGCCGCGAACTGCTTGTCGTCGAGCAGCGCGTCATAGATGCGATGCGGCACTACGTCGAAATCGATGTCCTGGTGCAACGAAGTACGGCCGTGGGTTGCCGGCGTGTCGCCGTCCGGCGCGGTTTCCGCGCGCGCGCCCGACATCATGCCGCCCAAGGCCAGTACCGTGCCGGCCAGCACCTCCCGCCGCGCCGGTCCGTCCTGTGTGGTCATCCGCGCCTCCTGCTTGCACGCGAACTAGAGACGGGAACGCACGCCCTGAGAAGCGCATTACGCCGTAAAGTCGGTGTTCCGTCAGCCGGCCGCGCCTATTGGTGGACCGCTTCGAGCCGGTAGCCGTCGGGATCGGTTAAGAACGCCGCGTAGTAGGTCGGCCCGTAATGCGGCCGCAGGCCCGGCGCGCCGTCGTCCATGCCGCCATGCGCCAGCGCCACGGCGTGAAAGCGGTCCACCGTGGCCCGGTCCGGCGCGTCGAAGGCGAGATGGAAGCCGACGCCGGGAGGTGAGGCGCCGTCGCGCTGTTTGAGCGCGAACTTATCACCGCCACCGGAGCGGCCATAGCCGACGGCAGTCGGATTGCTCCAGACGCGGACGAAGCCGATGGTCGCCATGACGGGATCGTAGAATGCCGTCGCGTGGCCAAGATCGCGGACGCCGAAGGAGATGTGGCCGATCATTCCACTCTCCCAGAACAGAGCGTTGGTTCAAACGCTCTCTTCCGCCTTCGGCTTCTTCTTGGGCGGCGCCGGGAGCGCCTTGGGTTTGCGGTCGGCGTTGGTGACGAATTCGAAGGCGAGCGCGTCCTTCTCGCGGTCGAGCAGCACACGCACCGTGCCGCCGTCCTTGAGCTTGCCGAACAGGATTTCGTCGGCCAGCGGCTTCTTGAGATGCTCCTGGATGACGCGCGCCAGCGGCCGTGCACCGAAGGCGTCGTCATAACCCTTCTCGCCCAGCCAACGCGTCGCTTCCGGCGTCAGGTCGAAGGTGACGTCGCGGTCGACCAATTGTGCCTCGAGCTCAAGCACGAACTTCTCGACCACGTGGTCGATGGTGTCGCGCGTGAGCGCGGCGAAGGTGATCGTGGCGTCGAGCCGGTTGCGGAATTCCGGCGTGAACAACCGCTTGATCGCTTCCTCGTCCTCGCCTTCGCGCTTGCCGCGGCCGAAGCCGATGGCTTCCTTGGCCGCGTCGGAGGCGCCGGCATTTGTGGTCATGATCAAAATCACGTTGCGGAAGTCGATCTTCTTGCCGTTGTGATCGGTCAGCTTGCCGTGGTCCATCACCTGCAGAAGGATGTTGAACAGGTCGGGATGCGCCTTCTCGACCTCGTCGAGCAGCAGCACGCAATGCGGATGCTGGTCGACGCCGTCGGTGAGCAGGCCGCCCTGGTCGAACCCGACATAGCCCGGCGGCGCGCCGATCAGGCGGCTGACGGTGTGGCGCTCCATATATTCGGACATGTCGAAGCGCAGCAGCTCGACGCCGAGCGTCTTGGCGAGCTGCTTGGCGGCCTCGGTCTTGCCGACGCCGGTGGGGCCGGAGAACAAGTAGGAGCCGATCGGTTTCTCGGGCGAGCGCAGGCCGGCCCGGGCGAGCTTGATGGCGCTCGCCAGCGCGTGCAGCGCCTTGTCCTGGCCGAACACGGCCTGTCTGAGGTCGGCTTCCAGCGTGCGCAGCGCCTCGGTGTCGTCCTTGGAAACGGACTTCGAGGGAATGCGCGCCATGGTGGCGATGACTTCCTCGACTTCCTTGACGCCGATGACCTTCTTGCGCTTCGATTCGGGGAGCAGCATCTGCGAGGCGCCGGTCTCGTCGATCACGTCGATCGCCTTGTCCGGCAGCTTGCGGTCATTGATGTATTTCGCCGACAGCTCGACCGCCGCCTTGATGGCGTCGTTGGTGTAGCGGACCTTATGGAATTCCTCGTAATACGGCTTGATGCCCATCATGATCTTGATCGTGTCGGGCAGCGTCGGCTCGACGACATCGATCTTCTGGAAGCGGCGCACGAGGGCGCGGTCCTTCTCGAAATACTGGCGGTATTCCTTATAGGTGGTCGATCCGATGCAGCGCAGCGTGCCGGCCTGCAGCGCGGGCTTGAGCAGGTTGGAGGCGTCCATGGCGCCGCCGGAGGTCGCGCCGGCGCCGATCACGGTGTGAATCTCGTCGATGAACAGGATCGCGCCCTTGAGCGCTTCCAGTTCCTTGACGACGGATTTCAGCCGTTCCTCGAAATCGCCGCGATAGCGCGTGCCGGCGATCAGGGAGCCCATGTCGAGCGAATAGATCACCGAATTGCGCAGCACTTCGGGCACTTCGCCCTTGATGATCTTGCGTGCCAGGCCTTCGGCGATGGCGGTCTTGCCGACGCCGGGGTCGCCGACGAACAGCGGATTGTTCTTCTGGCGGCGGCAAAGAATCTGGATGGTGCGGTCGACTTCGGCGAGGCGGCCGATCAGGGGATCGACGCGGCCGGCCTTGGCCTTCTCGTTGAGGTTGACGCAATAGGCCTCAAGCGCCTCGGTGCCCTGCTTGTTCTTGGGCTCGCCCTCCTCGCTCTCTTCCTCGGCGCCCCGCGCGGCCTTCTGCTGGCTCATGCCGGGGCGTTTGGCGATGCCGTGGCTCATATACGAGACGGCGTCCAGCCGCGTCATGTTCTGCTCTTGCAGGAAATAGACGGCGTGGCTCTCGCGTTCGGTGAACAAGGCGACCAGCACGTTGGCGCCGGTGACTTCCTCGCGGCCGGAATTCTGCACGTGCAGAACCGCGCGCTGCACGACGCGCTGGAAGCCGGTGGTCGGCTTGGCATCCTCGCCGTCCTCGATCACCAACGTCATCAGCTCTTCGTCGACGTATTTCTGCACCGTCTTGCGCAGCGCGTCGGTATCGACGTTGCAAGCCTTCATCACCTGCGCCGCATCGTTGTCGTCCATCAGGGCGAGCAGCAGGTGCTCGGGAGTTGCGTATTCGTGATGCCGATCGCTGGCGAGCTTGATCGCGCGGTGCAACGCTTGTTCCAGGCTACGCGAGAGTGAGGGCATCGCTACTCCTTCTCCATGGTGCATTGCAGAGGATGCTGGTGGCGGCGGGCGAATTCAATGACCTGCGCAACCTTTGTTTCGGCGACGTCATAGGTGAAAACGCCGCAGATTCCGACGCCGTGGCGGTGGACGTGCAGCATGATCTCGACCGCCTGTTCGCGATTCTTGTTGAAAATCTTCTCGAGGATGTGAACCACGAATTCCATTGGGGTGTAGTCGTCGTTGAGCAGCAGAACCTTGTAGAGGCTCGGCTTCTTGGTCTTGGCACGCGTCTTGGTGACGATGCCGGTGCCGGAGCCGCCGTCGCCGTCCCGCGTTCCCTGGCCGCGTCCATCACGTCCGTCTTTCATGCCCGATGTCACATGCTCGATATGGTGACGCCCATCCTATTCCATAAGAGGGGCAAGCAAAGCCCCCGGTAAAGGGCCTAATGCCGACGCGGTTACTCGGGCGCGAATCGAAAAGAAAAGGGCCCGGGATCGCTCCCGGGCCCTTGGACGCTTCGCAGCTTCGTCGGGGGCGGATTAAGCCGCGCGTGCGCTCTGAACCACGTCCACCCAGGCCTGAACGCGGCCCTGGATCGGAGCAAAGGTTTCCTTGCTCGTCGCCGTCATCAACTCGCCGACCTTGGTCAACTGCGCGATATAGGCTTCGAACGCCGACTTGGCGAAGCCGGTCTGCAGTTCGAACGCCTCATGAACGGACTTCGAGGCCATCACGGCCTTCGCGTTGGCGATGGAACCTTCGATGGACTGCTTGGAAAAGGCGTAAATTTCGTTGTGCAGCGTCTCGGCGCCCTTGCCGGCGACGTTGGCGGCCTTCACATAGGCCTCGGCGGTGTCCTTGGAGAAGCCCAGGAGCTGCTCGTAGCCCTTGGCGGCCTTCTCGAAGTTGGCCTTGAGCGCTTCGCTGCCGGTCTTGAACGCGGTTTCGATGGTTTCGGTCGTGCCGTTGATCTTCTCGCCGGCCGTCTTTGCTTTTGCCATAAGGGTTACTCCTCGTAAGTTTCATGGCGCACCGTCTTGGGCCAGCGGCCTTGCTGCGGTGCAACATGACCTATATGCGGTGCAGCAGGGGCGGTGTCAAGGGGAAATGGTGCACTGCACCAAATTCCTCTCACGATACCGAAAACGACCTGGAAGGCGGAGCGTTAACGCTTCGTAAATGCCGGGTTTCTATCATCAATTCCGATTGCTTGCGGTCGGAGCGCCAATTTGGTCTTATCGAATCTGTTTGGGGCGCCGACAACAACAAAATGGGGCTGTGATGTTTGAACAGCCGCGTGCCGGATCCGGCGCGCTCGCGCGAACGCTGTTCGTGATGGTACTTGCCAGTCTGGTCCTCGCGACCGGGGCCGGCTCAGCTTTGGCCCGTGGACACCACCACCATTGGAGCGGCCGCCCGCGCGTGCCCCTGCCCGCCGGCGCCACCGATCCGCTGAAGGATGCCGCCCTGATCGCCGACGGCGAAACCGGCCGCGTGCTCTATGCACGCAATGCCGCGTCCGAGCGCCATCCCGCGTCGCTGACCAAGATGATGACGCTCTACCTGCTGTTCGAAGCCCTCAAGCGCGGCGACGTCACCATGCAGACCATGCTGCCGGTGTCGGAGCACGCCGCCTCGCAGCGCGCCACCAATCTGCATCTCTATGCCGGCGACATGATCCCGGTCGACACCGCCATCAAGGCGATCGTGGTGCGCTCGGCCAACGACGTCGCGGTCGCGATCGCCGAGGCGCTGGGCGGCACCGAGGGCCACTTCGCCGAGCTGATGACCGCCAAGGCGCGCGCATTGGGCATGCGCGATACGTTCTATCACAACGCTTCAGGCCTGCCGGACGAGCTGCAGATCACCACCGCCAGCGATCTGGTGGTCCTGGCGCGGCACCTGGCCTACGATTTCCCGCAATATTTCCCCTATTTCGCGACGCCGGCATTCAATTTCCGCGGTACGACCTATGTCACACACGACAACCTGATCGGACGCTACGAAGGCGCCGACGGCATCAAGACCGGCTACACCGGCATGTCGGGATTCAATCTCGTCTCGTCGGTAGTGCGCAACGGCAGCCACGTCATCGGCGTGGTGATGGGCGGACGCACCGCGCATCGCCGCGATCTCGAGATGGTACGCCTGCTCGACGTCGCCTTCAGTCAGATCAGCCAGAACCCGGCACTGGTCGCCCATGCCGGCGTGCCCTGGCGCAATGTCGCGGTCAATGCGCCGCCGGTCGTCGCCAGCCTCGATGTCGCGCCCGCCGCCGGCGACGACGAGGACACCGCCGAATCGGCCGCCGCCAACGACGCCGACGACGACGCCAACGTGATAGCCGCGCCGCCGCCGCCCAAGCCGAACACCACCGTCGTGGCGCAAGCGATGCCGGCCCCGCCGCCGGCGCCGGTCTTTACGCCGGCCCCGGCCGTGCCCGCACCGCGGGTCGTGCTGACGCCGCCGCTTCGCGTCGCCGCCGCGGTCTCACCGATTCGCCTGGCCGACCTGCCGAGGCCCCGGGCCAAGCCGCAGGACATCCTTGTCGCCGCCGCAGACATTCCCGTGATCACGCCGAAGCCCCGCCAAGTCGCGGCGCTCGCCCCCGCCGCCAAACCGATTGCGAAGCCCAGGCTGCGCCCCGACGTCGGCGAAGGCGACATCGGCGATTCCGGCACGCCGACCGCCGCGCTCGGGCCGCGGGCGTGGACGATCCAGATCGGCGCCTTCGCCGACCTCACCCAGGCACGCGGACAACTTGCGTCCTATGCCGAGAAGTCGATGGACATATTGGGCCAGGCGGCGCGGATCGTCATTCCGTTCCAGGGCGTCGACGGGCACACGCTCTATCGCGCCCGTTTCGGGCCCTTCGTCGAACGCGAAGCGCGCGAAGTCTGCTCGCGCCTGACCGAACGCGGCCAGACCTGCTTCACCGTGCTGGCATCGTCGCACTGACGTACATGGCTCGCTCCGCTCGCGGGGCGTCACATGGCTCGCTCCGCGCGCGGGTTCAGTCGCCGAGCAGGAAGTCCTTCGCTTCGTTGATCTTCGACGCGAGATAATCCGTGCCGCCGCGGTCGGGGTGGTTCTGCAGCATCAGGCGGCGGTGCGCGGCGCGGATATCGTCTTCGCTGGCGTCCTCGGCGAGACCGAGAACCTTCAACGCCTCGGCGCGCGTCATGCCGGTGGTAGCACGCTCCGGCGGCGGCTCGGCGTGTTGCGCGCCCGCGTTCCAGTCGGACCCCAGCGTACGCTCCAGATAGGCTTCGAGCAGCCGCTTTGTCTCGACATCGTTGGCAGCGGCCTCGGCGTAGAACGCCAGCAGCGCAGTGCGGTCGAGCGCATCCAACCTGCGCCCTGCGTTCCGACCTTTCAGGATCGTGCCGCGCATCTCGCCGCTGTCGTGGTCGAGTTCCATCTCCAGCCACGGCGTCCGCACGCTGGAGGCCTGGCCTTGCGACGGTGCCTGACGGCGTCCCCAGCGACCATAATGCGGCCAGCCTCCGGGCCAGGCGTGGCCGCCGGTGAAGAGCCCCCAGGCGGCACTGGCGACGAAGGCGCCCAGTGCCGGCCGTTCCGTCACGAACAAGCCGACGGCGACGGCGGCCAGCGCGATGGCGCCGGCGTAGCGCAGCGCCCGCGCCAGGACCGTCGGATTGGCGCCGACGAAGGCCCGCAGGAGAAAGATGAGAAGCACCAGGGCGACGGCGCCCAGCAGAATCTCGCCCATCTATTTGCGGCCCATCGCATTGGCGAGGCGCAGAAACTCGCCGCCCGTCTTCGCCGCGTGCGCGCGCAGCGCCACGGCACCGCCGGTGGCGTAAATCGCCGCCGCCATCAGCAGGTCGCGCAACTGTTTGGCGGCGCCGGCATCGAAGCGCGCATAGACACCCTTGGTCAGGCGCGCAATGTCCTTGAAGACGGCGGCGGCGTGCGGATCCTCGCCCTCGTGGAACATGAAGGCCGGCACGCCGAGCAGCGCCAGCCGGCCCGCCTCGGCGGCGGCCTCGTCGGCGCTTTCCTCGAACGCGTCGCCGACATAGACGAGCGCCCCGACCTTGGTATGGGCGGCTTCGGCGCCGGCATGGGCGAGGACACGGCAGACTTGCGTGAAGCCGGAGCGGCAGCCGACGTCGCGCATGCGATCGGCCAACACGCCCGCCGAGGCGGTCCAGTCACTGGCGCGAAATTCTCCGGCGCCCCGGAAATAGACGAGCTGCACGGCGAGACCGCCGATACCCTGCGCGACCTGAAACATATCGCTCTGGATTTCCGTCGCCCGGTTCCAGGTCGGTTGGCGGCTCATGGTCGCATCGATGGCGAAAATCAGCCGGCCCTTGGCCTGGGCCAGGGTCGGCAGCTTGGCGGCGCGGCCCAGGAACGCGTCGATGTCGCGCGCCGAGGACGGTTTCGCCGGCAGGTTGTCGTTGGCCATGATCGTCCCTCCGCTCCCAATGTCGGTACTGGGGAGGCTGAATCCAAGCCTACCCCGAACTCAGCAACGCCGCATTGCCGCCGGCGGCGGTGGTGTTGACCGAATAGGTGCGTTCCAAGGCGAAGCGCAGCAGGTAATTGGGGCCGCCGGCCTTGGGACCGGTGCCGGACAGGCCCTCGCCGCCGAACGGCTGGACGCCGACCACGGCGCCGATCTGGTTGCGATTGACGTAGACATTGCCGGCATGGACGCGGGAGCGGACGAAGGCCGCCGTCTCCTCAATGCGGCTGTGGACGCCGAGCGTCAGGCCGAAGCCGGTGGCGTTGATCGCCGCGCAGACCTTGCCGAGGCCGTCGGCCGAATAGCGCACGACATGCAGGACGGGACCGAACACTTCGCGTTGCAGGCGGGCGAGGCTGTCGATCTCGAAGGCGTGCGGCGCGAAGAACACGCCATTGGCGAGTTCGGGCGGCACGGCGAGTTTGCGCAGCAGTTTGGCTTCTTTCGTCATCCGCGCGGCATGCGCCGCAAGCATCTCGCGCGCAGCTTCGTCGATCACCGGGCCGACATCGGTGTCGAGCCGCATCGGATCGCCGAGCTTGAGCTCGTCCATCGCGCCCAGAAGGATATTCAGCATCTTGTCGGCGACATCGTCCTGAACGAACAGGACGCGCAACGCCGAACAGCGCTGGCCGGCGCTGTCGAAGGCCGAGGACAGCGCGTCGCGCGCCACCTGCTCGGGCAAAGCCGTCGAGTCGACGATCATGGCGTTCTGGCCGCCGGTCTCGGCGATCAGCGTGGCGATGGGACCGCTGCGCGCCGCCAGCGCGCGGTTGATCGCGGTCGCGGCGTCGGTCGAGCCGGTGAAGGCGACGCCGGCGAGCCGCGGGTCGGCGAACAGGGGATTGCCGAGCCTGGGACCGTCGCCCGGCAGCAGATGCAGCACGTCGGCAGGAACGCCTGCTTCGTGCAGCAGCCGGACGGCGGCGGCGGCGATCAGCGGCGTCTGCTCGGCCGGCTTGGCGAGGACACTGTTGCCGGCGGCGAGCGCCCCGGCGACCTGGCCGGCGAAGATCGACAGCGGAAAATTCCATGGGCTGATACAGGCAAACGCGCCGCGGCCGTGCAGCGTGAGCTCGTTGGACTCGCCGGTCGGCCCCGGCAGCCGCAGTGGCTCCTCGAACAGCGCCGCCGCTCGCGCCGCGTAGTAGCGCAGGAAATCGACGGCCTCGCGCACTTCGCCCAGCGCATTGGGCAGCGTCTTGCCGGCCTCCCGGATGGCAAGCGCCATGAGCAGCGGCCGATTGGCCTCGAACAGGTCGGCGGCGCGATAGAGGATACCGGCGCGCACCTTGCCGCCGAGATCGTCCCAAGCACCTTGCGCCGCATGGGCCTGCGAGAGCGCGTCCAGCGCGTCGGCTGCGCCGGCTTCGACGACCGTACCGGCGATGCGGCGCCGGTCGGAGGGATCGCGCACCTCCGTCGCAGCACCGCTGCGTGCCTTGCCGCCGATCAGCGGCGCGGCGGCGTGCGGCTGCCCGAGCAGTGCTTCCATCTCCCGGATCAGGGGTTCGCTGACCTTGGGATCGCTCCAGACGAAGCCGGAGGAATTCTTGCGCTCGCCGAGAATGTCCCTGGGCAAGGGGATGCGCGGATTGCGATGCGGCTTGGTGGCGGCGATCTGCGCCACCGGATCGGCGACGATATCGTCGACCGGCGCGTCGTCGTCGGCAAGGCGGTTGACGAACGAGGTGTTGGCGCCGTTTTCCAGCAGGCGGCGCACGAGATAGGCCAGAAGGTCCTCGTGACTGCCGACCGGCGCGTAGATCCGCGTCGGAACGCCACCCAGCGTGCGATGGATCTCGTGCAGCGCTTCACCCATGCCGTGCAGGCGCTGGTACTCGAAATCGCGGCGGCCACCGGCGATTGCATCGATCGCCGCCAGTGAATGGGCGTTGTGGGTGGCGAATTGGGGGTAGAGCGCATCGCCGGCGCCGAGCATGACGCGGGCACAGGCAAGATAAGAGGTGTCAGTCGCAGCCTTGCGGGTGAAGACGGGATATTCGACGAGGCCGAGTTCCTGCGCCCGCTTGATCTCGCTGTCCCAATAGGCGCCTTTGACGAGGCGCACCGGAATGCGCCGCTCCTGCCGCCGCGCCAGGTCGACCAACCAGGCCAGCACCGGCATGGCGCGCTTCTGGTAGGCCTGCACCGCGAGGCCGAGGGCGTTCCAGCCGCGCAGTTGCGGCGCCGCACCATAGGCTTCGAAGATATCGAGCATCAGATCGAGACGTTCGGCCTCTTCGGCGTCGACGGTAAGCGCGATGTCGGCGGCGCGGGCGCGGACGCCCAGGGCTATGAGAACCGGCAGCAGCTCGGCGAAGACACGCTCGCGCTTGACCCATTCGTAGCGCGGATGCAGCGCGGACAGCTTTATCGAGATGCTGGGCCGCTCGAAGATGCTGCGCGCGTCGGGCGGATTGGCGGCGGCGACGATCTCCAGCGCGTCGCGATAGGACTGCGCGTAGCGCGCCGCGTCGACCTTGGTGTAGGCGGCTTCGCCTAGCATGTCGAAGGAGAAGCGATACCCCTTCTCGGCCAGTGGCCGCGCCTCTTTCAGCGCTTCGCCGATGGAGCGCCCGAGCACGAATTGGCGGCCGAGGATGCGCATCGCATAGGTCACGGCCTGGCGGATAACGGGTTCGCCCGAGCGCGCCACCAGCTTCTTGAAGATGCCTTCGAAGTCCCATTTCGAGGCGTCGTCGAGGCGCACGATGCGCCCGGTCAGCATCAGCGCCCAGGTCGAGGCATTGACGAAGAAGGACTCGGACTTGGCGCGGTGGCGGTCCCACTGCGCGCCGCCGATCTTGTCGCGGATCAGCCGATCGGCGGTGTCGGCGTCGGGCACCCGCAGCAACGCCTCGGCGAGGCACATCAGGGCGACGCCCTCCTGGCTCGACAGCGCGTATTCGCGCATGAAGGCGTCGACGCCGCCGTTCTTGCCGCCGTCCTTGCGGATGCGGGCGACGAGGTCGACCGCCATGCGATGAGCTTCGGCGGCCTCGGCCGGCGACAGCGTCGCCTCGGCGATGCGTCGGTCGACCAGGGCGTCTTCGTCGGCAAGCCAGGTGGAGGAGATGGCGCCCCTCAGCGGCGAGAATGTCATGGCGGTGGCGGTTCGGATGGCGCGGCCAGTGTAGCGCGCCGCGGCGCCCGCGCGCTATGTTCGTGTGATGAAATCGCCGCAGATCGTCACGCGCATCGCCGAGCTTCGCGCCCGGATCGCCTCCTGGCACCGCAGCGGCGCGCGCGTCGGGCTGGTGCCGACCATGGGCGCGCTGCATGAGGGGCATCTGTCGCTGGTGCGCCAGACACAGAGCTGCGCCGACAAGGTCGTCGCCAGCATCTTTGTGAACCCGGCGCAGTTCGCGCCGCACGAAGATTTCGACCGCTATCCGCGCAACCTCGAAAGCGACGCCGAGAAACTGGCCGGCGTCGGGCTCGACCTGATCTTCGCGCCGTCCGTCGCCGAGATTTATCCGCAAGGCTTCGCCAGCCGGATCGAGGTCGGCGGGCCGAGCGCCGGGCTGGAGACCGACTTCCGGCCGCACTTCTTCGCCGGCGTCGCGACCGTGGTCGCCAAGCTCCTGATCGCCGCCCTGCCCGACGCCGCGATCTTCGGCGAGAAGGACTACCAGCAGCTCCTGGTGATCCGCCGGCTGACCGCCGATCTCGGCCTGCCGGTCGAGATTCTCGGCGCGCCGATCCTGCGCGAGGCGGACGGTCTCGCCATGTCGTCGCGCAACGCCTATCTGGGACCCGACGAGCGCAAGATCGCGGGTTGGCTCAATAAGATATTGAAGATTGCCATCGCGCAATTACACAGCGGCGACCCTGTCGCGGTCGTCGAGAACGAGTGCGCACAGCGCCTGCTCGGCATGGGCTTCAACACCGTCGACTATGTCGCGATCCGCGATGCGCAGACGCTTGAAAAAATCGAGACGCTGAAGCGGCCGGCGCGCGTGCTCGCGGCGGCCAAGATCGGCACGACGCGGCTGATCGACAACATGGCGGTCTAAAGCAATCCGAGTTCGACCAGTTCCTTCTGCAATTTCTCCGGCAGTTTTTCGAGGCCCTTGGCGCCGCGCGCGTCGGGCGGAGCGTCCTTGGGATCGAAATAGCGCCAGCCCTGGAAGGCGCGGTGGGCGCGGCGCTGCACCGCCACCAGTCTGGGCTCGTAGACAAGACCGCAATGCGGCGTGCCGTTCTTGGTGACGCGGCGGATCTCGAGCAGTTTCTGCCGCACGGCGATCTGGCCCTTGATCACCCAATAGAGCGAGCCGCCGTCGAGAATCTCGTCCTTGCGCTTGGGCATCATGCGGGTGACATGCATCAGTTCGGGCTTTTTCACGCCGCGCTTTTTCTGGTCCCTGACGCGGCCGGCCTGCCATTGCGCCAGGTCTTCGACGGTCTCGACCCCGACGCACAATTTGAGCATGTGCAGCGTCATGCGGCCTTCTCGGCCACGAAGCGCACGACGACGGTGCCGTCGGTGACCTGGTCGCCGACCGCGACGCCGACGGCTTCGACCATCGCGGCGGCGGGCGCGGACAGGGTGTGCTCCATCTTCATGGCTTCGAGGATGGCGAGCGGCTGGCCCTTGGCGACGGCGTCGCCGGGCTTGACGAGCAATTGCACGATCTTGCCGGGCATCGGCGTGACGACGCGGTCGGTCGGCGCGCCCAGCGCATCGGCGGCGGCGAAGGGATCGTAGGGTTGGACGACGAAGGTCTCGCCGCGCTCGATGACGGCGATCGCGCCGGATTTGAGACGCAGCGCGGCGAGCGGCGACGCAGCGGCTTCGGCCACGACGCGCTTGCCGTCGACGAGAAATTCGAGCGACGGGCGCCGCCTGCCGCCGAGGCGGAAGCCGTCGCGCGCGCTCCACGGATCGCAGGCGTCGGACGGCGCGGCTTCGTCGACGATGAACTGCGCCGCCGCTTGCAGGACAGGCGCCGGGGTCACCGCGGCAGGCACCAGCGCCGCCAGATGCCGCGCGATGAAGCCGGTGTCGACCTCGCCGGCGATGAAATCGGGCTGCTTGAGGGTGCGGATCAGGAAGGCGTTGTTGGTCCTGAGGCCTGCGATCTCGGCATGTTCGAGCGCAGCGGCCAGCTTCGCCGCCGCGCCGGCGCGTGTCGCGTCGTGGGCGACGACCTTGGCGATCATCGGATCGTAATAGGGCGTCACCATATCGCCTTCGCGCACGCCGGTGTCGACGCGGATGCCGGCGGGAAAGCGCAGGCGTTCGAGCGTGCCGATGGAAGGCAGGAAGCCGGTCTGCGGATCCTCGGCGTAGAGCCGGACCTCGATGGCGTGACCGGCGATCGCCAGTTCGCCCTGCGTCTTCGGCAGCTTTTCGCCCGCGGCGACGCGCAGCTGCCATTCGACGAGATCGGTGCCGGTGATCGCTTCGGTCACCGGATGCTCGACCTGGAGTCTTGTGTTCATCTCCATGAACCAGATGCGGTCGGCTTTGAGACCGTCCGACGCGTCGGCGATGAATTCGATGGTGCCGGCGCCGGAATAGTCCACCGCCCTGGCGGCCTTCACGGCGATGGCGCCGATGGCGGCACGTATCGCCGGGCTCATGCCGGGCGCGGGTGCCTCCTCGATCACTTTTTGATGGCGGCGCTGCAGCGAGCAGTCGCGCTCGAAGAGGTGGACGACGCCGCCGTGATTGTCGGCGAAGACCTGGACCTCGATATGGCGCGGCCGCGAGACGTATTTCTCGAGCAGGACGCGATCGTTGCCGAAGGCCGAGCGGGCCTCGCGCATGGCGCCGTCGAGCGCGGCGGCGAAGTCCGCTTCGCCTTCGACCTTGCGCATGCCCTTGCCGCCGCCGCCGGCCACCGCCTTGATCAGGACGGGATAGCCGATGCGCCCCGCTTCGCCCGTGAGATGATCCGTAGACTGATCATTGCCCTGGTAACCGGGCACCACAGGCACGCCGGCCTTTGCCATCAGCGTCTTGGCGCGGTCCTTGAGGCCCATGGCGCGGATCGCGGACGCCGACGGCCCGACGAAGACGATGCCGGCGGCGGCGCAGGCCTCGGCGAATTCGGCGTTCTCCGACAGGAAACCGTAGCCCGGATGGATGGCGTCGGCGCCCGTCTCCCGGGCGGCGGCGAGGATGGCGTCGATCCGCAGATAGGATTCGCGCGGCGGGGCGGGACCGATGCGCACGGCGCGGTCGGCCGCGGCGACGTGCGCGGCACCGGCATCGGCATCGGAATAGACCGCGACGGTCGCAAGGCCCATCCGCTTTGCCGTGCGCATGATGCGGCAGGCGATCTCGCCGCGATTGGCAATCAGGAGGGTTTCGAACATCTGGTGGGTCTTAGAGCAGAATCCGCAAGGGATTGATCGTGTTTCAGGATTCGGGCCAGGTCATCGTCCGGGCCGAGCAAGAAGCATCATAGAGAGTTCCCTTCGGCAATATAATTGTTCCGCCAAAAAACATACCCCCCTCCCCCTCCGCACATCTCCCGGTCACACGGGACGTTGCCGCCGGGAGGCGTAAGATGGGCAAAAGACAGCGAGGTTCAAGGCAGACGATCTGGCCGCCGCGGCTCTATCGACAAGTTATGCGACAGCGTCCCCGCAAAACGGGGCGCGGAGCGCGGAAAGTTCGCGCTCTGCCCGTCGATAACCCGCGCATAAAAGCGCGGAAATTATTTTTCAATGCGCGTGGGCGGCGGAGGACAGGAACATTCGCTTGATGAACATCAGCACCGAGATCACGATCAGATAGCCGACATAGAGCGCCAGCGCCGTGCGCCAGAAGGACAGTTCCATCAGCGGCGGCAGGTGGAAATCGGCGTGGTTGGCGATCACCGGAATCAGCACGTTGGCGATCAGGTGGACCAGGGTGGCGCCCAGCGCCACGGCCCAGATCCGGTCCCAGGCCGGCGCAATAATGGCGGCGACCAAGGCGATGACGAGGCCCTCGACGGCGTTAACGTTGTTGAAGCCCTCGCGCAGGAAGTCGAGGATAACATTGAGGAAATGCGTGACCTGATCCAAGGCGTCCTCCCAATTGCATTAACCACTACAGGGGAACAACGCGGAACTCGGCCGGAGGCTCCCGTCCGGGCGGGCCTCAGACGCGAGTCTTTGCCGCCTCGTAGACCGCCATGTCGCCCGGATCGGCGGCAAGGGCGCGCAGGCGCTTGGCGAAAGCGCGCGATTCGGGGACGGCGAAATGCGCCTTGAGCGCCGCGGCGTCGGCCCAGCGCTCGAAGAAGTGCAGCCGCAGCGGGTTCTCGGCATCGAGATAGACGCCGTGCTCCAGACAGCCCGGCTCGCCGCGCGAACGATGGACATGTTCGAGGGCGATGCGGCGCATCTCCGCGAAGCTCTCGGGCGAGGCGGTGGCGTGGCCGGTGACGACGAGCATGGGCGTATCCCTCAGGCCTGCACTATGCGCAGTTTTTCGCCGGCGATGAACAGCGGCGCTGTGGGCGCGGCGCGCAGCAGCGCGGCCGTGAGCGCGCGCGTGGTGGCGATCAGCGCCTCGGCGACGGCTTCGGGTTTGGCGGCGGCCCTGCCGCCGAGCCAGCCCGCGATGAGCGCGAGCTGCGCCTCGGCGATCTGCCGCGCGATGACGGCAAGCGGCAGGATGGGCCGGGCACGGGCCTGGCGCGCGACGGCGGCAAGACGCGGCTCGATCAGATCGGCGAGGCAACCCGCCCAGATGGCGCGGACGGGATCGGCGAAGACGATGCCGTTGCGCCGGCGCTGCGCATGGAAATGCAGGAGCTGCGGCACGATCGCTTCGGGTGCGAGATCGTGGCCGACGATGACGGCGAGAACCGAGGACGGCCGTGCCATGGCCTGGCGCAGGATGTCTTCCTTGCCGGTGAAGTGCGTGTAGAAGGTCGAGCGGCCGACATCGGCGCGCGCCGCGACGCGCTCGACCGTGACGGCGGCGTAGCCCTCCTCCAGCAAGATGGCGACGAAGGCGCCGAGCAGCGCCTTGCGGCTCTTTTCGGTGCGGCGGTCGGGCTTGGGCGGCATGCGGTTCACATTCGGTTGAGCGGCGCAAGCGAACATGCGCGTCCAGCAGGGTTTCGCCAATCCACTACCGGACAAAGACCGGAGTTTGTCCACTAACGGACAGACGGCGCCGCGGCGCCAACAACGGTGCGGTCTTCTGCGCTAGCAAGAACTTCCAGATGGCGAATGTTCTTTCCACTGTCATGGCCCGCGATTGCGGGCCACCCAGTTGGCGAGCGTCCGTCGCGAGAACCATTGAAGGCCGACATTTCGGCATGACTGAGCTTTCGTCACCTGGGTGGCCCGCAGTCGCGCGCCATGACAATTGAACTTGAATGGAGGCTCCACCATGACCGTCACCACCGCGCCGATGTTCAACACCGAGAAACGCAGCGCCCTTCCCGGGACACGCCTAGTCGGCCTGCTTACCGCCGCAACCGGCGTCGCCGCGCTGGCGCTGCTCGCCTTTCATCCCGGCGACACGGCCAAGACGTTTGCCGATGTGCTGCGGAACGAGGCGGCCAACCGGCTGGCCGACGGCATCGTGCATGGCGGCTTCATCGCGGTGCTGGCGCTGCAGATGGTCTGCTACACGGTGTTCTCGGCGCAGCTCGGGCTGACGCGCACGGCGACGATCGCCGGCCTCGTGTTCTTCGCCATGGGCACGATGTTCCTGTCGGGCTCGATGGTGCTGGACGGGCTGGTGACGCCGGCGGTGGCGGCGAAGTATCTCGCCGCGCCCGCCAAGATCGAATATGCCAAGAGCCTGTTCGTGCTGATCGGCGCGCTGATCTCATTCCTGATGCCGCTCGGCCTCGCCTTCCAGTCCGCCGCCATCGCGGCCTGGGGCTGGGCGCTGGTGGCAAGCGGCATGTCGCGCGTGCTGGGCGTGATCGCGATGCTCGCGGGTGCGGGCTTGGTGGCTGCCCTCGCCTCAAGCTTCGCCGCGATGAACCCATTCGCGCTGATGGGCGCGATGGCGGCGATTGCGGCGTGGGCGATGGCGGCGGGCGTCCTGCTTGCGCGGCGCTGACGAAGGAGCCGTCACCACCAGCCCCAGATTCTCGCACTCACACGGACAGCGACCAGCAGGGTTGCCAATGCAAAGGCGAAAAAGTTCACGAAGCCCAGCGTTCCGATGACGCCGTTCGTCAAGGTGAAGTCCGACACGCCGTGCTGCTTGGCGCCGCGCGTCAGGACCAGAAGGCCCGACAACATGCTGAGGGCAAACAGCACGACTCCGCTGAAGTCGATTATCTTTTCCCAGAGCGGATAAGGAGTCGGCATCTGGCTTTTGTCGAGGACGAACGCGATCCCACCGCCCGCCAGGGTGATGATGACCTTCGTGGCGTCGAGCGCGGCGTCCAACCCCTCCTTGGTGGAAGGCTTCGCCGCGGGGCCGGCTTTCTTCTCGGGTGCTGACTTCGCCATGAATCAATCGCAGAACCAGAAGAGGTACCTGCAGAGAATGAACCCCCAAGCCTGGGCGATGTCGGCGTCGCTGATGGAAACGACGTTGTGACCGGGCTGCGACTTGTAGACGTAGACCTGATTGAGGATGTTCGAAACCTCTTCATCGAAGTGATGGCCGTTGACATGCACCGTCCCGCCATGGCGGGCGAAATATGCCGGGCTTTTCAACATCAGCCCGTCGACGGCGCCGAGGTCGACCGCGACATTCATTTTCGTTTCGAAATTGCGGACGCTGCCGAGCAGCAGGTCTCGCGCTTCATAAGTCGAATTCAAAACGATCGGCGCGCCCGCGACCGGTGAAGACATGAAGCCCCCTGCATATCGCCAATCTACATTCTGAATACACCAAAACTGGTCTCTTGTATCTCCTTATTCAGACAAGCGCTGAAGGCGAGCGCCAGCACGCGCCGCGTGTCGGCCGGCGCGATGATGCCGTCGTCCCAGAGGCGGGCGGTCGCGAAGTAGGGACTGCCCTCCTCCTCGAAACGCTCGCGGATCGGTTTCTTGAAGGCCTCGGCCTCGTCCGGCGTCCATTTGTCGGCGTCGCGGTGCACGGTGGCGAGAACGGAGGCGGCCTGCTCGCCGCCCATCACGCTGATGCGGGAATTGGGCCAGCTGAACATGAAGCGCGGCGAGTAGGCGCGGCCGCACATGCCGTAATTGCCGGCACCGTAGGAGCCGCCAATGACGAGCGTGATCTTGGGCACCTGGGCGCAGGCGACCGCGGTGACCATCTTGGCGCCGTCCTTGGCGATGCCGCCGGCCTCGTATTTCTGGCCCACCATGAAGCCCGCGATGTTCTGCAGGAAGAGCAGCGGAATTTTCCGCTGGCAGCACAGCTCGATGAAATGCGCCGCCTTGAGAGCGCTTTCGCTGAACAGGATGCCGTTGTTGGCGACAATTCCGATGGGGATGCCTTCGAGCCTGGCGAAGCCGGTGACGATGGTGGTGCCGTAGAGTTTCTTGAACTCATCGAACTGCGAGCCATCGACCAGGCGGGCGATGACCTCGCGCACATCGTATTGCGTGCTGAGCGAAGGCGGCACGATACCGTCCAGTTCGGCGACGTCGAACAGCGGCGGGCGGGGGGGCGCCAGCGGGATGTTCGGCTGCTTGGCGGTGTTCAGTCCCGCCACGATGCGGCGGACGATGGCGAGGGCGTGGGCGTCGTCGCCGGCATAATGATCGGCGACGCCGGAGTGGCGGGCGTGGACGTCGGCGCCGCCCAGCGCCTCGGCGGTGACGATCTCGCCGGTCGCGGCCTTCACCAGCGGCGGACCGCCGAGGAAGATGGTGCCCTGCCCCTTGACGATGATGGTCTCGTCGCTCATCGCCGGGACGTAAGCGCCGCCGGCGGTGCAGGAGCCCATGACGCTGGCGATCTGCGGGATGCCGGCGGCGGACATGTTCGCCTGGTTGAAGAAGATGCGGCCGAAATGTTCGCGGTCGGGGAAGATCTCCGCCTGGTTCGGCAGGTTGGCGCCGCCGCTGTCCACCAGATAGATGCAGGGCAGACGGTTTTCGCGCGCAATCTCCTGGGCGCGGAGGTGTTTCTTCACGGTGAGCGGATAGTAGGTGCCGCCCTTGATCGTGGCGTCGTTGCAGACGATGACGCATTCGCGGCCCGCGACGCGGCCGATGCCGGTGATGAGGCCGGCGCCATGGATGTCGCCGTCATACATGCCATAGGCGGCGAGCGGGGAGAGTTCGAGGAACGGCGCGCCGGGATCGACCAGGCGCTCGACGCGCTCGCGGGGGAGCAGCTTGCCGCGTTCGGTGTGGCGCTTGCGGGAGCGCTCGTCGCCGCCGAGCGCGGCGGTGGCGGTGCGGGATCTGAGCTCGTCGACGAGCGCGGCCATCGCGGCGGCGTTGGCCTTGAACGCCGGCGCGGCGGGGGAAAGGTCGGATTTGAGGCTGGTCATGCGATTTTTTTCCGAATCAGTGTGACCTGTGACGGCTCATTTGAGCACGACACTGTGGGGCTTCTCGCGGGCGATGTCGCCGGCAAGCTTGAGCAGGTCCGTCAGGTAGGCAACCTCCGCCTCGAGCCGGTATTCGGTGTGGCGCAGCGCCCACTTTTTCGCCAGCCCCACTTTCGCCGGCACGCCTTCGTTGACCCGCCGGCTTTCCGCGAGCATCGCCTGCACCTTCTTGAGCCGCTCGCCAAGGAGCGCCGGCAGCGTCTTGCGCATTTTTGCGTCCATGCGGGTGAGCGCCAGATCGAAGGGATCGAATTTGAACCAGACGTCGCTGAGGCCCGCGCGGCGCAGATCCTCGAGCGCGCGGCGACCCTCCTCGGTAATCTCGTAGATTTGCCGCATGGGCCGGTTGCCCTCCTGCTCGCGGCCCGCCTCGCGCAGCAGGCCCTCGGCGGCGAGCCGCTTCATCGCGCCATAGACCGCGCCGACCGAGATGTCCGTCCACAGCGGCACCTGCATGCGCTCGGCCCAGGCCCGCAGCAGGTGGCCGTGCATCGGGCCGAACTCGTGGAACGACGACAAGATGAAAAGGCGAATGGAAGACATATGGCGCTTTGCTCTCGCGAGAGTAATCGTGCTAGACTGATCCTACACGATAATCGAACCGGGCCCCACGCAGTATGCCCCAGGGCCGGCCGACCGCAGAGAACATGCCCAGGACCACTAACAGCCCATGACAAAGCTTCTGGTCATCGGAGCCTCCGGCTTTGTCGGCGGCTATCTCGCCCGCGCGCTGCTGGCGGACGGACACGCGGTTCGCTGCCTGGCGCGCGATCCGGCCAAGGTCCAGGGCCTGGCGGCGCTCGGCTGCGAGATCGTCCAGGGCGACATGTCCGATCCCGCGTCGCTGCACTCTGCGCTGGACGGCATCGCGGCCGTCTACATCTGCGTCCAGACGCTCTCCGCACAACCGGCCAGTCCGGCCGGACAGGGCTTCATGGCGGTGGAAACGACCGGGATGCAGAACATCGTGGCCGCCTGCAAGACGCACGGCACGCGCCGCGCGATCTATGTGACGGCGCTCGGCATGGCGCCCGATTCTCCGAGCGAATGGGTCCGTGGGCGCTGGCAGATAGAACAGTCCCTGGTGAACAGCGGCCTCGATGCGACCGTCATCCGGCCCGGCATGATCGTCGGCGCGGGCGGCCGCGGCTTCGCAATGACGGCGAGCCGCGCCAGGAGCCGCCTTGCCATCGTCCTCGGCAACGGCAGAACGCGGATGCGGCACGTCGCAATCGGCGATCTTGTCTATTATCTCATCGGCGTGCTCGGCGAGCCGCGCACCTACGGCCAGTGCTACGACGTCGGCGGCGACGAACTCTACAGCGGCGACCGGCTGATCGACATCGTGGCCGACGTTCTGGGCCGGCCGCATCCCGCCAAGCTGCACATTCCGCTGTCGCTGCTCGGCGCCCTCGCGCCGCTCATCGAACGGCTGACGAAGGTGGCGTCGAAGGGCGCGATCAAAGGCATTGCCGACGGCCTGAACGTGGAAGGCATCGGCGACCCGCTGCCGATCCGCGCGGTCCTGCCGCGCCCGCCGCTGGATTTTCGCCGCGCCGCCCGGACGGCGCTCAACATTCAACCCAAGGAGTAATCGCGATGCGGGTATTCGTCACCGGCGCCGCCGGTTTTATCGGTTCGGCCGTCGTTCAGGAACTGATCGGCGCGGGCCACAAAGTGCTTGGCCTTGCCCGGTCCGACGCCAATGCGCAAGCGCTCGCCGTGGCGGGCGCCGAGATCCATCGCGGATCGCTCGAAGACGTCGAAAGCCTGAAGAGCGGTGCGGCGCAGTGCGACGGCGTGATCCACACCGCCTTCATCCACGACTTCTCGAAGTTCGCGGAGAACGGACAGGTCGACAAGCGCGCCATCGAGGCGATGGGCGAGGTGCTGACGGGCAAGCCGTTGGTCGTGAGCTCGGGGACCGCGATGATCGCGCCGGGACAGCTCGCGACCGAGGATATGCGGTCGGCGCACGACGCTCTGCCGCGCGTCTCCGAGCAGATGGCGTTCGGCCTGGCGCACAAGGGCGTGCGCGCGACGGCGATCCGGCTGGCGCCGGCGGTGCACGGCACGAGCGCGGCCGGTTTCCGCGCGGGGTTCGTCTCCTATGCGGCGGAGGTGGCGCGCGAGAAAGGCGTCTCGGGATATGTCGGCGACGGCGCGAACCGCTGGAACCTGGTGCACCGGCTGGATGCGGCGAAGCTCTACCGCCTGGCGCTCGAAAGAGGCAGACCGGGATCGGCGTATCACGCGGTCGGCGAGGAAGGCATTGCGGTCAGGGACATCGCTGCGGCGATCGGCAGGAAACTGAACCTGCCGGTGCGCTCGATCGCGCCGGAGAAGGCCGGCGAGCATTTTGGCTTCCTCGGCATGTTCCTCGGCCTCGACCTCCCCGTATCGAGCGCCCAGACGCAGGCAGAACTGGGGTGGAAGCCGACGGGGCCGGGGCTGCTGGCGGATTTGGAAGCGAATTTCTCCGCTTGAAAAATTAAAGTCCTCTCCCCCGCTCTGCGGGGGCGAGGGTCGTCACCCTATTAGCTCCACCGCGACCGCGGTCGCTTCGCCGCCGCCGATGCACAGCGCCGCGACGCCGCGTTTGAGGCCGCGCTTTTCGAGGGCGGCGAGGAGCGTGACGAGGATGCGCGCGCCCGAGGCGCCGATGGGATGGCCGAGCGCGCAGGCGCCGCCGTTGACGTTGACCTTGGCATGGTCGAGGCCGAGGTCGCGCATCGCGATCATGGCGACGACGGCGAAGGCTTCGTTGATCTCGTAGAGGTCGACATCGTCCTTGCTCCAGCCGGCGGCCTTCAGCACCTTTTCGATGGCGCCGACCGGCGCGGTGGTGAACCAGCGGGGCTCGCCGGCGTTGGAGGCCTGCGCCACGATGCGGGCGATGGGCTTGAGACCGCGCTTCCTTGCCTCTTCGGCGCTCGACAGGATCAGCGCGGCGGCGCCATCGGAGATCGACGACGAATTCGCCGCCGTCACCGTGCCGTCCTTGGCGAAGGCCGGCTTGAGGGTCGGGATTTTCGCGGGGTCGGCCTTCCTGGGCTGCTCGTCGCCGGACACGGTGGTCTCGCCGCCCTTGGCCGACACTTTCACCGCGACGATCTCGCCGGCGAAGTCACCCGAGTCCTGCGCCCGCTTGGCGCGTTTGAGCGACTCCGTCGCGTAGGCATCCTGCTCGGCGCGGGTGAACTGGTAGTGGCGCGCGGCGTCTTCGGCATAGGCGCCCATCAGGCGATGCTCATAGGCGTCTTCGAGGCCGTCGAGGAACATCGAATCCTTGATCTCGCCGTGACCGAGGCGATAGCCGCCGCGGGCCTTGGGCAGCAGATACGGCGCGTTCGACATGCTCTCCATGCCGCCGGCGATGGCGACCGTGGCGCGGCCGGCGGAGATCTGGTCGGCGGCCATCATCACCGCCTTCATGCCCGAGCCGCACATCTTGTTGATCGTCGTCGCCGGCACGTCGAACGGCACGCCGGCATGGACCGCCGCCTGGCGCGCCGGCGCCTGGCCGAGGCCGCCCGGCAACACACAGCCCATCACCGTCTCGTCGATATCGGCGGCCGAGACGCCGGAGCGGCTGACGGCCTCGGCAATTGCGGCGGCGCCGAGTTCCGGCGCGGTCTTGCCCGCAAGCTCGCCCTGGAAGCCGCCCATCGGGGTGCGGGCACCGGACAGGATGACGACATCGGTTGCAGCCATGGCACGGCAATCCCTTGGTTAATCGGCCGTCCCATCGTGACACAAAGGCCATGACCGGGGCGGCCCCCTGAGTTATCATCAAATGGCGAGCCCGGCCAATGAGCCGGTGGGGAATGGGGCGTATGAACAGAATCGCGATTGCCGCGATCGGGATATTGGCGGTGCTGGCGCCGCTTGCCCTCTATTTCGCCGTCCCGCGCATGGGCGTCCATCTCGACACCAATTTCATCGTCCTGCTCGCCGGCGCGCTCGCCTTCGGCGCCTCGACGGCCGCCCTGCTGACGGGCGTGGCCGGACGGCAGGGCGCGAGCCGGCCGTACCAGAGAAGCCGGCTGAACGAGATGCCGACGACGCAGAAGATCTCGCTGTTTCGCGATGCCGAAAAGCTGGAGATCACGGCGCGGCCCGAGCAGACGGTCGGCGAAATCCTGGTGCGCTTCGGCGATACGTTCAAAAACCTGCCGGAGCACATGGACAAGAAGATCGTCCTCACCCTCAAGGGCTCCAAGAAAAAAGACTTCAACCCGGTCGTGTTGCGCCAGCTGTTCGCGACGCTGACGCCGTTCAAGCTCGAGCACGTGCTGCTGATGCAGGAGGGCGAGACCTATGTCGGCTATATTCCCGGCAAGCGCGCGGCGGCCGACTTCGCGGGCGCGAACGCCGAGACCAAGATCGCGGACTGCATCGTCAAGGTGCTCGCCAAGCCCGACGACGACAAGTCGCTCAAGGCGCTCAGAGGAATGAGCGGTGCGACCCTGAACGACACCGTCGACGAAGCCGACAACATCCGCCAGGCGGTGATCAAGTTCAACGCGGACGACGGCGTGCAGGAACTCGTCGTCCACCGTCACCTGAAGCCGATCGGCATTCTCACGCGGTCCGACCTGCTGACGCTGGCGTCGACCGAAGCGATTCTGGCAGGGCTTTAGCGCTGTTGCCAACGCGACAAACACCCTTGAGCCAAGTCAGAAATTGTAATACAAAGTATTACAAACCTGCTCGTAGACTCAAATGACCAAGGACGTAACACTTTCCCTGCGTGTGGACCGCAAGCTTTCCGGAAAGCTGGAAAAGGCGGCGAAGACGTTGCGCCGTTCGAAATCTTCGATCGCGGCAATGGCGATTGAGCACTTTATGGAGCTCGATGCCCGAGAGATGGAACTCACTGCGCAAGCGCTGCAGCGTGCGGAGGCGGGTGGGCCGTTCATTTCCCATGAAGATATGGCGAAATGGATGCGCAGCATGGCAACCGGTTGTGAATTACCCCCGCCAAAAGCGACATTGAAATATTAGCAACCCATGCGCGTCGTCTGGGAAGCCGCAGCCAGTGTCGACCTTGCAAAAATCTGGCGCCATATTGCGAAAGACAAGCCGGTCGCTGCACGGGGCGTATTCAACCGCATCCTAAACGGCGTCGACATATTGGCGCAGTCGCCCGAATTGGGGCGAAGGGGTAGATTGGCCCGTTCACGGGAATTCATTTTCGCAGACATTCCGTATCTTGCGATTTACCGCATCAACGAACGCCACAAAACGGTGGAAATTCTTCGCATCGTACATGCTGCCCAAGCGTGGCCGCGCAAACATTAATTCCCGCTCTCCTCGAACAGTTCGCGGCCGATCAGCCAGCGGCGGATCTCGCTGGTGCCGGCGCCGATTTCGTAGAGCTTGGCGTCGCGCAGCAGGCGTCCGGTCGGATAGTCGTTGATGTAGCCGTTGCCGCCGAGGCACTGGATCGCCTGCAGCGCCATCCAGGTGCCTTTTTCGGCGGCGTAGAGGATGGCGCCGGCAGCGTCTTTGCGGGTGGTCTGGCCGCGGTCGCAGGCGCGCGCCACGGCGTAGACATAGGAGCGCACCGCCGACAGCGCGACATACATGTCGGCGAGCTTGCCCTGCATGAGCTGGAACGAGCCGATCGATTCGCCGAACTGCTTGCGGTCGTGGACATAAGGGATCACGACGTCCATGCAGGCCTGCATGATGCCGACCGAGCCGGCGGCGAGCACGGCGCGCTCGTAGTCGAGGCCGCTCATCAGCACGTTGACGCCCCGGCCCTCGCCGCCCAGCACGTTCTCCTCGGGAATCTCGCAGTCCTCGAACACCAGCTCGGCGGTGTCGCTGCCGCGCATGCCGAGTTTGTCGAGCTTCTGCGCGGTGGAAAAGCCCTTGAACGATTTCTCGACCAGGAAGGCGGTGATGCCGCGCGCGCCGGCGGCGGGATCGGACTTGGCATAGACCACCAGCGTGTCGGCATGCGGCGCGTTGGTGATCCACATCTTGGTGCCGTTCAGCACGAAGCGGTCGCCCTTGCGCTCGGCGCGCAGCTTCATCGCGGTGACGTCCGAGCCGGCGCCGGGCTCGCTCATCGCCAGCGCGCCGACATGGTCGCCGGTCAGAAGTCCGGGGAGGTAGCGGCGCTTCTGCGCCGGACTGCCATTGCGCCGGATCTGGTTGACGCAAAGATTCGAATGCGCGCCATAGGACAGGCCGACCGAGGCCGAAGCGCGGCTGATCTCCTCCATCGCCACGACGTGCTCGAGATAGCCGAGCCCCAGGCCGCCGAACTCCTCCTCCACCGTGATGCCATGCAGCCCGAGGGCGCCCATCTCAGGCCATAGCTGGCGCGGGAACAGGTTGCTGCGGTCGATCTCGGCGGCGAGCGGAGCAATTTTGTCATCGCTGAACGTCCGCACGGTCTCGCGGATCATGTCGGCGGTCTCGCCCAGCCCGTGATCGAGGGAACGAAAGTCGTTGGCGGTCATCGGGCGGCTCCGGCGAAATCGGCGCGATCCTAGCCTAACGCGCGGCAATGCGAAGCGCGGGAACCGGCGGGGCGAGCGGCGGAATATCGCCTCGCTTCCGGCGTGCCGGACGTAATATAAGGTGCCCAGCCAGCAGCGGACCGCAACAGCACACTTACCATGCCGAACCAGAAACCCTTCGCGGGCGAACCCGTTACCGACACGGCGCCGAACCTGGTGCCCGGCCGCAGCTGTGCCGATTGCACGCTCTGCTGCATGCTGTATCCGGTTCCAGCGCTGACCAAGCCGGCAAATGTCTGGTGCGTGCACTGCGACGTCAGCGCCGGCTGCCGCAACCACGAACACCGCCCGCAGATGTGCCGCGACTTCTTCTGCCACTACCGCCTCGACGCGGACGTGCCGGAACACTGGAAGCCGAACCGCTCGCACATGGTCATGGTATCGGACGCCAGCGGCGCCCGGATCATCATCGATGTCGATCCGGCGCACCCCGAGGCCTGGCGCGAGGCGCCCTATTACCAGGACCTCAAGGCCTGGTCGGCCAATCGGCTGCGGGCCGAAAAGCAGGTGCATGTACGCAGCGGCGGGCGGATCGTCGTCATATTGCCCGACCGCGACGTCGATCTCGGCGAGGTCGGCGACCGCATGATCGTGACCAACAAGACCTGGACGCCGAACGGCCCCCTGCTCGACTTCGAACTGATCGCGCGCGACAGCCCGCAGGCGCTGGCGCTGCAGCGCCGGGCTGCCGAGCCGCCCAATCCGTTCCGCTGGTAGCCAAATAACCGTTGGCGGTGCCGATGCGCCGGTCCATCATCGCGGCAGGGAGACAGAATGTCCGCGCCAGTACTCGTCCGGGATTGCGACGGCTGCACCTTGTGCTGCAAGGTGATGGGCATCGAGGAACTCGGCAAGCCGACCAACACCTGGTGCGGGCACTGCCTCAAGGGCAAGGGCTGCGGCTTCTACGAGCACCGCCCGACCTCGTGCCGCGAGTTCAACTGCGTCTACCTGACCAATCCCAATCTCGGCCCCGAATGGCGGCCGGCCGACGCCAAATTCGTCATTCGCCACGAGGGCGGCGGCGGCGGGCGCATCGCGATCCACGTCGACACTCAGCGCCCCGACGCCTGGCGGCGCGAGCCGTTCCTGTCGACCTTCCACGCCTGGGCGGAAGTCGGCGCCCGGCACATGGGCCAGGTCGTCGTCTACGTCGGGCGGCATGTCCACGTCATCGTACCGGACCGCGTCGTCGATCTCGGCGAGATCGCGCCCGACGAGCTGATCCTGACCACTATGATCCAGACGCCGCAGGGTGTTCGGCTCGAGCCGTTCAAGGCCGGTCCCGGCGATCCGCGCTATGCCGAGTTCCTCGCGGCGCAGGGCAAGCCACGGGCCGGTTTCGGCCCATGACAAATCCGTCCGCTGGCCCTAATCTTGGCAATAGTCCGCGGCACGCCTAGCTTTTTGCCGCCTCGCGCACCATGGGGATGGGAATGACAGAGACATTGAATTTGGACGCCGGACGAACCGCGCCCGTGGCAAAGCCCGCCAAGACGTCGCTCTTGGGGCGGTTCGCGGCGCAATATGCCGATATCGCGACACCGTTCGAGGTCCACCTGCCCGACGGCACCAGCCAGCGCTTCGGCCAGGGCACGCCGACCTTCCAGCTCTCCATCCGCACCGACCGCGGCCTGAAGGCGGTCTCCAGCCTCGACGAAGGCAAGATCGCCGACGCCTATCTGTCGGGCGACATCGACCTCGACGGCGACATGCTCAAGCCGTTCGAGCTGCGCGGTGCGATGAAGGATTTCCATCTGGTCACCGAGGCCTGGCGCTACCTGCAGCCGCTGTTCTTCGGCCAGGTGCACACCAACAAGCAGGCGATCTCGGCGCATTACGACCTCGATTCGGAGTTCTTCCTGGCGTTCCTCGATCCCAAGACGCCCTGCTACACGCAAGGTATGTATGAGAGCCCGGACGAGACGCTCGACGTCGCGACCTTGCGCAAGTTCGACTATGCGTTCGAAAAGCTGAAGCTGAAGCCCGGCGACCACATCCTGGAGATCGGTCCGGGCTGGGGCGCCTGGTTCGAATATGCCTCGGCGCGCGGCGTGAAATGCACCGGCATCTCGATCTCCAAGGAATCGATCCGCTTCCTGACCGAAAAGGGCAAGACGCTGGGACGCGACTGGGACGTGCTGGAGAGCGATCTGCTGGAATTCAATCCCGGCTACAAATTCGACGCCGTCGTCATCATGGGCGTGATCGAGCACCTGCCCGACTATCTCAGCGTGATGAAGAAATTCATGACGCTGGTGAAGCCGGGCGGCCGCATCTTCCTGGACGGCAGCGCCTGCACCAAGAAATACGAATTGTCGTCGTTCATGGTGAAGTACATCTATCCCGGCAACCACTCGTTCCTGGTGCTGGACGATCTGCTCAACAAGGTGGCCAAGACGCCGCTGCAGGTCGAGGAAGTGTTCAACGACCGCATGAGCTACGCCTACACCTTCATCCAGTGGGCCAAGAATCTCGACGCGCACAAGGAGTTCCTGGTCGGCAAGTTCGGCGATTTCAATTTCCGCCGCTTCAGGCTGTATCTGTGGGGCGCGGCCTATGAGTTCATCAGCCGGAGCCTGGACTGCTACCGGTTGATCCTGCAGCTGCCGGAAGATGCGGCGGTGGAGAAATAGGGGGCGGGACGGGGCCGGTCGGCGGGGATTCTGGCAGCTTCCCTTGGCGGAAAAGCTCTGCTAAACCCCCGCGCCTACCGGTGATTTTGCAGACATGTGCGGTCGTGGCGGAATTGGTAGACGCACTACCTTGAGGTGGTAGCGGGGCAACCCGTGGAAGTTCGAGTCTTCTCGACCGCACCAGTCTTTCCTTCTGTTTTGCGTTTTCTCCTTACCTTGCTCGAGCACGGGACGTGACGCGATGAACCATGCATCCTCACCCGAGGCGGTCGCCCGCAGGCTGATCGCCGAATACAATCGCGGCCTGCCCGACTGGGTCGAGGCGGTGCATGCCGAAACCACCGAATGGATCGAACTGCCGTTCCTCGGCGGCGCGGGGCGCAGCGGCGGGCGGGCGGAGCTGCGCAAGGCGGCCGAGCTGCAGGTCGCGAACTTCCCCGACCGCCGGATGACGCTGCTCAACGTCGTGGCGGACACCGACCAGGTGGCGCTCGAGGTCGAGTGGACCGGCACGGCGGCGCTGGACACGGCGTGGGCGAAGAAGGGCTCCGGGCTGACGCTGCGCGCGGTGCTGATCCTCACCGTCAAAGGCGGGCGCGTGGTGAAGGAAGTCGATTACGTCATTGCGATGCCGGCCTGAGGGCCGCAGGCGCGCCACTCTAAATGCCGCCGCCATCCGTCAGATGGATGCCGCACTCGTCCTTGTCGAGGCCGGACCAGCGGCCGGCGCGATAATCCTCGCCGGCGGCGACGCGGCTGGTGCAGGGCATGCAGCCGATCGAGGGATAGCCGTCTTCGACCAGCGGATGGCGCGGCAGATCGTGCTTGAGGGTATAGGCCTCGAGCTTGGCGAGCGACCAGTCCGCCAGCGGATTGAAGCGGAAGCGGCCCTCGAAGAACTCCACCGCCTGCATCTCGGCGCGTTCGCGGGTCTGGAAACGCTTGCGGCCGGTAATCTGGGCGGCGAAGGGCTCGAGCGCACGCTTGAGCGGGATCACTTTGCGGAAATTGCAGCAGGCATCGGTGTCGCGCGACCACAGCGTGCCTTCGGGATCGGCCTTGGCGCGGTCAGCGGGATCCGGCGCCAGCGAGCGCACGTCGCCGAGGCCGAGCAGATCCTGCAGGCGGTCGCGATAGCGCAGCGTCTCGCCGAACAGCTTGCCGGTGTTGAGGAACAGGATCGGCGTCGCCGGATCGATCGCAGCCACCAGGTGCAGTAGCACGGCCGACTCGGCACCGAACGAAGAGACCACCGCCGACTTGCCCCGGAACTCGCCGGTCAGCGCGAGTTCGAGAATACCGTGCGCATCCCTGCCCCGCGCCGCGTCCTGCAGCTGCGCCAGCTTGGCGACGACGAGGGGGTCGACGGCGCCCGCCCCGGCCCGGTCGAAGGCGCGCGGAGCAATGCCGCGGGCGCGGTCGATGACGGTGACGGTGGCGCTCATGCGAGCCAGCCCTTCTCCGAGACCAGCGCGCGGGTGCGGCGGGAGACTTCGTCGGGAGCGAGGCCGCCGGCGCGCCAGCCGGCACGGGCCGCGCCAACCTCTTCCAGGTGCAGCTGCCATTCGGGGCCGAAGCGGGTTTCGAGCCATTCGCGCAGCTGGCGCGCGAGGCCGGGCGCCTGCCCGCCGGTTGAGGCCGTCAGGACGAGATCGCCGCGCCGGACGATGGCGGGGACGTGGAAGTCGCAGAGTTCGGGGATGTCCTCGGCATTGACCAGGATGCCGGCAGCGCGGGCGCGGCGGCTCAGTGCGGCTGCTGCTTCGGGTTCGAGGCCGGCAACGAAGAGGATGCGGATGTCCGGAAGTGATTCCTGAGGATCGACCGCCAAGAGCTTGATTCCAGCTTCGCCGAGCAGCGCCGCGCGGCGGGCACGGGCTTCACCGGCGCCGGCCAGGCCGACGCGGACGAACTCGTCGCTGAGTATGATGGGGAGCAAAACGGCCTCCGCCCCGGACGGTCTGGCCCGGTTCTACAGCAGAGGTACGCATGGTCTTAATAAAATGCAAGGATGAGGTGGGGAATAAAATATTCCACACCAATATGTCGTTTAACTATTGATAGCCGCGCAGCAGATCGGTGATCGAGACCCCGATCTTGTCGCCATGGATGACGATTTCGCCCTTCGCCACCGGCCGGTCATTGGCCAGGATCAGCACCGGGTCGTCCTGCCGGGAATCGAGCTCGATGACGGCGCCGCGGCCCATGCGCAGCAGCTGGTGCATCGGAATGGTGGAACTGCCCAGGACCACAGAGATTTCGACTTTGACGCCGGAGATATTCGAGGACATGTAGGACCCCATGGATGACAGGTCCGAGTTTCCGGCGGTTATGCTTACGGACGGGTTAACGCGGCCGGCGGTGGAATGGCGGATTGCGGGCGGCCTGACGCCCTACCCCGAGGCCGTGGCCTTCATGGAGGCGCGGGCCGCCGCCATCGCCTCCGGCCAGCGCCCGGAACTGGTGTGGCTGGTGGAGCATCCGCCGATCTACACGGCCGGAACCAGCGCCAAGGATGCCGACCTGCTGGAGGCACGCTTTCCTGTGTTCAAGACCGGCCGCGGCGGCCAGTTCACCTATCACGGCCCCGGCCAGCGCGTCGGCTATGTCATGCTCGACCTCAAGCGGCGGCGTGCCGACGTCAGGGCCTATGTCCGCGACCTGGAAGAGTGGCTGATCCGCACGCTGGCGGCCTTCAACGTCAAAGGCGAGCGGCGCGACGGGCGCGTCGGCATCTGGGTCGCGCGCGGGGCGCGGGAAGACAAGATCGCCGCCATCGGCGTGCGCGTGCGGCGCTGGGTGACGTTCCACGGCGTCAGCCTCAACGTCGATCCGGAGCTTTCGCATTTCTCCGGCATCGTTCCCTGCGGCGTCAGCGAGCATGGCGTGACGAGCCTGCACGACCTGGGGCTGGCGGTGACGATGGCAGACGTCGACGTGGCGATGAAGGCGGCATTCGGCGAGGTGTTTGGCTAAAGCTCGAACGCTTTTGGGGGTATTCATCATGCCGCGCGTGTCTGCCGCGTTTTTCGCGACCGGTGTTCTTTGCATCCTGGCGAGCGGGGCCATCGGGATGTACATGGCGCATGCCAATGACGCCACCTATGGCGGACTGCACGCGCATCTCAACCTGGTGGGCTGGGCGACGATGGCGCTGTGCGGCACCTTCTATGCGCTGACGCGCGGCACGATGTGGGTGCCGCTGGCGTGGATCAACTACGCGATCCTGACCGCCGGCATCGTGCTGTTCTTTCCGGCCTATGCGCTGTTCCTCAGCCACGGCAACGATCCCGTCTATGAACCAGTGATGACGGCCGGCAACGGCCTCACGGGTCTGGGCATGCTGGTGTTCGCGATTTCGGTGTTTCGCGAACTGTTCCGCGCGCGGCCTTCCAATTAGAGCGACGGCCGGCGCCTGAAGCCCTTGTCGGCCGGCGCCTCAGCCTTGTGCATCTCGACGTCGCGGACATTGGCGCCGGGCGGACCCTTCATGCACAGGCCGACCAGCGTTTCGACCGCGGCGTTGGGGCCGGAGACCAGGATCTCGACCGTGCCGTCGGCGCGGTTGCGGATCCAGCCGTCGACGCCGAGCCGCGTGGCTTCGCCGATCACATAATTGCGGTAGCCCACGGCCTGGACGAAACCTTCGATCCGAAGGCGCAGATGCGTAAGATCGTCTGACATCGCGCCAGTATGAAGCATTTCGCGGCGCCCAGGCCAGAGGCCGCATCCGATCGCGCATCCAAATCCGGTGCCGCCGCATCTATCCTCGGACATCGAAGGAAATGACATGGCCCGCAAAATCCTGTTCGCAAGTCTTGGCGTGGCCGGTGCCGCGGCGCTGCTGCTGGGCGGGCTCTATCTCTTCTTCACCGCCTGGTTCAATCCGTCGCCGCCGGCGGCGAACTTTCCCAGGCCCGCAACGGCACTGGACGCACAACGCCAGGACCTCGTGCAGTTCAAGCGCCTGGTGGCGCTCGACCAGGCCTATGCGCCGGCCGACCGCGCGCAGGCCAACCGCGCCATCGACGCACTCGGCGCAGGCAAGGCCGTGCTCGGCTGGGCTGGCCTACGAACCCAACTGATGCGCATCGCGGCCTTCGCCGACAACGGCCACACCACGGTCTATTCCGGCGACAACCGGCGGCCGAATGCCGTGCCGCTGCGCGTCGCAGCGTTCGCCGACGGCGTTTATGTCCTGCGCACCAAGGCAGACGATGCGGACCTGCTCGGCGCGCGGCTCGAAAAGGTCGACGGCGTCCCGCTCGCCGACGTGCTGACGAAACTCGATGCGCTGCGCGGCGGCCCGGCGCGGTGGCGGCGGACGGCGGCGCTGGTCTGGCTGCAGTCGCCGGAGATCCTGAACGGCATCGGCGTGGCGCCGCAGACGGACCTGACGGTGTGGACATTGCGGACGAGCGACGGACGCGAAATCACGCGCGCGCTCAAGGGCGCGCCGCTCGCCAGGGGCGAGTCGTTCGAGGACGACATACGCTGGCTGTCGCCGGAGCCGATGGACGGCGAGCCGCGCAGCTGGCGCGCACTCGCGCCGGCGACGCTGCCGCCGACATTGCGCGACTTCAACAGGACGTTCCGGCGCGCTAGGCTCGGCAACAGCTGCGTGCTCTTCCTGCAGATGAAAGCCGTGACCGACGGTCCCGACGAGAAGATCGCCGACTGGATCGCGCAGACCCAGAGCGCCATGGCGGCGAACAAGCCCTGCGCGGTGATTCTGGACCTGCGCTTCAACGGCGGCGGCGACTACACCAACACCTATGCCTTCGCCCACAGATTGCCCGCGCTGATGCAGCCGGGGGCGCGACTCTACCTGCTGACGGGCCCGCACACCTTCTCTGCCGCGATCAGCACCGCCGCTTTCGTCAAGGACGCGCTCGGACCGCGCACTGTCATCCTGGGCGAGATGGTGGGCGACCGCCTGAAATTCCTCTCGGAGGGCAATTTCGGCTGCCTGCCGAATTCGGGCATTTGCTTTCATTATTCGACCGGAATGCACAACTATTCTGCGCCTTGCACCGATTGGCGAGTCTGCTACTGGCTCAACTGGTTTTATCCGGTTCGCGTGCGATCGCTGGCGCCCGACGAAACGATCGCGCTGCGTTTCGCCGATTGGCGCAGCGGTCACGATGCCGTGTTCGCGCGGGCCTTGGCGCTTGCCGAGCCTAGTCATTAAACAGGCCTTCATGGCAAAGGAGCTATGCGTTTTGCGCGCATTGCACCGTTAGGAGCGTAGCGGCCAGTTTGACTCTACACATTGCGATTGGGGATTTTCTTGCAGGCAAAATGGTTTATGGCGGCCGCGACGGCGGCAGTGCTGGCGGCGGGACCCGTTCTTGCCGACCCGGCGCCGAACGCGGTGCTGACCTACGATCAGGCCTTCTTTGCCGAGGCACGGCCCAACACGGCCTATGACATGATCGGCCGCCTGCCGGGCTTCAGCTTCACCGACGTCGGCACGGCGCGCGGCTTCGCGGGCACGGCGGGCAATGTGCTGATCAACGGCCAGCGGCCGACCGCCAAGAGCGATTCGCTGCAGTCGATCCTGCAGCGCATTCCGGCGGCCAATGTCGACCATGTCGAACTGATCCGCGGCGGCGCGCCCGGCATCGACATGCAGGGCCAGACGGTCGTTGCCAACGTCGTGCTCAAGAAGACGGACTCGACCACCTGGGTGGCGACAGCCGAGGATCTGGTGTTCCTCGACGGCCACATGATCCCCTATGGCGGGCTGCAGTTCACGCAGCACTCCGGCGATTCGACCTATGAAGGCTCGATCTCGTCGATCCAGAACTACGACGACTCCGTCGGCCACGGCTATCACGACGTGTTCGACGGCGCCGGCACCCTTTTGAGCCACGACATGGCGATCAGCCACGGCCTGGGCATCGGCGTGTCGGCCAAGGGCGCGGCGACGGTGCCGCTGTGGGGCGGCGAGTTCAAAGCCAATTTGACGCTGTCGGACAGTCCGTTCGTCGACCGCCTGTCCTATGCGCGGCCCGGTTTCCTGGAGGATTTCAAGGACGATTCGCGCGACAATGGCGGCGAGCTCGGCCTGCACTGGAAGGGACCGGTGGGCGGCGCCGAATTGGAGACCCTGGTGCTGCAGCGGCTCGACCGCAACAACGCCGCGAGCGACTCCGACGACGGTATCACGACGCAGCATTTCGTGTCGCTGGCGAATACGGGCGAGACGATCGCGCGCGCCACGCTGCGCTATCTGCCGATCCCCGAACTGACGCTGGAGGGCGGCGCCGAGGGAGCCTTCAACTATCTCGACGGCAAGACGGCGTTTTTCGTCAACGGCGTGAACCAGCCGCTGCCGTCGGCCGACGCCCGCGTCGAGGAGCGCCGCGGCGAGGCCTTCGCGCAGGGCACTTGGAAGTTCGCCGACGACTGGCTGCTCGAAGCCGGCATGCGGGCCGAGTATTCGACCATCAGCGAGACGGGCTCGGTGACCCTGAGCCGCTCGTTCTTCTATCCCAAGCCCCGCGCGGTGCTGACCTGGTCGCCCGACAAGGACACCCAGGTGCGGGTGCGTTACGAAAAGGTGCTCGGCCAGCTCGACTTCAACAACTTCATCGCCTCGGCCAATCTGTCGTCCACGGGTATCACAGCGGGCAACGAGAACCTGCGCCCCGACCAGCACACCCAGTACGAAATCTCGTTCGAGCGGCATTTCTGGGACAAGGGCGCCTTCGTGGTGACGCTGATGCACGAGGACATCAAGGACGTCGTCGACTTCGTGCCGATCGTCAGCCCCGGCGGCACGTTCGACGCACCGGGCAATATCGGCAACGGCCAGGACAACCAGATCACGGTGCAGGGAACGCTGCCGCTCGACCGCATCGGCATCGCCGGCGGCCTGCTCTCGACGACCAGCATCTTCAACCTGACGTCGGTGCGCGATCCGGTGACCGGCGTCAATCGCGTGATCTCCGGCCAGCGGCCGCAGAATATCCGCGTGAACTTCTCGCAGGATATCGACAGCCTGAAATCGACCTGGGGCCTGTTCTACTACAATGCCTGGGACGAGCAGTATTACCGGCTCGACCAGTATCGCCACCGCAAGGTCCTGCCGCCCTATTTCACGGCGTTCTGGGACTACAAGCCGAGCGCGGAGTGGACCTTCCACCTGGAGGCCGACGACATCGTCGGCTTCACCTACAAGGACACCAAGTTCAACTACACAGGTCCGCGCAACACCGCGCCTCTCGCCAATATCGACGAATATGTCGCCAACGCGATCCCGCAGATCGACTTCCAGGTGCGCTGGACGTTCTGACGCGGCGCGCGGAACGCAAGCCCGGCGGGCGCATCAGGCGAATTCGAGGATCACGTCGTCGAGCGCCAGGCTGTCGCCCTTGGCAGCGTTGATCTTCTTGACAGTGCCGTCGGCCTGGGCGGTGAGGACGTTCTCCATCTTCATCGCTTCGACGACGGCGAGCGCCTCGCCGGCCTTGACCTCCTGGCCTTCGCGGACGTTGACCGAAACCACCAGGCCCGGCATCGGGCAGAGCAGCATCTTCGAGGTATCGGGCGCGAGCTTTGCCGGCATCAGCGCCGCGAGGCTTGCGGCCAGCGGCGAGCGCACCAGCGCGGTGACCGTCCGCCCGCCCTGCCCCAGGCGGTAGCCGCCGGAGATGCGCGTCAGCTGGATGGCATGCTCGCCGTCGGGGCCGGTCAGATACATGATCGGATGGCCAGGTTGCCATTCGGTCAGCGCCGAATAGGAAGCGCCGTCGATGTGAAGATGCAGATTGCCGGCGGCGAGATTGGCATGCGTCACCGCGAAATTCCCGCCATCGAGCGTCACGACAAGGTCGCGCGGCACCTTGTGAGCGCCGTTCATGGTGCCCGAGATCCCGCTGGCGCGCAGCGCACGGGTCAGGCGCGCCGCGACGGCGGCAGCGATGAAGCGCTTGCGCGCCGCCTCGTCGAGGGGCTGGCCGTGGAAGCCATCGGGAAATTCCTCGGCGATGAAAGCGGTGGTGAGCTTGCCGCTGCGGAAGCGGGCGTTGTGCATGATCGCGGTGAGGAAGGCGATGTTGTGGTTGATGCCCTCGATGCGGAACTGGTCGAGCGCCACCGCCATCGCGTCGATGGCGCCCAGCCGCGTCGGCGCGTGGGTGCACAGCTTGGCGATCATCGGGTCGTAGAACATCGAGATCTCGCCGCCCTCGTAGACGCCGGTGTCGTTGCGCACCGTGACGTCGCCATGCCGGCCTTCGGCCGGCGGGCGGTAGCGCACCAGCCGCCCGGTCGAGGGCAGGAAGCCGCGATAGGGGTCCTCGGCATAGATGCGGGCCTCGACGGCCCAGCCCTCGATGCCGACATCGGACTGCCTGAGCGGCAGTTTCTCGCCGGCGGCGGAGCGGATCATCAGCTCGACGAGGTCGAGGCCGGTGATCAGCTCGGTCACCGGATGCTCGACCTGGAGCCTTGTGTTCATTTCGAGGAAATAGAATTTGCGGTCCTTGTCGACGATGAACTCGACCGTACCGGCGCTGTCATAGCCGACGGCCTTGGCCAGCGCGACGGCCTGCTCGCCCATCGCCTTGCGGGTGGCGGCATCGAGGAACGGCGACGGCGCCTCCTCGATCACTTTTTGATGGCGGCGCTGGATCGAGCATTCGCGCTCGTTGAGATAGAGCACGTTGCCGTGCTTGTCGCCGATCAGCTGGATCTCGATGTGGCGCGGCTCGGTGACGAATTTCTCGATGAACAGCCGATCGTCGCCGAAGCTCGCTTTCGCCTCATGCTGCGACGACCTGATTGCCTGGACGAGTTCGTCCTCCTTGTGGACGATGCGCAGGCCCTTGCCGCCGCCGCCGGCGCTGGCCTTGACCATCACCGGGTAGCCGATCTCCAAAGCGATCTTGCGCGCGTGGGCGTCGTCGGTGATCTCGCCGATGAAGCCGGGGACGGTGTTGACCTTGGCCGCCTGCGCCAGCTTCTTGGACTCGATCTTGTCGCCCATCGCGGCGATGGCCTTGTTGTTCGGGCCGATGAAGACGATGCCGTGCTTCGCCAAGGCTTCGGCGAACGCCTCGCGCTCGGAGAGGAAGCCGTAGCCGGGATGCACCGCCTCGGCGCCGGTGTCGCGGCAGGCCTGCACGATGCGCTCGATGACGAGATAAGACTGCGCCGAGGGCGGTGGGCCGATGGCAACGGCCTCGTCGGCCATCTCGACATGCAGCGCGTCCTTGTCGGCATCGGAATAGACCGCCACCGTCCTGATGCCCATCCGGCGGGCGGTCTTGATGACGCGGCAGGCGATTTCACCGCGATTGGCGATCAGGATTTTCTTGAACAAAAGCACCCCCGGCGGCGCATGATTGGCCTGCTGGAGCAAGGTTTTAGGGGAGCCGGCGCTTGCCGTAAACCGCCTCCCTCGTTTACGCAGGGGCGGCCATGGCCGATCTCCTGCACACGCTGCGCCGCGCCGTCTTTCGGCCGCATATCGAGAACGGCCTGTCGGTCGCGGTCGGCGTCGCGTTCAGCGGCCTGGTGGCCGGGCTGGCGCTCGGGCTGGTGCCAGGGGTTGCGGCGGCGACCGGCGCACTCTGCGTCAGCGTCGCCGACCAGCCCGATCCGCTGAACGAGAAGCCCCGCGCCCTGCTCTCGGCGCTGGGAATCGCGGTCCTGGCGACGCTGCTGGCGCTGGCGGCCAAGGCGTCGCCCTGGACGCTGGCCGGCGCCACCGCGCTGGTCGGGCTCGGCGCCGGCCTGTTCTCGGCCTACGGCAAGCGCGCCCTGACGCTCGGCATCGTCGGCGTGCTCGGCTTCGTGCTGGCGATGGGTGCCGACGCGGGGACGCTGTGGACGCGGCTCGGCCTGTTCGCCTTCGGCGGCGCGCTCTATGCCGGCTTTGCGCTGGCTTCGGCCTGGCTCTTCGACCGGCGGGTGCGCCGGCTGCTGCTCGCCGAGGCGATGCGCCGCTTCGAAGGCTTCCTGCGCGCCAAGGCGGCGCTGTTCGATCCCGATGGCGACGGCAAGGCCGCCTTCGCGGCCCTGATCGAAAGCCATGCCGCCACCGTCGAGCGCATGCAGATCGCCCGCGACGCGATCTATGCGCGCAACGCCACGCCGTGGCAGCGCCGGCAGGTGGCGGCCCTGATCGCACTGCTCGACGCCTTCGAGACCCTGCTGTCGAGCGACGCGGATATCGAGACCCTGCGCGCCTCGCAGCATCGCCACCTGATGCGGCGCCTGAAGGCGTTCACGCTCGCCCTCGCCGGCGACATCGCCGCGCTGGCACGGGAGGATGGCGGCGTCGTTGTCGGCAGCCACGGCGACGCGCGGGACGAGATCGCCGGCGAGATCGCGCGCCTCGCCAGGGGCGCAAACGGCGTCGACAGCGAGCTGGCCGCGCTCGCCGCCTTCCGTTCGACCGCCGACAAGCTGACGCAGGCCGCGCTGCGCGTCGCCGCGGTCGCGGCGGCGCTGGGCGGGCAAAAGCCCGAGCGGATGCCGGCCGACATCGACATCGCGGCGTTCCGCCAGGTGGGCCCGCGCGACCTGTCGGTGTTGCGGGCGCAATTCAGCCTGCAGGCGCCGGCCTTGCGCTATGCCGTGCGCCTGGCGCTGGCGATGGTGGCGGGCCTGACGCTGACCTTCGTCTTTCCGCGCTTCGCGCATGCCAGCTGGATACTCCTGACCACCGCGCTGATCATGCGCGCCAATTACAGCGTGACGCGGCAGCGGCGTGCCGACCGCATCGTCGGTACACTGCTGGGCTGCGTGCTGGCGGCGGGTGTGCTGGCCTTCGTGCCGGCGGCGTATCTGCTCGTCCTCGTCGCGCTCGCGGTCGGCGTCAGCCATGCCTATGGCGCGGTCAATTATCGGGTGACGGCGGTGGCGGCGTCGGTTTCGGCGTTGTTGCTGCTGCACTTCCTGCAACCGGCGGCGCAGCACGTGCTGGCCGAGCGCATCGGCGACACGCTGATCGGCGCAGCGCTGTCCTATGTCTTCGCCTTCCTGCTGCCGAACTGGGAGCACCACGAGCTGCCACGCACCATCGCCGCGCTGCTGAAGGCCGATGCCGATTTCGCGCGCGCGGCGCTGACGCGCCAGCGGGTCGAGCAGAGCTACCGCCTGGCCCGCAAGCGCCTGTTCGACGCGGTGGCGAGCCTCTCGGGCGCGGTGCGGCGCCTCGCCGACGAACCCGCGGCCGACGGGACCGCGCTGGCCCGGCTCAACGACCTGGTCGGCGCCAATTACCTGCTGCTCTCGGACCTGACCTCGATGCAGGTGCTGTTCAAGTTGCGCGGAGCAGAACTCGACGCAGCGCAGAGCGACGCGCTTCTCAGCGAGGCGTGCGCGCGCGTGCTGGAAACGCTGGCCGGCGGCGCGACGAAGATGCCGCCGCCGCGGCTGCGCGCGAAGACGCGCGGCGACCTGTATCAGCCGAGCGGCATGGCGATACTGAAGCGCCGGCTGGTCCATATCGAGCACGCGGCGCGGCGGGTGGCTTCGCTCGCAGGTGCGCGCCCGGCACCTCCCCCATAACAACGAGAGAGGAAACTACTTCCTGCCGGCCAGGGACTTGTCGCGGATGGCGCGGAATTCGTTGTCCTTGTACCAGTTCGGCCAGCGGTCCGAATTGGCCAGCGTGTCGCCCAGCGTATAGAGCGCCAGAAGGTCGTCGATCTGGCCGCTCACGTCCCAGCTCGGGTTAAACTCGTCCGACGGCTGGTGATAGTGGTTGGCGCGATAGTCGTCGCGGATCGCCTGGCCCCGCGCCTTGCCGCCGACGACCATGTCGTAGCCGCCGGCCGGATCGAGCATCGGCACGCCGACGCGGGAGAGGCTGATATGGTCGGAACGGTAGAAACCGCCCTTCTCGGGCTCGGGATCGGGCGCGATGGTGCGATCCTGCGTCTTGAGCACGTCGGCGAGCATGTCTTCCATCTCCGAGGCGCCGTTTCCGATCAGGACCAGGTCGTGGGCATGGCCGCCGGTCGAACCGCCGTCGAGATTGACGCCGCCGACGATGTGCGAGAGCGGCCAGATCGGATGCGCCGCGAAATATTGCGAGCCGAGGAGGCCCTGCTCCTCTAGCGACCAGCAGATGATGGCGATGGAGCGCTGCGGCCCGGGCCGGGCGTGGGCGAATGCCTCGCCGATCTCCAGCACGCTGGAGACGCCCATCCCGTTGTCGATGGCGCCGTTGTAAATCTTGTCGGGTCCGGCGACGTCCGGCTTGATGCCGAGATGGTCCCAATGGGCCGTGTACAGAATATATTCGCCGGGCCGCGTGCGCCCCGGAATGACGCCGACGACGTTGCGGGTGTCGAGATGCGCGACGCTGGAATGGGCGTGGGCGTCCAGCGTCTCGCCGCTCATCGCCACCGCGGCGAAGCCGGGCTTGTTGGCCGCGGCCTTCTGCGCATCGTAATCGAGGCCGGCGCGCTTGAAGAGGTCGCGCGCGGTGTCGAGCGTGATCCAGCCCTGGATCGGCACCATCGACTTGTCCTGGTCGGCGGCGGCCAGCCACAGCTTGTTGCCGGAGTTGGAGTTGCGCACCACCTGCCAGCCATAGGCGGCGGGGCCGGTCTCGTGCACGATGATGGCGGCGGCGGCGCCGTGACGGGCGGCTTCCTCGAACTTGTAGGTCCAGCGGCCGTAATAGGTCATCGCCTTGCCCTTGAAGAAGGCGGGATCGCCGGGCCGCGCCTCATTGCCCGGATCGTTGATCAGGATGACGACGGTCTTGCCCTTGACGTCGATGCCGGCATAGTCGTCCCAGTGATATTCCGGCGCCACGACGCCGTAGCCGACGAACACCAGGGGCGCCTTCGCGACGCTGACGTCGGGGCCGGCGAATTGCGGCGTCCAGTACACCGCATCGTCGGGGAAATGCGGCGTGATCGCGCCCTGGGGCGTGTTGAATGCCAGCGAGGAATGCGCCGCATCGAGCGCGATGGTGACGGACGGCACTTTCTGGAAATAGCTGCCATTGTTGCCGGGCTTGAGGCCGATGCGTTTCATCTCGTCGGCGATCCATTGCGCCGCCGCCTCGCCGTTCCGGGTGCCAGGACCGCGGCCCTGGAAGGCATCGTCGGAGATCGCGCGGTCGCGCGCCATCACGTCGGCAGCGAGGATGTCGGCGCTGGTCTGGGGATGGGCCGGATAGATCGAGGTCGCCGCGGCCCATAGCAGCGCCGGCGAAAACAGCAGCGGCACGACGATGAAGGCGAGGCGGCGCAGCGACATGTTCATAGCAACTCCAACCCCGACCCCGATTTAGTATCGGGCCGATTTGTCGCCAAGGTATATCATTACCGGCGCGTCATGCCGCAACGAGGATTTCGCAATGACAGATTTTATCAATTCCGACGCCGCCAGAGCAGCGAACTTGCCATTTAGCCTGGCGGTGCGCGCCGGCGGCGTGCTCTATCTGTCCGGGGCCATCGGCAACATCGCCGGCAAGATGGAACTGGTGCCCGGCGGCATCGAAGCGGAAAGCCGCCAGATGATGGTGAACATCGCCGCAGTGCTGCAGCAAGCCGGGTCCGGCTTCGCGCACGTGGTCAAATGCGTCGTCTATCTCGCCGACATGGCCGAAGGGGCGCCTTCAATAAAGTTTACGTCCCTTACTTCGCGGCCGGGCGATACCCCGCCCGAACCGCCATTGGCGCCCATCAGCTGATCCTCGGCGCGCGGGTGGAGATGGAATGCTGGGCGGACGCAAGCGGGAGTTAATGCCCGTCGTCCGACCAGTGCGGCGGATCGCTCATCAGCTTGATGACGCCGAACGTCTTGCCGACGGCGACGAGCGCGGGGTTCGAGCCATTGCGCGGGGCCGTGGCGATGGCGCGCGTGGTGCCGGCGAAATCGGTGATGCTGAGCGTGCCCTGCCACGCGATCGTCATGTCGATGGCGCGACGCTGGGTGTGGCGGCTGACCAGCGCGGCGGGATAGCGGATGGCGTAACCGGCGACCATCTGCGCCGCGGCAGTCTTGGCGGCAGCCGCGCTGCCGCCATGCGTCCAGTCGATGTCGACGCCCGGCATCGGCGTCGCGGCGGAGGCCGGCACGACGACGGCCTTGCCCGCCTTGTTTTTGTAGCCGGCGATCTGGCAGCACCAATGCATCAGATAAGCGCGCTCGGGCGGCCGGTACGTCGCTCCGATGGAGACGGTTGCGCCGGCGTCGGACAATTTGGAAATGAAGGCGCGCACCTTGTCGCGAAAGGCAGGCAGCAGGTCGTCGACCGATTTGCTGCCGGGAAATTGCGCGACCCATGCGGGGCCGGATGGTTGGGGCATGTGTCTCCCTCCGCCGAGGGGGACATGCTGCCCCAGTTGTCAAGTATTCGCAAAGGGCAGAAGCGCAAATACGCAGCGGAATCGGCACGAGCGCACCGATTTACGACTCCTCACAGCGGAATATTATCGTGCTTCTTCCAGATCAGCGGCACCTGCTTGTTCCGCAGCATGCGCAGCGATCGCGCGATGCGCCAGCGTGTCGAATGCGGGCGGATGACGTCGTCGATGTAGCCGCGGCCGGCGGCGACGAAGGGGTTGAGGAAGCGGTCCTCGTATTCCTGGGTGCGCTCGGCGATGGCATCGGGGTTGCCGCGCTCGCCCCGAAAGATGATCTCGACCGCGCCCTTGGCCCCCATCACGGCGATCTGGGCGCTCGGCCAGGCATAGTTGACGTCGGCGCGCATGTGCTTGGAGGCCATCACGTCATAGGCACCGCCATAGGCCTTGCGGGTGATGACGGTGACCTTGGGCACGGTCGCCTCGGTGAAGGCGAAGAGCAGCTTGGCGCCGTGCTTGATGATGCCGCCGTGCTCCTGCGCCACGCCGGGCAGGAAGCCCGGGACGTCGACGAAGGTGACGAGCGGGATGTTGAAGCAGTCGCAGAAGCGCACGAAGCGCGCCGCCTTGCGCGACGCATCGCTGTCGAGCACGCCGGCCAGCACCATCGGCTGATTGGCGACGAAGCCGACGGTCGTACCCTCGATGCGGCCGAAGCCGGTGATGATGTTGCGGGCGAAGGCCTCGCCGATCTCGAAGAAGTCGCCCTCGTCCGCGACTTTGAGGATCAGCTCCTTCATGTCGTAGGGCTTGTTGGGATTTTCCGGCACCAGCGTGTCGAGGCTGAGCTCTTCGCGGCGCGGATCGTCGCCGGTCGGCCAGGACGGCGCCTTGTCGCGGTTGTTGAGCGGCAGGAAGTCGTAGAGCCGGCGCATCTCTTCCAGACAGATGACGTCGTTGTCGTAGCCGCCGTCGGCGACCGCCGACTTGGTGGTGTGGACCTTGGCGCCGCCGAGGCCTTCGGGCGTCACGTCCTCATGCGTCACGGTCTTCACGACGTCGGGGCCGGTGATGAACATGTAGGAGGTGTCGCGCACCATGAAGATGAAGTCGGTCATGGCCGGCGAATAGACGTCGCCGCCGGCGCAGGGACCCATGATGACGCTGATCTGCGGCACCACGCCCGAGGCGATGACATTGCGCTTGAAGACCTCGCCATAGCCGGCGAGCGAGGCGACGCCTTCCTGGATGCGGGCGCCGCCGGCATCGAGCAGGCCGATCAGCGGCGCGCCGTTCTGCACCGCCATATCCTGGATCTTGCAGATCTTCTGGGCATGGGTCTCCGACAGCGAGCCGCCGAAGACGGTAAAGTCCTTGGCATAGACGTAGACCATGCGGCCATTGATCGTGCCCCAGCCGGTGACGACACCGTCGCCGGGGATGCGGTTCTTGTCGCTGTCGAAATCGGTGCTGCGGTTCTCGACGAACATGTCGAATTCCTCGAACGAGCCCGCATCGAGCAGGAGGTCGACGCGCTCGCGGGCGGTGAGCTTGCCGCGGGCATGCTGCGAGGCGATGCGCGCTTCGCCGCCGCCGAGGCGGGCCTTGCGGCGGCGTTCGTCGAGATCGTGGAGGACCTGTTTCATGGGCGGGACCTGCTGAGGGATGTCGTTTGCGGCAGACTGTGGGGCGGGGGCGCGCCGGTCAAGTCCGCGCCAAGGCCATGAATTCGCCGGTCATTTCGAGTTCGCGGGCATGGCCGGCGCTGCGCTTTTCGGCGGCCGCGTCGGCGCCCCATTGCTCGGCCTGGAAGGTTTCGTCGAGCCGCGCCAGGGCGAAGGCGTCGGCGGGCGCAAGGCGCCCCTCCGCCAGCGCCAGCGCCAGCACCAGCGAGCCGGTGAGTGCGGTCGCGGTCTGCAGGCCGGTCAGCGTCCAGCGGTCCTGGGCAGCCAGAAGGCGCGCCAGCGCGGCGAGCGCGGCCGGGTCCTGCGCGACATGGCTGACGCCCGCCGTGGTCTTCAGGCGCACGCCATGGGCCTGGTGCAGCCAATCGTGCAGCGGCAGCCATGCCGCCTGCTGGCGGGCCACCAGCGCCTCGGGCCAAGCCGCGAAATAGCAGATCAGGTCACTGCCGCCGAAGCCGAGCAGTTCGGCCTCGATCTCGCCGCGCAAGGCTCCGGCGCGGTCGATGGCGGTGTTGGCGAGCTTGGTCAGCAGCATCGCGGTTGGCTCGATCTTGTCGCCCTGCCCGCGCCATTCGGCAGCCACCGCCTCGGCCAAGGCGCGCGTCGGCAGGACGAGCGTCGCCCTGGCCGGCGTCTGCAGCGGCTTGCCGTCCAGCAGCACCGAAAAATCGTCGCCGAGCACGACGTCTTTATAAAACCGTCTCACGGCTTGCGCTTGAGGGGCTTCAGCTGCATCGCCGCGCGGTTGGCCGTCACCGCGTTCTTGCGCGCCCGGGCCGGCAGACGCGCCCGTAAAGCATCCGGCAGGCCGTCATGCGGGCCGAGTTTCGGTTTGGGATGATCGCGCCAGAAGAGCTCGCCGGTCTCCTTGTCGCGATGCGGATGGAACGGATACCAGAACTGGTTGCGGGCGCGCGCCGCCTCCGAACCGACCAGCAGCATCGCGTCGGCGGCACTGTTGTTGATGCAGACATGGGTGACGTCGTCATGGCCGGGCCAGCCGACGAAGTCGCCGGCGCCCATCGGATGGAGATGGCCGTTGATCCAGCAATCGATGCTGCCGGAGACGACATAGACGAACTCCTCCTCGTCGCGCTCGGCATGCGGCCAGGAGGTACGCCGGCCGGCGGGCAGTATCTCGAAATGGACGCCGAGCCGCGAGAATCGCGCGTGCCGGCCGAACGGCGCGTCGATGCCGTGCTTTTCGCTGCTGCCGGGATAGCTGCCTTCGTCCTTGCCGAGAATGTCTTTCCAGTGCGAGACGAAATCGGGCCGCTTGCGCAGCACGGTGCCGGCCGGCGCCGGCCTGCCGCGTTTCGCGTCGGTGAAGCCGTCATGCGGGCCGAGCTTGCGGCGTGGTGCAGCCGCCCAAAGCTTCTTGAGGCCCTCGGCGCGGCCCGTCGCCACCGGATCCGTGGGGAAGAAATACTTGGTCGCGAAACGCGAGCCTTCCTTGAACATGAAGAGGTGAATTTCTTCGTTCGTATTGTTCAGGAACGCGTTGGCCATGCCGGTGCCGGCATGCAGCGCCACGCCATGGCCTTCGCCGAGGCGATAGGTATGGCCGTCGAACCAGAGATCGGGCGTGCCCTGCAGTACGAAGGCGAACTCCTCCTCGTCGCGCATCGCGGCGGGCGGGCCGGAGCGCGCGCCGGGCGGCAGGCGCAGATGGCCGACGCCCAGCCGCGCCAGGCCCGTCTCCTCGCCGAGATTGGCATAAGCGGCGGTCTGGTCGATATCGGCGACGTTCGCCGGCACGGCATATTCGCCGTCGCGCCAATGCTTGATGAAGGAGGGTCGCGTCGTCATGACTTTCTCTTGGGCTTGTTCTTGTTCCTGAGCACGGTGGCGCGGGCATCGGTCTTGGGTGCCCGGCCGGTCTTCTTTTTGGCCGGACGCTCGAACGGATTGCCGGGCCGCTCCGGATCGAAGCCGAGCAGCGTCCAGGTCCGCAGCATGTGCGCCGGCAGCGGCGCGGTGACGGCGAGGCGGCCACCATCGGGCCGCGCGATGTCGATGGCACGCGCATGCAGATGGAGGCGGTTGTCGATCTCGCCCTTGCCGCGCACGTCGGTGCCGCCATATTTGAAATCGCCGACGATGGGCGTGCCGATGGAAGCAAGATGGACACGGATCTGGTGCGTGCGGCCGGTCAGCGGCTTGACCGCCAGCCAGGCGAACTCCTCGCCGGCGGTCGCGAGCACGGCGAAATCGGTGATGGCGTCCTTGGCTCCCTCGTCCGCGGCATCGACCGTCGTCATGCGCTCGTCGCGGCCGTGCGGGCCGTGACCGCCCTCTTTGGCCAGCGCCGCCTTGATGGTGCCGCGCTTCACCTTGGGCACGCCCTTGGTGAGCGCCCAGTAGATTTTCTGTGCGTCGCGCGTCGCCAGGGCCCGCGAGAGCTCGGCCGCCGCCGTCGCGGTGCGCGCCACGACCAGCACGCCCGAGGTGTCGCGGTCCAGGCGATGCACGAGCTTGGGCCGCGTGCCTTTCTCGAAGGCGAGGCTGTCGAGCATGCCGTCGACATGCTGCGTCAGGCCGCTGCCGCCCTGCGTCGCGAGGCCCGAAGGCTTGTTGAGCACGATCACCGACTTGTCCATGTAGAGGATCGCGTCCTCGAGGCTGCCCTGCGCAGTGGGCGGCGGCTTGGGCCTGGGTTTCTCCGCAAGGTCGCCATGCACCACCTGCGGCGGCAGGCGGACGCTCTGGCCGGCGACGACCCGGTCGGCGGCCTTGGCGCGCTTGCCGTCGAGCCGCACCTGGCCGGTGCGCAGCAGTTTCTCCAGGCGGCCATGGGTCAGCGCCGGATAGTGCCGCCGGAACCAGCGGTCGATGCGGATGCCGTCGTCGTCATGTGCGATGTAGGCGGTTTCGGTCATTTTAGAGCACGCGCACGAGCCAGAGGCCGGCGAACAGCGCGCCGATCGACAGAACCGTCGAGCCGACGATATAGGCCGCCGCGCTCGCATAGGCGCCGCGCTGGATCAACAGCACGCTGTCGAGCGAGAAGGTCGAGAAGGTGGTGTAACCACCGAGGATGCCGACGGTGAGGAAGGCGCGCACTTCCGGCGTGATCTGCAGCTTGAGCGCGGAGAGTTCGACGATCACACCCATCAGGAAGCCGCCCGTGATGTTGACGATGAAGATGCCCCAGGGATAGCCGCTCGACGCCGGCGACTGGATCACGGTCGCCACGGCATAGCGCAGCAGCGAACCGAGCGCACCACCGAGGGCTACTGCCAGGAGAATGCCCAATTGCATCGTTCAGGACCCAGCTTTTTTCGCGCGCAGTTTTGACCAGTATTCCAGCCGCTTGGCAATCTCACGCTCGAAGCCGGTTTCCTTCGGGGCGTAGAACTGCTCGCGGTCCATCGCGTCGGGGAAGAAGTTCGCGCCGGAGAAACCCTCCTCGGCGTCAGGGTCGTATTCGTAACCTTTGCCGTAGCCCAGGTTCTTCATCAGCTTGGTGGGCGCGTTGAGGATATGCGCCGGCGGCATCAGCGAGCCGTGCTCGGCCGCGGCGCGCCTGGCGGCGCCGAGCGCGACATAGACCGCATTCGATTTGGGCGCGGTGGCGAGATAGATCACGGTCTGCGCCAGCGCGATCTCGCCTTCGGGCGAGCCCAGGAAATCGAACATGTCCTTGGCGGCCAGCGCCTGCACCAGCGCCTGCGGATCGGCCATGCCGATGTCCTCCACCGCGGCGCGGACGAGACGGCGGGCGATGTAGAGCGGCTGCTCGCCGCCGGCCAGCATCCGCGCCAGCCAGTAGAGCGCCGCGTCGGGATCGCTGCCGCGGATCGATTTATGCAGCGCCGAGATGACGTTGTAGTGCTCCTCGCGGGATTTGTCGTAGAGCGGCGCGCGCTTCTGCACCGCGGTGACGAGACCGGCGGAGTCGAGCGGCTTGACCGTCCTGAACGACGCCAGTTCCTCGGCGAGGTTGAGAAGATAGCGGCCGTCGCCATCCGCCATGGCGCGCAGACTGGCGCGGGCGTCGTCGGTCAGCGGCAGTCTCTCGCCGTAATGCGCTTCGGCGCGCTGCAGCAGCGTCTCCAGCGCGGCGTCGTCGAGCCTGCGCAGCACCAGGACCTGGGCGCGGCTGAGCAGCGCGCCGTTGAGCTCGAACGACGGATTTTCGGTGGTGGCACCGACCAGCACGATGGTGCCGTCCTCGACCACGGGCAGGAACGAGTCCTGCTGGCCGCGGTTGAAGCGGTGGATCTCGTCGATGAAGAGCAGCGTGCCCATATTTTTACTAGAAGATGGGCCCATGCGACGGCGCTGGCGAGCGGCCTCGAAGGTCTTTTTGAGGTCGGCGACGCCGGTGAACACCGCCGACAGCTGCTCGAAATGCAGCTTGAATGCCGTCGACAGCAGCCGCGCGATGGTGGTCTTGCCGGTACCGGGCGGCCCCCACAGGATGATGGAATGCGGCCGCCCCTGGGCAATCATGCGCCCGATGGGCCCCTCTGGCCCGAGGATGTGGTCCTGGCCCACGACGTCGGCGAGCATGGCAGGCCGCAGCCGGTCGGCCAGCGGCCGCGGCGCGTCAGCTTCAAGACCGCCGGCCTGGAACAAATCGCTCATGCCGCACTATAACGTCCCGGCCGGCGGAAAGCGCCCTAGCCTTGCACGTCGAGCGACAGGCGCTGACCGCCGCGGTCGATCACCAGCGACCAGGCGCTGGCGCCGGCAAGGGCTTTCTGCAGATCGCCGACACTGCGGATTTCGACGCCGTTGACGCCGCGCACGATGTCGCCGGGCTGGAAGCCGTAGCCGCCCGACGGCGTGCCCGCGGCGACCGCGGCGATGGCGACGCCGCGGGAGAGCAGCGGCATCTGCAGCTCGGTCGCGACGGCCGGCGACAGGTTCTCGATCTTCGCGCCGGTGAGCGGATTGCGCCCGCCGACGGTCTGCAGGTCGCGGGGCGGATTCTCCGGCGGCAGCGCCAGCGTCATGGCGACGTCCGCCGCCTGCCTGCCGAGATGAACGTGCAGCTTCACGACGTCGCCGGGCTTCCGAGTGGCGATGCGGTAGTTGAGCGCCTGCATGTCGTTCACCGGCTGGCCGTCGACCGAGAAGATCACGTCGCCGGTGTGCAGGCCGGCATTGGCGGCGGGGCCGCCCGGATAGACGCTCTTCAGGAGCACGCCGTTGGGCACCGCGATGCCGAGGCCGGCGGCGATGTCGGCGGTCACCTGCTGCCCGTCGGCGCCGATCCAGGCGAGCCTGACGCCGCCGCCGAGCGCGCCTTCGAGTACGCGGCGCGCCAGATTGGCGGGGATGGCGAAGCCGATGCCGATGGACTCGCCGGAGCGCGACAGGATCGACGTATTGATGCCGGCGAGCTTGCCGTTGGTGGTCACCAGCGCGCCGCCGGAATTGCCCGGATTGATCGCGGCATCGGTCTGGATGAAGAACTGGTAGTCGGATCCCGAGACCTGGGTGCGCGCCAGCGCCGAGACGATGCCCATGGTCACGGTCTGGCCGACGCCGAAGGGATCGCCGACCGCCAATACCAGATCGCCGACCTGGACCTGGTCGCTGTCGGCGAAGGGCACGGTGGCGAGCTGCTCGCCCCTTGTGTCGATCTTGAGCACGGCGAGGTCGGTGCGCGGATCGGCGAGCAGCACCCTGGCCTTGAACTCGCGCTTGTCGGCCAGCGCCACGACGATGTCGGTGCCGCCCGCAACGACGTGGTTGTTGGTCAGGATGACGCCGTCGGCGCGCACGATGACGCCGGAGCCGAGGCTCTGCTGCACCCGCTGGCGCATCTGGGGGTCGGCGCCGAACAGCTGGGCGAACAGCGGATTGGCGAAAAACGGATTGGTCGCCACCTGCTCGACCGAGCGGGCATAGACGTTGACCACCGCGGGCGCGATGCGCTTGACGACGGGCGCGAAGGTGAGCTGGACCTGCGGCATGGAGGCCGGCACGACGCGCGACGGGGCAGCGGCAGCGGGCGAAACCAAGAGCGTGAGCGATAGAAGAACGAGCAGTCTGCGCATGTTCAAGTCCCAAAGAAAAAGGGCGGCCGAAGCCGCCCTGAATCTAATGCAAAGCGTGGCGAATTTTGGACTACGCCTCGCCGTCTTCGTCCTTGATTTCCACCGGGCCGGAATCCAGGCCCTTGGCGTCCTCGTCGCGGTCGATGAACTCGATGAAGGCCATCGGGGCGTTGTCGCCATGGCGGAAGCCGGCCTTGAGCACGCGGGTGTAGCCGCCGGGGCGCTTGGCATAGCGCGGGCCGATGACGTCGAACAGCTTCCTGACCTGATCCTCGTCGCGGATCTGCGACAGGGCCTGGCGGCGGGCGTGGAGGTCCTTGGGCCCGCGGCGCGACAGCGTCACCAGCTTTTCCATCACCGGACGGATGGTCTTGGCCTTGGGCAGCGTGGTCTTGATCTGCTCGTGCTTGATCAGCGCCGCCATCATGTTGGCGAACATCGCGATGCGATGCGACGACGTGATGTTGAGCTTACGGCCTTGGTTGCGATGGCGCATGACGATCTACTTTCGGGTGGCTCAATACTGGTCTTCGTAACGCTTGGCGAGGTCTTCGATGTTCTCCGGCGGCCAACCCGGCACTTCCATGCCGAGATGCAGGCCCATTTCCGCGAGGACGGCCTTGATCTCGTTGAGCGACTTGCGGCCGAAGTTCGGTGTACGGAGCATTTCGGCTTCGGTCTTCTGGATCAGGTCGCCGATATAGACGATGTTGTCGTTCTTCAGGCAGTTCGCCGAACGCACCGACAGCTCCAGCTCGTCGACCTTCTTGAGAAGGACCGGGTTGAAGGCGAGATCGGGCTTGGCTTCCTCGGCAACGCGCTCGCGCGGCTCTTCGAAGTTGATGAAGACCTGGAGCTGGTCCTGCAGGATGCGCGCGGCATAGGCCACCGCGTTGTCCGGCGTGACCGCGCCGTTGGTCTCGACCGTCAGCGTCAGCTTGTCGTAGTCGAGGATCTGGCCTTCGCGGGTGTTCTCGACCTTGTAGGAGACCTTCTTGACCGGCGAGAACAGCGAGTCGACCGGGATCAGACCAATCGGCGCGTCTTCCGGGCGGTTGCGGTCGGCCGGGACATAGCCCTTGCCGGTCGCGATGGTGAGCTCCATGCGGAACTCGACCTTCTCGTCGATGGTGCAGAGCACGAGCTCGGGATTGAGAATCTCGATGTCCGACGTGCCGGTGATCATGCCGGCAGTGACTTCCACCGGACCCTGGGCCTTGAGCGCGAGGCGCTTGGGGCCTTCGGCATGCATGCGCAGCGCCAGCTGCTTCACGTTCAGCACGATGTCGGTCATGTCCTCGCGGACGCCGGGGATCGAGGAGAATTCATGCAGCACGCCCTCGATCTGGATCGAGGTCACGGCCGCACCCTGCAGCGAGGACAGCAGCACGCGGCGCAGCGCGTTGCCGAGCGTCAGGCCGAAGCCGCGCTCGAGCGGCTCCGCCGTGATCGTCGCCGACCGGCCGGCATCGTGGCCAGCCTCGATCTTCAACTTTCCCGGCTTGATCAATTCCTGCCAGTTCTTCTGAAACATATTTCTCTCCATCGTGTCCCGGACGTGTCGGATCACGCCCATACGGTCGACGGTTAGGGGTAGGTCCGAACTTGAATCAGACGCGGCGGCGCTTGGGCGGGCGGCAGCCATTGTGCGGGATCGGCGTGACGTCGCGGATCGAGGTCACGACGAGGCCGACGGCCTGCAGCGCGCGCAGCGCCGACTCGCGGCCCGAACCGGGACCGGAGACTTCGACTTCCAGCGTGCGCATGCCGTGCTCGATGGCCTTCTTGCCGGCGTCCTCGGCGGCGACCTGGGCGGCATAGGGCGTCGACTTGCGCGAGCCCTTGAAGCCCATCATGCCGGCGGACGACCACGAGATGGCGTTGCCCTGCTGATCGGTGATCGTGATGATCGTGTTGTTGAAGGTCGCGGCGACATGCGCCACGCCGACCACGATGTTCTTCTTTTCCTTCTTGCGAGCGCGGCCGGCGCCCTTCTTTTCTGCTGCTTGGGGGGCTGCCATGGGATTACTTCGTCACCTTCTTCTTGCCGGCGATCGCTTTCGCGGGGCCCTTGCGCGTGCGCGCGTTGGTATGGGTGCGCTGACCGCGGACCGGAAGGCCGCGGCGATGGCGCAGGCCGCGATAGCAGCCCAGGTCCATCAGACGCTTGATGTTCATCGCGACTTCGCGGCGCAAATCGCCTTCGACCAGGTAGTCGCGGTCGATGGCTTCGCGGATCTGGATGATCTCGGCTTCGGTCAGGTCGTGCACCCGGCGGTTGGGCGCGATGCCGACCTTCTCGATGATCTCCTTGGCCTTGGCGGCCCCGATTCCATGGATGTAGCGAAGGCCGATTTCGACCCGCTTCTGGGTGGGAATATTGACGCCGGCGATACGTGCCACGAGCTTCTCCGATGAAAAATAAGCCTTTGGAAGGCTTACGCTTTTTATTCCGGGCGCACCTTCCGCCAAACCGCCAGCGCGCCCTTTGCACCAAAAGGGCGTCGGCCGGAACGAATTGGACAGGAAATCTGCCGCGAGGGCGCGGAGTATATTAATGCACCCCCCTTCGTCAACAGGCCGGATGGCCTTATTTTCCGCGGGGTTCCGCACGGTTCCCGGCACGGGCTTTTCCCGGCCGGCGGGCCGAAAACAGCGGCTCCCGGGCGGGTCAATCGGCCGTCGGCGGCGGCAGGGGCCGGCCGGCCGCCAGGAGCGCCAAATCCTTACCCAGCCGCCGGACAACCGAGGCGGATTCGCTGTTCCCCAGCACAACCACCGTAACATCGGAGGCCGGCAGATGGACGGCGAAGGCGGCAAAGCCCGGCGCCGTGCCCGCCGCGCCATAGGCGGGCTCGCCGAGGCCGGGATAGGCGGTCCAACCATAGCCGCCCGGGGCCTTGGAGCCGTCCAGCATGGCCTGCCGCGACGCCGCCGAGACGATGTGGCCGGCAAAAAACGCCTCGATCCAGCGCAGCTCGTCGCGGGTCGTGGTGTAGGCCGAACCCTCCCCGGTCCGCGCCGCCCACTGGACCGGTTCCGCCGGTTTCAGGCCGTCGGCGCCGTCCGGCGCATAGCCATGGGCCATGCGGCTCTCGTCGCCCAGTGTGCCGTCGTCGAGGCCGCTGCCGGTCAGGAACAGCGGCCCCAGGAAATCGGCGTCGAGGACATCGGCCAACGGCTTGCCGGTGTCGGCTTCGACGATCCTGGCCAGCAGGGCATAGGATTGCGGCACCGTCGGCACGTCGAGGCTGCCGCCGAGCAGGTCGCGGATGGTGATCCTGTCGCCATAGGCGACGCCGGGCACCAGCTGAGCGACGGTATTGTCCAGGGACAGCCGATGGGTCTCGACCAGCAGCATCACGGCCGCGGCCGTGTACTGCATCGACAGCGTGCCGATGTGGAAACTGGTCGAGGTCCGATTGGCGATGCCGCGCTCGCGGTCGGCCATGCCATAGGCCTTGTCGAAAACGACGGCGCCCGCTTGCGTCACCAGGATGGCGCCGGAAAAGCGACCCGCATCGAGCGTGGGCTGGAGGTAGGCGTCGAACTTCGCGGTCAGCGCCGGATCGGCGGCGGCAGGCGATGCGAGCAGCGCCAGCGCGGCAAGCAACCAGGCGCGGCGGGATTTCGCCATGCGCGCCGCGTTACGCCCTGGCGTCGAGGATGGCGGCGATCTGCCGGGTCACGTCGGGGATCGGCGCCATGCCGTCGAGGGTCGTGACCTTGCCCTGCTTGCCGTAATACTCGAGCAGCGGGGCGGTGTCGCGGCGATAGACGTTGAGACGGTTCTTGACCGTCTCGGGATTGTCGTCGGCCCGCGCGGTGCCTTCCTTGATCCGCTGCGCGACGCGCGACAGCAGGATCGCCTCGTCCACCTTCAGCTCCAGCACGCGATCGATCTTCTTGCCGCGGGCAGCCAGCATGGCGTCGAGCGCCTCGGCCTGCGCGATGGTCCGCGGGAAGCCGTCGAACACGGCGCCCTGGGCGCAGTCCGGCCGGTCATAGCGGTCCGCGATGATCTTGATGACGATGGCATCGGGAACAAGATTGCCCTTGGCGAGGATGTCCTCGACCTCGTGGCCCAAGGCCGAGCCCGCGGCCACCGCCGCGCGCAGCATGTCGCCGGTGGAGAGCTGCGGCAGGCGCCGCGTCTCCATGAGGACCTTGGCCTGCGTGCCTTTGCCCGCGCCCGGAGGTCCGAACAGAACCAGGTTCAACGACGCGCTCCCCGAAGCTTGGCCTTCTTGATGAGGCCCTCATATTGCTGCGCGATCAGATGGCTCTGGATCTGCGCAACGGTATCCATGGTGACGCTGACGACGATCAGGATCGAAGTGCCGCCGAGATAGAACGGGATGTTGTAATAGCTGAAGGCGATCTCCGGCAGCAGGCAGACGGCGGCGAGATAGAGCGCCCCGATCACCGTGATGCGGGTCAGCACGTAGTCGATGTGCTCGGCGGTCTTCTTGCCGGGCCGGATGCCGGGAATGAAACCGCCATATTTCTTGAGATTGTCGGCGGTCTCTTCCGGATTGAAGACGATCGAGGTGTAGAAGAACGAGAAGAACAAAATCATCAGCGCGTAGAGCACCAGATAGAGCGGCTGGCCGTGGCTGATATAGGTGACGACGGTCTGCAGCCAGTCGGGGATCGACTGCGCATTGAAGCCCGCGACCGTGGTCGGCAGCAGCAGGATCGACGAGGCGAAGATCGGGGGGATGACGCCCGAGACGTTGAGCTTGAGCGGCAGGTGCGAGGACTCGCCGCCATACATCTTGTTGCCGACCTGTCGCTTGGGATATTGCACCAGGAGGCGCCGCTGCGCCCGCTCCATGAAGACGATGCCGGTGACGAGCGCGGCGATGAACAGCAGGCCGACGATGACGATCATCGGACCGATGGCGCCGGTGCGCACCGATTCGAACGCCTGGCCGATATATTGCGGGAAGCGCGCCACGATGCCGGCGAAGATGATCAGCGAGATGCCGTTGCCGACGCCGCGGGAGGTGATCTGCTCGCCAATCCACATCAGAAGGACCGTGCCGCCGGTCAGGGTGACGACGGCGGACAGGCGGAAGAACAAGCCGGGCGCGATGACGACATGCCCCCAATGCTCCAATCCCAGCGCGATGCCGTAAGCCTGGATCGCGGCCAGCGCGACGGTACCGTAGCGCGTGTACTGGTTGATGATCTTGCGGCCCGCCTCGCCTTCCTTCTTCAGGTTCTCGAGCTCGGGGAACACCGTCGTCATCAGCTGGATGATGATCGAGGCGGAGATGTACGGCATGATGCCGAGCGAGAAGATCGCCATGCGGCTGATGGCGCCGCCGGCCAGCACGTTGAAGACGTCGAGCAGGCCGCCGGATTGCTGGCTGAGCTGGCGGCCGAGTTCGGCCGGATCGATGCCGGGCATCGGGATGTAGGTGCCCAGGCGCGCCACGACGAGAGCGCCGAGCGTGAAGAAGATGCGCTGGCGCAGCTCCGTGGCCTTGCCGAAGCTGCTGAAATTGAAGTTCGCGGCCAATTGTTCGGCTGCTGAAGCCATGTCCTACTCCCGATTCGGGCCCACTCTATATCGGGTCGGCCTCGTCCATCGACAAGCTTAAGGCTGCGGCTTTGCCAAGGGTGTGGCCAATATAGCCTACCCGACGCGGGCCGCCCGCTTTTCGGCCGCCTTGGCGCTGCGCTGCTTCCTTTTGCCCGGCTGGCCGGATTTGTTCATGTAGCTGGCCTTCTTGAAGGTCACGGTCAGCGTGCCGCCGGCCTTTTCCACGGCCTGGCGGGCGCCGGCCGAGGCGCCGGCCACTTCGAGGTCGAGCTTGGCCGTGATCTCGCCCTTGCCGAGCAGGCGGACGCCGTCGCGGCTCTTGTGGACGATGCCGGCCTTGCGCAACGTTTCGCCGGTGATCCTTGCGCCGGTGTCGAGCTTCTTGTCGTCGATCGCCTTCTGCAGGCGGCCGAGATTGAGCTCCGCGAAATCATTGGCGAAGATGTTGTTGAAGCCACGCTTGGGCATGCGCATGTGCAGCGGCATCTGGCCGCCTTCGAAGCCATACACCTTGGTGCCGGTGCGCGCCTTGGCGCCCTTGACGCCGCGTCCCGACGTCTTGCCGAGACCGGAAGACGAGCCGCGGCCGACCTTGTGCTTGTGCTTGTGGGCGCCGGGATTGTTGCGCAGTTCGTTCAGCTTCATCGTAACTCTCCATGGCCGGGCGGCGTCAGCATGAGCCGTCCGACCGAACTATTTCTTCTTGTCGCCCACGATCTCGACCAGATGCTGAATCGAGCGGATCATGCCGCGCACCGACGGCGTGTCTTCGAGCGTGCGGACGGCATGCATCTTCTTGAGACCCAGGCCGCGCAGCGTCGCCGCCTGGACGGCGGGGCGGCGGGCGGCGCTGCGCACTTGGCGCACGGTCAGCGTTTTCTTCTCAGCCATGATTCATTCCCTACGAGGCAGAAGCCTGCTCGCCCTTGCCGCCTTCGCGGCGTGCGATGATGTCCGTGACGCTGCGGCCGCGGCGTTGCGCGATCATGCGCGGGCTCTGCTGGTTCTTCAGCCCGTCGAAAATGGCGCGCACCATGTTGTACGGGTTGGAGGAGCCCAGCGACTTGCACACCACGTCGCCGACGCCGAGCGCCTCGAACACGGCGCGCAGCGGGCCGCCGGCGATGACGCCGGTACCGGCCGGGGCCGGACGGACGACGACCTTGCCGGCGCCATGATGGCCGCGCACTTCGTGATGCAGCGTGCGGCCGTCCTTGAGCGGCACGCGGATCAGCGCGCGCTTGGCCGCTTCCGTCGCCTTGCGGATGGCTTCGGGCACTTCACGCGCCTTGCCATGGCCGAAGCCGACGCGGCCGCGCTGGTCGCCGACGACGACGAGCGCCGCGAAACCGAAGCGACGGCCGCCCTTGACGACCTTGGCCACGCGATTGATGTGGACCAGCTTGTCGACGAATTCGTTGTCGCGGTCCTCGCGGTCGCCGCGGTCACGCCTTCTGCCACCTTCTTCACGCGCCATCTATTTGTGCCTCAGTTTCGTCATCTTGCGATTCGTCCATACGCTGTCGCCATGGACCCTTAGAATTCAAGGCCGCCCTCGCGGGCAGCGTCTGCGAGGGCCTTGATGCGCCCGTGATAGATGTAGCCGCCGCGGTCGAACACGACCTGCTTGATGCCGGCCGCAAGGCCGCGCTCGGCGATCTTCTTGCCGACACTCGAAGCCGCTTCGGCGTTCCAGGTCTTGACGGCCTTGCCTTCCTTCTCGTTGGTCGAGGCGGCGGCCAGCGTCGTCTGCGCGCGATCGTCGATGATCTGCGCGTAGATGTGGCGGCCCGAGCGGAACACCGACAGGCGCGGACGGCCATAGGCGTGGCTGGTGATCTTGAAGCGCGCGCGCTTTTGCCGGCGCGAGAAAAGTTTGGTCGTCATTTCTTCTTGCCTTCCTTGCGGCGGACATACTCGCCCTCGTAGCGCACGCCCTTGCCCTTGTAGGGCTCCGGCTTGCGGTAGGCGCGAATCTCGGCGGCGACCTGGCCGACGAGCTGCTTGTCGATGCCGGCGACGGTGAGCATCGTCGGCTTCTCCGCCGTGATCGTGATGCCGGCGGGGATCGGATAGGCCACGTCGTGGCTGAAGCCGAGCTGCAGGTTCAGGCTCTTGCCGGCAACCGCGGCGCGGTAGCCGACGCCCTGGATCTCCAGCTTCTGCGAAAACCCGGTGGTGACGCCGACGACGAGGTTGTTCACCAGCGTGCGCGACAGGCCCCACATGGCGGGGGCGCGGTCCATGTCCTTTTTGGGCGTGATGGTGACGCCGTCGGCGCCGAGCGCGGCGTCGACCTCGGGCACCAGCGTGACGCTGAGCTCGCCCTTGGGGCCCTTCACTTTCACCACCCGGCCGTCGACCGTGGCGGTGACGCCCTTGGGCAGCGGAACCGGCTTGTTGCCGATGCGTGACATCATCGTTCTCCTAGAACACCTGACAGAGGACTTCGCCGCCCACATTCTTCTCGCGGGCATGGGCGTCGGTCATCACGCCCTGCGGCGTGGAGACGATCGACACGCCCAGGCCCTGGCGATGGGGCTTGAGGTCCGCGACGGATTTGTAGACCCGACGGCCGGGCGTCGACACCCGCGTCAGTTCGCGGATGACGGGCTGGCCCTCGTGGTATTTCAGCTCGATCTCGAGCTCACGCGCGCCGGTCTTGAGCTCGACCTCGGTGTAGCTGCGGATGAAGCCTTCGTCCTTCAGCACATCGAGCAGCCGGGCGCGCAGGCGCGAGTTCGGCGACTTTATCTTCGCAAGACCGCGAAGCTGGCCGTTGCGGATGCGCGTCAGCAGATCGCCAATGGGATCGGTCATCGCCATATCCAGTGTTCTCCTTACCAGCTCGCCTTGGTCATGCCAGGGATCTGGCCGAAATTCGCAAGATCGCGAAGCGCGATACGCGACAGTTTAACTTTGCGATAGTAGCCCTTGGGCCGGCCCGACAGGTCGCAGCGGTGATGGATGCGCACCTTGGACGAGTTGCGCGGCAGCTTGGCCAGCTTGAGGCGCGCGGCGAAGCGTTCCTCCTGCGGCACCTTCATGTTGTCCGCAATCGCCTTCAGCGCGGCGCGCCGGACGGCATATTGCGCGACCAGCTTCTCGCGCTTCTTGTTCCGGTTGATCTGGCTCGTTTTCGCCATGTGGCTCGTCCTTACTTCACAAACGGGAACTGGAAGCCTTCGAGAAGCGCCTTGGCCTCCGCGTCGGTCTTCGCAGTCGTGTTGACGATGATGTCCATGCCCCACACCGTTTCGGTCTTGTCGTAGTCGATCTCGACGAAGACGATGTGTTCCTTGAGGCCCATCGCGTAATTGCCCTGGCCGTCGAAGCTCGTCGCCTTGACGCCGCGGAAGTCGCGCACGCGAGGCAGCGCCATCGTGATCAGGCGGTCCATGAACTCGTACATCTGGTCGCGGCGCAGCGTGACCTTGACGCCGACCGGGCGGCCGGCGGTGATCTTGAAGGTCGAGATCGCCTTCTTGGCGCGCGTGATGACGGCCTTCTGGCCGGCGATCGCGGTCAGGTCGTTGAGCGCGGCCTGGATCTTCTTGGTGTCCTGCGAGCCCTCGCCGGCGCCGATGTTGAGCACGATCTTGTTGACGCGCGGCACCTGCAGCATGTTGGTGTAGCCGAACTTCTTCATCAGCTCCGGGCGGATGGTCTCGGCATAGCGCTTCTTGAAGCGCGGCACGTAGTTCGCATCGCGCGCCCGCTCGCCGACCTCGACCTTGGTGCCGGCGTTGATCTCGCGCTTGGCGCCGGCTTTCTTGGCGCCCTTCGCGGCCTTGGCGTCGGCGCGCTCGGCTTCCTTGGGGTTCTTGCTACCTGCTTCAGACATCGATGACCTCACCCGACTTCTTCGCAAAGCGGACCTTGCGACCGTCGTTCAATTCCTTCCAGCCAATGCGCGTGGCCGTTCCGTCCTTCGGATCGACATGCATCAGGTTGGACAAATGCACCGGCGATTCCTTCTGCACGATGCCGCCCTGCGCCTTCTGCGTCTGCTTCTGGTGCTTCTTGATCATGTTGACGCCCGAGACCAGGGCGCGGTTTTCCTCGGCCATCATCTTGATGACCTCGCCCTTCTTGCCCTTGTCGCGGCCCGCCGTGACGATGACGCGGTCGCCCTTCTTGATTTTGGCGGGCATTACAGGACCTCCGGCGCAAGCGAAATGATCTTCATCTGACCCTTGGAGCGCAGCTCGCGCGTCACCGGCCCGAAGATGCGCGTGCCGATCGGCTCGCCCTGGGCGTTGATCAGGACCGCGGCGTTGCCGTCGAAGCGGATCAGGCTGCCGTCGGGACGGCGCACGCCGTGGGCGGTGCGCACGACGACGGCCTTGAGCACTTCGCCCTTCTTCACGCGGCCGCGCGGAATGGCTTCCTTGACGGAGCAGACGATGATGTCGCCAACCTCGGCATAGCGGCGATGCGAGCCGCCGAGCACCTTGATGCACATCACGCGGCGCGCGCCGGAATTGTCGGCGACGTCGAGCTCGGTGGACATTTGAATCATGACTTCTACTCCGGTCCCGGTGCGCTTATTTCGCCACGCGCTCGAACGCTTCCCAGGTCTTCAGCTTGGAAAGCGGCCGGCACTCGCGGATGCGAATGGTATCGCCCGTCTTGTATTCGCCCTTTTCGTCGTGGGCGTGATATTTCTTCGAACGGCGCACGGTCTTGCCCATCACCGGATGGATGAAGCGGCGCTCCACCTTCACCACCACGGTCTTGGCATTCTTGTCGCTGACCACGACGCCTTGCAGCACGCGCTTTGGCATACCCTTGTTCCTCTATCCTTCAGCCGGCCTTGCGGCGCTGCTCCGTCAAAACCGTTTCGATGCGGGCGATGGTCCGGCGGACCTGGCGCACGCGGTTCGTCTTCTCCAGCTGGCCGTTGGCGCGCTGGAAGCGGAGGTTGAAGGCCTCCTTCTTCAGCTTGACCAGCTCGTCGCCCAACTGATCGGGCGTCTTCATGCGATAGTCGTCGGCGGCCGACGAGGTCTTCGCCGCCGTCATCTTCTGCGCCTTCTTCGGCTTGGCAGCCGTCTTCTTCTTAGCAGCCATCGTCATGCACCCATGCGGGCGACGAACTTCGTCGCGATCGAAAGCTTGGCGGCGCCCAGACGCATCGCCTCCTTGGCCGTGGCGTGGTCGACGCCGTCGACCTCGAACAGGATGCGGCCCGGCTTGATCTTGGCCACCCAGAATTCCGGGGCGCCCTTGCCCGAGCCCATGCGGACTTCGGCCGGCTTCTTGGACACCGGCACGTCCGGGAAGACGCGGATCCAGACGCGCCCGGCGCGCTTCATCTGGCGCGTGATCGCGCGGCGGGCCGCCTCGATCTCGCGCGCGGTGATCCGCTCCGGCTCCAGGGCCTTGAGGCCGAAGGCGCCGAAATTGAGGGCCGTGCCCTTCTTCGCGGCGCCGTGGATGCGGCCCTTGAACTGCTTGCGAAACTTGGTGCGCTTGGGTTGAAGCATGGTTGTCTCTTACTGTGCTGGCGCGGGCGCCGGGGCGCGTTCGCGACTCTGATCGCCGCGACCCTGGCCGCCGCGGCCGGCTTCGGCCTCGGCCATGCGCTTATCCTGCGCCATGGGGTCGTGTTCCATGATCTCGCCCTTGAAGATCCAGACCTTGACGCCGCAGGTGCCGTAGGTCGTCTTCGCGGTGGCGACGCCGTAGTCGATGTCGGCACGCAGCGTATGCAGCGGCACGCGGCCCTCGTGATACCACTCGACGCGCGCAATCTCGGCGCCGCCGAGGCGGCCGCCGCACTTGATGCGGATGCCGAGCGCGCCCAGGCGCTGGGCCGACTGCACGGCGCGCTTCATCACACGGCGGAAGGCGACGCGGCGCTCGAGCTGCTGGGCAATGTTCTCGGCGACCAGCTTGGCGTCGATCTCGGGCTTGCGGATCTCGACGATGTTCAGATGCACTTCGTCGGTCGTGTACTTCTGGACGTCGCTCTTCAGCTTCTCGATGTCGGCGCCCTTCTTGCCGATCACCACGCCCGGACGGGCGGAATGAATTGTGACGCGGCACTTCTTGTGCGGCCGCTCGATGACGATCTTGGAGACGCCCGCGGCCTTGAGCTTCTCGCTCAGGTACTCGCGGATCTTGATGTCCTGCTGCAGCAGACGGCCGAAATCCTTCTTGCCGGCGTACCAGCGCGAATCCCAGGTCCGGTTGATGCCGAGGCGCAGGCCGATCGGATTTACTTTCTGACCCATTATGCGACTTCCTTCTGCGCCGGCTTGCCGGCAGGCTTTTTGGACGTCTTCTTCGACTTGCCCTTGGCCGGCTTGGCCTCGGCGGTTTTCTCTTCGCGCTTCTCCTCGACCACGATGGTGATCTGCGAGAACGGCTTGGCGATGGCGGCGCCGCGGCCGCGGGCGCGCGCCATGAAGCGCTTCATGACCAGGTTCTTGCCGACGCTGGCCTCGCTGACGACCAGGTCGTCGACGTCCAGGTCGTGATTGTTCTCGGCGTTGGCGATCGCCGACTGCAGCACCTTCTTGACGACCTTCGCCACCCGCTTGGGCGAGAAGGACAGCGCGTTGAGCGCCGCATCGACCTTCTGGCCGCGGATGGTCTGCGCCACGAGGTTCAGCTTGCGCGGGCTGGTGCGGATCATCGTGCCGATCGCCTTGGCCTGATGCTCGGGAAGTACGCGGGCGCGTGAAACCTTGCCCATCAGCCTGCCCTCTTCGCTTTCTTGTCGCCGCCGCCGGAATGGCCGGAGAAAGTGCGTGTCGGCGAGAACTCACCGAGCTTGTGCCCGACCATGTCCTCGGTGACGAGCACCGGGATGTGCTTCTTGCCGTTGTAGACGCCGAAGGTGACGCCGACGAATTGCGGCAGGATCGTCGAGCGCCGCGACCAGGTCTTGATCACGTCCTTGCGGCCACTGGCGCGGGCGGCTTCAGCCTTCTTCAGGATGTAGCCGTCGACGAACGGGCCTTTCCAAACAGAGCGGGTCATTGCTTAGCCTTGTGCCTTGCCTTTGCGCGTACGCACGATGAATTTCGTGGTGCGCTTGTTGGTGCGGGTCTTGTTGCCCTTCGTTCCCTTGCCCCACGGGGTGACCGGGTGGCGGCCGCCCTTGGTGCGGCCTTCGCCGCCGCCATGCGGATGGTCGATCGGGTTCATCGCGGTGCCGCGCACGGACGGGCGCTTGCCCTTCCAGACGTTGCGGCCGGCCTTGCCGATGACTTCGTTCATGTGGTCGGGATTGGAGACCGCGCCCACCGTCGCCATGCAGGTCAGCGAGACCTTGCGCACTTCGCCCGAGTTCAGGCGCAGCAGCGCGTAGCCGGCGTCGCGGCCGAGATATTGCGCGTAGGTGCCGGCGGAGCGCGCCACCTGGCCGCCCTTGCCCGGCTTCATTTCGATGTTGTGCACGATCGAGCCGACCGGCATCGCCGCCAGCGGCATCGCATTGCCCGGCTTGACGTCGACCTTCTCGCCGGAGACGACCGTGTCGCCGACCGCCAGGCGCTGCGGCGCCAGGATGTAGGCGAGCTCGCCGTCCTTGTACTTGATCAGGGCGATGAAGGAGGTGCGGTTGGGGTCGTATTCGAGGCGCTCGACCTTGGCCGGCTGGTCGAACTTGCGGCGCTTGAAATCGATCAGGCGGTAACGCTGCTTGTGGCCGCCGCCTTGCCAGCGCACGACGACGCGGCCGGTGTTGTTGCGCCCGCCGTGGGAATGCTTGCCCTCGGTGAGCGACTTGACCGGGCCGCCCTTGTGCAGGCCCGTGCGGTCGATCAGCACCAGCTGGCGCTGACCGGGTGTCGTCGGGCGATATTGTTTGAGCGCCATGGCCTACAATCCCGTCGTGATATCGATCTGCTGGCCCTCTTCGAGGGTCACGATCGCTTTCTTGAAATCGCTGCGCGTGTACGGCTTGCCGCGGGCGAGCTTCTTCTTGCCCTTCACGGTGACCGTGTTGACCGCCTTGACCTTGACCTTGAAGAGTTCGGCCACCGCGGCGGCGATCTTCGGCTTGGTCGCGGACAGCGGCACGCGGAAGACGACCTGGTTGGTTTCCGTCAGCTTGGTGGCCTTTTCGGTGATCACCGGGGCCAGGATGACGTCGTGATGATAATGACTCATGCCACGCGCTCCGAGCCAAGTCTTTCTTCAATCGCGGTGAGCGCGGCCTTGGTCAGCACCAGCTTCTCGCTGCGCACGATGTCGTAGACGTTGAGGCCGACGGCCGGCAGCAGCGAAACATGGCTGAGATTGCGGGCCGAGAGCTCGAAGTTCTTGTCGAACGTGCCGTCGACCACCAGCACCTTGTGAAAGCCGAGTTCGCCGAACTGCTTGGCGAGCGCGGCGGTCTTGATGCCGGCCGACTTGGCTTCGTCGAGCACGACGAGCGCGCCGGACTTGGCCTTCGACGACAGGGCGTGCCGCAGGCCGAGGGCGCGGACCTTCTTGGGCAGGTCGAATTCGTGGCTGTGGGCGACCGGGCCCATGGCCTTGGCGCCGCCGACGAACAGCGGCGCCGAACGCGCGCCGTGGCGAGCGGTGCCGCCGCCCTTCTGCTTGCCGAGCTTGTGCTTGGTGCGGTTGATCTCGGCGCGGGTCAGCACCTTGTGCTGGCCGGAGCGGCGCTTGGCGAGCTGCCAGACGACGACGCGCTGGATCAGGTCGGCGCGCGGCTCGAGCCCGAAGATCGCGTCGCTCAACTCGACGTCGCCGGCGGCCTTGTTGTCCAGATTGAGCACCTTGGTCTTCATCTCAGGCCCCAACCTTCTGTTCCGGCGCCTTGGCCGGCGCGGTTTCGCGCTTCTTCACCGAACCGGGCATCGGCGAGTCCTTGTGCGGACGCTTGACCGCGTCGCGCACCATGACCCAGCCGCCCTTGTGGCCCGGCACGGCGCCGCGGATCATGATCAGACCGCGCTCGACGTCGACCTTCGCGACTTCGAGATTCTGCGTCGTGACGTTGTCGGTGCCGTAATGGCCGTGCATCTTCTTGTTCTTGAAGGTGCGGCCCGGATCCTGGCGGCCGCCGGTGCCGCCGAGCGAACGGTGGCTGATCGAGACGCCGTGCGAGGCCTCGAGGCCGGCGAAATTCCAGCGCTTCATCGCGCCGGTGAAGCCGCGGCCGATGGTGACGCCCGAGACGTCCACCTTCTGGCCGACCACGAAGTGGTCCGCCTGCAGCGCGTCGCCGACTTCCAGCATGTTCTTCGCATCGACGCGGAATTCCGCGAGCTTCTTGCGCGGTTCCACCTCGGCCTTGGCGAAGTGGCCGCGTTCGGCCTTGGAAAGGCGCTTGGCCTTGGCAAAGCCCGAACCCAGCTGCACCGCGGTGTAGCCGTCTTTCTCATCGGTACGCGTGGAGACGACCTGACAGCCGTCCAGCTTGAGGACGGTGACGGGCACGTGCCGTCCGTCGTCCAGAAACAGACGGGTCATGCCGACCTTCTGCGTGATGACGCCTGTGCGCATCGCGCTCACTCCTTAAAGCTTGATCTCGACGTCGACGCCGGCCGCAAGGTCGAGCTTCATCAAAGCGTCGACGGTCTGCGGTGTGGGGTCGATGATGTCGAGGAGACGCTTGTGGGTCCGGATTTCAAACTGCTCGCGGCTCTTTTTGTCGATGTGCGGGGACCGGTTGACGGTGAAGCGCTCGATGCCGGTGGGCAGCGGGATGGGCCCGCGAACCTGGGCGCCGGTGCGCTTGGCCGTGTTGACGATTTCCCGCGTCGAATTGTCGAGGATGCGGTGATCGAAGGCCTTCAGCCTGATGCGGATATTCTGGTTCTGCATGATCTTGACCTTCGATCCGGTTCCTGACGCTTACTTCAGTATCTTCGCAACGACGCCGGAGCCGACGGTGCGGCCGCCTTCGCGGATGGCGAAGCGCAGCTTCTCTTCCATCGCGATCGGCACGATCAGCTCGACCTCGATCGAGATATTGTCGCCCGGCATCACCATCTCCGTGCCTTCCGGCAGCTTGACGATCCCCGTCACGTCCGTCGTGCGGAAGTAGAACTGCGGCCGGTAGTTGGCGAAGAACGGCGTGTGCCGCCCGCCCTCGTCCTTGGTCAGGATGTAGACCTCCGCCGCGAAATTGGTGTGCGGCGTCACGCTGCCCGGCTTGGCCAGCACCTGGCCGCGCTCGACACCGTCGCGCTCAACGCCGCGCAGCAGCGCGCCGATATTGTCGCCCGCCTGGCCCTGATCCAGCAGCTTCCTGAACATCTCAACGCCCGTCACCGTCGTCGACGACGTCGCACGGATGCCGATGATCTCCACCGTCTCGCCGACCTTGACGATGCCGCGCTCGACCCGCCCCGTCACCACCGTGCCGCGACCGGAGATCGAGAACACGTCCTCGATCGGCATCAGGAAGGGCTGGTCGATCGGACGCTCCGGCTGCGGAATGAAGGCGTCGACCGCCTCCATCAGCTTGAGCACCGCGTCGTGGCCCTGCTCCTTGTTCTTGTCTTCCAGCGCCATC
>DATMKZ010000067.1:0-19053 GCA_035570795.1 Rhizomicrobium sp.
TTGGTTGCGGGGACAAGATTTGAACTTGTGACCTTCAGGTTATGAGCCTGACGAGCTACCGGGCTGCTCCACCCCGCGTCATGTCTCTCGGCCGCGAAGGCCGAGGGAGCGCGGATATAGGCCATCGCCTTTACCCTGTCCACCCCTGCTTTCGTGCTGTCCCGCCACCAGGGGACGGCAGCTCTCCGGGGCTACCTTTCATCGCACGATGAGTAATTTTATTAGCGTTTATAGTCGCTTAACCATGGCGCTTTAGGTTGCACCCCTGTGCCGTGTTTCGGGGGACGTCTTGCGCCAACCCATCCTGATCTTCGCGCTGGTGGTGGCTGGCGGCCTTTCGGGCTTCGTTGCGCCCGCCCGCGCCGACGCGGACGGCTCCCTGCTCAATAAGGGCATGGCTATGTTCGACAGCGGCAAGCTGCTCGCCACCGGCGGCGTCAGCACCGTCGAGGGCGCGGGCGGCGGCGGCCTAGCCACCTGGGCGCTGATCACCGGCTATGGCACACGCGACGGCGTCAGCGTCAACGCGCATTACACCTATGTCGGTCTCTCCGACTACAGTCTGCAATCGCCCGGCATCGCCATCGGCCTGTTCGACCGTGTCGAGTTGTCTTACGCCTGGCAGGCCTTCGATACGCAGAAGACCGGCGGTGCGCTCGGCCTCGGCAACGGCTTCACCTTCCACCAGAACATCGTCGGCGCCAAAGTAAAATTGTTCGGCGACGCGGTCTACGACCAGGACGCCTGGTGGCCGCAGCTCGCAGCCGGCCTGCAATACAAAAGCAACGATCGGGGCGCGGTCATCGCCTTCGTCGGCGGCAAGTCGAGCGATGGCGTCGACTTCTACCTCACCGGCACCAGACTGTTCCTGGCGCAAAGCCTCCTGGTCGACCTGACGCTGCGCGAGACTAAGGCGAACCAGTTCGGCATCCTCGGCTTCGGCGGCGACAAGAACGGCGACTACACTACCCAATTCGAAGGCTCGGCCGCCTATCTCATCAGCCGCAAACTCGCCGTCGGCGCGGAATACCGCACCAAGCCGAACAACCTCTCGATCGCGCGCGAGGGCAATGCCTTCGACGTCTTCGCCGCCTACTTTTTCAGCAAAAACATCTCCGCCACGCTGGCCTATGTCGATCTGGGCAATATCGTGCTCCACGACAACCAGCAGGGCGTCTATCTTTCGCTGCAGGCGGGTCTGTGATGAAAAAAATCTTCGTGCATGCGCTTCGTGCCGCGACGGTCGCCTCGGCGGTCGCGATCCTGGTGATGGCGCTCGGCCCCGTGCTGGCGGCCGAGGATTCGCTCTATCGCGACCTCGGCGAGAAGGACGGCATCGCCACCATCGCCAAATACACCACGGTGAATTTCCTCGCCGACCCGCGCATCAAGGCGACGTTCGACAACACCAACATGGAGCGCTTCGAAAAACTCCTGTCGGATCAGTTCTGCGTCGTCGCCGGCGGGCCGTGCGAATACAAGGGCCGCTCGATGGCCGCGGCGCACAAGGCGCTCGGCCTCGACAATGCGGACTTCAATGCCGTGGTCGAGGATCTGCAGACCGCCATGGACAAGGCCGGCGTGCCCTTCGCGACCCAGAACCGCCTCCTGGCGCGGCTCGCGCCGATGCAGCACGACATCGTGACCAAATGAGCGGGCGCTGCGTCGGCACTGCGCTCGTCCTCGTGGCCGCCCTGGGCGCGGCGCATGCCGACGACGGCCACACTATCGTGCAGAGCGGTCGTGCCTTTCATCCGCTGGAGGTGACCATCGCCCGGGGCGATACGCTGCTGTTCAGCAACCAGGATGAGTTCATCCACCAGATCTTCGTCAAGTCGGACGCGATGACGTTCGATTCCGACGAGCAGCCGCCGGGCCAGAGCGTACCGCTCAAATTCCCGGTCGCCGGCACCTTCGAGGTGCATTGCCATATCCATCCCAAGATGGCGTTGACCGTTCACGTCAAATAAGTCAGCAAACGTGCGGAAATTAAGCCTCCGGCAACCCGCGAGATGCGAAAATCCGCGTTGCAAATCCATGAGTTGGCGCCCGCGCGGGGCCAGTGCCGGATGTCCGTATTTCGCAAGTCCATCGGCGCGATCCTGTTCGGCGCCTTCGCGGCGATGAGCCTGATCATCGCGGTGCAGGGCTATTTCGGTTACAGCGTGCTGTCGGCCGCCGGCGTCATGGTGATCGACACGTTCGACCGGCCGTTGATGGCGGTGAACTACGCCCGCGCCGCCAATTTCGACTTCGCCCAGATCGAACGCCACATGCTCCTGCGCGCCCTGACCGTGCCCAAGGACCGCGCCGCGGTCGACACGGAGATCGACGACTTGACCGCGACCTTCTTCGCCGACCTCGGCGTCGCCGAGGAGCGTTCGCCTCAGGCCGACGAGCATCATGAGATCGAGACGATCCGGGCGTTGGTGGCGCGCTGGGCCGCGGCCCGTCATGCCGGCGACATGGCGACGATGGACGCGCTGGCGCGCCAGATTGACGACGCCTTCGATCTCTTGATCGAGTTCAACACCGATCACAGCTTCGTCGGCCGGCGCAAGGCGGTCGATGCGATCTCGCATTTCAGCTACGTGCTGGTCGGCGGCCTGGCCGCGTCGATCCTGCTCGCCTTCCTCATCACAGTGCTGCTCGCCCGGCGCATCGCGCGGCCGCTGTCGCAGGCCGCCTCCGTCGCCGACCGCATCGCCGGCGGCGAATTCGAGACCACCATTCCGCCCGGCGGCCAGGACGAGACCGGCACACTGCTGCGCTCCATGACGGTGATGCAGGACAATATCCGCGCCATGATGGCGCGCGAGACGCAGCGCGCCGCCTCCGCCGAGGTCCGCCTGACCGACGCACTCGAGACCTCCGAGCAGGGCGTCATGCTGGTCGACCAGCAGGGCCAGGTCGTCGTCCTCAACAGCCGCCTACGCAGCTTCTTTCCCGGCGTGGCGGACGAGTTGGTGCCCGGCGCGCCCTATCGCTACGTCAACGCGTTGATCCATTCGCAGTTCGTGGGACAGGACGAGTTCCTGTACGGGCCGTCCGAAGGCAATGGCGAGCACCGCCTCGGCGACGGACGTTGGGTGCGCCTCTCGGTCGATCCCACCAGCGAAAACGGCAAGATCATCTTCGTCAGCGACTTCACCGACATCAAACAGCGCGAGGAGAGCTTCCGGCAGGCCAAGCAGGACGCCGAGGCGGCCAGCGCCGCCAAATCGCGGTTCCTCGCCAATATGAGCCACGAGCTGCGCACGCCGCTCAACGCCATCATCGGCTTCTCGGAGATTCTCTCGGGGCAGGTATTCGGCGCGCTCGGCAATCCACGCTATGTCGAATATTCCGGCGACATTATGCGCTCGGGCCGCCACCTGCTCGAAGTCATCAACAGCGTACTCGACCTGTCCAAGAGCGAAGCCGGCAAGATGGAACTGAAGCCGCAGCCGGTCGATCTCGCCGACGTGCTGAACGACAGCGCCCGCATGATGGCCGAGCAATGCGCCGAGGCGAAACTGAAACTCGTCGTCTCGGGTCTCGACCGCGAACTGCCGGTCTTCGGCGAGGCCGCCAAGCTGCGCCAGATCTTCCTCAACCTGTTGTCCAATGCCATCAAGTTCACGGAGGCCGGCGGCACCATCGCGCTGGCCGCGACCGACGAAGGCCCGACGATTTCCGCCTCGGTCACCGACACCGGCATCGGCATGTCGCCGCAGGACGTCCAGGTGGCGCTGACCGCCTTCGGCCAGGTCGACAGCCGGCTGGAGCGGAAATATGAGGGCACCGGCCTAGGTCTGCCGCTGGCCAAGAGCTTGGTCGAACTCCATGGCGGTTCGCTGCACATAGAAAGTGCCGTCGGCCAAGGCACCAGGGTCACGATCCGCCTCGCCCGGCAGGGCTTGGCGCTGGCCCAGCCCGCGGCCTAGCCCCGCGTTCTGTGGGTAGCTGCCCACCGTGGCGGCATGGCCTGTTGCAGCGCGGCATTTGGCACTTTATGTTCTCCGCGGACGGTAATTGAGCACGTTGATTGCTCAATCCGGGCTCTTGAGTATGGAAGAATATGTCAGGCTTGCCGCCGAAACAGGGGCTTTATGACCCCCGCAACGAGCACGACTCGTGCGGCGTCGGCTTCGTGGCCAATATCAAGGGCGAAAAATCCAATGAAATCATCGCTCAAGGCCTCCAGCTCCTCATAAATCTCGATCACCGCGGAGCCGTCGGGGCCGATCCCCTGGTCGGCGACGGCGCCGGTTGCCTGATTCAGATCCCCGATGCGTTGTTGCGCGACTGGGCCAAGGGCGCCGGCCTCGTCCTGCCGCAACCTGGTCACTATGCCGTCGCCATGTGCTTCCTGCCGCCCGAGGCCAAGGCGCGCGACATCGTCGTCAAGCAGTTCGAGCGCTTCATCAAGAACGAAGGCCAGCGCCTGATCGGCTGGCGCGACGTGCCGACCGATCCGGCCGGCCTCGGCAAGACTGTGCTCGAGCAGATGCCGCTGATCCGCCAAGCCATCTTGGCGCACGGCGCAGACGTCAAAGACCAGGACACCTTCGAGCGCAAGCTCCTGACCATCCGCAAGCAGACGCAGAACCCGCTGCAGGCGCTCGCCAAGAAGCACAAGCTGCCCAGCATCGCGCAATTCTACATGCCGTCCTTCTCCACCCGCACCGTAGTCTACAAAGGCCTGCTGCTGGCGCCGGATGTGGGGCGTTTCTATCTCGACCTCAAGAATCCGCTGACCAGATCGGCGCTGGCGCTGGTGCATCAGCGCTTCTCCACCAATACCTTCCCGTCATGGAAGCTGGCGCATCCCTATCGCTTCATCGCCCACAATGGCGAGATCAACACCCATCGCGGCAACGTCAACTGGATGAATGCCCGCCGCCGCACGATGGAATCCGACCTGCTGGGTCCCGACCTCGACAAGATGTGGCCGCTGATCCCGCACGGCCAGTCCGACACGGCGAGCCTCGACAACGCGCTCGAGCTTCTGATCGCCGGCGGCTATCCCATCGCGCATGCGATGATGATGCTGATCCCGGAGGCCTGGGCCGGCAACAAGCAGATGGATGCGCGGCGCCGCGCCTTCTACGAATATCACGCGGCGCTGATCGAGCCGTGGGACGGCCCGGCCGCCATCGCCTTCACCGACGGCCGCCAGATCGGCGCCACGCTGGACCGCAACGGCCTGCGCCCGGCGCGCTACATCGTCACCGACGACGACATCTGCATCCTGGCGTCCGAGGCCGGCGTGCTGCCGGTGCCGGACGAGAAGATCGTGCGCAAATGGCGCCTGCAGCCCGGCAAGATGCTGCTGATCGACCTCGAGGAGGGGCGCATCATCGAGGACGAGGAGATCAAGCGCACCCTCGCCAACGCCAAGCCCTACGAAGAGTGGCTGAAGAAGACGCAGTTCAAACTCGAGGAGCTCGACCTGCCCGACGAGCAATCGGCGCCGGCTAACGATCCGTCCGCGCTGCTCGATCGCCAGCAGGCGTTCGGCTACACGCAGGAAGACATCCAGTTCTTCCTCGAGCCGATGGCCGAGGCGGGCGAGGATCCGGTCGGCTCGATGGGCACCGACACGCCGCTGGCCGTGCTCTCGTCCAAGCCCAAGCTGCTCTACAACTATTTCAAGCAGAACTTCGCGCAGGTCACCAATCCGCCGATCGATCCGATCCGCGAGGAATTGGTCATGTCGCTGGTCTCGATGATCGGGCCGCGCCCGAACCTCTATGGCCGCCAGGCCGGCACGTACAAGCGGCTGGAGGTTTCGCAGCCGGTACTGACCAATGCCGACCTCGAAAAGGTGCGCTCCATCGAGACGCTGCTCGACGGCGCCTTTCGCACCATGACCATCGACATCACCTGGGACGCGAACGACGGCGCGGCGGGCCTGGAGCGCGCGATCGAGCGCATCTGCAACGAGGCCGTCAACAACGTCCTGCTCGACGCCAACATCCTGATCCTCTCGGACCGCGAGGTCTCGCCGGAGCGCATCGCGGTGCCGGCGCTGCTGGCGACGGCGGCGGTGCATCATCATCTGGTGCGGCTGGGCCTGCGCATGCAGACAGGTCTCGTGCTGGAGACCGGCGAAGCCCGCGAGGTCCATCATTTCTGCGCCCTGGCCGGTTACGGCGCCGAGGCGATCAATCCCTATCTCGCCTTCGAGACGCTGGAGCAGATCCGCGTGCAGCGCGGCTTCGCGCTCAAGCCCTATGAGGTGCAGAAGAACTACATCAAGGCGATCGGCAAGGGCGTCATGAAGGTGATGTCCAAGATGGGCATCTCGACCTACCAGTCCTATTGCGGCGCGCAGATCTTCGACGCGGTCGGGCTCGCCTCGGCCTTCGTCGAGAAATACTTCACCGGCACCGCGACGACCATCGAAGGTGTCGGCATCAGGGAGATCGCGGCCGATTGCGTCCGCCGCCACAGCGACGCCTATGGCGACAGTCCGCTTTATCGCCACATGCTCGACGCCGGTGGCGACTATGCCTTCCGCCTGCGTGGCGAGGATCACGCCTGGACGCCGGAGACGGTCTCCCGGCTGCAGCATGCCGTGCGCGGCAACGTGCAGGACGACTACCGCGTCTTCGCCGCCGGCATCAACGAGCAGAGCGAGCGCCTGCTCACCCTGCGCGGCCTGATGCGCTTCAAGCCGGCCGACAAGCCGCTGGCGCTCGCCGAGGTCGAGCCGGCGGTGGAGATCGTCAAGCGCTTTTCCACCGGCGCGATGAGCTTCGGCTCGATCTCGCGTGAGGCGCATACCACGCTCGCCATCGCCATGAACCGCATCGGTGGACGCTCCAACACGGGCGAAGGCGGCGAGGAGTCCGACCGCTATGTGCCGCTCGCCAACGGCGATTCGATGCGCTCGAAGATCAAGCAGGTCGCCTCGGGCCGCTTCGGCGTGACCACGGAATATCTCGTCAACGCCGACGACATCCAGATCAAGATGGCGCAGGGCGCCAAGCCCGGCGAGGGCGGCCAACTGCCCGGCCACAAGGTCGACAAGCATATCGCGGCCGTGCGCCACGCGACGCCGGGCGTCGGCCTGATCTCGCCGCCGCCGCATCACGACATCTATTCGATCGAGGATCTGGCGCAGCTCATCCGCGATCTCAAGAGCGTCAACGACCAGGCCCGCATCTCGGTCAAGCTGGTGTCCGAGGTCGGCGTCGGCACCGTTGCCGCCGGTGTCGCCAAATGCCGCGCTGATCACGTCACGATCTCCGGTTTCGAAGGCGGCACCGGCGCTTCGCCACTGACATCGCTGACCCATGCCGGCTCGCCGTGGGAGATCGGTCTTGCTGAAACCCAGCAGACGTTGGTGCTCAACGGCCTGCGCGGCCGCATCGCGGTGCAGGTCGACGGCGGCATCCGAACGGGCAGGGACGTCGCGATAGGCGCGCTGCTCGGCGCCGACGAGTTCGGTTTCGCCACCGCGCCACTGATCGCGGCCGGCTGCATCATGATGCGCAAATGCCACCTCAACACCTGCCCGGTCGGTGTCGCGACCCAGGACCCGGTGCTGCGCAAGCGCTTCACCGGCCTGCCAGAGCATGTGATCAATTATTTCTTCTTTGTCGCCGAGGAATTGCGCGAGATCATGGCGGCGCTCGGCTTCCGCAGCCTCGCGGAGATGACCGGTCGCGTCGACCGGCTCGACATGGTCGAAGCCGTCACGCATTGGAAGGCCAAGGGCGTCGATCTCACGCGGCTGCTGTACCAGCCGGTGCCGAAGGCGGGCGTCGCGATCCATCACTGCGAGAAGCAGAACCACAATCTCGCCACCGCGCTGGACCATGACCTGATCGCGGCGGCGCGTCCGGCCATCGAAAGCGGCCAGAAGGTTGCGCTCGAGCGGTCCATCCGCAACGTCGACCGCACCGTCGGCGCCATGCTGTCGGGCCAGGTGGCGCGGCGCCATGGCCATGCCGGCCTGCCCGAAGACACCATCGTCGTGCGCTTCGCCGGCACCGCGGGGCAAAGCTTCGGCGCCTTCCTGGCGCGTGGTGTCAGCCTCGAGCTCACCGGCGACAGCAACGACTATGTCGGCAAGGGCCTGTCCGGCGGCCGCGTCGTGGTGCGCCAGCCCAAGCCGACGCGGCGCGAGCCTACCGAGAACATCATCGTCGGCAACACCTGCCTCTACGGCGCCATCGCGGGCGAAGCCTATATCGAAGGCGTCGCCGGCGAGCGCTTCGCGGTGCGCAATTCCGGCGCCGTCGCCGTGGTTGAGGGCACCGGCGACCATGGCTGCGAATACATGACCGGCGGCGTCGTCGTCGTGCTGGGCCGCATCGGGCGCAATTTCGCCGCCGGCATGTCTGGCGGCATCGCCTATGTCTACAACGTCGACGGTAAGATGAGCGCCGAGACCTTCCAGGAACGCTTTAATATGTCGATGGTCCGGCTCGAACCCATCGTCGCCGCATCGGGCGGCGAGGATGCCGAGGCGCCGCGTTCGCGCTCGTTGAGCACCGCCGACAGCGGCATGGGCGATCCCCTGCGCTTCGACGCCGAGCGCCTGCGCCTCCTGATCGAGCGCCATCATCTCTACACCGGCAGCGCGCGGGCCCGCGACCTGCTCGATAACTGGGACGTCGCCCTGACGCGCTTCTTCAAGGTGATGCCGGGCGATTACGCCAAGGCGCTCGCCGATCTCAAGCGAGAGAAGCGTGGCCTGCGCGCCGTGGCGGCGGAATAGCCATGGCCAATCCTTCGGGTTTCCTGCAGGTTGAACGGCTGGATCGCGGCACCGCCAAGCCGGAGGAGCGCCGCCAGCACTATCGCGAATTCGTCCACCCGCTGCCCTATTCCGAGGTCGGCCGGCAGGCTTCACGCTGCATGGATTGCGGCATCCCCTATTGTCACACTGGCTGCCCGGTCAACAATCTGATCCCCGACTGGAACAACCTCGTCTATCGCGACCAATGGCGCGCCGCGCTCGAGTCGCTGCATTCGACCAATAACTTTCCCGAATTTACAGGAAGGGTCTGCCCGGCGCCGTGCGAGGCGTCCTGCACGCTCAACATCGACGACAACCCGGTCACCATCAAAACCATCGAGTGCCAGATCGTCGACCGTGGCTGGGAAGAAAAGTGGATCGTGCCGGTGGTGGCGCCGCGCAAGACCGGCAAGAACGTCGCCGTGGTCGGCTCGGGTCCGGCGGGCCTTGCCTGCGCCCAGCAGCTGGCGCGCGCCGGCCACCGCGTCACCGTGTTCGAGAAGAGCGACCGCATAGGCGGCCTGCTGCGCTATGGCATTCCCGACTTCAAGATGGAGAAGCATCCCATCGACCGGCGCATGCGCCAGATGGAGGCCGAAGGCGTCACCTTCCAACCCGGCGTCGAGGTCGGCGCCGGTATGCCGGTCGCCATGCTGCTGCAGGACTACGATGCGCTGGTGATGGCGGGTGGCGCCGAGAACCCGCGCGATCTGGAGGTTGCCGGCCGCGAACTTTCCGGCATCCACTACGCGATGGATTTCCTCACCCAGCAGAACAAGCGCGTCGCCGGCGATCCCGAAAGCAAGGCGGCGCCGAACGGCACGCTCAGCGCGAAGGGCAAGCACGTCGTCGTCATCGGTGGCGGCGACACCGGCTCGGACTGCATCGGCACCTCGAACCGCCACGGCGCCGCCTCTGTCACGCAGCTCGAGATCCTATCCCGGCCGCCGGACAAGGAAAGCAAGGCGCTGACCTGGCCCGACTGGCCGCTCAAGCTGCGCACCTCCTCCAGCCATGAGGAAGGCGCCGGTCGCGACTGGTCGGTCTTGAGCAGGCGCGCCCTCGGCAAGGACGGCAAGGTCGCGGCGCTCGAATGCGTGCGCGTCGAGTGGGCCAGGGGCGCCGACGGACGCCTCCATATGCGCGAGATCGAAGGCAGCGATTTCGAACTCAAGGCCGACCTGATCCTCCTGGCGATGGGGTTCCTCGGTCCTCGCAGGCACGGCCTCGTGGAGCAGGCGGCCGTGGCGCTCGATCCGCGCGGCAACGTCAAGGCCAATACCGCCGACTACAAGACCAGCGCGGCGAGGATTTTCGCCTGCGGCGACATGCGCCGGGGCCAGTCGCTGGTCGTCTGGGCGATCCGCGAAGGCCGTCAGGCGGCGCGCGCGGTCGACGAATTCCTGATGGGCGCGAGTGAATTGCCGCGCTGAAACCTTATTCTGACGCGCTATTTACCAAGTCGGGCTTGACCGGACCGCGGCGTCTCTGACAATCGGCGCTTCCACTTTGTGCAGGCGCGTACCATCCGCCCTCCGTCCAAGGACAGTCCATGACATTGCTCTCGCGCTGGATGCCTGCCGCGCTCGCCGCCCTGTTGCTCGTCGCGGGTGCCGCCCGGGCCGAGGCGCCGGTAACGCCCTGGCCGCAGGCGAACAGCGATCTTCCGGCCGATGCCTCGGTGCGCTTCGGCACGCTGCCCAACGGCATGCGCTATGCGATCAAGCGCAACGCGACGCCGACCGGCGGCGTCTCGCTGCGCCTGCGCATCGATGCCGGCTCGCTGATGGAGCGCGATGACGAACAGGGCATCGCCCACATGCTCGAACACATGGCGTTTCGCGGCTCGGCCCATGTCGCCGACGGCGACACGGTCAAGATCCTGCAGAGCCTCGGCCTCACCTTCGGTGCGGACACCAACGCCTTCACCTATCCGACGCAGACCGTCTTCTCGTTCGACATGCCCAAGAACGACGCGGCCTCGGTCGACACCGCGCTGCTGCTACTGCGCGAGATCGCCGGCGAGCTCAACATCACGCAGGCCGCGCTGGACACCGAACGCAACGTGGTGTTGGCCGAAGCGCATCTGCGCGACGTGCCGGCCTCGCATGTGCGCATGTCCGACCTCGCCTTTCTCTACGGCGACCGCTCCGCCGCGGCGCTGACACCAATCGGCCTGGAAAGCATCATCGCGCATGCCACGCCGCAGCTGATCCGCAATTTCTACGAGGCCTGGTACCGGCCCGAGCGCGCCACGCTGATGATCGTCGGCGACATCGATCCCGATGCGCTCGAAGCCAAGATCAAGGCGAGCTTCTCGAACTGGCACGCCAAGGCGCCGCCGCGCCCCGTCATACCCTACACCGCGCCGGCGCAGCATCCCGACGGCGTCCGGCTTTTCACCGAAGCCGGCGCTCAGCCCTACATCGTTTTCAACTGGCTGCGGCCCTATGACGGCTCGCCGGACAACAAGGCCAACGAGACGCGTGACGTGCTGCGCTTCGTGGCGCTCGGCGTGCTCAACCAGCGCCTGTCGATGTTGGCGCACGGCGCCAATCCGCCGTTCATCGCCGCGTCGGCCAGCCATTCCCACATGGCGGACGTCGCCGACGTCACCGAGCTGATCGTCGATTATCGCTCCGGCCAGGGCGTCGACGGCTTGAAAGCCGCCGAGCGGGCCTGGCGCGACGTCCTGGCGCATGGCGTCAACCAGGACGAAGTCGACCAGGTCGTGGCCCAGCTGCGCACCTTCTTTCAGGGCAACGCCGCCGCCGCCGATACCACGCCGTCGTCCCAGGTGATGAACGGCCTGCTGCGGTCGGCAGACGAGAATACCGTTTTCACGGCGCCCGCTTCGGACCTCGCGCTGTATGAGGAGGTCGTGAAGGGCCTGACCGCGGCGCGCGTTTCCGAGGCCTTGCAATACATCTTCGGCGGCACCGGCCCGCTGGTCTTCGTCAGCAGCGCGTCGCCGATGCCGGGCGGCGCGGCGGCGGTGACGGCGGCGCTCGGCGAGGCCGACACGACGCCGCTGGCGGTCACAGCGTCGGTCGCGCTGCCGCCCTGGCCTTATGGCAAATTCGGCAAACCCGGAACGGTCACGGCGAAAAACACGGTCGCCGATCTCGGCGTCACCTTCGTGCGCTTCGCCAATGGCGTGACGTTGACGGTCAAGCCGACGCAGCTGCATGTCGGGCAGATCCTGATGAATGTGCGCATCGGCGCGGGCCGCAGCGGCTTGCCGCGCGACCGCATGTCGTCCGCCTGGGCGCTGTCGGGCGCCTTCGTGCAGGGGGGCCTCGCCCGCTACAGCATCGACGATCTGCAAAAGCGCATGGCCAACAGGCTGTGGGGCGCCTCGCTGAGCCTCGGCGACGACGAGTTCTCGCTCGCCGGTCAGGCCCGTGTCGAGGACCTCGATGCCGAGCTTCAGGTTCTCGCCGCCTATGTCACCGATCCGGCGTGGCAGCCCGAGGCGCTGGACCAGACGCGCATCGCCTATGCCGGCAATTATGCCGAGGCCGAGACCTCGCCGTCCGGCCTCTTGTCGCGCGAGCTTTACGGTCTGGTGCGCGGCGGCGATCCGCGCTGGCGTCTGCCGACGCTACAGGAGGCGGGCGGCGCCAGCGTCGACGGCGAGAAGGCCGTCCTCGCGCCGGCCCTGGCGTCGGGGCCACTCGACGTCACCATGGTTGGCGACGTCACGGTCGACCAGGCGATCCGTTCTGTGGCGGCGACCTTCGGCGCACTGCCGCGCCGTCCCGCCGCCGGACCGCCGGTGGCGGGAGACGAGCATTTCCCGGCCGCGCCGGCGAGGCCCGTCATGCTGTTCCACACCGGCGCCGCCAACCAGGCGGTCGCCGCCATCGTCTGGCCGACCAAGGGGTTCTTTTCCGACATGAGGCTGCAGCGCACCTTGCGCGTGCTATCGGAGATTTTCGCGCAGCGCCTGCTCGACGATCTGCGCACCCGCGAAGGCATCACCTACACGCCGGGTGCTGCGTCCTATGCCTCGCTGATGACGGACGACTACGGCTTCCTCTATGCGCTGGCGCAGATTCCGCCGTCCAGCATCGCCAATTTCTACACCGAGGTGGCGGCCGTCGTGGCCGACCTGAAGAAGACCAAGGTCGGCGACGCGGAATTGGAACGCGCCCGCGGTCCGCGCATCCAGGACATCGAGCGGCAGCAGCAGACCAACGAATACTGGCTGTCGCTGCTCGGCGGCGCGCAGCAGAATCCGCGCCTGCTCGACGTCATCCGTTCGACGTTGCCCGACCTCAAGAGCGTGACGGCCGAGGACGTGCAGAAAGCGGCGCAGGATTGGCTCAGGGACGACAAGGCCTACAGGCTGATCGTGGCGCCGCAGGGCTGGACGCCACCGCCCGGCTAGCATTTTACGTCATTTATGATGTGTTTTTCACGGCCACGGTTATCGCTGCGGCATCATGGACTTGCGGGTCCGCCGCCTGATAATGCCTATGCTTAGAAGCGCCGGTATGCGGGCCGTTGCGCTGGCCTCGTACACCGCTACAGTTAAAGCGCACCGGGCCGCGATCAATGTGCCCGGATGGGCACCGAAGACAGGCGCCCGGATTGGTGAGGACATGAACGATCTCGAGACCTTCCGCGCCGAAACCCGTGCTTGGCTCGAGGCCAATTGTCCGCCCAGCATGCGCGGCGCGGCCGCCGCAGTGACCGACGACGACGACAATTCCATCTGGGGCGGCCGCCGCGCCACCTTCAAGAATCCGGAGCAGAAGCTCTGGCTCGACCGCATGGCGGCCAAGGGCTGGACTGCGCCGACCTGGCCCAAAGAGTATGGCGGCGGCGGACTTTCCAATGCGGAAAGCCGCGTCCTGACGCAGGAATTGGCGCGCCTCAAGGCGCGGCCGGCACTGATGTCGTTCGGCATCTGGATGCTGGGGCCGGTGCTGCTCGAATACGCGAACGAAGAGCAGAAAAAGAAATTCCTGCCCGGCATCGTCAAGGGCGAGATCCGTTGGTGCCAGGGCTATTCCGAGCCCGGCGCCGGCTCCGATCTCGCGGGCCTGCGCACCCAGGCCGTCGACAAGGGCGACCACTACCTGCTCAACGGCTCGAAGATATGGACCTCGTACGCCGACAAGGCCGACTGGATCTTCTGTCTTGTGCGCACCGACAACAGCAAGAAACACGAAGGCATCTCCTTCCTGTTGTTCGATATGGCTTCGCCCGGCGTCGAGCCACGCCCTATCAAGCTGATCAGCGGCCAGTCGCCGTTCTGCGAGACCTTCTTCACCGACGTGAAAGTGCCCAAGGCTCAGCTCGTCGGAAAGCTCAATGGCGGCTGGGAGATCGCCAAGCGTCTGCTGCAATATGAGCGCCAGAACATCTCGGCCGGCGGCTTCGGCGGCGGAGGCGGCGGCGCCTACGACATCGAGCACGCGGCGATGGACTATCTCGGCCGGGAGGACGGCAAACTCGCCGACGCCGACCTGCGCGGCCGCATCACGACGCACAAAATGGAGGCCCGCGCCTTCGCGCTGACGGTGCGCCGCGCCGAGGAAGAATCGAAGCAGGGCAAGGGCCCCTCGGCCGCCACCTCGATCATCAAATACGCCGCGGCGAAGATCAATCAGGAGCGCACCGAACTTATGGTCGAGGCGCTGGGCATGCAGAGCCTCGGCTGGGAAGGCGACGCCTACAAGCCCGGCGAGATCGCCGCGATGCGCGGCATGCTGCGCGCCAAGGGCAATTCGATCGAAGGCGGCACGTCCGAGGTGAACCTCAACGTCATCTCCAAGCGCGTGCTGGGCCTGATGGATCATCAATGAAGAAAAAAAGCGAATGGCGAATGGCGAGTAGCGAGTTGGGCGACCCCTATTCGCCACTCGCTATTCGCTATTCGCCGGACCGGGAGAGATGCGAATGAGTGCGGCACCGCAAATCGATACCGACCTCGAAGTCTTTCGCGCCGAGGCGCGCCGCTGGCTGGAGGCCAATTTTCCGTCATCTTTGAAAGGCGCCAACGCACTCTCCTTCATGGAAGGCTTCGGCTCGCAGGAGCCGGACTTCCTGAAATGGAAGAAGGCCATGGGCGACAAGGGCTGGGGCATCGCCGCCTGGCCCAAGCCATGGGGCGGCGGCCTCTCCAAGGCCGAGGCGCGCGTGCTCGGCCAGGAGATGGCGCGGCTGGGCGCCTTCAATCCGATCGGCGGCATGGGTGTCGCGATGTTCGGGCCGACGCTGCTGGAATACGGCAATGACGAGCAGAAGAAAAAGCACATGCCGGGCATCGCCCACGGCACGGTGCGCTGGTGCCAGGGCTATTCCGAACCCGGCGCCGGCTCCGACCTTGCCAGCCTGCGCACCCAGGCGGTCGACAAGGGCGACCATTTCCTCGTCAACGGCCAGAAAATCTGGACCAGCGGCGCGCAATATGCCGATTGGTGCTTCTGCCTGGTGCGCACCGACAATACGAAAAAGCACGAGGGCATCTCGTTCCTGCTGATCGACATGAAGTCGCCCGGCATCGAGACGCGCCCGATCAGGCTGATCAGCGGCAACTCGCCGTTCTGCGAGACCTTCTTCACCGATGTGAAGGTACCCAAGGAAAACCTGATGGGGCCGCTCAACGGCGGCTGGACGGTCGGCAAGCGCCTGCTCCAGTTCGAGCGCGACGGACAAGGCGGCAATGCGCGCGGCGCCAGCTTCCGCGGCGCCGACCTGCGCAGCCTCGATGAGATTGCCAAGGCCTATGTCGGCACCGACGCCCATGGCCAGATCGCCGATCCGGATCTGCGCGCCCGCGTCGCCGCTCACATGATGGACGTCTCGGCGATGCGCCTGACGGTGCAGCGCATGCAGGACGACGCGCGCGCGAGCCAGGGTCCGTCCGCCGTGACCTCGATCATGAAGAACGCCAACGTCAAGGTGAACCAGGACCGCGCCGAGCTCTTGATCGAGATCATGGGCTTCCAGGGCCTCGGCTGGGACGGCGACACCTATTCCAAGAACGAAATCGACGCGACGCGCAACTGGCTCTCGGGCAAGGCGCAGTCGATCTATGGCGGCTCAAACGAAATCCAGAGCAACATCATCGCCAAGCGCATCCTTGGCCTGCTCGACCACCAATAAGAGACTCTCCTTCCCCGTTGTTGCGGGAAGGTGGATCGAACGAGCATAGCGCGTGAGAGACGAAGAGGGGCATCGCCCCGCTTCGAAGATCGGAGAAAGAGAAGAATGAGTGCCGCCGAGAAAATCGATACCGACCTGGAGGCTTTCCGCGCCGAAGCGCGAAGCTGGCTCGAAGCCAATTTTCCGCCGTCGCTCAAAGGCCGCTCCGGCATGATGATGGGCGAGGACGGCCCGGCCACGGGCGGCGACTACGCCAAATGGAAAAAGGCGATGGGCGACAAGGGCTGGGGCACGCCGACCTATCCCAGGCAATATGGCGGCGGCGGCCTCTCGGGCGCTGAGGTCCGCGTGCTGCAACAGGAGATGAACCGCCTCGGTGCCTGGAATCCGATCGGGGGCATGGGCGTGATGATGTTCGGCCCGACGCTGTTGGAATATGGCAGTCCCGAACAGAAGGCCAAGCACGTCCCTGGCATCGTCAAGGGCGAGGTGTGGTGGTGCCAGGGCTATTCCGAGCCGGGCGCCGGCTCGGACCTCGCCAGCCTGCGCACGCAATGCATCGACAAGGGCGATCATTTCCTGGTCAACGGCCAGAAAGTGTGGACCTCGGGCGCGCAATACGCCGACATGTGCTTCGCGCTGGTGCGCACCGACAACACCAAGAAGCATGAAGGCATCTCGTTCCTGCTGATCGACATGAAGTCGCCGGGCGTCGAAGTGCGTCCGATCCGGCTTATCAGCGGCAATTCACCGTTCTGCGAGACTTTCTTCACCGATGTGAAGGTACCCAAGGAGAACCTGATGGGCCCGCTCAACGGCGGTTGGACCATCGGCAAGCGCCTGCTCCAGTTCGAGCGCGCCGGCCTCGGCGGCGGCGTCGCCGGCGGCGGCCTCAACCGCGGCGGCGAGACTCGCAGCCTCGACGCCGTCGCCAAGGCCTATGTCGGCACCGACGACAAAGGTCGCATCGCCGACGCCGACCTGCGCGCCCGCTTGACGCAGCACATGATGGACACCCGCATGTTCATGCTCACCATTCAGCGTGCGATGCTGGAAGCCAAGGGCAATTCCGGACCATCGACCACCACCTCGATCATGAAGAATGCCGGCTCGCGCATCGGCCAGGACCGCGCCGAGTTGCTGGTCGAGATCATGGGTCACCAGGGCCTCGGCTGGGACGGCGACGGCTACAGCGCCGACGAGATCGCTACAGTGCGTGGCTGGCTGGGCGGCAAGGCCACTACCATCTTTGGCGGCTCGGCCGAAATCCAGAACAACATCATCGCCAAGCGCATTCTTGGCCTTCTCGATCACCAATAAGCTGAAATCACCGGGGTAACGAACAATGGCAGTCTTGAACGAAGAACAGACAATGATCCGCGACGGCGCGAAGTCGTGGGTGCAGGAAAAATCACCCGTCACGGCGTTCCGCAAAGTTCGCGACAGCGGCAACGCCGACGGCTTCGACCGCGCGGCGTGGAAGGAGATGGCCGAGATGGGCTGGGCCGGCATCCTCGTCCCCGAGGAGTTTGGCGGTACGGGGCTCGGCTACATGACGCTCGGCCTGGTGCTGGAAGAGACCGGCCGCACGCTGACGGCGTCGCCGCTGATCTCGACCGCGCTGACGGCGACGACTGCGCTGCTGCTCGCCGGCAACGACGCGCAGAAGAAGAAGTACCTGCCGGCCATCGCCGAGGGCAAGCTGATCGCGACGCTGGCGGTCGACGAAGGTGCCCATCACGCGCCGGAGAAAGTGGCGTTGAAGGGCGAGAAGTCCGGCGCTGGCTACAAGCTGAGCGGCAAGAAAAGTTTTGTGCTCGACGGCGGTACCGCCGATCTCATCATCGTGGCGGCGCGCACCGGCGGCAAACCGGGCGACAAGAACGGCGTCACGCTGGTGCTGGTCGACGGCAAGGCGGCCGGCCTGACGCGCGACAGGCTCAAGACGGTAGATTCCCGCGGCTACGCCAATCTGACCTTCAATGGCGTCGAAGGTGAAGTGCTCGGCGCCGCCGACCAGGGCTTCGGCCCGCTCGAAGCGACGCTCGACCGTGCCCGCGCCGGCCTCGCTGCCGAAATGCTCGGCCAGGCAGTGCAATCCTTCGAGGTCACGCTCGATTATCTCAAGACCCGCGTGCAGTTCGGCCAGGTCATCGGCACGTTCCAGGCGCTGCAGCACCGCGCCGCCAAGATGTTCACCGATCTCGAGTTGGCGCGTTCCTGCGTCGAGGGCGCGCTTGCCGCCATCGACCGCGACGCCAACGACGTGGCGCAACTCGCCTCGCTCGCCAAGGCCAAGGTCGGCGATGCGGTGCACCTGGTGTCGAACGAGATGGTGCAGATGCATGGCGGCATCGGCATGACCGACGTGCACGACGCCGGTCTCTACTTGAAGCGCGCCCGCGCCCAAGAGGCGACCTTCGGCGGCTCGTCATATCACCGCGACAGGTATGCGACGTTGCTGGGGTATTGAGTGCGCTTTCCTCTCCCCGCAGCGGGGAGAGGACGCTAGATCGCCAACAGTCTCTCCTGCGGCCCGTCTGGCAACACCACTCGGATCGCGTCGCCCGGTCGCACCTCGCCACCCGCGATGACGATGCCCATGATGCCTGCCTTGCGGATCAGGCTGCCGTCCGCGTCCTTGTCGAGGCAGGCGTGCATCATGCCCTTCTCGAACGTGTCGATCTGGTGGCAGGGGTTGCGCAGGCCCTTCACTTCGACAACGGCGCTCGCGCCCAAATGCAGCCGTGCGTTCAGCGGCAGGCCGAGCAGATCGATGCCGCGCGTCGTGACATTCTCGCCCATGTCGCCGGCGCCGACGGTGAAGCCCTTGCCGCGCAGCTCGTCGTGCAATTCGGCGTGGATCAGATGCACCTGGCGCAGGTTGGGCGTGGTCGGATCGCGCTTGATGCGCGACAGGTGCTGCACCGTCACGCCCAGATGCGCGTCGCCCTCGACGCCGAGGCCCTCGATCAGGCGGATGCTGCCGCGCGGCGGCTTGCTGAACTGGTGCGCGCCATCGCAGCTGACGCTGACGACGACACCGCTCATGGCACTTTCAGGACCATGTTCTTCGCCACGCCGTGCGGCACCTGGTCGATCACCAGCACCTTGAGCGGCCCCGTCCCGTTGTTGACGCCATAGTGCCAGGTGTTCACGGGCTCCGCGACGAAGCTGCCGGCGGGGATCTCATAGGTCTT